>NZ_FNUX01000072.1 GCF_900108305.1 Nitrosomonas ureae
TCAATGTGGAGAATAACTTTGGTTGGTTGGATTTTCATCGAAAGATTGGGAAATTTTGCAGCTTTCTCCATGGAAAAGACAACCAAAAAATGGCCAGCAGCCATTGTTTCAGATTCCATGCGCAAGCGGCCATCAATAAATTGATACGATCGCCAATGGTTCCTTTCAAGAAGTTTCTCGCCAATCTGTAATCCGATTTCAGGTGACCGATAACCGGCTCAATCGCTGCACGTCTTCTGCATTGTTTGCGCTTTTTATCTTTCTGGTAGCGTGAATCTCGTTTGAGCGCTTTCCCCGGTAAAATGATTCGGGTGCCATTGACTTCACGTTTACCACGGTAACCACGATCACACACCGCCTGCTTGACGGCTTTGCCGCGCGATGCTTCAACATGACACAGTATTTCCGGTAACGTATGACTGTCATGTTGGTTTTGTTCGTGACTGACCACGCCGACGATTAAATTACCTTGCGCGGTACTGGCAATCGATGCTTTGCTGCCGTACTCGTATTGCTTGTGGTCTTTTCCCTTGGCCACACAGTATACTTGCGGTTCATGCAACGAGTAGATCTTGTTTTTATCTTTCGGCTGCTGCGCCAGAACCCGCTCATACAGTAGAAAATCCTTCTGGTAGCGCTCAAACAAACAGTGTTGCGGCAATTCTCTGCGCAATTCCCGTATCAAAATACCGGCAATGGTTCTCAATCGTTTGAGTGCCCGTTTTGCTTTCGCTCTTTTGGTAACGTGACGAAAATGCCGGATAACCAGGCGCAATGATTTCACTTCTTTGACGAATGTACGCCGTTGAGAGACACCATGTGCTTTACCGATCTTGTTCAGGCGATTAATGATTCTGATCGCCAGTTTGCTATCCGTCGGATAAGTGATGTTCTTTTCTTGCACCGTCGTATCAATATGAACCGTATCTTCCAACGCCGCACGACCATGCAATCCAACGCTCATGCGGAAAATCCGCTCAACCCCTTCAGCACCGATGCGTTTACGAAAATGCACCAGTTCGGTACTGTGGCAAGGAAACCTTCGCTGGAATTCCTTCATGCCGCAAAATGCCTGGTAATAAGGATTGCGTTTCCACTGCAACACTACCGCTTCATCACTCAAATTCTCTAACTGCTTGAGAACCAATAACCCAACCATCAAACGGATCGGCTTACTCGGTGCTCCTGTCGTTGCTGTGTAATGAATGGAAAACGATTCCTCAAATTCTTGCCACGGTATCGCTGATGCAAGCTTCAGCAATGGATCACCGGGATCAAGCTGCATCAACAAATCTGTTCCAAACAGATTCGGTTGATGAATCGTACTACTATTTCTTAGCATT
>NZ_FNUX01000067.1 GCF_900108305.1 Nitrosomonas ureae
CAGCGCCATTTTAACATCTTCGGTCGCTATGATCACTAACATACAGTGCATTTATAACTAATATCAAATGCTTAAGGGTTTTTCAGAATCGACTAATTAACCTTTTCATGCAAAGCTATCAATTTACTTTAAGATATTTGCACGATAATAAATATTTTTCGCTTAATCCGCGAAAAATGGAGTGACAATTAGTTTATTAAATGAATGAATAACAAGTTATGCAATTGGAAAGAATGAAATCAGGAATGAAGTATACGCTCGGATTCTTTTCGAACTACTTCATAACATTCACATACTCGCGCTTCCAATCCCTTCCGATCTATCACGGTGATGTGGCCTCGGATGTATTGAATCAATCCGGCTTGCTGCAATTTCCCTGCAGCTTCAGTAACACCTTCACGGCGTACGCCTAACATATTGCCGATCAATTCCTGGGTCATGGCTAGTTCATTGGAAGGAAGTCGATCGAGACTGAGCAGCAGCCAGCGGCAAAGTTGTTGATCAATCGAATGATGCCGGTTACAAACCGCCGTTTGTGCCATTTGGGTGATAAGGGCTTGGGTGTAACTTCAGCAAATTATGAAGCACGGCACCGTGACGGTTAAATTCTTCCATAAATTGTTTCTGTCGTATTCGGTAACAATATCCTGCACTCTGTACTACAGCACGATTTGGCATCGTTTGTCCGCCCATAAAGAGAGCAACGCCGACAACCCCTTCAAAGCCGACCACTGCAATTTCCGCTGAAGCACCATTCTCCATCACATAAAGCAGCGATATGATGCAATCCGTTGGGAAATAGACGTAATGGAGTTTTTCTCCGGATTCGTAAATAACATTGCCCAGAGGCATCTGGATAAGCTCAAGGTGAGGAAAAATACGATCGTATTCTGCTTCAGGTAATGAAGCCAGGAGGTGATTTTTTTGAGGGTTGATATGTTTTTCGGTCACGTCAGTCTCCATACTGTATGAATAAAGAATAAAGAATAAAGAAGAATGAGCAACACTATGCTTTCAAACTATCCAGTACATTTCTATTATACGTATCCAATGTATGTTAGCGCACAAATCTTTTCCGGCATTTTATTATAAAGCCGCTGATACTCTATTCAGATACAGTTAATACGCGTTTGACAGGAGCATTTCTATGTCAGTCAGCGCATTTCATTTTCAATTATTATTCTATGCTTGTTTGAAAGTCTACCAATCGGACCACATGATATCGAGGAGAGGCATGGAGTGAGTAATGGAGTGGACTAACTCTGATTTTATTAGAAATAAATATAGCGATAAATATTCCTGCGGTATCTGTTGTTTAGTTTCTAAAGCCTTAAATTTCTTCTCCCAAAGATTAATGTATTCTTATGCTTGAGTCCAAAATATAAAAAGCAGTGGGGATTCACCCACTGCTTTTTATATTGCTACTGAAACGAATTAAATTTTTAAGCAGCTTGTTTTAAATGAGTCACTGCTTGTTCCGCAGCTTTTTTTGCTAAATCTGTGGCACCGAGGTTACCCTGCTTAATGGCTTCATCCAAGCTTTTAATACCTGCATCTAAATGCGAGCCGACATTCTTCACAGAAGTTTTTTCGGATTTAGATGCATTTGCATGGGTTTTTGCTTCTCCAGCATGTTTAGCGATAGCTTTTCCATCAGCTGCACTGACCGCTGCCTCCGCATGTTTAATCGCTTGATCTAAATGACTTTCTTCTGCAATAGCACTGAATGAGCAGAGAGATATAATTAGTCGATTCTGAAAAACCCTTAAGCATTTGATATTAGTTATAAATGCACTGTATGTTAGTGATCATAGCGACCGAAGATGTTAAAATGGCGCTG
>NZ_FNUX01000066.1 GCF_900108305.1 Nitrosomonas ureae
ATCCAACCAACCAAAGTTATTCTCCACATTGAATGGAAATATCAGATTCAATTTCTCAACAACAATTGTTGGGTACTTTTTTCAGGGATGACTAAGTAAACATATTTGGACAATCTAGTTTATTTTTGTTTGTCGGTTACAGGCGGGATAAACAGAGCGGGTAATGTTTTACTTGGATATTGCTTATGAATAATTTGCTTATTGGATTTACCAGTTCCCACTTGAATTGATAACAAATCCGGGCATTTCGATACATAGGGTTGTGAAAACAACGGATCTTCTATTTTCTCGATCCTTCTTGACCTCTTTGATATAGGCTCTCTCTTAAAGGAAAAAGCTCTCGATTTTTTTTGCCCTTCAATTGTTTTTGTTTTATTTGGAAACTCAGCTTGCTGATTCTTTAATCCAAAATTACTTTCCTCTACTTGAATCTTAATCCCTAACAATCTTTCTATGCCGCCCAATAGGATAGTCTCTTCTCTGCTAACAAAAGAAATTGCAAATCCTTTAGCTCCCGCACGCCCTGTTCTTCCAATGCGATGCACGTAATCTTCTGGATTATTAGGTAGTTCAAAATTAATTACATGGGTTAATTCTTCAATATCAAGACCACGTGCTGCAACATCAGTCGCAACAAGGACTCGGATTAAACCACATTTAAAATTATCCAAAGCTTGAGTTCGTTGCAGTTGATTTCTATCGCCGTGTATCGCGGAGCTCAAGATCTCTCGATTATTTAATATTTGCGTCAGATGATCCGCCCCATGTTTAGTACGTGTAAAAATCAGTACTTGCTGCAAGTTTTTTTTCTTGATCATATCGATTAGAAATTCTTGCTTATTTTTTGATTCTACATAATAAACTATATGTGAAATCAGATCACTGACTGAATTCTGCTTGGCCACTTCAATCAATATCGGGTTCTTCAAAATTTTTCCTGCAAGTTTCTTGATCTCTCCTGAGAACGTTGCGGAAAACATTAAATTCTGTCGTTGATCGGGTAACATCTGAATTATTTGCTTTATATCCGGCAAAAATCCCATATCCAGCATTCGATCGGCTTCATCAAGAATCAATATCTCAACTTTTGAAAGTATCAAATTTTTTTGTTGAAGATGATCCAATAAACGCCCTGGCGTTGCTACCAGGATTTCCACGCCAGAACGTATAGCTGCAATCTGTACATCGATATTTACACCACCATAGATCACTGTTGATTTTAATGCCACATATTTTCCGTACGCTCTAACGCTCTCATAAACTTGTATCGCAAGCTCTCTGGTCGGCACCAAGATCAATGCACGTGTTGGATGTTTTGCAGGTGATGTACTGCTATTGGCATAACTCTCTAATTTTTGCAACATAGGAAGAGTAAAACCCGCTGTTTTACCTGTGCCAGTCTGAGCTCCACCCATGACGTCAAAACCTTTCAGAATTATAGGTATAGCCTGTTGTTGAATCGGCGTGGGGTTTGTATACCCTTGTTCAGATATGGCTCGCAACAAATTAGCTGATAAACCGAGTTGTTCAAATGAGATGTTACTACTCATATATTACAAAAATTACCTCTTTAATTTTATTTAACAATAAAGCGCCTCGTCGTAAGGAGCGAAGAATCAAACCTAGTAATTAAACCCTGAAGATCTTAATACAATGAAATCAAGTGCAAATCCACACATAATTTAGTTCTCAAAAATACAAAAAGAATCTGCACAAAACATATGCAGATTCTTTGTTAAAATTGCTCTGTTAACTTTATTGAAGCTCAAATATTATCTTTTTACGAAGATCAAGGTAAATAACTTACTACTGCGCGAAGTGAATTATTCCTCATCATCTTCATCTTCATCTTCATCTTCGCTATCAGCCTCATCACTGGCACTGTCCTCTTCTTCGTCTTCGTCTTCGTCTTCGT
>NZ_FNUX01000064.1 GCF_900108305.1 Nitrosomonas ureae
TGTTGACGCTAACTCAAAACTGACCAGAAAAGGCTGTTTGTGCTAACTGAATTTTGACCAGGTAATCCACGTATCCTGCTTAATTTTTAAGCGGGGGTAAAAGGAGTGATTACCATGGTTATGTATGCAAAGATCCGGCGGATGTTTTACCGTGAACATCTGTCTATCAGTGAGATTCAACAGCGCACAAGTTTGTCACGCAATACGATTAAGAAATGGCTCAAGGAACCGAATGGAAGTGCCACTAAGTACCGGAGGGCCAAGGTTGCGGGTTTGCTGACACCGTTTGAACCGAGTCTATTATTGGCATTGAAAGCTGATGCACACCGCCCTAAGCGGGATCGGCGTACAGCATTAATGTTGTTCAATGCAATAAAGAAGGAAGGTTTTACTGGCTGCTATGCTACCGTCACCCGGTTTCTACGCAACTTGCGCAACCACACGGCCACAGTCGAGGGTAAATCCGCCTATGTTCCGCTTAAGTTTGAATTGGGTGAAGCATTTCAGTTCGATTGGAGCGAAGAGTGGTTGGTGATTGGCGGCATTCATCGCAAGATCCTTGCTGCGCACACGAAGCTATGTGCCAGTCGTGCTTTCATGTTATCGGGCTATCCGTCACAAAGCCATGAGATGTTGTTCGATGCGCACACCAGGGCATTTGCAGCTTTAGGAGGAATTGCAAGGCGCGGCATTTACGACAACATGAAGACCGCTGTGAACAAGATCTCTAAAGGCAATGGTCGCATTGTCAATACACGCTTTTTTGCCATGACGGCACACTATCTGTTCGATCCGGATTTCTGCAATGTTGCTTCTGGTTGGGAGAAAGGGATCGTTGAGAAGAATGTTCAAGATACCCGTCGCCACATCTGGACGGAAGCCAAACAGCAACAGTTCAGTTCATTCGCAGAACTCAACGTCTGGCTAGAAGCACGTTGCCGTACCCTGTGGACGCAACTGCCGCATCCGAACTATGCTGGCATTAACATCGCCGATGCGCTTGAACAAGAGCAACTGTATTTGATGCCGATGCCAACGCCGTTTGATGGTTACATAGAAGTGTTGGCACGTGTTTCCAGCACTTGTCTGGTGACGGTGCAGCGTAACCGTTATTCCGTTCCTTGTTATCTGGCCAATCAGAAAGTAATGGTGCATCTCTATTCAAACCGAGTCGATCTATCTTCCGGTAACACGATCGTTGCTTGCCATACGCGCCTACTCGATCGTGACCAGGTCAGTTATGACTGGCAGCACTATATTCCACTTATTGAGAAAAAACCCGGTGCTTTACGCAACGGTGCACCATTCACCGATATGCCAGCACCTTTTGCACAATTGCAAGCAGCATTACGAAGACGAGAGCGGCAACAGGGTGACCGAATCATGGCCAAGGTACTTGGCTTTGTGCCGTTACATGGCTTGGAAGCCGTTTTGGTTGCAGTCGAGCTGGTGCTGGAATCGGGTGTAACCAGCGCCGAACATGTACTGAATGTGCTGGCGCGCCTTAATCAATCTCAGCTTCCAGTGCAGGTGGAAACCAGTCTAAAACTTGATGAAGAACCGTTGGCAAATACATCACGCTATGACAGCCTTAATACGCAAGAGGTGCCATATGTCTGAAATCATTGCTCGACTCAAGGCGCTCAAATTGTATGGCATGGCGGACTGCTATACAGATTTGCAAAACCAGAACACATCAAGCGCGACTACTTTGCTTGATTCATCGGCAGAATTACTGCGCCAATTATTGCAAGCTGAATTGATCGATCGAAGCATTCGCTCTATTCGCTATCAGATCAATGCCGCCAGATTTCCAATTCATCGTGATTTACAGGGTTTCGATTTCAGCCAATCCAAAGTGGATGAGCAACTAATCAATCAATTGACCGCCATGGAATTTACTGCTGCCGCACAAAATCTGGTACTGGTCGGTGGCACCGGTACAGGCAAGACCCATCTTGCAACTGCAATTGGTATCTCAGGTATCCAGTGTCACAGTAAAAGAGTGCGTTTTTACTCTACGGTAGATCTGGTCAACACGCTGGAGCAGGAAAAAGCCGCTGGTAAACAAGGAAGATTGGCGCTTAGATTAATGCAGATGGATTTAGTCATTCTAGATGAGCTCGGCTATTTGCCATTCTCACAGGCCGGTGGCGCCTTGCTGTTCCATATGCTCTCCAAACTCTATGAACGAACCAGCGTCATCATCACAACCAATCTGACATTTGCAGAATGGAGCAACGTGTTCATTGACGCCAAAATGACTACCGCGCTATTGGATCGACTGACTCATCATTGTCACATTATTGAAACCGGCAACGAGTCGTTCCGCTTCAAGCACAGTAGCGCAACCGCCAAGGAGCGAATTCAGTCGCGAGAAAAAGAAAAATACTCGCCGTCAGCAGAGCACGCGGATTTCTAATCGACTACTATCATGCTCAACATCATCAGGAGGCAAAACCATCTCAGTTTGGTCGACTTATCCACAGTGGTATAGTACGCTATACCACTATTTCACCTAGTCAAATTTCAATTAGCACAGGTGGTCAGTTTTCAGTTAGCAGCAACA
>NZ_FNUX01000062.1 GCF_900108305.1 Nitrosomonas ureae
CATATTCACCTGGATCGAGTCATGGTACAACCCAACTCGCAGGCATTCCGGGCTGGGATACTTATCACCAAACAATTTTGAGAGAAAACTGAATGGGAATAATCAAATCGCGATAAACTGCAATCCGCTTTCACAGGTCGAGACTCTCTCGACTCCATGAAAAAAATGTCCGTCAAATTGGGACAACTCCATTACTATTTACGTGCATTGTACTTCTTGCTGAGGTAACAGGAGCGGTATCTTGAATTGATCCTGGATTCTTGATCAGACTTTGATTCGCTCCGCCCTGGCAGGCCGAGTCCGATTGAGCGTCGCATTGTGTTCAATTGCACTTTTAGCAGCACGATACCAGGAGTTAAGATACTTCTCTTTTAGGAATTCTGCGTGTTGTCCGATGTATTTTACATACCAGTAAATCAAGCCATCCCAGTCGTCTATGTATCCCACCGAACAACTCGCAGGTGATTTTCTTGCGGACAAATTGCCTGAATGCATGTTCTCGCACCTCCGTAGCCTGTGAATAATCCCGTATCGGGAAAAAATTTTGACACATCAGATAATGTGCTAGGTTACTGAATGTTTCTCCGGTTGGGGAACATCACTCTTGCTAACATTCTGGTTTTCTGTTTTGCGCTTAGCCCAGGCCAAATCATCGGCATCTGCGTCCAGGCCGTTATCTTCATTATTACGGTCAGCGGTAAGTACTAACTCGGTGAAGAGTGCGTAATGATCCGAACCAAAGCTTCTGAGTCTTTCCAAATTCTGAAGTGAAAAGTGCTTACTGTGAAACAGATGATCTAGCGGCCAACGTAAGAACCAGTAGTGGGCATGAAAAGTATTAAACATACCGCGACCCACTCTTGGATCAAGCAATCCACTTATTTTTCTGAATAACCGCGTGGTTGCAGACCAGGCCACGTCATTCAAATCTCCGGTTACGATAGCCGGAACGTTGGTATCGGCGACACTTTTGGCAATGATCACAAGCTCTGCGTCACGTTCGGAAGATTCGCTATTTTCCGTTGGGCTGGGGGGTGCCGGATGCAGGAAATGTATGCGAACTTTGTGTCCCGATGACAGAAGTACAAGCGCGTGCATTGACGGCTTGTCCGGTTCCACCAGATATTCAATTTGAGTATTCATCATTGGAAATCTGGAATAAACGTGCATGCCATAAAGATTATCCAGCGGGCATTTGATCGTATAGGGGTAATCGATTTCCAGGACATCCAGCTGCGTTTGCCACCAGATATCCGATTCCAGGGTTACCAGAATATCCGGCTGACATTCGCGAATCAGTGCAATCAATGCTTGCGCGTTTCGATTTGTCATCAAGACATTGGCGGTAATAATTTTGATTCGACCTTTATTATCAGAATTATTTGCGGCCTTTACTTCTAACGGGAATATCCGCGTATAAGGAACAATCCACCATGCTTGATAGCCTAGGCAAGCTAATACAACCACAATGAGTCCCCATGTTTGCCACGATGACAAATCGAGCAACAGCAATTCCAAGACAAGTGTAAACAATAGCGCCCAAAAAAGTTGCAATCGTGGAAAATCGAGCCCCCGTACCCACCATGCCTCATAGCGGCTGAGCGGTAGTATTGTCAAGATGGCCAGTATTACAGTTGTAATCAGGAATAATGTAGCTAACATCAGTTGAAAAGTATAAGACTTCCTTGTAGAAATGTTGGTCTGATAATCATTCGATTTGTCGAAATAACTATCTGGCCAAGTTCAGCTTGATCCAAAGTAGTGATTTTATCGTGTTATATCTATCTCTCGTCAATTAATGTTTGTATCGGTGTTCGCAACAGCGTGTCTTGAGATAATGCAAAGATTATAATCACTTGCATAAAATCAATATCCGGATCGCCCCAAGTCCTTCGATAGAGTTTATATATCTGTACCAGAAAGGTTACTTGATAGAATTTCTGCAATGACAGTTTTAAGGAGCTGCACAGATGCCGTAGTACAATATTCGGCGACTCGATCGACTGCAATACGAATACGTTTACATATCTTGTTCGACAGGAAAAGCCGTCCTGCTACTGGAAGATCCGCTATCGCGTTTGATATCAGCAGGAAGGTGAGTAAGAAATTAAGTTTTTGTTTACAACTTCAGGAATAATATTGCAATCAACCACTTGATAACGCTTCTAAATCAGGAAATAGCCTTTCATGTATCTCTTGTAATTTATAGATCTCCTGCAATACCTGTACTGGAAATCCCTGCCTGTCTCTATCCTTATCAACCACAAGTAATTTATTGATGTATTGATAAATCTCTTTATATCCCCAGTGTAATTGGATCATTTCTGCAATTCTCGGATAATTCTTTTCCAGCAATGATCCTTTATCACCTAGATAAGCTCCAAATTCATTAATTGACCTTTTTAATGACATGTACAGTTTTCTCCGGTAGGCTTAATCAGTTGCAACTATGATAGAAGATAATCATTCATCAGGATCGATGAAAATAAAAAGAATATATGCTTTATTTCATTCTTTAATTGATTCATCCAAATCATTTAGTCAACGGCCAT
Source organism: Nitrosomonas ureae (assembly GCF_900108305.1). GTDB lineage: Bacteria > Pseudomonadota > Gammaproteobacteria > Burkholderiales > Nitrosomonadaceae > Nitrosomonas > Nitrosomonas ureae_B. Next base: position 2,553 of record NZ_FNUX01000062.1, read on the forward strand.
CCAATCAATAAAACCGTGATAGTGACCACACCTGCAATGATATTCATTGGAATACCTGCTCGGAGAAAGTCAATGAAACGATATTCGCCAGGCCCATACACCATCATATTGGTTTGATATCCTAGAGGTGTCGCAAAGCTGGCGGAGGCCGCCATCATGATGGCAAATACAAAAGGAACATTATTCAAATCGGCTTTTTCTGTGATCTCCAACACAATCGGCAACATTAAAAGCGCTGCGGCATTATTGGTAATAACTTCAGTTAACAATGAAATGGTTATATACGTCAGAATCAGCAACAGCCACGGCGTGCCGAGCTATAGTCAAATCTGGTGTATAGGGAATCAAGCGGCATTCTGTTTTTGATCTGCTGTTTGTTTAATACCGTTAACGAACTTAACGCCGTTGA
>NZ_FNUX01000061.1 GCF_900108305.1 Nitrosomonas ureae
ACAGCCGCATTGACGAGTTGTTGCCATTTGCGCCGGAATTCATTCAATCACTTAAATTGAAGCAATAATAGGTGGTGGGGTTGGACGCTTACACCCGATCACATTTTCAACGATCTTTTATTCTTAAGCGTATCCGTTAGAGTTAACGTAGCTTTCTCCCCATCATACGCAATAACCACATCTTTGCCAGCAATAGGCTTGCCATCAACAGCATTTAGTCGGTGCACAATAAAATCCTTCTTGACCTGCTGATAAAAAACAGAATTCTCTCTATCAATATAAATAATTTGTCCTTGATACTGGTTTTTATCAACGGGTGCTGTACCTAAATAAATATTGTAGACGCCCGGCTTGATACCTTCATCGACCTTCTTGATAGTACCAGTCGTTTCCCATTCATTATTATTCTGAGTTTGTAGAATCTTTTGTCCATTCATTACAATCATTCGTAGCTTGTCGGGTGTCGTCATTTCAAATTAGTTATAAGTAGGATTACTGGCAAGATTAAATTATCCTGCTTCCTGTTGTCCGGCAATTTCTTCCAGTATTTTCATGAGATCAAAAGACTCTGATCTTTCCATGCCGTGCAAAAAGGCAATCAATTGCAGTGCGCCGCTCCCTTTGGCTGAGAAGCTGCCATCTTGCAATGCTTTGATGGTGAACTGAACGATATTTGAACAATTCCTGCCTTGCTCAAAATAATTCTTTATTTTGCTTTGGAGAAATTCTTTATTTTCACTAGATAGATCTTGCATTAAATCATGTGGCTTGCGTTTGTCTTTTTTAATCAGATTGTATATAGAGTCCAGCAATGGAAGTGAGGTGCTTTGTTTTTGATCGTTGTTGTTATCGAGAGTCGTATTCGATTTGCCTTCAGCATTAATTACTTGATCATCCGCAGAATTAGATGGGGGCGTTTTTTTTAGCTTTAAGAATTGACTGAAATGATATACATCCAATCGTGATATCTCTTCTTGCGTACTGAGCGCCAGCCAGGTGATTACTTCCTCTTTATTGGCTTTATACAGCCTTGTTAAATCATAGAGTGCTGTGACATCGGTGCAACGGCCTGTCCGGTACACTTCTCCTAGTGGATCAGGCAAATCAAGAAGTGCAGCGTGCATGGTGATATAAGGATTGGTTTTGCCGATCAGCCTGGCAATTTCGGATTTGGTTTTCCCGGCTGCAAGTTGCCGTCCAATAAAGTCAGCGATCTCTCTGGAGGTTAAATTATCTCTTTGCAGATTCTCGATTACTTGATCAGCTTCGCTGTAATCGGTATCAATGAATGCAGGAATGTTTCTTAACCCGGCATCGATACTGGCACGATAACGTCTTGCACCATGATTGATGATATAGGTTCCAGGTTTATCCGGATTGGGGCGTACCGATATGGGTGATTTTACCCCGCGTAATTTAACAGTCTCCGTTAATTCTCTTAACGTTTCTTTATTGAATTCTTTTCTGGGTTGATTGATATCTTCACTGATCAGCGTGATATCAATTTCTGTCGCGCCGATAGGCGCAACAAGCCTATTTTTATTTTCCTTCTTTTTTCCTGTCATTTTTATCTTAAGCTTAACTCGTGTTCGTTATATCGGGCAAAAATATTTATTTGAATCAAATAATTTTGTCCATTTTATGATTGGGCAGATAGAGGCTATGGGTGCAGTCATCAACAAATCAAACCGCGCAAAAAATTGTCTTCGCACTTTTGAATTTTTGTTATTCTTGTTCAATTTATCATTGAATGACTGATCTCTCGTTTCAGAAAACGGGTTACGTTTCCAGATTCTCCAGATTTCCCGTCAGTTACTCGTCTACCCTCTATCCATATGCTTATAAGAACAATGATTAATATTAATAACAATGATATAAATCAATGATGTGATTGGTTTTGTAAGTATGATTGATATGCATATCTTATTTATTAATTAGCATCCATAAGCCATGTATATAACGAAACTATTAATTAGCCCTCCATTGAAATTAATGAATTTATGTTTTTATTTTGGATTAAAATAGCAGCAAAACTACTGCAAAACAATGGCGCCGATTAGTTAAGCTGCTTAAACCCTAGAAATGACAGGGCTATTATATGTACAATTTGATACTCATCACAAATATTCTACGCATCCTCGATGAAAAAGGCGTGACCAAATCGGAACTGGCAAAGAAGGCGGGGGTATCCATCGCATTCTTTACGGATCTGACGAATGACAAGGCTAATCCATCGCTTAGGATTATGGAGGCGATTGCAGAGGCGCTCGAGACCCCGTTACCTATGCTGTTGGATAGCTCGGATATGAATGCAGTCGATCTTGAGGCATTGGCCAATCGAAAGTTAAAGCGCTTACCTAAAGGCTTTGTTTGGAAAGGAGGCGTTCTGAGTGAATATGAAGCTTTTCAGGTCGAGCAATGGGATAAGAAGAATAGAGCATTCTTATCGAAAGAAGCAAAGAAATTAAAAAATAACTAAAAGGAGTTGCACTAAAATAATATTCGTTATATTGTAATGTCATGTGTAAGTTGTTGGAGTACTCGCATGACACTGCAAGATCAATTGCCTCACATCACAACCGTTAAGGATCGCGCTAAGAGCAAGCTGGAGCGCGATGCAAGGGAAATATTGTCCGCATTGCAGGATCCTGAGACGGTTGAAATCATGGTCAATGCCGATGGCCGTATCTGGCAAGAGAAGCTGGGTCAAAAGATACAACATATCGGAAATATCCAGGCTGCCCAGGTTGAAGCCGTCATCAAAACGGTTGCAGGTTTCCACGGTAAAGCAGTCAATCGATTCAACCCGATGATTGAAGGTGAATTCCCGCTCGATAGTTCACGCTTTGCCGGTCAACTACCTCCCATTGTTTCATCCCCCACATTTGCTATCCGTAAAAAAGCCATCAAGATTTTTACACTCGAACAGTATGTAGAAACCGGTGTGTTGTCGCCCAGATACTCTGATGTCATCAAAGAGGCTGTGCGCAGGCACCGCAACATACTGGTCATTGGTGGCACCGGATCGTAAGCGTCCAACCCGACCATCTAAAAATTAGAAATAGATCTGGCTATCCTCGAATATTTTCACGGAGGTTAGCCGATGACATCACGGGAGCGAC
>NZ_FNUX01000074.1 GCF_900108305.1 Nitrosomonas ureae
TCGAAGCCACATGTAAATGTTGGAACGATAGGGCACGTGGATCATGGTAAGACTACGCTTACGGCGGCAATTACGACGATATTGACGAAGAAGTTTGGTGGAGAAGCGAAGAGTTATGATCAAATTGACTCAGCGCCGGAAGAGCGTGCGCGCGGGATAACGATAAATACAGCTCATGTTGAATATGAGACGGATAAGCGTCATTATGCGCATGTGGATTGCCCGGGTCATGCGGATTACGTGAAGAATATGATTACGGGCGCGGCCCAAATGGATGGAGCGATATTGGTGGTGTCTGCGGCTGATGGCCCGATGCCACAGACGCGAGAACATATTTTGTTGGCGCGCCAAGTAGGTGTTCCTTACATCATTGTGTACATGAATAAAGCGGACATGGTTGATGATGCGGAGCTGATTGAATTGGTGGAGATGGAGATACGTGAACTGTTATCGAAATACGATTTTCCGGGTGATGATACGCCGATTATAGTTGGATCGGCGTTGAAAGCACTTGAAGGAGATCAAAGTGATATTGGTGAAGCTTCTATTCTGAAATTAGCGGATGCGCTGGATAGTTACATTCCCCAACCGGAGCGCGCTATTGATGGTGCCTTTATTATGCCGGTTGAAGATGTATTTTCAATATCTGGTCGCGGAACGGTTGTGACGGGTCGTGTAGAGAGAGGCATAATCAAAGTGGGTGAAGAGATCGAGATAGTAGGTCTCAAGCCGACTCTAAAGACAGTATGCACAGGGGTTGAAATGTTTCGTAAGCTTCTGGATCAGGGGCAGGCAGGAGATAATGTGGGGATACTTCTGCGTGGCACGAAGCGTGAAGAAGTGGAGCGAGGTCAAGTGTTGGCGAAGCCTGGCAGTATATCGCCTCATACCAAATTCACGGCGGAGATTTATGTGTTAAGTAAGGAAGAAGGTGGAAGGCATACTCCGTTTTTCCCCGGCTATCGCCCACAATTTTATTTTAGAACGACAGACGTGACGGGAGCGATAGAATTGCCTGCGGGAACGGAGATGGTGATGCCTGGGGATAATGTTTCGGTAACGGTAAACTTAATAGC
>NZ_FNUX01000060.1 GCF_900108305.1 Nitrosomonas ureae
TCGACTTATCCACAGTGGTATAGTACGCTATACCACTATTTCACCTAGTCAAATTTCAATTAGCACAGGTGGTCAGTTTTCAGTTAGCAGCAACACAATAAGACTCTTGCCCCACGTTATGTCTTAGCTTATTTAAAGTCTCCAAAGTTTTTACTAATGGGTGAGACAAAAATGACTGGCACTGCTGGACAAAAGAGATTGCCAAAAGAATTTGTGGAATCGAATCCTTTTCCACTTCCTCCTGTCGCCGAGCAACACCGCATCGTCGCCAAAGTCGATGAGCTGATGGCGCTGTGTGATCAATTGGAAACGCAGCACATCAACGCCACCGAAGCTCACGAAAAACTGGTAAACCACCTGCTAGGCATACTGACCCAATCGCAAAGTGCGGGTGATTTCAACGCCAACTGGCAACGTATCGCTGCGCATTTCCACACGTTGTTCACCACCGAAGCCAGCATCGACGCACTCAAACAAACCCTGCTGCAACTGGCGGTGATGGGCAAACTCGTGCCGCAAGACCCGAACGATGAACCGGCCAGTGAATTGCTCAAGCGCATACAGGCGGAAAAAGCCAGGTTGGTGGCTGAGGGGAAGATCAAGAAAGGCAAATCCCCCCTAACCCCCCTTTTACCAAGGGGGGAAACAGGTTCAGCTCCAGCAACCTCAATCAATCCCACTACGACTACCCTTTCGACTCCCCCTCTTTCTAATTCCACCCTTAATCCTATCCCTAACCCCCCCTTTGAAAAAGGGGGGCCGGGGGGGATTCAACGAGGAATTTCCGAGGAAGAAAAGCCGTTTGAATTGCCGCAGGGGTGGGTGTCGGTAGCACTTGATGAAATCTCACTGATTGGAACAGGAGCAACACCATTGCGAACCAAACCTGAGTATTTTAATCCAGGGGTTATTAGCTGGGTAACGAGTGGAGAGACTTCGAAACCATATATTTTTGAAACTGTACAATGTGTGTCACCATTAGCACTTAAAGAAACAAACCTGAGCGTGTATCCAGAGGGCACTCTTATCGTTGCAATGTATGGACAAGGAAAAACACGAGGTCAAATTACAGAGCTAATGATAGAAGCTGCTACTAATCAAGCGTGTGCGGCTATCAGACTTATTGATCCTGATGAATGTCATAGACAATATGTGAAGCTATTTTTTGAGAAAATATACGATGAAATTCGTGAATTGGCTGCTGGCGGAGCGCAACCAAATTTAAATCTAAGCAAAGTTAAAGAAACTGTAATCCCTCTCCCACCCCTCCCCGAACAACACCGCATCGTAACCAAAGTCGACGAACTGATGACACTCTGCGACCAACTCAAATCCACTATCACGCAGGCCAGCCAATTGCAGAAAAAGCTGGCGGATGCGGTGGTTGAGCAGGCGATAGCTTCCTGAAATAAGGTATGCGCAGCACGCCGCTTACCCTGTTCACCCTCGCCAGCGGCCGCTCGGGTACCAGTTTCCTCGCTGATTTCTTTGCCCGCAACATTACGCACTGCTACAGCACGCACGAGCCTTATTTCACGTTTGGCAATCCCACGCTGTTCGGCAAGCCGGTTGATTGGAATACGCGGCATAACGACCGCGCCCTATTGCCGGTGTTGGAGCGCAAATGCCGTTTTATCGCCAGCCGCAAGCAGCCTTTTTATTTTGAATCCAATCATGCTTTCCTCAAGGCATTTAACCGCCATGCCGCAGCGCTGCTGAATAATCCGGGATTTATCCGTCTGGTGCGCCATCCGCTGCTGGTGGCGAAAAGCGAATATGTGCGCGAGCGGATAATACGCCAGTTGCATGTTCCGTTTGCCGACTATGCGGGCGATAGCGGCGAGCGCTTTTTCCGCTGGGCATTGACCGGGCAGGAGGAGGTGTTCCGGCACTATCCGGTTCTCAGCCGTTTTCAGTTTTATGTATTACAGTGGCTGGAGATCGAGCATCGGGCGATGCAACTGATTCGAGACAATCACTGGCAAGACCGGGTGTTTTTCATCGATGTCGGCGTGGATCTGAAGCGGGAAGCGGTGTTAAAAGATATGGTCGACTTTTTTGGCTTGCCGCACAAGCCGATATTCAATTTGGATTTGTACCGCAACCCAACTCCCTTTATCGGTCCGATCATTCTCACGGAACAGGATAAACAGGAATTCCAGGCCATTGCGCGCGATTTGCCGGAACGTTACAAAATGTTGCTACAGAGTCAACCTTATCGCGAGTGCAGCTGGTTTGCCGAAGTGAACCCGCTCATGAAGAATGGCAACTGAGTATTACGCTAGTGGTTCAGTTTGAAATTTTCTGAACCACCGCTTAACAATAATTCTAATTTCCCTTGTTTGCTTTAGATCCTGCAAAAGTATCATTTAAAATGGGTGAAGAAATTAATTCCCAATTCATTGAGTTGCCGCGTTGTTCAAGTACTACAGTAAGTACCTGATTGTTATATTGAACGCAAGGTATAGTCAATAGACTACCATTGACTGTAGCCATACATATCGAATTAGCTGCTATACAACTTGAAATATCCCTAAAAATAACACCACCAGGAACGTCTGTGCTCGTTGTAGTAATAATCGCGGTGCCGTTATTGACTATTATATCGGTGGCTGAAATACCTTCTCCGAGCCCCAAATCAAGAGAAGACTGACCGCTGAAACAGAGATTAGGGTTGGTGGTGCTGTCAGCATTAAGAACGCTGGCGATTAATTGAGGAGAACCTGACGCTGGATTGTCAAGAATAAAGACTGTATCACCTACTGTAGCAACATTTTCAGCGAATGCCGACTGTATTCCTGAAACAACCAGGGATAGCGCACAAGCTATTGATAATGCAAATTTATTCACCATTTTCTCCAGATATAAAAGAAGATTTATTTTACACGAAAAAATATATACTTCTGTGGATCTTAAAAAAACAAATAATAGTTCAGGAAATTTCAAACTGAGCCACAACCGAACATACCGCTCATCAGCAATGAAAACTTGTTCGATCAGTATGATATTCGGCGTATCTGGTAAATAAGAAATTTTTTACCATCAACTTCTTGATCTCTCCGGTCGAGATGACAGTTATTTAGAGATTCCTCGAATTATGGCCTGTTAACACTATCTAAGTGCTTCAACGATAAGAGCGAAATGGATGAAAGAAAGGAAGATGACATCCAGTTTGTCGAATCTGGAGAATA
>NZ_FNUX01000058.1 GCF_900108305.1 Nitrosomonas ureae
CAACCAACCAAAGTTATTCTCCACATTGAATGGAAATATCAGATTCAATTTCTCAACAACAATTGTTGGGTACTTTTTTCAGGGATGACTAATTAGGTCGGTTAAATATCCCAAGGTATATTTTTTGTTCCAATAAACGTCTGCAGTGCCGCAATACTCGGCAAATAATATTGTTTTAAACGATCACGACTTTCATCGGAAATTTCATCATATCCCTCTCTTGCTTGGTTAATTTTCTTATATAATTTAACCATAAGCTGTTTTAACTCAGGTCGTTGCCGTAAAAAATGTTCGGACTTGGCGTTAAAGTGGACCGCGATCTTGTGCAACCATTTCAACTTGCTTTCGTAAGTAACATTAATTCTTCTAAAATCATATCCATTGAAATAGTCTGGAGAAATTTCCAGGAACTGACACAGCTCGTACATGAATCCGTCAATATCCTGACTCATATTCTCAAAAAACATAATCTTGATTTGATTTTCTGGAAATAGTTGATAATAGTATTTCAAATAATCAGCGTATCGACCAAAACTGATGATCTTTAAATACCATTCTTTAATACCCAGTTCAGCGGGTGTTCTTTGATCAGAATCATACGCAATGCACTTATCAATATATTCCTCAAAGCTTAAATCAGAATCCAGATTCAGCTTTCCGACATGAAAATTAAATGAAGAGTATATTCGATCAATGGGATTTCTTAATATGAACAGTAGCTTGGTTTCCGGCACCAATGTATGAATGCGAGCTGCCACTTCTGCACCACTACCCAGATATCCCGGTGAAGCTTCCATTACGATTCGAGTCTCAGGAGAACAACGCTCAAAGTAATTTGAGTAATTAACAATATCTTTCTCGCGATTACCGGTAAATGAATTACGAAAAAAATCTGTTTCCTTAACAGTTGAACCACAAACCGATGGATGAGTGCTTAGATACGTAAATATCGAGGTTGTGCCGGCCTTCTCCGTACCAGCGATAATGAAGTTAGCCAGATTAACACTAGATATTTCTTTCATAAATTTAGAATCAACATTATTTTTCGAGTATATTCTGAATCAAGTCGAATTTAGCTTCGCTTTTTTTACTTCACACCATCAAGCAAGACCGCTTCTTGCAGATTCTTCTGGCCCTTTAAACGCCGCCATAGCATTCGAATAATAAATACCGGATTACCCACGATATATCGCACAAACATTCTCCTTGGCTCCATCGCATACCGGAATAACCATTCCAGACCAAAGCGACGCATCCAATGCGGCGCACGTGGCATAGTTCCTGAATAAAAATCAAATAAGGCCCCCACACCCAGTAATACAGGCACACGAAGTTTGTTTACATGGCGCGCAATCCATAGTTCCTGCATGGGAACCCCCATCGCTACAAACAGAATTTCCGCTCCGCTACGATTGATAGCAGCGATAATATCGTTTTCAGCATCCTGCTTAAAATAGCCATCATGAACCCATGCAATATCTAATTCAGGAAATTGAACTTTCATATTTTCAGCGCATCGTTCTGCGATTCCTGGGCGAGCACCCAATAAAGCCAGCTTGACACCAGCTGCCGCGGCATCATGACAGACCAGCGGAAATAAATCGGTACCATTGACATTGTCTTTTAGAGAAAAACCAGCTAATCCCGCAGCTAAGCGCATACCACTGCCATCGGCAAATAGCATTGCTTTATCTTGTAGTACTGAAAGGTAATCAATATTTACCGCAGCAATATTTATGCAATGTGCATTGACGAAATATATTTTACGCTGCACGCCTGATTTAGCATCATTGACAATATTTGCGCTGGCATCAGTTAACGTCGTATCTTCTATTTTCAGTCCGAACAAGGAAATTTGATGCATGCTCTGTTTCATTCCTAATGATTGGTTGAGTATTTGATAGCTGATATTTTAACGATGCATAGAATTCAGAATCGCATCATAAACACGTGCCACACCTTTGGCCATACTGTAATCAGAAAAGCTTGCCACTTGCAATTGGTAAGCAGCTTCTCGCATGGCACGCCAGTCATATTTATTATCGACTAAATCAGCTATGGCAGTAGCCAGTTTCTTTACATCACCAGCTGGCACTATCAAACCGGTTTTACCATGCTCTAATACTTCAGGAATACCTTCTACATCAGATGCTACTACCGGAACTCCTGTTGCCATTGCTTCCAGAATTACCATCGGCATACCTTCTCCAAAGAGACTCGGCAAAACAAGAATATCCATTTTAGTGAATTCGGCATTGACATCTTGAGCGAATCCAATCCAGTCGATCATGTCCCCTACCCCGAGTCTATCCGCCATCTCTTTAATAGTTCTTTCGTATTCCATAGTCTCAAATGGGCCTACTGCACGCAATCTTACCGAACGGCCCGCCTGACGTAGATTTGCCAATGCCTGTATCAAAACTTCCGTACCTTTGCGCGGCCGAAACAATGCCACACTCCCAATCACCCATTCTGGCCCAGGTATATCTCGTACAGGTAACATAGCCGGCGTAACTACTCCATTGGCAACCATTGTAATTCGTTTCTCTGACCAGCCCTGTTTCTTCAAATAAAACTCCAGACTTCTCGATACTGGAATTAATTGCGCTACGCCCACTAAACTTAATCGCTCTATAAGTGAATTCATTCGATTACGCCACACGCTTTCTGTATCTCGTATCGTCGGGCTATGTACATGATGCACTAATGGTACGCCGGATAACCACGCCACTATGCGTCCCACTAATACAGCGCGGGGAGTGTGTGTATGCAACAAGGAGTAATTATCTCGCTTTACAATTCTTGCAATCTCCAATGCCGGCGCCAGATCAAATTTCGATTTCATAAATGTATCAAAGATTGGCACAGTAGAATTCCGGCAAGCAGAAAATTTTCCTGGCTTTATGCAACAAAAACCTATCTCATAACCATAATCCGGTAGTCGTATTGCCAATACATCCTGCACTCGCTCAGCACCAGAGAAAAATTCTCCGTTGATAACATGCATGATCTTTATATTTTCGTGGTTTTTAGACATATCCGATACAAGTTTAGGAAGATTAGGAAAAAGAATCAAAAGTGTCTTTATGGCTCATACAAATCGCTCAATTGACCTACCATGATGCGAACATAAATAATGATACCAATTAATTGTTATGAACTTTTCGAAGTAAAATGCAGAAATATCCGGGCACGGTGACGCAATCCTCGGTTAAGTAGCGCCATATCTGATTGGTTTAATGGCTTTACCAGCATTAAACCAGGTATATAAGCTACTAAAACAAATGTCAGCGTCCACCACACTCCTAATTTGTCTTCAATTGCCCAGCCGGCAGCGGCCAGAAATATGGCAATGCTAAGGCCACGTATAGTTCCCAACCAATCTAATTGGATACGGCCAGCTTGATAATTCAACCAAAGCAAAGTCAAACTATTCATGAGCTATGATCATTTCTGGTGTATGTAAGGAGAAGAGAGCGGTGTAATCTGTTGATAAAGATCTGCCCAGATCGATTATCAAAATAAGGAGAACA
>NZ_FNUX01000056.1 GCF_900108305.1 Nitrosomonas ureae
TGTTCTCCTTATTTTGATAATCGATCTGGGCAGATCTTTATCAACAGATTACACCGCTCTCTTCTCCTTACATACACCAGAAATGATCATAGCTCAAGTACCTTTGTGTATGATTCTAAATTTAATTTCAATTATGGAGATATATAGAAATGAAGCTATTTAATTTATTTTTGTTAATAACTGCGGGTTTATTTTTTTCTTCGCCATTAATATTGGCTGCTGAACAAGATCCAGACTTTCTACCTGAAAAAAATCGAGAAATGGGAAATATAAAAGAGAGAATACAAATATTGGAAGGGCGGCTAAATTGTATGCAGAAAACGAATGATTTTGAATCTTTGAAAACATGCAATCAAGCGGCAGATCAAAAAATGGATGCTTTAGAAGCTAAAATTAATGCACAAGAGCGTAATAAAAAACAATCTGATAGCAAAACTAAGCAACCTGATAACAAAACTTCCGATAATAAATATCCAGATAACAAGAAACCGGATGCTAAAAATAAGCCCAATTAATTAGATAGTAACCTAAACTTTAGAACTGGCCAGCAATGCTTTTGATTCGACACGGTTATCGATCAGTTAATCAAACTGGCGGTGTTTCATGGGAAATTCAAAAAGCCATTCAGAGATTACGGAATATATGGAAATCTTCTATAGTGCAAATGCACAATTTCGACTTTCAAGCGCGTAAGCTCTCAATAAATATAAAAAATCAGTATGTTCGATAGCGCACAGAAATGACAGCGGATTGAGCATATTGTTTAATTTGAATAAAGGATCTAATTTATTATGCAACAATTTATGCAGCATGGCCTGATTGAACTTCCGTGGTGGGTTATATGTTAGTTGCGCTGATCATGGCACACGTGACCACTGTATCTGTGACGATTTTTCTCCATCGGTATCAGTCGCGCATCACGCCCTAAAGCTACACCCCATAGTTAGCCACTGCTTTCGCTTTTGACTATGGCTTACCACTGGCATGGTCACCAAAGAATGGGTGGCTATACACCGTAAACACCATGCTAAATGCGAAACTGAGGAAGATCCACACAGTCCGCAGATACATGGCATCAACAAGGTGTTTGTTCGACGGTACCAAGCTTTACCGTATAGAAGCTAAAAATACCGCAACGCTTGTTAAATACGGTCATGGCACGCCCGATGACTGGATTGAGCGCAATTTATATTCGCAGCATGTCATGTTGGGTATCGGCATCATGCTGGCAATTGATCTTGTTTTATTCGGGCCAATCGGATTCCTTATATGGGGAATTCAGATGTTGTGGATTCCATTCTTCGCCGCCGGGGTCATTAACGGTGCTGGGCATTCGACATCGGGTGGATGTACATTCGCATTCTGGAGATGCTAGATTTAGCAACAGTTTGCAAGGTAGCACCCAAAATTCGCTTTAATCTGACTAAATTCCCTTGTGACGCGGACACTCTGAAAGCTGTAATCGCTCATCGCTATGATGTGCTAGCCAGGTTCGCTAAGTATTTGAATCAACCTACAATCACTGAGATTCACAACTTGAGCACTCGAGCTATTCCAGGTTTGCAAGATGCCCGTGCGCTGGAAGCAGTTAGACATTGGCTGCAAACTGATGTCGGTCTGATGGCGGAGAAGGATCAGGTGGAGTTGGATCAGGCGCTTCATTCGAGTCAATTGTTGAGCACGATCTACTCAATGCGACAAAATCTTGTTGCCTTGTGGAGTAGTTCTACCACCTCCACGGAGCAACTGGTAAAGGATCTAGAAAACTGGTGTGTGCTGGCCGAGGAGAGTGGCATCGGTGCATTGCAGGAATTTTCCAGAAAATTACGTTGTTACAACTAGCTGGTATGATGAGAACGCAAAAAGCATAGCATTAATGAAGGACACATAAGTGTGTCCTTCATTAATGCTTAGAATCAACTTTATCTTAATCCATATTGGATTGATTTTAGGCTTTTTGTTTCAGCCTAAAATCCTTTCGTAAATTTCTTTCTCCATGCGATAGCATGCACATGAGGCCGCTTCGAGTCCAGCGCGATCGAGAATCTTGATATTTCCACGTTTGTAGATAATTATTTCGCTTTTTTGGAGAGAAATTGCTGCTTTGGTGATGCCAACACGCCTTACACCCAGCATATTAGCCAAGGATGCGTGTGTGGCATAAAAATGATCGGATTGTGCCCGGTCCTGGGTCATCAAAAGCCAGCGGGCAAGTCGAGCCTCAATAACATGGAAGAAATTACATCCTGCCGTTTGAGCAATTTGGCTCATCACCACAAAAAGGTAGCGTTTTAATTTCTGATTAAGTGCGGCGCTTTTCTGAAGTTGTAGCAAAAATATAGGTGTCGATATGCGTAATGCCTGACCTGCCCCTTGAACCACAGCGTTACATGAAGCAACATCAACTGCCAAGATGAGGGGAAGGCCAAACATACCTTCATGACCAACCAACCCTATTTCCAGATTGCGGTCATTATCAATTGGTGTGATTAAGGAAATAATGCTCGTGGTAGGAAAATAAACATGTGAAATCGGATTGCCAGCGTGAGATAATACTTCTGCAAAGACCAGTTCGGTTTCTACACCGCTTGCAAGTAATTTTTTGTAGTCATTACCAGGTAAAGCAGCTAACAAATGATTAGTTCTTATAATTACTTGGGCAGACGACATAAGAGTACTCTGTATGTAAAAAAATAATCAGTGAACTCTTGGTTCCATATCACTGGGCAGCAGAGGTGGCGGTGTTTACTTGTAAATACTGTAAAAAATCTTTGCTATCTATGTGATAGAAACGTGATTCACACAGGAAAAATTTCTGCAACTAAGTTTTAGTTTGCTGATTTTTCAATTGCCTGACCACCCTTCTGAACATCCTTTCCTACTCCACTCAGAGTGTTACATGCAGACAATAGGGTAATAGTAATTAGTGTAATCATTAGAATTAATACTTTCATAATAGGCTCTCTTTTTATTTAAATAAAAAATTAAATTTTCTTTGATATAGTGAAACACTTATCAAAAATGTTTAGTAAAGTTTTAGCGTAATTTACTGAAATTTCTGAGAAATGGAATGCGTTACATTGAAGATTACGCTTATGTATGAAACCAGCTAAGCTCTTATAGACTGGGGATCAATGTTTAGCAGTCTCCAGAAGATCCATGATTAAACGTAGCAAAGGCGTATGCGCTTAATTCATCAGTTTTTCAGAATGGCGCATAAATTTCTACTTCAAGTGGCAGGAGGTCGTTTTCCAGTCAGAAAGAAGACGATAGCCATAATAATACCGACCACAAACGCAATCCATGCTATTTGGGTGGCCGTTCCCGCAATGCCGGAAAACCCGAGTAGGCCTGCGATAATAGCGATAATCAGAAATGTAACTGCCCAGCTAATCATGTGTTTTCTCCTTATTTCTAAATGATACATAGTCAAACTTCATCGAATTGATAGCAACCTTTATAGTTGGCTACCCGTTACAAAAATTAGTTGCTGATAAATAATTACTTAGAAGTGACACAAACACGATTTATTTAAGAACAACGCACAAGCTCAGTTTTTTGATTTTTGCAACCAAGCATGCCCAGTAAACCTGTAAACAATAAATATTTGATTGGTAGTCACTATCTACAATGAAATTACAGCCAAAATCTTTTCAGTAGTAGTTATTGAACATGTA
Source organism: Nitrosomonas ureae (assembly GCF_900108305.1). GTDB lineage: Bacteria > Pseudomonadota > Gammaproteobacteria > Burkholderiales > Nitrosomonadaceae > Nitrosomonas > Nitrosomonas ureae_B. Next base: position 3,678 of record NZ_FNUX01000056.1, read on the forward strand.
GAAACTAAATTAATAATTTCCTTTTTTATCTGTGGGGGAATTTTTTTTCTTATCCGTTCCGGTCGAGCTGCTTGGATCGCGATCACGGTTCTCAGAAGAACTTGAGCCACTTTTTTCTTCTTCACTTTTCTTTTTAGAAGCATTGGATTGCGATTGCTGTACTTTGTCCTGCCTATCATCTATTTTATTCTGTGCCTGAGAATATTCGGCAATTGCGGATGTACTGGCTAGCAAAAATGCTGTACTGATAACAAATGTTATCACTGTATTTGTTTTAACTTGAATCATGATAAAGCTCCTTTTATTAAATAGAATCCTAAGCTCCTGGAATTAACAAGTATTGGGCTTAGAACCTAGATAATCCTCTTGAGCGTCTGATCGGTCTGTTCGTTACCGAACATTTGAAAACAATAGGTAAATGTCGAAGATAGATGAGGTGAAAATGTCGGTTTTTTGTAATTAGTCATCCCTGAAAAAAGTACCCAACAATTGTTGTTGAGAAATTGAATCTGATATTTCCATTCAATGTGGAGAATAACTTTGGTTGGTTG
>NZ_FNUX01000054.1 GCF_900108305.1 Nitrosomonas ureae
CATATTCACCTGGATCGAGTCATGGTACAACCCAACTCGCAGGCATTCCGGGCTGGGATACTTATCACCAAACAATTTTGAGAGAAAACTGAATGAGAAAAATCAAATCGCGATAAACTGCAATCCGCTTTCACAGGTCGAGACTCTCTCGACTCCATGAAAAAAATGTCCGCCAAAAGGGGACAACTCCAGTTCTCCCCCAGTGACAGCAAGCTTCAGCGCTTCCTCAATGGCGGCCAAGCCTTCGTCAATTCTATTTCTACGTAAATAGATTTCTGCCAGCAACGCCCATGTAAACGTGTTGTTGGTACTTGCACCTGTGGCGCGGGTGGCGGAAAGCCCGTTAATTAACTTGGCGAGACCTTCCTCTTGTCCATTTTCAGCCAACGCCCAGCCTTGAAATGACGTCGCCCACGCCAATCCCAATTCAAATGAGTATTGTGTGGAAACCGCAATGGCTTCGTCGGTGAGCTCCAGCGTTCTCTTCGCGTTGCGGAGAGTGGAGTAGATCCAGGAGAGGGACGTTAAGGCAAAAACCAGGGTGAATGGGTGTTCCAACTCCCTCGCCAAACCAACGGCCTCGAGCGCCAGCGGTTCAATGTGCTCAATTTCACCTAATATCCAGAATGTCCTGGCCAGGAAAATCCTCGCGGTTATTCCGGGATCTTGGCCGTAGAAGAAGACTTGTGAACGTTGTTTATTCGGATCATGAAGGGATTTTGCGGCGAGCAGATGGGTTCTGGCTTCGTCAAACCGGCCAAGAAAGAAACAGGTCACACCCAAAGCATGGTGAGCTTCAATCAGTAGATCCGAGTTTTTCTCGCGGTGAGCCAGCGCGTGGAGATTTTCGGCTAGGCCGCGCGCATTGGCGAGATGCCCTCTGACCAGATGAAAGACCCATAATCCCCGAATGGCTAGAAACTGCTGCACGGAACCGCTGTGCTCCTGTAACAAATCCTTCGCCCTTCGATAATTGTGTTCCATGTCGTCGGATGCATAGCCTTTGACGGCCAGCAGTGGGCTTCCGCGTGCAAGCAGGAGTTCCAACTCCAAGGCATTCCGCTCCGCGCCTTGCGGCAGTTCCTTTAGCAACTCGAGCGCCCTATTAAAATGATTGAGCGCTTCGATATTGGCTGATCGTTCCGCATCGCGACGAGCCGCACGATGCCAATAATCAACTGCCGGACCAGTCAAACCTGCCTGTTCATAGTGATAAGCCAGGAGTTCCGGTTCCATGTTTACCCACTCGGGGAACCGGAACTCCAGGGTTTTGGCAATGCGAGCATGAAGTACTTGCCGGGGTTTCCTGGGCAGCGTGCTGTAGGCCGCTTCCTGGACGAGCGCATGCTTAAAGTGGTAGGTCGCAAGAGGTATCTCGCCCTCTTGGAACACGAGCCCAGACGCGACGAACAGGTCAAGTGCATTCCTCAACTCGCTGTCCGGCACTTCGACAGTGGCCCGCAGCAGCTCGTAGGTGAATTCACGCCCTATTGCTGCACCGGTTTGGACAATTTCTTTGGCCGACCCTAATCGGTCCACCCGTTCCATGAGCAACGCTTGCAGACTGTCTGGAATGGGCAATCCCTTTAGTGGGCCCTTCAAGGTAAATGCATTGTTTTCCTCGGTGAGCAGTCCGGATCCAAGCACATTTTCCGTCAACGTTTCGATATAGAGGGGTATGCCATCGGCCTTGGCCAGAATCGCCTGCTGCACCTCGGACGGAAGCGCTTTTCCTCCTGTCATTGCCACCACGAGTTCGGCACTCTGCCGACGTGGCAACCGACTGAGCGTCAGGGACGTCACGTGACTATATTCCGCCCACACCGGCTTGAAGTCGGGGCGAAATGTGATCAGCAACAACACACGCATCTGCCGGATGCGGCCAATGATTCTCGTCAGGAGGTCCCGCGTGGTGGGATCCAGCCAATGGGCATCTTCCAGAATGAACAACACGGGGTTGCGATTGGCCAGCCGTTCGAGATACTGCACCAGGGCTTCCAGCGTCATGTCTTTGCGTGTTTCGGATGACACCGTGAACGGCGGATCCCGGTGATCGCCTTGGATCGAGAGCAGATCTGCCAGCAATGACACCGTGTCCTGATTCTCGATGCCGCTTTCGCGAGCCATGGCATCGAGCTTCTCCCGTTGTGCCTGGGCACTGTCCTGACTGGCCAGCCCCGCGGCTTGCCGCAGAAAAGTAGTCGCCGGATAGAGCGCCGTATTGGTATGGTACGGTGAACATTGAAATTGAATCATCTGGTACCGTTCATTTGCGAGGCGTTCACACAAACTACGGGCGATTCTCGATTTTCCGATCCCGGCCTCACCGCAAAGGAGCACGACCTGTCCTTCGCCGCCCACGGCCTCGCGCCAGCGCCCCAACAGGAGTGAGATCTCCTGTTCTCTGCCTACGAATTTGGCTAATTGGCTGGATCGATAGGACTCAAACCGGCTGGCCGACGGCCTGATACTCAGAACCTGCCAAGCTTGAATAGGTGTGTCGAATCCTTTCAGCGAAAAGGCGCCAAGATCCAAGAACTCGAATTCATTTCCGACAAGCCGTTTCGTCGCCGGATCAATGATCAATTGATCGGGTTTAGCCAGTGCTTGGAGGCGGGCGGCGAGATTTGGGGTTTCACCGAACACTGACCGTTCCTTGGCGGTGTCCAGCCCCATAAGTTCGCCGACTACGACTTGACCAGTAGCGATCCCGATTCGTGCAGCCATACTAAACTGTGGATGGGGATTGTCTTGATGAAGCGTCCTCACCGTATCCAGAATAGCCAGTCCGGCATGTACCGCTCGCTCCGCATCGTGTTCGTGGGCCTGGGGGTATCCAAAATAGACCAACATCCCATCCCCCATGTATTTGGCGATATAGCCATTGGATCGAACAATGGTTTGGCTACAAGCATCTAAAAATCGTCGAATCACGTCCTGGAGGTCTTCAGGGTCCAACCGGCTAGACAGTACTGTCGAATCCACAAGATCACAAAACATCACCGTCAACTGGCGACGTTCTGCTTGATCTCGTTCGGGGGGGAATGGCTGCTCTTCCGGAATGACGCCAACGGGTATAGACCCCGGGCCCATAACTTCAGCGCTCTGTGGCAATTGAGCGATCGCGCGCAAGAGCTTTTTCCGATGTCCCAGTAAGACACCCATCGCCTCCAGATCGCCCTCATTCAGCTCGGGTAGGACATCCCAGGTGATCGCATTGTGCTGAAACGACTCGCGATATATACTGAGACCAAGGTTATCCAGCCATGCTGATATACGATCATTCATCATAGACAACGTCGATGGTGGATATTCCGACCCGGCAAGGGTAGGATTAACTGCGTTGAGCGTAAGAATTTACTCGTTGCGGATCGTAATCCTTTAATTATTAATAGACCTATGATGAACAATGCTTCCATGAATACGATCTCTAAAAGGTCTTTTACTCGAAAAATGGAACACCGACTGATTGGTATGGTAATGATGGTCATCGCCTACCTGATCGAGAAAGCCGTGTTGCGTTCGATCAAGCGCAGTGGCACGAAATCTTCGACGTAGAACAACCCTACTTCTTGAACCATTTTTATCGTCAACGCCCTCGCAGCAGATCGATAACCAGGCCAAGGATCAGCAGACCTGAGACGACCCCGAATGTTATCGGCACCCACTCGGCAACAACCGTCGAGGTGGCCGTGAATCCGCTAGCCAAAACACTTGCGGCAGCGGTCAGGCCGAGCGCCAGCCGTTGTCCCGTGTGACGCACTATATCCTCCAGCGAATTGGCCCGGAAGTTCACCACAAGCTTTGGGCCGCCAGGACGAACACCGACGAGGTTTTCTACCGCCTCGACCACGCGCAGAACTCGTACTTTTAACTTCTGCGATTGATACACGAATGTCTTTGGATTGAGTGCGTTACCCATGCGTTTGACCATTAAGCGCATCAAGTACTTACCTGCTACGTCGTAAGGATCAAGTGCTGGATCAAGCTCGGCAGTCGCCAGCTGTACCTGCGCAAGTGCTTTTGTGGCGAGCGTGAGCGAAGCCGGTAGCGGCACTCCGTGCCGTAATGAGACCGCGCTCATTTCTTGCAGAAGCGGCCCGATCTGCATCTCGGCAAGCGAGGCTGTGCGATATTTTGCCATCACTTCCCCGATCTCGCTCTGGAATCGGGCCACATCGAGATCGCTGCTATTGACGGCGCTCGTCATCATCAATGTGACATCGGTGAGAAACCCGGCATCTTCCTGCCAAAGAGCCATCAACATTAACAAGAGATGCTCACGAAGATCGGCCCCTACCTCGCCGACCATTCCGAAATCGAGAAAATAGATGCAATCCTTCCACCACATCAGATTGCCTGGGTGGGGATCGGCATGGAAGAAGCCGTCGACGATGATCTGTTTGTAGTAGCTCTCCAACAGTTGACGAGCGGCCTGGATGCGCTCTGGACCAGCCGGCGCCTGCTTGATCGGTATGCCCTGGATCTCTTCCATCACCAATAATCGAGACGTGGACAGATCCCGGTGTACTCTGGGTACGGCAAGATGTTGCTGCTAACTGAAAACTGACCACCTGTGCTAATTGAAATTTGACTAGGTGAAATAGTGGTATAGCGTACTATACCACTGTGGATAAGTCGA
>NZ_FNUX01000057.1 GCF_900108305.1 Nitrosomonas ureae
CATTGCCACGTTGGCGCGGCATACAGTGTTCGATCTGTTGATATTGGCTTTCGGTGATTTACATCACCGCATTATATCAAATAGTGTTAACAGGCCCTAGTTGATCCTTAACAACCAAATATATTTTAGATTACACTTGCATTTTATTAGTATATCTATATAATGCGAACAATTCTCATTATCATTTATATATTCATATGAACACTCAAACGCTAACACAATCAATGGCACATAATTTGTATCAATCTGAACTAACAAATTTAAATGCACTGATAGATAGCAACTCCTTATTTAAAAATGGTGATATTGTATTTATATTGCACAAAGGTGAGCAGTACACGTTACGCCGCACGCGAAACGGCAAGTTAATCCTCAACAAATAGTGGATTATGAGCTTATATCATGTATATTAATACTTGTAGCTATTAACGATTCATATACGAAAATCACTTTGAACCGTAGTGAAGGTAAGCAGATACATGACATGGATTCATAACAAGAATTACTCAGTAATAACAATTGCCTGCAGCATAGTAGCGATGGCAAGGAACAAATAATTTAACAGTAATACTGAGCAATATCTTTTCAAATGAATTCAGCCCAAGTAAAACTATTTGTCTTAGGAGCTAAAAATGAAAGGTAATGTAGATATCATTCGCTGGCTAAATCAGCAGTTACAACACGAATTAACAGCCATTAACCAATATTTTCTGCATGCCCGGATGTACAAGAATTGGGGGTTCAACAGTCTAGGAAAACACGAATTTGAAGAATCATGTGAAGAGATGAAGCACGCTGATCTTCTGATTGAAAGAATCCTGTTTCTGGAAGGCTTACCCAATCTACAAGATCTAGGAAAGTTGATGATTGGTGAAACTGTTGAGGAATGTATCGCTTGTGATCTAAAGCTTGAATTTACATCACGGGAAACTCTGCTGGCTGCGATAGCAGCTTGTGAATCAAGTCAGGACTTTGCATCACGAGAAATCTTTGAGCATATTCTTGAGGATACCGAAGAGCATATCGATTGGTTGGAAAACCAACTCGGTGTCATGCAAAAAGTCGGCATCCATAACTGGCTACAAAGCCAGATTTAGCGTTTTCAATACTGCTGGAGTTCCTCTTCCTTCTCCAGCAGTACATTTAGCCAGCCAACCTGTTTTTTTAGGTCAGCCAGCCATTTTTTTACTTGCTGATGATTTTTTAAAGAGGATTCTTTTATGAAATTTCTAAAGAAGCAGGCTGCTATGACTACATCATGCACAATCTTCCACTATCACTATCCCATTCCTTCATATGCAGAAACTTCTTCAAGGTGTGAAGATGGTTTACACAAATTTATAAAATATGCTCATTTTCTGAAGCAAAACTTGATGCTTCTCAAACAAAAAATTATCAAAGAGCAATCCTCTGCAACCAAAGATTCTCGTATCGTTAATTGGGCACCCTTGATTAAAGCATCTTCTTCAATTGAAATTATTGGTGACACAAACCATGATAGCCAAACCGGAACGTATTATAACAATTCATTAAATGGAAAAACTATTCTATGTGTGGGCGGCAAAATCAAACTTTATCCAGAATATAATCAGATAGTAAAAAACTCTGGCGGTACATTCATATCATTTCATGGTGATTTAAATGACTCATTGGATAATTTATTTCTACTCATGGAAAAAACAGCCGATATGATTATTTGCCCAGTCGATTGTGTTAACCATACAGTATTCCAAACCATCAAATATTACTGCAAGTCGTCTGGCAAACCATGTGTCTTACTAGATCGTTCAGCGATTAATAGTTTCATAATGGGTGTCCGTATGCTAGCCCTAATGATGGCAGAGAAAACTGATAAAATTAGGCATTAGCCCAATTAATTCGCATATTACATCTTTGACAGTTTAAATTTACGTGCATAAGAGGAATATTGGCAGAAAACTCCAGCTGAAACCAGTAATATTGACATCAACAGTAATCCAAACCGAATGCGCCACACCGATACGTTGCTAAGTTTCCCCGTATCCTCTTTGATGATGAAGATGAGCAAATGAACTTACTGGATTGGCAAAGCAATATGAAATAACGGCATGATAGATAAGCTTTAAATTTCCGAATAAGTTCTAGCTAGCCTAATAAAAAGGCACAAATTAATTTGTGCCTTTTACTATTGCCAATACAGCGAACTGAAACTTTCTTCAGCAGCGCTTTATCCCTCAGTTTTACGTTTACGCATCATCATAAAAGCCGCAGCTCCTGCGATCAGCACTACTATTGGGACGATGATCACGACCTTCGATATCGGACGACCTTCCCCTACTGAAAATGGAAATCTCGATACATAATTCTGTGCACCTCCCGTTACCGTCACCAGACCTACAAACTTACCCTTTTCCGGAAAAACATGCTCCACTGTAATCGATGCCGAGGGATATATTTTAGGCTGCAAGTGATATACCGTGATTTCGTCCAGATTTTCTTCTGAGCCCGTATCTCTAATTATCCTCACCTCTGTCGTCAATGGACGCAGCTCCTCCTGAATATAATCCAGCGCTATCACGGTCTTACCTACTTCCGGTATATCTTCACAAAACTCCTCTTCCTGCGATAACGGTTGATAACCCGTAAAATGCATCCGATATGGTCCAATTGTTAATATACACATATCATCCGCTAAAGCCAGCCCACCATGCGCTTGTACTTGTGCTGCAATCAGCATGCTCATCGCGAGAGATGCTGTCAATAATACTTGTTTCATTTTTATTAATCTTGCTAACATTTAAAATTTCCCTGTATCGATAAATGGTTGTTGCTAAGTTCTCTTAATGTTGAATTGTCGATGTTATTTAGCTTGGCTTTGCGCGACGCGATGCCAGCCAATTTTTGAAGCGCCTTGATCTAAGCAGCTTGTATACCAGTATCGTGGCCAACAACAAACCCACTGCAGGTCCTACAGTAGCTCTGAATACATTCGCATAATTGACCATTTCCACTCGCAGGTGGTACTCATAGCTCAATGGTGGCAAGCCTTCGGCTGTAATCAGTACCAAATACTTCCCCTGATCCAATACATTTTGTGTGCTAATAACACCGTCTTCATATAATGCAGGCCGCAGGCTGGTAATTGCTTCGCCTTCGGCTGCATTGCTGCCTTTTATTATCTTTACTCCAACCGGCATATCTCGCAACTCAGGATCAACCAAATCTATAACAAGTATGGCATTGCCAGCTTTAGGTATATCTGTACAATAATGGCCCTCCTTATCAATCTGGGGCTGATAAGTGCTGAGGTGAATCATGTTCTCCCCGATCCGACGCATACAATTATCATCTTCCATGGCTACCTTGCCATGCGCGCCAACTGTACTTGTGTAAAGCGCCGCCATAACAAGTATAAAGACTGCAATCCCTGGTTGTATTATTTGTCTGACCACGACAAATCCTCCTCTTGGGTAAGCGTCTCTAATTTTTCCAGTTCTATTATCCGCATTCTCTTGTGGTACCTTAAAATTTCACTCTGTTCTTACTTATAAAAAAACCGGTACACCGGCTGTCTTCCGACAGTGGTGTACCGGTGTATTTTGATGCTATACCAGCTTATAGCTTGGTAAAGACTGGAATTACCG
>NZ_FNUX01000052.1 GCF_900108305.1 Nitrosomonas ureae
CATTGCCACGTTGGCGCGGCATACAGTGTTCGATCTGTTGATATTGGCTTTCGGTGATTTACATCACCGCATTATATCAAATAGTGTTAACAGGCTCTAATAAGGCTTTCTCCATACTTGGCGCAAGATAAGGGATTTGTGTCACAATTTTCTGATAGGTGAGGAGATTTTCTCCTTGGGTTTGTCAATTACACGGACCCAGCCATATAAGCTTTCCCGTTCAAATCGAGTCTGAAAGGTATCGCTGAATTCAGCTTTTCCGGAACTGGCAATGGGGGGATAAAAACTAAATCCTATGACCATCAATAGAGCCGTCGGTATTATGACCGTAGTGGATTTTAGATACTTTCACTCAATCCATGCCACAGTCATCGCCAATACCAGTAGCGCTATCCCCAGGCTCATAAAGATTTCGCGGGAACTGACCAGGGGAAATAAGTAAAAACCCAGAAATAGCGTACCAATCACACTGTCGACTGTGCTGATCGCATAAATCGATCCCGTAGCCAATAAAACCGATCCTGTCAGCCAGGGAATGATAAGTGTCAATAATTCAGCTATTGCGATGATGAGGGATAATCCGGATCGTGTCCGATCAGCCCAGATCCCTCCCAGATAATAGCCAATTGCCAGCGCAATCAATGTAACTGCAATGAGTGAAGTCCAGACGTAAAGACTGGCACCATAGAAAGGTGCAATCAGCCGCGTACCCAAAAGCTCTATAACCATGACGGCCGCACCGGTCAGGAATACAGTGCAATAAAGCCAGGCTTTGCCAAAAATAATTGAAGATGAAGAATTTATGGTGGATTTTTAGTGTGTTACCTTGTTTTTTGTAAAGTCGTTGACGATGATGCGGCTGCCGGAAATGACCAGATCGGGATATTCCAACAATTTAAACTGTTCAAATGGATTGCCGCGAACGGCGATGATATCCGCCGGAGCGTGCTTCATTAATGTACCCAGCAAAGGATTGTTCAAATATTTTCCCGCCTCGGAAGTTGCTGCTTTGAATATTCTTAGCACATCATCAAAGTCAATACCGTCCGGGCTGGATAAAAAACTCGGCCGCAAGCGACCGAGTTTTTTATTTGATCGGTTTTTATTTTCATATTTGTCTTAATTTATTGTATTTATAAATTATTATGTGATTTGTAATGGTCCTGCAACGCACTTGAGAAGTATGAGGTTGTAATTAATCTTTACAGAATGCCGGTAATTTCTATCGACCTAGATTGATTATTTGGAATTGTAAGTAAAAAAATTGATACAGGTAATGCGACAAATTGTCGCATCTATGTAAATGCTGAGCTGGAATAATGCTGATTAATTTATAATAATTAATTGTTTTACAATGAGTTATACATATTCGTAAGAAGCTTTATATCGCGGCAATAATTGCCTGCGGCAATTTGTCACATTGTTTTTTCATCGTGTGATTCCTATCATCCGTTCCTGAAGAAGTTGCCATCTATCTCCTGGTGATTTTTTTAAATGATGTCTCGTTGAATAATCTCTTGTGGTGCGAACGCTTGTATCTTTGAAAACTTTTCTTCTTGCCGTGAAGAATGAGAAGACAAACAATCAGTAGATAATTAAGCGCAATTAGTACCCCGCAGCTTGCTGCGGGGTTTTTTTGAAAAGTGGTAAAGGTGCGACAATTTGTCACATTGCTTTTGCCAGGTAGAGAAAATATTATCGCGCCCTGAAATAAGTTCTTTTCTTCAAGATAATAAGAGTTTTCAGGGACGTAAGAAAAGAATGGTTTTCAGTTGCCCTTTGAGATCCACCTCAAAAGGCAACCTTAGTAAGAGAAATATAAGTTGTTCTATTAATAAATTAAAAAGGGGTCTTAGTAACATGTTAACAAAACAATTTAAGTGTTTTACCCATACCGCTTTAGCGACAGTTTTGCTGCTGGGTCTCTCACAAAATGTATTATCGCATACTCGTCTGGAAATTCCTGTAGGAATTGAGGGCGTTAGAATAACTAACAATGTGGTCATTGGGCATGGTTGTGGGGATGGAACCTTCATAACTAGAAGTTCCGTAGTTTTCCCTGACGGCGTTGATTCAATCGTTAAAGTCAATGACACGGTTTCAACCGATACCATTGATGCGCATGTTACAAATTGGGGTAATTTGTTTCAGAAAGTATTGGATCCCAGCGTTTTCAAAGCAGAAGATGAAAAGACCGATGATAACGGAAATGTCGTAGGGTTTTATGTTAAGGATGGCAAAATGCCGGACTACTACGCAAGCTACCTCAAATTCAGAGCTGGCGCGGTTTTGTTTGAGCCGACGTCATGTGCTTCAAGTGTGAAAATCGTTTTGGCTATTGCGGATATTTGCAAGCCGACAACCATAGCAGGTTTTGCTGAAGGCAAGCTTAACTTATGGACACCGGCGGTAGGATCGGATTATGACGGCCCCGGTCTGCATGGTTTTGATTCTCCGGCCACTTATACGGTAACGCGCGACTTGGCTAAAAATCCCCTTCCCGGAAGTTGCTCAGCGACAGGGGATGCGGTTGATTTAATTCCATCTGCAGCGCAGATCAATCGTGATCTACCCATTAAAAACAAGAAGGGCGCTCAGATTTGGCCGAAGCCATAAGAAAGTTCGCCATGAATTAGCTTTTTGTTGAAAGAGGAGATGGGCGGTGTGGGAGTTCTTGTTCATCTCCTGATTTTTGAGGAGCCATAATGTTGAAATTACCAAATCATAAGCGCCGGATTGCCATGTCGTTCGTTATTCTTTTTATGGCAACTACTGGATTTTCTAATCATGCGCTTGCAGACGCAGCGACAGTGAATTCAATTTCCAGTCTGGATTCCATTCAAATTTATTGCATGGAAGAGTATGGCAATGTATCGGAGCCGGATGTTGATTTTACCGAGACGATCGTTAGTCTTGCAGCATCGAATGACCCGGCGCAACGAGTAACCGCCTTGTCGCAATTGGCGGTGAAAGGTTCGGTTGACTCCGGAATTGTACAAAAAATTCTACAGGCCGCAATTCAAGATCCCGATCCGCAAGTCCGAGGGCAGGCGGTTTACGCCTTTGCGCAACAAGGTTGTGGTGATCTATTCGTGGTACTTGAGCAAGCGCTGCAAGATACTGCACTCTCAGTACGGTTGATGGCGTTGGATAGCTTGGGGGGCGATGAAAGAAGCGTGGCATTGCTGAAACAAGTGGTTGAAGACGAAGATGAAGCTCAGGCCATCAAAGATCTGGCTGCTATGAAGCTGGAAGCTTTGTCCGCAAGCAATCAAACTCAAGATAACGGTATTTAATAAAGCGCTTTAGGTAGAACGGCATTGTGAAAAAGCTATATCCGATGATCGTTCAAATTAAAGCGAATGGCGAAAATAATTTTTAAGGGAGTTTATGATGCAATTCTCAAATTTAAAGGGAATGCTTATTCCAGTTTTTGGGTTAATGGCAATCTACGCAAGTACAGTTTCGGCGCATAACCAGACGGGTAGTTTTACCACCGGTTTGGCCGCAGCCGTGGATTTTTATCAAGTGACCTGTTTTGACGATGGTAACGGCGCACCATCTTATCTTGAAGCACAAGTCAAGGATATGACGGCAAGCACTGCTAAAGTTAGTATCCTGGCGTATAAAGGAACTAGCTGCACCACTAATAAGTGCGCGCAATTCAGCGTGGATACTACGGATAACAATACCACATACAGCCCTTTGGTTAAAATTACGCAAGGATCAGGTGTATACAGCTTATTCGTTATGCATACAGCCGCAGGGACGGATAGTTATGATGTGGCACTTCATTGTAAAACATCAACCGGAGTGCATACGGGCACTAGCGTAGTATCAAGACAGCAGCAGTAAAACATCTGTTTCAATCAAATTGTTGCAGATACTTGAGGCGAGAGCATTATCAGGCTTTGTGTCACAGGCGCCCGGTCTCGTGGTTACTCAAAACAAACGATAATGCTCGGCCCAATCCGCATACTCAAATTTATACTTGGCATCCTAAAAAACATACTGAGAACCCATCAATTCTGAATCGAATCGAATTGACTTGATTTTTATCAGGACAAAATCATCCTGTTGTGCTTGACCAGGTCAACATCTTGCTAGGCCAGAAAATTGCGTCTGCTAGTCTAGAGTCTTTTATATTTCTCCAGATCGGTTATTCACTTATTTTAATTTTGATAAGATTCTTGTTTTGTTAGAATCAATTTATGGATATAACGTAATAGTACTAAAAAAGAGATAAGGATAATCATGCTTTCAGTATTAAAAATTAGTGTAATTTTTATTTGCATTTTCGGATTGAGTTTTTTTTCATCAATAACGCTTGCTAATTGTAGCGGATGCTTGTGCCCGGGCGATCCGTGTAATCTTTGTCCATTACCTGCGATGCAGGATGATTCGCCGAAGTTAAATGAACCTGAGTTATGCGTCAGAATAAGAGAGAAAGTACCACCGACCTCGGCACAACCTGGGTCTAATGAATATTTCCCCAATTTGGATATGTCAATTATGGTATGTGTCAATGAAGGTGGGGATGTTATAAGGAATAAACAGCGTAATTCGGAATTCCCTTCGAGGTTTTATTGTAAGCCGCCGACAGACATCCAGTACCGTAAGTAAATAAAAGAAATTGTGAGTTGCAATATAAAATAAAAGAAAGTAGTATTTAAGCCTTTTTTCTTTGAAGGAGCTAAGGATTTATGGCTAATAGTGCACAAGCGAGAAAGCGTGCAAGGCAAGCTGTCAAACGTAGAGAATACAATGTCAGTTTACGGTCTAAATTGCGTACTGCGATTAAATATGTAAGAAAAGCGATAGGATCTGGGGATAAAGATGTGGCTCAAAATGTATTTAACAGTTCTATAAGTACTATTGATTCAATTACTGGAAAAGGTATTATTCACAAAAATAAGGCTGCACGTTATAAAAGCCGGTTATCTTCCGCGATTAAAATGATGAGTTAGCGGATAGAGTAAAATTCGCATTTTATAAAAAGCAAAAATGAGCTTAGCTTATGGTGAGGGAAGCGTAAACAAGTGGCCTTATGTTTTGATTATAGAGCTTAAGATCGTAAGTTTGACAGTACAAGGTTGACTAAGTAGTCTAAGGGAGGTTGCTATCTGGTTGGGATTGGATAGTTAGAGTAGGATTTTACGAAGGAAAGGAGAGGG
>NZ_FNUX01000051.1 GCF_900108305.1 Nitrosomonas ureae
GCCGCGCTGGCGCGGCAGACAGTGTTCGATCCGTTGATATTGGTTTTCAGTGATTTCCATCACCATATTATATCAAATAGTGTTAACAGGCCCTAATTCAACCGCAGTATTTGCATTTACATTGCCTTGCAGCAAGTCAGTAGCATTGTCATAGCGCCTAGCCCCGGCCCGCAACGCCAGAATAGATAGTATGCCTTTCTTCACATTAGCATAAGTGACAAACTTCCATGATTTTGTAGTATTGATGTACTAAATATATCCTATTTATATAAGAATATTCTTATATAAAAATCTTCACGCTGACCGCTTGGTTGTATGGAGATATGATCATTTCTGGTGTATGACAGAGGAGAAGAAAGCGGTGTAATCTGTTGGTAAAGATCCGGTCAGATCAATCAATAAGGAAAACACCGCATGCCAGATAGTAAAATTTTTAAACTGAACAAGCCAGAACAGAATGATCCATTGCACTTTATATAAGTAGGACATATTTAGTACATCAATACTACAAAATCATGGAGGCTTGTCACTTATGCTTTGGCAGCAATAAAGATATCATTTGAGCTGCTAGTAAAAGAAGAACACAAAGATAGATGGAAGGATTAAGGATTACAAGGTAAAGATAGAGAATATTCATTAAAGTAAGAATCTGATAACTCTGAAAAGGTATGGGGTGAGCAGAATCAGACTAACCACATGAGATCCGGAAGTAACAAATGTCGCAACTTGCACGAGAGGGGGACAGAATATTTCTAAAAAAATACGTAAATCAAAAAGCATATTACAATAAAATATATTGGAGAAAATAATGAAGAAGCGATATCATACAGGCTGGTTATTGATGGTTATGGTGAGCATTTGTATGCTTTTGGCTGCCATTTCCGTCAGTGCTCAGATCATGATTAATACAAACGATGCCTTAAGCATCCGCACTCAGCTAGGCGACTCTAAGGCAAGAGTTCGTCCAAGCTTAGATAAACTAAATAAAAGCAAATCCGATTTACAGAACATTCAAAATTTAGGAATATTGCCTTCCCCCCCCCGTCCACTGAAAGCTAAGCCAACCGAACCAAAACGCGTTGGCAAAGCTGTGCTGGCTGAAGATACAATTAGAGGTGCCGAGTCTCTAAGCGCAAATTTACAAGCAAGCCGGACAGCGTTGATGGCAGGTCCGGTTGAAGACCTGAACAATCCGACAAATACACTGATTCTATATGATACAACTGGACCGTGGGGTTTCTTGGGTGAGCTCTACGCTCAGATGACAGCAAACCTTGTATCTCATTTCGGAACATGGAAAGCTCATCCGGTAGGAGAATATATCGCCGGAGAGATGACAGGTTTTAGCGCAGTGATCTACCTTGGATCAACTTATGACGAGCCTCTTCCCCCTGCTTTCCTTACTGATACGCTGGCCGGAACGACTCCAGTCTTGTGGATGTATAGCAATATTTGGCAGCTTACAGCGTATTCCAGTGACTTCCAGGCGGCCTACGGTTGGAACTGGGCCGGGTACGATTTCAGCCCAATAGGAACAATCAATTACAAACTGACCGACTTGACTCGAAACACAATAAATCAAGCTGGTATGATGACCTATGCCAACGTGGATACAGCCCGGGTTCAATTTCCGGCAATGGCGAAGAGAACTAATGGAACCAGCTTTCCATGGGCGGTGCGTTCTTTGAATTTAACTTATATTGGAGAAATGCCATTCGCATACATTGATCATACCGACCGCTATCTCGCTCTGGCCGACTTGTTGTTCGACCTCTTGGCTCCAGCTACAGTCGAACGGCATCGAGCACTCGTTAGAATAGAAGACGTAGGGCCTGACGCTAACCCCCAAGAGCTAAGAATTATTGCTCAGCAGCTTTTTAACCGTGGCGTTCCATTTGCAGTCGCAGTGTATCCTCGTTATGAAGATCCTTATGGAGTTTACAATAACGGAGTGCCAGAGGCTTATAACCTTTCTGATAGGCCCAATGTTGTTCAGGCTTTACAATTTATGCAATCCATGGGTGGTACATTGCTTATGCATGGCTATACCCATCAGTTTGGAAACTTGATTAACCCCTACAATGGCGTTAGTGCAGAAGATTTTGAATTTTATACAGCTCACGTGGATGCAACTGATACGGTTAGATATGACGGACCGGTTCCGGGTGATTCAGAAGAATGGATATCTAATCGCATCGCTTTGTCAGAAGCCGCTTTCTTGGCGGCCGGCTTGCAAGTTCCGGAAATTTTTGAATTTCCTCACTATGCAGGGTCGGTGATCGATTACTTGGCTGTACAGGAGCGTTTTGGAATACGCTACGATCGCGGTTTATATTTTCCGGGTAATTTAAGTAACCAGCCCATCGATTACAGTCGGCTTGCTGGGCAGTTTTTTCCTTATCCCGTGAAAGATATATACGGCAGTTTGATTATTCCAGAGAACCTCGGGAATATTGAACCTGTGCCATTTAACAATCATCCAGCTCGATTGCCGGCAGATTTGCTTGCAGCCGGCCAAGCTAACCTTGTCGTTCGAGATGGATTTGCTAGTTTCTTTTATCATCCCTATTTAGGACAAAATATGCTTCTTCAGGTAGTGGATGGGCTCAAGCAACAAGGTTACACATTTATTACTGTTGACAGTCTCAAACCATAATAGTACCTCTACTTTTATCTTTGGCTCCTAGTGTCATAACTGGCGCTATGAGCCAAATCGACGAATACTTCAAAAAAATTAAGTGTCAAATTAATCAAAATTACATGTAAATAAATAAATGAATAAAAAGAAAATTGCAATCATTATGGGCACACGTCCAGAAGCCATCAAAATGGCTCCTGTCGTTTATGCTCTTAAACAAAAATCAAATTATATTGATTCAATAGTTATTGCAACAGCCCAGCATCGGCAGATGCTTGATCAAGTGTTATCGTTGTTTAAAATTGTTCCGGACATAGATCTGGATTTAATGAGGCCAAATCAAAATTTAAATGACTTGACATGCAGGGTATTGCAATTGATGCATAAAACTCTTACAGATGTAAAGCCCGATATGTTAATGGTTCAGGGTGACACAACTACGGTCTTTGCAGCTTCAGTTGCAGCATTTTATCTTAAAATACCTGTTGCTCATGTTGAAGCGGGGCTACGTAGTCATGAATTGTATAATCCGTTTCCGGAAGAAGCGAACCGTCGATTAACTTCGGTATTGACACAGATTCATTTAGCCCCCACACCATTGGCGAAAGAGAAATTAATAAATGAAGGTACAAAAGAAGAAAATATTTTTGTAACAGGAAATACTGTTGTCGACGCAATGTCAGCACTACTTAAGGCGCCATTCTCTTTCTCAGAATCATCCATCAAGAATTTACCTCTTAATCAATACCGTGTCATTTTAGTAACATCACATAGGAGAGAGTCACTTGGAGAAGATCTAAAAAATACTTGCCTTGCGTTAAAGGAAATTATTAAGCGCTTTCCAGATGTTATGGTGGTTTATCCTGTTCATTTAAATCCGAATGTTAGGAAAACAGTGATGGAGATTCTGTCTGATGTAGAACGTGTCGCATTAATAGAACCGGTTGATTATCTGTGTTTCTTATATTTGATGCAAAAAGCTCATATCATTGTTACTGATTCCGGGGGTGTGCAGGAAGAAGCACCAACACTTAAAAAACCGCTCTTAGTGTTACGAAAATTAACTGAAAGACCGGAAGCATTTAACGCAGGTTTATCAAAGATCATTGGCACATCAACAAATAAAATAGTTGCTGAAATTAGTTTATTGTTAACTGATGAGAAAGCTTATCAGGCGATGATTGGCAATAATCCTTTCGGTGATGGAAAAGCCGCCGAGCGAATTGCTGAATTGATAACGAGATGGGTAAGAAATGAAACTCCGTTATTGTCATCTGAAAATGAATTTAAGGGTTGATTCAAAGATAACTTTTAGCTCTCCGTAGAATGGAAAATATTCCTTATTTTTTAGTTGTCATGCAAGTGTTGATGACATTTGTGTGTATTGTTTTCTTTATTAGTGGACTTGATGATCTTTTTATTGATTTGTATTTCTGGATAAGGCATTTTTATCGAAAATTTTTTGTAATGACAAAATATCAGCCATTAACAGAACAACAAATACTGGATAAGCCTGAACAATTTATTGCCATCATGCTCCCTGCTTGGGATGAGTCGGCAGTTATTGGTTTGATGCTAAGAAATACTATAAAATCAATTAATTATACAAATTATCATATTTTTGTAGGGGTTTATCAGAATGATCCTAAAACCCGTGCAGAAGTTGAGAAAGTTATGGTCGAAAGTGATCATGTTCATCTTTGTATCACTGGAAATGATGGACCCACAAACAAAGCGGATTGTCTAAATTGGATTTGTAATGGAATCAAAGCATTTGAACAAAAAAATAGAATTGAATTTGCTTGTTTTATTATGCAAGACTGTGAAGATGTAATACATCCTTTATGTTATAAATTATTCAATTACCTGTTTCCAAAGGCAGATATGGTGCAACTACCGGTGTTGTCATTAAAGCGCAAATGGTATGAATTCACCGGAGCACATTATCAGGATGAATTTGCTCAGCTGCATTATAAAGATTTGCCGGTAAGAGAATCCATTACTAAAAGCATTCCCGCGGCTGGCGTTGGAGTTGCTTTTAGCCGAAAAGCTATTAGCGTTGTCGCAAGTAATAACAATAATCAAATTTTTAGCACCAACTCTCTAACAGAAGACTATGATTTCGGATTTAAGCTCAGAGAGCATAAGTTAAAACAGATGTTTGTCCGCCTATTTGTAGAAAGAACAATAACTCAAAAATCTATACTTACAGGGAAAAAGAGGCAAGTTAAAGTTAAGGAATTAGTTTGTATTAAGGAATTCTTTCCAAACAAATTTTGGGCTGCTGTGCGTCAAAAATCACGTTGGGTGCTCGGTATCGGCTTACAAGGTTGGGCGAATTTAGGGTGGAAAGGTCCTTTATCCATTAAATATATTTTGTATCGAGATCGAAAAGCCTTGATTACGAATTTAGTTAATTTACTCGGGTATATTGTTGTAATTGTTGTTGTCGCTATTTGGATAATAGTTAGCTTAGATCCAAATGCTTACCAATATCCTCCTTTAGTGGAGGAAGAAACAATTCTATGGTATCTGATCGCAATTAATGCTTTTTGCTTGGGGCTTAGAATTTTTCATCGTGCCTACTGTGTTAAACAACTTCATGGGTGGTTTCAGGCTTTTCTCTCCTTTCCAAGAATGGTGTGGGGCAATGTGATAAATTTTTTTGCCACTACTAGAGCTTTATCACAATACATAACGTATCTAAGGTTCATCCGGCAAATGCGTACTTGGTAGTCAGAAAGGCATGTTGAAAGAAAGTGAATCAAAGGTTGAAATTATCTTTGATTTTCAATGATGAGG
>NZ_FNUX01000050.1 GCF_900108305.1 Nitrosomonas ureae
CCTCTCCTTTCCTTCGTAAAATCCTACTCTAACTATCCAATCCCAACCAGATAGCAACCTCCCTTAGACTACTTAGTCAACCTTGTACTGTCAAGGGTTTTTGACAGACAAAACTAAAGCACAAAAAAATTCTCGGCACCCATCTTTTAATCGATTCAATAAATTAATTGTGGACTAACATCAAATAATTACAGATTAAATTATGCGGATGCTTCAGATGCTTTTTTGCGTCGCACAAAATAAAAAGCAGCTCCACCGCCCGCAACAACCAATAGTGCAATCTCCATTAATCCAATTCCACCGCCATGACTACCGTGACCTCCACCTTTTCCAACATTTAATGGAATCTTTACTACCGTCTTAACATTACCCGCATCATCCTTTCTCTCCAGCTGAATTGCATACTGGCCTTTTTCCTCGATATTAGCTGCGACCACAATAATTCCTGATCTATGCATCTCTGGAGGCATATATACGATGCCATGCTCAGTGATTCCGTGTTCCATATGTTCACCATGTTCCATACCCTCATGGCCCGAATGATGATCACCATCTGCCGGTTTATTATCGGCAGCAGCACTATTATGCTGTTTTTCGCTATGCCCATCATGATCCTCCTTCACCAAGCGAACGGCCAAAAGCATTTGGCGCGCCTGTTGTGGCAGCTCAACAGTCAAATTCACCTTGCCAGTATTAGGCAAATTTTCGCAGAATGAATGCATTGGCGGTATACCACCTTCAGGCACTTCATAAGCACTGAATGTTACTGGAAATTCACCCGTTTTAATCGCACAACCACCTGCATCATGATGCCCTTCATGCGCCAGCATCAACTGCGCATGCACGGGCAATACCAGCAACGAAGCTAAAACCACACCACCAAATTTTGTTACCCAAATATTCCTAGAAACTGCCTTCATATTCTCTCCAAAAAATTATATTTGTATCTATCTGCAAACCCAGTCTATTGATGCACACTCAATTATTTCAGCCGAACAATGAACAAATTAAGCTCGGGATTGTATAACAAAAAATTTAGAATATTAATCGAAATTAAAATATTTGTAGCGTAAATACTTATTGTCTGGTGACGAGTATTCTTCAACGGACTCTTCTTCCTTCCACCATTTTTTGGTTAATAAGCCGAATAAGGCAATACTTTTAAAAACGAATGCAACTTGCGCGAATCTTTCGTATTCGCTTAACTTTAAAAGTATCGGTCCCATACTGTGTTTCAAGCTAAAATTATAATAAAATACTAATATTCTGTAAGCCTTCTTAAAATATTCATTCTGTTTTTCTTAAAGGTCAATATGAAAAAAATTGTTCTCCTGCGCCACGGAGAAAGCACTTGGAATCAAGAAAATCGATTTACTGGTTGGACAGATGTTGATTTAACCCCAAACGGCATTCAGGAAGCTCAAAATGCCGGACAGCTTTTACGCGAACATGGATTTACATTTGATATCGCCTACACATCCGTTCTCAAGCGTGCCATTCGGACTTTATGGATAGTGCTGGATGAAATGGATCAGATGTGGATCCCAATAGAACATACGTGGCGATTGAATGAACGGCATTATGGCGCACTGCAAGGTCTTAATAAAATTGAAATAGCGACTCAATATGGTGACGAACAGGTCCTGATTTGGCGGCGAAGCTATGATGTCAGACCACCTGCTTTGAGCATTGATGATCAGCGTTATGCCGGAGCCGACCCGCGCTATAAAAATTTAACGCATAATGATATTCCTTTAACTGAGTGCCTTAAAGATACAGTTACAAGATTTTTACCCTATTGGAACACAACTATTGCACCTCAGATCCAGGCTGACAAGAGCGTGATTATTGTCGCGCATGGAAACTCATTAAGAGCACTGGTCAAATATCTAGATAATGTTTCCGACAATGATATTCTCAATTGCAACATCCCAACCGGTATTCCGTTAGTATATGAACTGGATGATAATTTAAAACCAATGCAAAATTATTATCTTGGAAACCCAACCGATATTCAGAAAGCAATGAAGATTGTAGCTAATCAAGGAAAATCAGTTGGTTAAGATAATCATCCGCTTATTCAAGTATCTGCATAATACTCATTGCATGAATTCGAATAAATCACACTTTTTTGGAAACTGGTACGTTTAATTTGATTCATATACAGTGTGTTCATTCAGTGCTGCTGGCATGTGTGCTGACTTTTATTTGCCCACTTTCAGCATTCTCAAGCGATCAAGAAAATCTCAGATTATTACGTGAACGTATCCAGTTACTCCAAAAAGATTTAGCTAATAAAGAGTCACTAAAACAAGATACAACTAATGCATTACGTAAAACCGAAAAAACAATCAATGACATCTCTCGCAAATTGACCGAACTTATTGCAGATGACCTGAAAGCCATTGAAGAATACAAGCAACTACAGACTCGGCGCCATATAATCAGCGAAGAAATCAAAATCGAACGAAGTCGATTAGAAAAATTGCTTTACCAGCAATATGTCGAAGGGCAGCATAATTATTTACACTTACTGTTGAACCAACATGATCCCAATCAAATTGCTCGAAACGCCTATTATTACCAACAATTCGCGCTTGCTCGTTCAGACAGCATTACGGCTCTAAGAAAGAATCAACATGAAATTTTGGCGCTCACTGAAATGAGTCGCCACAAGAAAAAAGAAATTGCTGCCATCCAAGCCCAATATCATGATGAACGCAAAAAACTTGAGCACGAAAAAAACAAACAGCAAAGAACACTATCACAGGTATCTGATAATATTACCCAGAAGCAACAAGAACTTAAAAAGCTTAAGGATGACGAAAAACGTATTACTCGCTTGGTTAATGAGATTAATAAATTCCTCGCTCAGGAGAAATCCAGCACCAATTCTCAGACTAATACTAAGCTCCCAGATGCTTCTACAGCAAATACTCCTTTCCCATCCCTCAAGGGTAAATTAAATTTACCAGTACGCGGGAAACTTGTGAATGCTTTTGGAGGTCAACGTTCAGGTAAGCATATAACGTGGAAAGGTCTGTTTATACAAGCGCCTAAAGGCAGCGACGTTAAAGCCATTTCAGGAGGGAGAATTGTATTTGCTGACTGGTTGAGAGGTTTTGGTAATTTGATAATTTTGGATCATGGAAACAACTATATGAGCCTTTATGGTAATAATACAACACTCCATAAACAAGTAGGTGACATGATTCTCGGCGGCGATACAATAGCCACCGTAGGAAATAGCGATGGTAATGCAAATTCAGGTCTATACTTCGAGCTTCGTTACAAGGGCAAGCCCTTCGATCCTTTGACGTGGATAAAAATAGAATAATTGCAGCAAACCATTTACACAAATTTGATCAGTGCGGAGATAGCATCATGAGTAATGTAATCAGAAAAACAAGTTTAATTCTAATTGGAGTAATCGCTGGAATTATGCTCAGTTTGAATTTCTCCGCTATAGCAAAAAAAGAGAATATTGAAACCATCCATCCATTACCAATCGAAGAATTACGCACCTTCGCTCAGGTTTTTGGTCGCATCAAGAGTGACTACGTCGAATCGGTAGAAGACAAAAAACTGATTACTGAAGCTATCAATGGCATGCTTGTTGGGTTAGATCCTCATTCTTCGTATCTTGATAAAGACGAATATAAGGAACTACAAATTGGAACACAAGGCGAATTCGGCGGACTAGGCATCCAAGTAACTATGGAAGACGGTGTAGTAAAAGTGATTTCACCCATTGAAGACACTCCGGCATTTCGTGCTGGTATTAAAACTGGCGATCTGATCGTAAAATTGGATGACACTGTTGTCAAAGGCATGACACTTAATGATGCGATCAAGCTCATGCGCGGCAAACCCAAAACTTCGATAAAAATTACAATAGTACGGGAAGGCGAAACAGAACCACTGATTTTTAATTTAGTACGTGACATCATAAAAATTCAGAGCGTCAAATCAAAAATGCTCGAACCCGGCTACGCTTATATCCGAATCACGCAATTTCAAGAGCAAACGGGCGAGAATTTAGCGCAAGCGATCAGAACTCTATTCGGTGAAAACAAGGGAGAAATGAAAGGCCTAATATTGGATTTGCGAAACGATCCAGGAGGATTACTTAATGGAGCTGTTGCAGTCTCGGCTGCTTTTCTACCGGAAAATGCACTGGTCGTTTACACTGAGGGACGTAGCCCTGACGCAAAAATGAAATTACATGCCAACCCGGAGTTTTATTTGCGCGGACCTGATAAAGATTACTTAAAAGGCTTACCCTCCGCAGCAAAAACCGTACCCATGATTACGCTGGTCAATGGCGGCTCCGCTTCAGCATCCGAAATTGTTGCAGGCGCTCTACAAGATCATAAACGCTCCATCGTTATGGGATCACAAACATTTGGCAAAGGATCGGTGCAAACAATATTGCCATTAGGAAATAATACTGCGATTAAATTAACAACCGCGCGTTACTACACACCCAACGGGCAGTCCATTCAGGCACAGGGTATCACACCGGACATTCTGGATGAAGCTGACAACGGTGATGATCAACGTCTGCGTGAATCCGATTTGAATCGCCACTTATCCAATGGCAAAAAAACTGAAAAGAAAGTAACTTCGGAAACAGAGAAAACAGAGAAAACAGAATCAAAACCTGAAAATGACAAAAAAGATAAAAAAAACAAAAAGAACAAAGATACAAAAAATAGTGCTCCTCTCGAATTCGGTTCGGAAGAAGATCAACTGTTAAAACAAGCCATGAATTACTTTAAAGGCATCACTTCATCCCCACCAGAACCAAGTGATGAAAGCGATAGCTGATCAAAAGCCTATTTAAGGATTGTGAACGACCATCAACTGCTGCGATACAGCCGCCATATTCTGCTCCCGCAAATTGATATTGCGGGACAGGAAAAGCTTAATCACTCTCGTGCATTAATTGTCGGAGCAGGCGGCTTAGGTTCTCCCATAGCGCTTTACCTTGCTGCCAGCGGAATTGGTAACCTGATCATTTGTGATGGCGATCAGGTTGATTTGACTAATTTGCAACGACAAATTATGCACGATAGCCAATCAATCGGTCTTGCAAAAGTTGTATCAGCCAAACAATCACTGGCCAGAATCAACCCGGAAATCAATGTCACTGCAATTCATGAGCAAATAGGCGTTGATAAATTGCTGCAACTCACAGCAGAGGTTGATGTAGTTATTGATGCCAGTGACAATTTCAATACGCGATACCATATCAATCAAGCGTGCGTCATGAATAAGAAACCCCTAATCTCTGGGGCCGCAGTGCGTTTTAACGGCCAGATCAGCGTGTTTGATCTACGCCATGACGACAGCCCTTGCTATCACTGTTTATACCCGGACACAGGAAATCAAGAAGATATGCCCTGCGCCATCATGGGCGTTTTTTCACCGATCGTGGGCATAATCGGTTCAATGCAAGCCGCGGAAGCGCTAAAAATTCTGTTGAATATTGGCACAAGCCTGAATGGCCGCTTGCAATTACTCGATGGCCTCACGATGAATTGGCATTCCATTCATCTACATAAAGATCCGGCGTGCCCGATATGTCAATCATCAGTAACGGTATAAAACCACTGCCAAGCAATGTGAACCGCCCCGATTTTTCCGGAGACTCGTTAGTTTGAGTCAAGCTGTGATGCCTGACACTTTCAGTTGCGAATAATACGCTCTTTCCAACTCTG
>NZ_FNUX01000059.1 GCF_900108305.1 Nitrosomonas ureae
CGCCAGCCAGTATAGGCGCCGTCAGTGACTAGGAACATCGTTTTATCACTGGCATAATTGGGTGATGCGGCAAATGCACGCACCATGTCATGAGGCGTGTGCGCATGCACAGCGGCGGCGCCAATTGACAAGAAAAATGCAGTAATTAAGGCAATGCGCCGAATACTGCTAATCCGAATTTTATTTAATTTAATTAACATGTTTAATCCTTGAAGTTGTCGTCGATTACTGATTCCATCAAATGAATATTTTGCTATGAATTAATTAATAAGCTCTGGATATTTTCTTAGCTGATTGATTTTAAATACCGAATATTATGATCGGTGAGAATACCTCTTTATACCAACAGATCCTTATGATCTTTTTCTAGTATGCTTTTATACGACTTTTGCGCAATCTTAAAAGTTTTGCTGCGGCAACTGAATGGATTTGCAAATTACATTAGAAATGCACTTTAGCACACAGCATCGCCCGGATCCCGCTGCGAAAACATTTATGAGGGAATGGCTAGCTCAGAACTCTAGGCTAGGTTATTGTTCCAGCTAGCCCAGAGCATTTGCAATTGCGTATCCCGGTTAATTATCGGGAAATCCTGCCACTGCCCAGGTTGAACCGCCATTTGTGGATTTATAGATATTTTTTCTTGCAGCACCGACAATCGTAGAATCTATCGCGTAAGTAGGTGATATCTGGAACTCGGTGAATTGAATATTCTCATTCTGAAGCAGCGATAAGGTTATATTCTGAGAAGCAGTGACTGCGCCGGCTCCATTCAGACTTGCACGGAACAATCCTTTGCCGCGAACATTGACAAAGATATTCCGGTCGGTAGTGCCGAAGTTCGGTGAAAATTCCACTTGCTGAACAACGGCATTTGATCCTACTGAAGCATGAGTTTCTTTTGTCCAAGTGTTACCTCTATTGATCGAGCGGTAAATGCCATTGTTTGTGCCAACGATCACAAGATTATCGGTAGCAAATCGAGGAGACACCGCAACCCACGAATATCTTTGGCCCTCCCATCCAATCGATACAATTGAGCTGGCGCCTACGCGTAAGAACGTATCTCCGCCATTCTGAGTACGCCATACCTGTCCTGCACGAGTAGCGGCAAATGCGGTGCGGTCGTTGGCATAGTTAGGTGAAACCGCCACACTTGTAATAGGATGCGCCAATGGAACACCATGTTGCAACCGTAAGGTTTTACCAGCATCTTTTGTTTGAATTACGCCATGAAATCTCGTACCGAGATAGATCTCCTTATCATTAGCAAAATTTGGTGATGCAGCAAGTACAGTGAAGGTAACGGGATCTGGATCTATAGCAACAAATCTTGGAACATGATTGACAACCCAATTTTCTCCAAAATCGATGGAATTTCCAATGCCTCCACTGGTTGCGGAAACCACAGTTTGACTACCGTTGGGATTTCTCACGATCTGCGAATCGAAGAAATTCATCTTCCGTCCTATTGGATTGGGCCAGCCACTGGTAGACCAGGTCGCACCACCATTAGTGGAAATGGCTACGCCCCTTCCGACATAGGTTGTGGCAGTCATGCCCTGATCACTGTTGAAACTGGTGGATAGCGCCAGTCCTGTCAGCAAACCCATTCGTGTTTGTCGCTGAAACCATGTGGTGCCACCATTCCTCGAAATAAAGAGCCCGTCGAATACCGGTAAAAAGATTGTCTTGTCGGTTGCATAGGTCCGGGATACTTGCAAGTCCGTAATTTCATTGAGTAATGGAGTTTGCTGAGTGATTTTTACACCTGAATTGAACAGCGTCCAGTTATTGCCTTTATCCGTGGATTTAAATACCGATCGTCTTAAGCTGGTGCAGAATACCGTGCGGTCGATCGCGTAGTTCGATGAGACCGCTATGTTATTGATTGCTTCATTCGGTAGATTATTTCCTTTATTGATAAACGAGCTACCCCCATTATTGCTATAAAAGATTCCGAAGCTTGGGGTGGCCAGGAATATTTCCTCACCTCCAGGAGCGATGGCCATGTCGTAAATGACGGTTCCTGTTGGTGTGCCTAAATTGGTCCAATCAGTACCTCCGTTAGTAGATTTTCTTATACTTCCAGTATTACTTGCAATCAGTAAAGTACGATCGGTGGCGTAGTTGGGTGAAATTGCAATGACGGTTACTTTGTTGGTTTTATCGAGTACCTGAACCCAGTTTGCATTGGTGCTTGAACGGCGGAACAGGGCGCCGTTGGCGTCAGTGAAAAAAAGCACATAACCCGTGCTGGATTCGGCAACCTCCATTTTTTTTACAATCAAATTTGAAGCGGCGAGTCCGGTATTATAGGATTCCCAGGAGTCGCCACGGTTGGTTGATCGATAAACACCGGCTCTCCCTTGAAAGCCAGCAAAAACAGTTTGATCGGTACTGAATTTTGGTGAAACGCGAAGAACGCTCAATTCGTACGGATGATCCATTCCATTCGGAATATCTGCCCAAGTAAGCCCTCCGTCAGTTGATCGCAGAATTTCATCGTAGCGCCAACCTGTGTATGCGCCTATGTTTGCCATGAACATCGTTTTATCATTGGCATAATTGGGCGATGCGGCAAATGCAAGTATCATGTCATGAGGCGTGTGTGCGTGCACATTCACAGCGGTGGCGCCAATTGACAAGAAAAACGCAGTAATTAGGGCAATGCACCGAATACTGCTAATCCGAATTTTATTTAATTTAATTAACATGTTTAATCCTTGAAGTTGTAGTTGATTACTGATTCCATCAAATGAATATTTTGCTATGAATTAATTGATAAGCTCTGGATATCTTCTTAGCTGATTGATTTTAAATACCGAATATTATGATCGGTGAGAATACCTCTTTATACCAACAGATCCTTATGATCTTTTTCTAGTATGCTTTTATACGACTTTTGCGCAATCTTAATTAAAAGTTTTGCTGCGGCAACTGAATGGATTTGCAAATTACATTAAAAATGCGCTTTAGCACACAGCATCGCCCGGATCCCGCTGTGAAAACATTTATGAGGGAATGGCTAGCTCAGAACTCTAGGCTAGGTTATTGTTCCAGCTAGCCCAGAGCATTCACAATTGCGTATCCCGGTTAATTATCGGGAAATCCTGCCACTGTCCAGGTTGAGCCGCCATTTGTGGATTTATAGATATTTTTTCTTGCAGCACCGACAATCGTAGAATCTATCGCGTAAGTAGGTGATACCTGGAACTCGGTGAATTGAATATTCTCATTCTGAAGCAGCGATAAGGTTATATTCTGAGA
>NZ_FNUX01000048.1 GCF_900108305.1 Nitrosomonas ureae
ATTTTTTAAATTCACACTTTGAGTGTGTCTTGATTATGTATAGGCCCTATCAAACTTATATTGACATCCATCAAATAAAAACCATTTGATGGATGCCACCCCCTTTTCCGGTGTTTATAACACCAGATCTCCCCCAACCAGCGTTGGCGTTCCAAATAACTGAATCTGGAACTCAGCCGCAGCATTTCCATTTACGTTAGCTTCCAGCAAACCTGTTGCGGAGTCATAACGCACCTGTCCACCGCCACTGAATGCAGCGTTTCCGATAAAGATAAACGCTTGATTGCCCGGAAACGCAGCCAATACATTCGCATCGATCGCGCTCAGATCGATCTTATCGATTCCCGTTTCAAAATCCATGATGGTGTCTCTATTGGCCGGATTGGAATGACCCACTGCTGCAAAATAGTCAAAGATATCCGCACCCGCTCCACCTATCAAAGTATCGGCGCCCGGTCCACCAATCAGCGTATCGGCGCCATTACCGCCATTGAGTATATCGATGCCGGCTCCACCATTCAGCGTATCGTTGCCATCACCGCCATTCAGCGTATCGAGTCCGGCTGCACCAACGAGCGTATTGTTGTTGCCGTTACCAATAATGATATTGGCTAAACCATTGCCCGTACCATTGATCGCATTTCCTCCGGTCAACGTGAGGTTCTCGACGTTGGCCAGAAGCGTGTAGGTCACCGGGCTTTGGACCGTATCGATACCTTGATTAAACAACTCGGTAATCGTGACCGGCGTATTGCTAATCACATACGTGTCGTTATTCAAACCACCGCGCAGTGTATCCGTACCGCCTCCGGCAATCAGCGTATCGTCACCCGCCAGACCGGTGAGTATGTTGTTGCCGGCGTTGCCGGTTAACACGTTGCTCACGTTATTGCCCGTGCCGTTAATGGCTGCGGCACCAGTAAGGGTCAGATTCTCCAGATTGAGACCCAGCGTATAGGTCACCGAGCTTTGAACGGTATCGATACCGCTACCGGCACCAGCAAGCTCTATAATCGTATCGGTCGTGGTGTTGACAGTATAAGTATCGTCACCGGGGCCGCCATTCAGGATATCCACACCATCCAAACCATCCAGCGTGTCGTTGCCAGCCAAGGCTAAAAGTACATCATTGCCAGCCGTACCGACCATGTTATCGTCGCCGTTCGTCCCGACAGTGACAATCCTGTCTGCAAACTGCAACCGCTCAACGTTGCGAATCCGATCGCTGCCATCATCGCCAACAGCCGGATTAGCATGATCAACGAATATAGTGCCGGTGGAATCAACATTCACAACATAGTTGGCAAATACATCTCCATACAATGCGGTATCAACCCCGGTACTGTTTGATAGAATCTCACGCACAATCACCAATTGATCGGGGCTGTACGTGCCGTTCTGCATTGCAGTACGCAGCGCAGGCGTCATGTTGGGGAAAGTTGCAACTTGCGTTGCAGGGTTATTCGGATCGGTACGCACGCTGATGCGGACGTTCAACCAGGCGTCGCCATCGATAAGGTCATCACCACCGCGGCCTTCAATCAAATCACTGCCACCGCCGCCCATCAAAATATTGCCGGCACTGAAACTCGTGGCTCCATTCAGAAACGCACTCAATCCGCTGATCATGCCAATACGTTCAGCAGCCGTATGCGTTCCATTGAGTGCATTGTTATTATCCAATGCGTTGTTTTGGTTGCCAGCGTTTGGATCTTGCAGCTCCAATTCGGTGCTGGTGCGATTGTCACCCCGTATGATGTCGTTATGATTCCATCCCGATGCCGCTTCAACCAGATCGAAACGATCCGCGGTATCCACAAAGGGGCCCGGAACGAGAAGCCGGGCGAGATCCACATTCGCGGCCACCGCACTGCCCACATTCGCAGTCCAGTCAAAACCGCTGCCGCCATCATTCCGGTCCGCACCGGCCAGGCCCATCATGATTTCATCACCGCCTTCGCCAATGAATTCGTCAAGGCCGCCGCTACCCACAAACACATCATTGCCGCGAATCGGATCGCGATTGAACGGATCAAAATTGTCACCGGTAGAACCATCGGCCGTTCCGGTTTGAATCCAGTCATCGCCTTCATTTCCCTGCATAACTTCATTCGGCGCATTGCCAAAAATGAAATCATTACCCGGCCCGGCAAAAACTTCCGAGATGTCATTTCCCGTTATAATAAAGTCATGCCCGGAACCGCCTAAAATCAAATTAATACCGGCACCACCGTTGATCACATCGTGACCATCGCCTCCTTTGATATTGTCGTCTCCGAAAACGTCGGTGATGATGTCATTGCCATCGCCTCCATTGAGTGAATCGTTACCCGCACCCCCTTCGATACGATCATTACCGCCATCGCCCCATACCGTGTCATCTCCCGCACCTGCACGCAGCCTGTCATTACCCTCCGTGCCGCCCATCACGATATGCTCTACACCATTGTAGCGAATGGTGTTAGGACCTAATGAAGTGTCTCTTCTAAGAAGTACAGCTTCATTATAAGGTGTATCAGGATCATTAATGATCGGCCCGCTGGGGTTCTGCGCGCCGGCTTCAAAAGTATAGGTCGGGGTTGAGAACACATCGAATGGCAGATGTTTTACATTCGGAAGGTTGCGCATGATCATTTCAGCAAAGGAGTTTTCTTCCAGTTGCGTGAGGAAATCAAGCCCGGCGGTACGCGCCAGATAGTAGAAACGATCACCGTTTTGCAGATTTTCCATTTGGGTTTCAAATACAAAATTGAACGTTGAACCCAATAACCCGCCAAAAGGCGCTTGCGCTTCTGCCAAGCCGCCAATCCAGAAATCGACAGAATCCAGTCCAGTGCCCGCTGTGTCGGTACTATCTATAAAGGTACCAGCAGGATCATTTATGAGTGCTTCCGCTGCGGCACGCTTTCCGGCATTGTCGGTAGCAGCGGCAATGGTTGGATGATTGCCATACGCCGCAATAAAGTTGACCAGCGATTCAGGATGCCGCAGTGCCGCGCCAAAATCGGCCCAGCTTTCATAGGGCGCCACGGCACTGAGACCGCTATCGTCAAAAAACATGCGGCGCGCATCGTTCAGCCCGGGAATACCGGTATCGCGGGCACGCGTCATGTTGATCGTCGGCAAATCGAGCGGTAATCCAACAAGATTGTTGCGCAACGCTTCGGTGACAAACTCATCGATTTCGTTACCAACTTGTTTGGTCATGCCTCTTACCACCGCTGCGGCCGCATCAAGGTTATTCGTGTAACCATCAGCAAACTCCACCGGATTCAAGAAGGCTTGAATCAATCCAATACTATCATCAGCACCACCCGCCTTCGTTCTAGCAACCGTCTCAGTCAGCATCGAATGACCGAAGCGATACACCACGTGGGCAAATTCGGCCATGATGGCAGGATCGATCGTGCTGTCATAACCAATAAAGACATCGACATTCGGTTGCACCTTGCGGGCAAATTCCTCGAATACCAAGTGTTGATATTGCATTTCAGTCGCAAAACGCGCGGCCTCAAACAATTTCTCACCATCCCATTGATTACCCGGACCCGACAGCTTCCATTGGTTGATGAATACGGGGTCACCACTCGTCGTAATCAAGTCTTTGATTTCTTCCACTTTCCGGTTATGCTCGGCATGAAACACGGTATGTACCGTGGTCAAACCAATATTTTCATTACCGCGGCCATCGCCGGTAATAAAGTGCGCATCCAGTAACTCACCATCGTACTCACCTGGCGCAGGTAGACCAGGATTGATGCCATTATCACCATCTTCTGTCTTCATGCTGCCATTGGAATTGCGTGGTGCTGCATTGTGCGCAATATCATCCAGAAAGGCATGACCGGTACGCACCACATTTGCCGGGATGTTTATCCCCAATCCACCGTTAGCAGCCGGATTACCTTCGAGTAAAACATTTCCCGGCATCACCAGTTGCGCATAACCATTGGCGCCTGGGATAAATTTTCCATACGTGTCGGTTGCCAGTAACGGCAGATTCGTTACATCGGCATCGGTCAAATTCAAACCCAGCATGGTATGGGCTTGCGCCTTAATATCGGCCCACGTAGCAAGCCCGCCCAAACCACCCGAACCTTCCAACATATTACCGGTTGAAACCGGATCACCTGTGTTTGGATTGATCGCATATTCGCGCAGGAACACCTGATGCGAAGGATGCGAGGTATAGGTTTGATTCTGATCCACAAACGGCGTTGTTTGGTTAATGTGATTGCGGCCATCATCACCAGTACCTATGACACCATCGTTGCCGGGCAGATTGGTCGCTCTGGTCACGGTCATGAAATTCGGCGCGCCCGGAGTAGGATCAAACAGCGGATCATCCGGTTGCAGCGGAATAAAAACGGTACCGCTTTGACCTTTATTCACCAAATCCAGGCCGTGATCAAAAAACTGGCCAAACAGCGTAAACCACGAATTGAACGGTGCGGATAATCCTTCATCGGGCGTAACATTTGGAATAAAATAAGTTTGAAAAGGCGTACCATCGAAGCGAATGCCGTCAACGATTTCCGCGCCGGCGGTGTTATTAAAGGCGCTTTCTGCGGCAGGATTAGTGGCTGTCTGATCAACAATCAGATTACTGATCAAACGCGGTTGCGAATCAAATACCAAGCCTGATGTCTGGTTATAATGGGTCGAAGTGCCAACTCCTTGACCAGGCGTTCCAAAGCCTGCAGGCACATCTTCCCCCGGTCTGAATTCCGGCGCCAGCAAACGCGGAAACACCCGGTCTGCCGCTCCGAACTGGCTCTGGCCATCTTCCAGATTGTTATAGGTGCCATCGACATTGCGCAACCCAAAAGGCAACAGCGGATCACCCACAATTCCTGGCAGTGCGTTAAAAATAGGATTCGGTAGTTGTTGTGCAGCGGAATCTGCATCAGCAATCGCTATCTGCTGAAGTAGAAAATCTAGATCGGTTCTGCTGAAATTTGCCATTTTATCTAACTCCCATATTTATTTATAAGCCGAGTAAGTTAAACACTTTTTACACTGTGTTGACTTACTCCACTTGAATTAGTAATTATTATTCACTCTCTTAAAATTTGAGAGAAAAACCATTGCTGACGTCCTATTCTTCAAATCAGATGTACTTTGCCACTGAGCAGATCACCGAACATCTAATTGATCACTCTGATCTATTGCAACGCTCTTACCTCCCTAATATTTTTTTATATACCAGCAGGATGAAATACCAAAACTTCAAAAAACTTTTCCAACCCTTTCATCCACCTTTCTTTTCCCTCTTTCTACAATAAAATAATATGCTTATGGCACTCAAAAAATAAGTGACACGCCGCAGCAATTTTCTAGGACACTTGTACTAAGTATGTACTATATTTTACAGGATTATTCCTATATTTCATGACAGTATTTTTATTTACAAATCAAATAGATGAGTGTTTATTGGATATGTGAAGAATGTGTGATGAAACCAAAAGGAAGGGAAGATTGGGTCGATTCAGAAATAAGAACTTAAGATGGTGAATGTTTTTGCGAATGGGGCGATAGCTTCAGTGGAGGTTTATTGAATTTATGACGCATCCTGTTAATAATATTCAATAGTGCCGGTTTTCCGATAATTCTGGCTTCCAGCTTACGCTTATTGGGAAAATCCAATAATGAAATCCCGATCAGCATGGTCAGCAACCCTTGTCCCGGTAGAAAAAGCATCAGGAAGCCTGCAATCAGAAATACAAAGCCGGCAATGTTTTTAACGATTAATCCGATAATGCGCAGTATTGGATGACGGTCTTTCATCCAGTAACGTGGAACGCGCAAATCAAAATAATCACTCGGCAAACGAATCAGAATCCATGGAATCGCAATCAAGGAAGCAATGAAGCCAATAATCGATGCGACCGTCAAACCGATCAATACATCGATAGATACCCACTGATGTATTATCGCGACGATATTTTCCAGCATGAAGAATTAACCCGATAAATTGAAAATCACTCGGATTGCTCCGAATAATTTGATGGAAGAAACGGTACTGTACTAATGGAAGAATTCCTGCCGCTTGTGAAAGCGGCAGGAACAATCATATCTACAACATCAAAGATTGAATCAAGGAACGATGCGATTGTTCAGAATTTCTCTGCTTGCGTTGTTCCAGGTTACATCAGTCAGGTTAGAGTAACGGGTGATAATCTGTGCTGCTATA
>NZ_FNUX01000047.1 GCF_900108305.1 Nitrosomonas ureae
ATATCGAGTTCATTAAACTTAAAATTATGGCGCTGCATGAAACTAATTACGTTCTTGTCGGTTGAACCAGAAAGTATGCACTTGCCGGATGAACCGTATCTAAGAACTAAAAAAACGATCGGTTGGGATAAAACTGATCACGTTTATCCAGATGATAATGCTTTGAATGTGTTTAAACCTAAACTGGGAGAGTTCTTGATTGCGTCAAGGATCCTTACAAAAGAACAAATAGACAACGCCTTATCAAGGCAACTAGAACAACCTTGCTTATTAGGAGACATTTTATGCGAATTGGGCTATATCCAAAGGACTCATCTCGAAGAGATTATAGAAAATATGTAGTGAATTGATTTGAACACGATGATAAAAACTTTTAACAACTTCCGATACATAAAGAACTATTTTTTTTCCAATGTAAAAGGTTAGATCAGAAAACAAATTACTATTCATTTAACGAAACTTTTAGCAAAAGCAAATAACATCACCCGTAATTATCTCTGAGTACGAAATTATTCATGTCATTGTGATTTGATGAAAAGAAAGATGAATGCTTACTCAACAAAAGAGAAATAAATAGTTCTATTTCAGATTGCCTTTCTGCTTTTCGACAGCGACAGCCTTTTGCCCTGATTAAAGGTTAACACAAATGAGCCGTCGTCTTTTCTGAGGTATTAAATAATAAGACTGAAAAATGAATTTGACTTGGATACTTAGACTTAGAATAATTTTTGTTGGAATAGTAAGCATATTGCCTATGTTAGTAATTTTTACCAGTCATGCTGCTGATCCAACATCCAATCAAACTAAGCAAGAATATTATCTAGGTGAATTAAATGTTGAGCGATCTGAGAGTTATTTGGAGTCGATATTACGAAAATTTCGTAGTTTTCCACATTTGGATAAAGCCTATCGCCTAATGGATGAGAATAAATATCCTGAGTCAAACGCTGAATTTCAAAAATTCTTCGAGATTGATCCATATGATATTAAAGCGCGAATGGCTTACGTAATAATGTTATTCAAAAGCAGAGAGTATCAGGAAGTGATTCAGCAAACGAATTTAGCATTAGAACAGGTTGATAATAATGTACTCTTCCTCTTATATCGCGCTTTAGCTCACAATGCTTCTAAAAATAATACGCA
The DNA here is from genome assembly GCF_900108305.1 of Nitrosomonas ureae. Lineage (GTDB taxonomy): Bacteria > Pseudomonadota > Gammaproteobacteria > Burkholderiales > Nitrosomonadaceae > Nitrosomonas > Nitrosomonas ureae_B. Next base: position 1,144 of record NZ_FNUX01000047.1, read on the forward strand.
AGCTCTTAAGGATTTTGATTCAATTATTACCAGTAACCATGCCCTTGAGGAAGATAAATTATTTGCACTAGAAGCGTCCTTAATTATTTTACTAGAACAAAAATCATATCGCCAATCTTTAGGTCTTTTGGATCAATACCCTGTTCAAAAAAGAGATTTCAAATATTTCATGCGCAATGCGATGGCAAGAGAAGGTCTAGGTGAATATGATTTGGCTACCGAGGCACTTAATAAGGCGCTGATTCGTTCTGAAAGTAAAAATGATTCTATGCAGGCTTATTTGACATTAGGAAACCTCTATAGAAAAAATCATAAAACTGATCTGGCAGATAGTGCATTTCAAGCGGCATTAGCTATAGATAAAGGCAATCCAGAGATATTACGATCATTGTCTTACATATATTACGATTTAGGTCATCTGGATAAAGCAATTAATTTGATGCATGCGCTTTTGATACAGCGTTATGATGTCCAAGATCAAGAATTCTTAGCCAACCTTTTTTTTGCAAACAAAAATTATTTATCCGCAGCCAGATCCTTTGAAGTTTTGCTCTCGGAATCGACACAAGAATCAGATTTGTATCGTATTAACATATTGATAGGACATTCCTATAATAATGCAAAACAGTATGATATGGCAGCTAAAGCTTTCCAGAATTCTGCTGAGATAAAACGTTCCAGTGAGGTTATGCAATTTTTAGCGAATGCATTGGAAAATAATGGTGAAGTTGAGAAAGCCATTCAGGTCTATCGCGATTGGTTAGAGAAAGAAAAAAGTGCAGAAGCATATATCAGGTTAAGTAATCTTTATATCACTAGTGGCGACAAAAATAATGCTCTTTTTTCATTGGGTTTAGCACTACGATCGGACGCAACTAAAGAACAACAAAAAACGATATTTCAAACTAAAGGAGAATTGCTGTATCAACAAAATAAATATGCCGAGGCTAAAGCTGCATTTCAAAATGCAGTAAAGATTGATCCAGCTGATGCAGAATTAACAGCAAAAATTGAATCAACTGATCTGGAATTACTAAATTCATCAGCTATGGCGAGTTTAGGAGCTGGTCGCCTAGAAGAAGCATCAGATTATCTAAAGAAGAGTCTACAAATAAAGGAAACAATTAATGCTTTATTTATGATGGCGGAAGTCGAGAAAAAGTTAGGAAACTGGGAAAAGTCAGTTGAGATCTATCGTCATTTAATTCAGATGAACGGATTAGATTCAAAACAAAAGAGCAATGCACTAACAAACCTCGGATTGCTTTATCTTGAGCAGGGAAAAGAGCAATTGACACTGGGTTACTTAAGATCAGCGGCGTCTATGGATGAGCAAAACTGGGTAAACAATCGAATTCTTGGTAACGCGTATGCTCGTTTTGATCGCTGGGAAGACGCGCTTATGCAGTATCGTTCTGCATTATCAAAACAACATGATTTAGAAAATGTATTGAACTTCGCTCAAGCCAACGGCAAGCTCAATAAAATCGATATTGCTAATTATTATTTTCAACAAGCAATTGAGCATGCAGATAAAGATGTGTATAACTTCGAACAGAAAAAAGCAGTTCTTGATACCTTTGGTTATTTTTTAGTAAGTCAAAAAGAATTTGATCAGGCTACTGAAAGATGGCGGCAATCTTTGCAAATTAAAGATGATCCGATCATCAGAATGAGGCTAAATATGCTGCTAAGTTCTGAATTTAATGATGATCAATCTCTAATTCAGCTAAAATTAATTGATAAAAATAGCTTATCTGCGGAATTAAATGCTGAACGGTATGATTTTATCGCTCAACAGTACGCAAAGAGAAAACAGTTTTCCAATGCAATTAGAGTTCAAACTAGAGCACTTGAATTCATTGAAACAGCAGAGCGACATTACATGCTGGGTAATTACTTGCAGTCCGCTCAACAGGAGGAAGAAGCCATAGAGCAGTTTAAGCTTGCTGTGGATAAGGATCAAGAAAATAAAATTTTTTTAGCTGCCTTGGGCTATGCATATTCTAAGAATAACCAACCTGATCAAGGTATTAAGGCTCTAGAAGAAGCCGTAAAGAAAAGTCCTGAAGACCTTGGATTACATAAAGATTTAGCATATCTGAGTTTGAAAAATTCAGATAATCAAGCAAGTAAGTTCTGGTTTAAAAAAGCTATAGATGTAAGGGCTGCGCAATTAGGTAATAGTCAGCCCGATGTAATTAATAAAGATATTGAACTGGGCTCTTTAAAAAGAGAGGTGAGGGAATTAGAGGATAATTTTAATTTTACTATTTATTCTGGATATAGACAGAACAACAATACCGTAAACTCAACTGGTGCTTCAGGCATACTTGGCGGTGTTATTCCTTCTCAAGGTGGTGTTGAATTAAATTATCGTCCTTCTATTATTGAACTGCGTGATGGGCGAACATTCACATTGTTTTCGCGCATGCTCTGGTCTATGGAGCCAAATACATTCAAAGTTGATACAGAAACATTTCAATCCACAGTAGGAATTCGATATAAACCCTTTCAAACACACAATTTTAATTTAAGCGCAGAGAAACTAATTAAAATTGGAGATAATTCCCAAAATAATTGGTTAATTAGAGGTATGTATGGATGGACGAATGGATTTGATATTAATTTTGGAAAAAAATATTGGAACTACACAACCTTATTTGGCGATTTAGGTTATTTTATTCAGTCTCCAGCGGTATTGAGTTTCTTCGGTGAGGCCCGTCAAGGGATCAGCTATAATTTTGGGAAAAATATAGTATTAACACCGCATGCAGTAATTGATGGGAGGATTCAGACAAAAGATGAGAGTAACCTATCTTATTTAGAAGCTGGCGGGGGACTATCGTTTAAATATTACTTTAATCAGACTATGCACTCAGCTCCTAAATCTTATATTGAGTTACTGTTTCATTATAAAGCCGGAATTGTAAATATTAGCAGTGGTTTCAATGCAATGGGAATTCTCAGATATTAAATTATAATCTAGAGATGATAAAAATGAGAATCAAAACGACACAGGAGTGGTATGATAAAATCAATTTTGGTACTCTAGTAAGAATAGTAAAGGAATGAATTAGACTGGATTCGATCCATCTGGCATTTGGATCAGGATCATTCGGCGTCGGAAGTATCTTGAGATCACACAAATATGCTGAAAAGGTAGAGCAAGGATTACCGAGCCGGTTACTCAGAGCAAATATACTGATGGAAATGGAGAACTGACACCGAAGCAAAAATGTGTGGAGTAAATCATACAGCTCAAACTGGGTATTTCAACACGGAGTACAGTAAGCTTTTAGAAATACTCAATTTGGGTAGATAGTATGAGCTGCACCAACAACTGTTTTAAGAATGTTTGGACATAATTTTTTCGTCAACCTTAAACAGAATCGAATCCACTTGCGCCATTACCGAACCGGTTCTGTAGCACAGCACTATTCGTTGAAGTACATTTCCATGTTTTAAACAGTCATCGACTGTATTCATAGCTGAGTATAGAAGCTAAATCGGTATAAGGTAGAAATTGAAAGAGTGAAGAAGATTGCTTAACTGGATTGTCTGGTTTAACTTGATAATGTCAAAACTCATATGACACGTTTCAAACGCAAGTATAAATTGTGGTATCTATGGCCTGTTAACACAATTTAATTGTTTCGACGATGAGAGCGAAGTGGATGAAGGAGATGATGACGACATCGAGCTTTAGGAACCTGGAGAAGATGCAACTAAATTCCTTTAGTCTTCTGAATAATCGTTCGATCTCATTGCGCTTTCCGTACATGGCACGATGATTGTATTGCCAAGGCGAATCGTTTTTCGCCTTGGGGGGAACAACCGGGATGTAACCCAAATCCAGCGCCAATTGCCGAAGCGTTTGGGCAGTCCTCGCCACTTGCAGTCATGCTCGGCAACATGAAATTGGCATTGAGAACTTGCAGATTGAAATAACTAATATTTACCGCGTTGACGCGGCATGCAGTATTCGATCTGTTGATATTGAGTTTGGGTGATTTCAATTATCATATTATATCAAATAGTGTTAACAAGCCCTATCTAAAAATGCTTTTTAAATTTAAATAAATTGAATGACATCACATAAAAAAATAAACAGAACATACTATTTCTTTCTTTACCGTTGCGAAACCAGATCTATTTCTACAGTGTGCTCTTCTTATAACGTCTTATCAAAAAACTCCAGTGTGAGGTACATTTGTTGGATATGGATATGCTTTATTCTAGTAATAACGTTAACTTTCAGTCAGTCAGTTTTTTCAAAAGACCCAAATCCAATTTACCCAATTCAAGGTACGTTTATACAGCTTCTTGAAGATTCACATGGGCAATGGAATGAAAACAAATGGATAGTTTTTTTTTCATATCTTAAAAAGCTGAGGATATCAAAGTTATATTTACAATGGACAGTAGCAGATACACGCTCTTTCTTTTTCAGTAGTACATTTCAATCTGTTAAGACTCCACCATTAGAAACTATTTTAAGACTAGCCGAGCAATTTGAAATGAAAGTTAATATCGGGTTAGTTCACGACTATGAGTATTGGAATCAAATTACTAAAAATTCGAATCATATAAAAACTTATTTAGACAATCTGCTGAGTCGATCTAAACTTGCTGCTGATCAAATAACATCAATCGCTATAAACTATAAGTCTTTCAATGGATGGTATATTACAGAAGAAGTGGATGATATAAACTGGAAAGACGATTACAAAAAAGAGCTCTTATTTTCCTATTTAGAACGATTAGGTGACTCATTAGAAAAATTAACACCTGGTTATCAAATTGCTATCTCAGGATTTTGCAACGGTCAAATCGAAATTAACGAATTTAATAAATTCTGGAATCAATTACTCAAGCGAACGAAGATTAATTTGGTTTTATTTCAGGATGGGATAGGGACGAATAAGTTGACATTCTCCAATCTTCCTGATTATCTTGCAGCTTTTAAGAAAGCTGCTATTGATAATCAGAGAGAGCTAGGTGTTATTGTTGAAATTTTTCGTCAAACTGATGGCTATCCAATCAATAAAAAAACATTTCGTGCGGTTCCTGCTAATTTGTACAGAATTAACCGGCAGCGTCAATTAGCAAGCAAATTTTCTCCTAATATAATTGCTTTTAGTATCCCGGATTATATGATGCCGATAGCTGGTAACGCTGGAAAATTTCTTTATAACAGATACTTGGAAAATATTAAAGATAACTAATCTCCGCGGAAAATTCGCCCCGCCTGACAGTCTATGAATATATTGCAAATAGATCAGTTCTACAAATAGGCAATATTCAAGATTAGATCATATACTTATCATCCATTCAAAGTTGACTACTACTTAGTCGATTCTGAAAAACCCTTAAGCATTTGATATTAGTTATAAATGCACTGTATGTTAGTGATCATAGCGACCGAAGATGTTAAAATGGCGCTG
>NZ_FNUX01000068.1 GCF_900108305.1 Nitrosomonas ureae
AGAGTTGGAAAGAGCGTATTATTCGCAACTGAAAGTGTCAGGCATCACAGCTTGACTCAAACTAACGAGTCTCCGGAAAAATCGGGGCGGTTCAATATCAGAGCTCACCAAATACGTTTTACTCAGAAATCTTCAAAGGAATGAATATGAAATTAATGAACTATGCATGGGATGGGGTTGGTCGTATAATCACGGACTTGCTGCGACTTATTTTGAAGCGGTTTATTTTTGGAGATTTACGATAATGAAAAGTAAAGCTATTTTTTACCATGCCGGATGCCCTGTTTGTATTGAGGCAGAACAAAATGTTGCCAACGCGCTTGATCCGGCAAAGTATGAAGTTGAATCCGTACATCTTGGTAGTGACAAATCACGTTTGAGTGAAGCCGAATCCTCTGGTGTTAAATCGGTTCCTGCTCTGGTACTGGATGGAACACCATTTCACATCAACTTTGGTGCGGGCATCGAAGATTTGAAATAAGTTTTTGTTGTAATCTTGTAGTGTGCAAATTATTAGTATGTACACTACAGGCTCAAAACCTGTGATTCTAAGGTATTAGCACTTAATCTTGTGATTATCCCTCCGGTTCCGTAAAGCATTTTTTACAGTAATTCCTGCAAACATTCACCATTAAGTATAGGTATGTAAGTTTACAATTTCTGATTCTTTTCCAAAGGAAGCTCCCAACATAGAATGCTTTTCTGCAATCTGCTCGCTAAATTTCAAGCCCTACTTTAGCTTCTTAAATACCTACGCGAACAATCAGAATTGTCTGAATTTACAGTTAGTAATCGTGTAAAGGTGCGGAGTAGTTAGATGGTACTACAAAGTGGGTAAATCCTTCAGGTCTCATCTCTAGGGAAACATCTTTAGAGAACGACGCCGGGAGAGGACAGCGATTAAGATAGGATTGTTAGCGGACACGCTGGGCGCGGATATGGCCAATGTATTAGAAGAATTGGTGGCTGCTTTTTTACAACTTCAGTATGATACTTGGTGTTCGTGAAACTGAAGGGTCGTTATTGGCTGTGCCAAATAAGATGAATGGGGGGCAGCGATTCCGAAAGGCTCATGCAATTTAGACTTTTTCATTCATCTGGTCTTCGTCAGTGACTATCGAGATTTGAGACAGGTTCTTTTTTCGTCCTGGGAAACGATTACGTTAGCATGAAGAAATAATCTCAATGATATTAGCATGTTGTAGAAGTTAATGTGGCGATGCCAGATAATGAGTAAGTGGCTTAACCACAAATGAAAAAAATAATTATTCGTCAATTGGCAGTAAATGCCTCAGCACTGCTTTTAGGAACGCCCCGTCATTATTATTTCCACTGAATTTAAAAGACTTGCTGATGCTATCATAACCTTTCAGGTTTCTAAGAGCCTTATCGCTATTACGTTCTGATTCGTATTTGGAGACAGAAAACAACAAATTAGAGAAGGTTCCTGACTCGGCATTGTTTTCAAATTGAACATATAGGTTGCCTTTCTCATCAACCCAAAGACGATAACGGATATGTCCCTGTCCCTCTATCTTCGGCGCTAAACGAATTTCTGAATCTAGATCTAAATCTATTTTTTTTATATGCATTGGGAGCAGCTTCGGCAAACTATGGCCTGTTAACACTATCTAAGTGCTTCAACGATAAGAGCGAAATGGATGAAAGAAAGGAAGATGACATCCAGTTTGTCGAATCTGGAGAA
>NZ_FNUX01000020.1 GCF_900108305.1 Nitrosomonas ureae
ACCAACCAAAGTTATTCTCCACATTGAATGGAAATATCAGATTCAATTTCTCAACAACAATTGTTGGGTACTTTTTTCAGGGATGACTAATTAATTTAATTGATCGCGCTACAGAGTAATAACACAGACTATCCGCTATTCAATAGATTATTTTTTCTGTCCGTTCCGGTGTACTTCGGTCTCTTCAATAATTTGTGCGTCTTCGATGATTTCGGTCTGATCCGTTGCAGACTGCCGGTTTATATTATCGGGGTGCTGCATGGCCTTTTTATATTTGCGGCGCAGCCACCAGAAGCGTATGCCGACGACCATAACCGCTAAAGCAACTAAAGCGAGAAAGGCGGCAAAAAAGAAAATACCGGCGAACACCATAACCACGACAACGGGTATCAGCATAGCGTAAGTAAGCCAGCGGCTTAAAGGTGAAACGGGCGTACGCTGAAATTCTCCTGATTCATTCTGGCGATATTCAGAAATCCTGCTGATAATAATTTTTTTCTCTTCATCATTCATTGCATCAACTCCTCGATTGCAGCAATTGTTTTGGGTGCTGCCACGGTTAAAAGTTCATGATCAGTTCGAGTAACCACCACATCATCCTCAATGCGGATACCAATATTCCAGAAATGTTTCGGAACATTATCCGCCGGACGAATATAACAACCCGGTTCGACTGTCAGCACCATACCGGGCTGCAATAAACGCCATTCACCTTTTTGCTTGTATTCTCCGACATCATGCACATCCATGCCCAGCCAATGCCCGGTCTTATGCATATAAAAACGTTTATAGTCACCGGACTCCAGCACAGCCTCCATGCTACCCCGGCATAATCCCAAATCGATAAAACCTTGTGCTAATACACGCAGCGCGGCTTGGTGCGGGTCATTCCAGCTATTTCTCGGTTTCACCTGCAATATGGCCGCCGTCTGCGCAGCCAGCACCAGTTGATATACGTCTCTTTGGGCAGCAGTGAATTTTCCATTGATAGGGAATGTCCGCGTAATATCCGCAGCATAACCATCCAGCTCGCAACCCGCGTCAATCAATAATAAATCACCCGATCTGAGCTCGGCATTATTCTGCACATAATGCAACACGCACGCGTTAGCGCCTCCGGCAACAATCGAAGTATAAGCCGGCGCCTGCGCGCCATGCCGGCAGAAAGTATAAAGCAGCTCGGCTTCAATCTCGTTCTCACGCATTCCCGGCATTGTAGTTTGCATCGCGCGTTGATGCGCCTGCACCGAGATATCCGCTGCACGCTGCATGATTTGCAATTCATCCGTACCTTTAATCAGACGCATTTCATCCAGTATTGCGCGATAATCACGAATCTCGTTCGGCGCCGCAACACCCGTACGCGCCAATTCACGTACCCGATTTAACCAACCAACAACACGCTGATCCCAGTTCTGATCCAATCCCAAAGCAGTAAAAACCGCCGGCTGATCCGCCAGTAACCCGGGCAGCAATTCTTCCAATCGGGTTATCGGATACGCTTCATCAAAACCGAAAACCTCTCTGGCCGCCTCAGGTCCGTAGCGAAAACCATCCCAGATTTCACGCTCGGCATCTTTCTCGCGGCAGAACAAAATATGCTTGGCCGGTGCATGATCAGTGGCATTAACAATCAGCAACACTGCTTCTGGTTCACGAAAACCCGTCAAGTAATAAAAATAGCTATCAAACCGGTACGGATAATGCGCATCACGATTGCGCAACCGCTCCGGAGCGGTTGGAATAATCGCCACCCCCATTTGCATTTGAGCTGCCAGAAGCTTGCGGCGGGCAATAAAAGGTTGAATATATGTCATAGTTACAGTTTCAAGTTATTACACTCACTGATTACGTGATCCCCAATCGCGATTTAAGTTGCTCATCCAATGCTTCCAATCGTTCCGGCGTTCCCACATCGACCCATTGTCCGGTAAAGTATTCACCGCTCACTTTGCCTTCTTCTATCGCTCGTCGCAATAACGGAGCCAGTTTTATCGCCAAACCTGGTTCTATTGCGCCAAACAATTGCGGCTGATAAATACCGATGCCGCTAAACGTTAATCGATCGCTGCCTGCCAGTAAGATCCGATTTTGCTGCAACGCAAAATCTCCAGCGGAGTGGTGCGGCGGATTATCAACCAATACCAGATGCGCCAATTGCGCCCCTTCCGATTGCATTGCGTTCATAACCGGTAACAGCGATACATAATCCATTTCACAATATATATCCGCATTGACCACCAGGAACGGTTGATCGCCGGACTGACCTGCCAACAGCGGCAAAGCATTGGCTATTCCACCCGCTGTTTCCAGCACCGCTCGTTCCGGCGAATAATGAATATTAACACCATAGCGCTCACCCGTACCCAAAGCATTTTCGATCATTGCACCCAGGTACGCATGGTTAATGACAATATCGACAAAACCAGCGCGCGCCAGATTTTTTAGCTGATATTCAATTAATGCCATTCCCCCAACCTTTAACAAAGGCTTGGGTAAGGCGTCGGTAAGCGGGCGCATGCGCTCGCCGCGCCCCGCCGCAAGAATCATCGCCTTATAAGGAATATGTCTAAAAGGTGTAACCAATCTTCTGATCTGATTCAGCAGGGTGCAATTCATCCAGCAAACTCAGCAACGGACGCAGCTCCCGGTAACGCTCGCACGCCGTGCGCAGATATTCCATTACCAGCGGCATATCGTTCAGATAAGCCGCTTTGCCATCGCGATAATTAAGGCGGGCAAAAATCCCTAATACTTTTAAGTGACGTTGCACGCCCATCCACTCAAAATCCCGATAAAAATCCGAAAAATCGGCAGCTACCGGTAATCCGGTCCGGCGTGCTTTTTCCCAATAGCGAATGGTCCAATCCAGAATGCGGTCTTCGTCCCAGCGGATATAAGCATCTTTGAATAAAGACACCAGATCATACGTAATCGGTCCATATACCGCATCCTGGAAATCAAGAATGCCCGGATTCGGCGTGGACACCATCAGATTGCGCGAATGATAATCCCTATGCACCAGCACCTTGGCTTGTGCCAGATTATTTTGCAGTATATGTCCAAAAGCATTGCGTAAAACCGTTTGCTGTTTTTCTGATAGATTCACTTGCACATGCCTCGCAACATACCAATCAGGGAACAAATCCAATTCCTGCTGTAATAACGCTTGATCATAATGTGGCAAGCCCTCGATCTGTTGCGACATTTGCATATGCACCAGGGCATCCGTCGCATCGCGATAAAGTTGATTGGCCAGTTCGGGCGTTTGTTTGAGCGCGTGCAAGAAAGTCGTGTGCCCCAGGTCGGATAACAACAAAAAACCAAGCTCCGGATCCTGCCCCAGAATTTTGGGCACATGCACGCCGGTTGCAGCCAGAATTTCTGCTACATGCAAAAATGGCGCGCAATTTTCATATTGAGGCGGCGCATCCATGACAACCAATGTCTGATCATCGAAACAAACCCGGAAATAACGCCGGAAGCTGGCATCCGAAGAGGCAGGCTGCAGCGTAAACAATTTCCTGGGAAATTGCACCCTTATCCAATTTTCAAGTTGTTGTATGCGTTCCATTCATATATCCGAATAATTAATCGTTCCAGGATCTAAAACACTCAAAATAATTGCTTTGAAAAAGCGTGGCAAATTCACTCCGCGGAGTAAAACTGGAACCGTTCCCAATAACAGTGGATAATCCAATATTGCAAGATGTCTCGCAGCGTGAGATTTTATCACGTCGCTTATATGACCAGCCGATCAACTGGTAAATCAATCAACAAGGAGAACAACGATGCTTAATAAAAATGTAATTGATGAAATCAATGCCAAAGTCAGCGAGATCATGCAAAACAGCCCGGCCAAAGACATCGAAAAAAATATCCGGGTTTTATTATCGGGCGCGTTTTCCCGGCTTGAATTAGTCACACGTGATGAATTTGATGTGCAACAGGAAGTTTTACAGCGTACCCGTGAGAAACTGATGATTCTTGAAGCCAAGGTTGCGGAACTGGAAATCCGGTTGAACACAAGCGAAATGCAACCCGAACCGGATAAATAAACTTATGCCCTTTTTGTCATGCTTGAGTAAACCTCAATCCACGCCCGCAACTTAGAACTGCGATTGCCCAGATGTCGCTCGCCGTACTCTATAGCCGTGCGCTTTCAGGTATTCAAGCGCCGTTGGTGACAGTGGAAACGCACATCGCCAACGGCTTACCTAGCTTTACTATCGTCGGCCTTCCCGATACCGAAGTCAAAGAAAGTAAAGACCGCGTCAGGGCCGCGTTGCAGAATGCGCAATTCAAAATCCCCGCGCAACGTATTACCATCAATCTGGCCCCGGCCGACCTGCCCAAGGAGAGCGGACGGTTCGATTTACCCATTGCATTAGGGATACTGGCGGCAACCGGGCAAATTCCCAAAGATAAGCTGGATCAATACGAATGGGCCGGCGAACTGGCATTGACCGGAGAATTGCGCCCGATTCACGGCGCGCTGGCGATGACCTACAACGCATCACAATCCGGCCGCAGTTTTGTGCTTCCGGAACAAAATGCCGCTGAAGCTGCGCTGGTCAAAAAAGCTACGATCTACGCGGCAAAATCATTATTACAAATCTGCGCGCACTTAACCGGAAGAGAGACACTACCTGTTTTTCAAGATATTCCGGAGGACAAAAGTGAAGACTCTGTTTATCCGGATCTCGACGAAGTCAAGGGGCAAACACATGCCAAGCGCGCACTGGCCATTGCCGCATCCGGCGGTCACAGCCTGCTGATGATCGGCCCGCCCGGCACCGGCAAATCCATGCTGGCGGCACGTTTTCCCGGCATCCTGCCGCACATGACCGAAGCGGAGGCTCTCGAATCCGCAGCCATTCAGTCACTCAGTCATGGTAGCTTCAATATCGAGAATTGGAAGAAAAGACCATTCCGTTCACCGCACCATACGGCATCCGGTGTTGCTTTGGTCGGCGGCGGCAGCCACCCTCGCCCCGGTGAAATTTCACTGGCCATGCATGGTGTGCTGTTCCTGGACGAACTGGCGGAATTCGACCGCAAGGTCCTGGAAGTCTTGCGCGAGCCCCTTGAATCCGGAAAAATCACCATTTCCCGCGCAGCCCGCCAAGCGGAATTTCCAGCGCAATTTCAACTAATTGCCGCGATGAATCCTTGCCCTTGCGGCTATTTGGGACATTCCAATGGTAAATGTCATTGCACCCCTGATCAGGTTGCTCGCTACCGCGCAAGAATATCCGGCCCGTTACTGGATCGTATCGACATGCAGATTGAAGTGCCAGCCGTACCGCAACAGGAATTGATGAAACAACAAACTTCCGGTGAAAAAAGTAGCGCTATCCGTCAGCACGTTGAAAGAGCGCATCAACTACAACTTAACCGGCAAGGCAAAACCAACAGCCGTTTGAGCGTCAAGGAAATTGACCAATTTTGTACACTTGATAACAGCAGCGAAAATCTGCTAAAACAAGCCATCAGTCGCTTGAATCTATCTGCACGCGCATATCATCGTATTCTGAAAGTAGCACGGACGATTGCAGATTTGGCGGGTATTGAGAAAATCAGTAACCAGCATATTGCTGAAGCGATTCAGTATCGCAGGCTGGATAAGCATTAAGTTTCTTGCCATACCATCAGATCACCGAGGAATTATCAGCCTTAAGGCACCTCCCTTCGAAATCTGCAAACTCATTTTAAGATAGGCTGAAAAATCTAACGTTATCCATAATCTTTTATTTGGACCTGACACCGATTTTTAGTCCTTGCTAAGGAACCATAATCCGAATCCGACAATTGCGACTTCGACAATAATCATGAACACTCGGATTGATAATCTTTCTAAAACATGTTTCCCGATATAAGAACCAAGGATCATTATTGGGCTGATGGTTATGCCATTGAGCCATGTGGCTGAGGTGACCTAGTCTAATAAAATAAACAGCCATTCTTCCATAAATTACCCCTTTCAAATAATATCAGGGCCTACAGTAAAAAAATATAAAACATAGTAACCTTATAGGCATAATACTGATTTTTAAAGATTCAGCGTGTTTCTTTTCCCTGTATCTCTCAGAAATTCCAGATAATAAGGACAAGTTTATTTTCAACTCTATTTTTGACAGCACATATCAAGCAGCCATGAAGCTGGATATTGGCGGCGCAACACTGATTGTTGCCGCAGAAGGCTTCGGACATGATCACAAGCTGCACTCCGCGCATTTCTTTGAACTGGCGGATCAGCCGGTCGAAGTGACAATGGCTGTCAGTGAACAGCAGGCGGAACGCATGTTCGCGTATCTAAAGCAGGAAGGCGTGAAAGTGTTCTATGTCAAAACGCCAATCGAGTTCGGCATAACCGGAGAAACCTGATGCCGGATAACGATCCCCAGGCTCCCGATGCGAAAGGCTGGTTTAACCGCACGGTCGCTGGTGCGGGCATTACCAGCGCACTGGGCGATTTCTGTTATGAAACGACAACCGTGATTTTGCCGGGTTTTCTCGCGGTTCTGGGTATTCCGGCGGCGGTGCTGGGCTTTATCGAAGGTATCGCCGATGCGGTGGCAAGTTTTACTAAAATGGCCTCGGGTTACATCGCCGACAAGCTGGGGCATCGAAAGCTGCTGGTACTGGTGGGTTATGGACTCACGCCGGTTGGTCAGATGTTGATTGCATTGTCGACAGGCTGGCTGTTCATCCTGCTTGGGCGCATGGTGTCGTGGTTCGGTAAGGGCTTGCGCGGCCCCTTGCGCGATGCCATCGTGATTCAAGCGATAAGTCCGGCCACGCGTGGACGCGCCTTCGGCTTTCATCGCGCGGCAGATTCAGTGGGCGCGGTGCTCGGCCCTTTGCTCGGGGTGGCGTTGCTAGGGATGGCGCAGGGTTGGCACTGGGAGGACGATGCCGGCCCGTTCCGCTTCGTATTATGGCTGTCGGTTATTCCCGGCGTCCTGGCGGTTCTAGCGTTTCTGTGGCTGGTCAAAGATCCGCAGCATTCACCGAATCCTGCGCTGAAGTTTTTCAGCACGCTGCACGGATTGCCGTTGCGGTTCAAGCGCTATCTGGGCTCGGTGGGACTCTTTGGTATCGGCGATTTCTCTCATGCGTTGCTGATTCTGGCGGCTACCACGTTGCTCACCGCCTCAATGGGCGTGGTGCAAGCAGCGCAGATAGCGGGATTGCTGTATGTGTGGCGCAACGTCGTGCAGGTTGCGGTTTCCTGGCCGGTGGGATGGCTGGCCGACCGTGTTGGTCATTTGCCGGTACTTATAATCGGATATTTCCTGGGTGCCGCCACGGCGGTGTCGACGGCGCTGGCATTCTGGTTCGCGGTTGATAGCATCGTAGCATTGGCCAGTATTTTCTTTGTCGCCGGTTTGTACGTGGCTGTACAGGAAGCACTGGAGTCCACCGTGACTGCGGAAATGGTGCAAGCGGAAACCATGACGATGAGCATTGGTGCGCTTGGCACCGTCAACGGGGTGGCTAAGTTTATCTCCAGCGCAACCGTCGGCGTGGTCTGGACGGCGGTTTCTCCAGAGTTTGCCTTTGCCCTGGCTGCTGGATTCATGCTGGCCGGTATATTCGCAATCTTGCAGGTGCGTGATTGATGGATCGGCTGACTCTCGAACGGCATCAGGTCTGGATCTATCTCGCCGCCATCGTTTCCGGGTTGGCGCTGGGCAGTACCTGGCCAGGTATCGGATCGCATCTGGAAACTTTGCTGTGGCCGGTGCTGGCCGTTCTGCTCTATACCACCTTCGTGCAGGTACCCTTACTGCACGTACGCGACGCCTTTCGCGATCTGCGCTTCGTACTTGCCGTCATGACCGGTAACTTCGTGCTGATTCCATTGGCGGTCTGGCTGATTCTGCAGTGGTTGCCCGACGACCCGGCTTTGCGTCTCGGCGTGTTGCTAGTGTTGCTGGTGCCCTGTACCGACTGGTTTATCACTTTCGCTCAGCTCGGGCGTGGTAACACGGCGCAGGCGGTTGCTGTCACACCGCTGAACCTGCTGGCGCAGTTGCTGTTGTTGCCGGCTTATCTATGGTTGATGCTGCCCGCGGCAGATTTCAGTGCGGTACTGCGAATGGAAAATATACTTCCTGCCGTGCTCACCCTGATCGGTTTACCTTTATTAACCGCAGTATTCACGGAATACTGGATCGAAAAAAAACCCGGACGCTCAGTCTGGCGCGATCGTCTTGGCTGGTGGCCTGTGCCGCTGCTGGCAGTTGTGGTGTTTCTGATCGCCGGTGCGCAGGTTGGCATAGTGCGCTACGCCGGTCCATTGTTGCTGACGGTGCTGCCTGTTTTCGCGGGCTTCTTGCTGGTAGCCGCGCTGATTGCGCGTCTGCTTACCCGAGTACTGCGACTGCCGATGAATTCCGGGCGTACGCTGGCTTTCAGCCTCGGCACGCGCAATTCCTTTGTGGTATTACCATTCGCGCTGGCATTGCCAGCCGGCTGGGAGGCGGCCGCGGTGATTATCGTGTTCCAGTCTCTGGTTGAGCTGTTCGGAATGGTGTTCTATCTGTGGTGGTTGCCAAATCGCTTGTTTAGTGAGACATCCATCGCTGTTATCCAAAGGAACCCTCCATGAATGCCGTGATATGTATTGTCAAAAATGGAGTTCATCGATTTAAGCAGCCGGTAGATTGGCATAGTATTGCACGCGCTGTTTTTCCAGACTCGCCAAAGGGCCGAGACATGACGCATCGACTTTGCTTTCTGCGAGAAACACTCCATGGGCCGGATAATTGTTCCTCGATTCCTTTGACTATCGTATTCGGCAATACACCGCGCACCGGATTGACAATGCAATCACGGTAAGCTTGCGCGGCGGTTTATCGATAAACTTGAGGTACGTCATGCGGTTAATTCGGAGCTGCGTTAGCAGCAGCCACCGCAGCAACTCGATTCTTCAACTTCTTCCTGCAAAGGTATTCCAGCCCATCGCGCCAGTTCACTGCGATGCGGATAGCGGCCAGCCAATGCCACTTCACCGTCAACCAGTATTAAAGGCAGCGCATCCTCACCGGAGCGTTCCAAGAATCCTTTCACCGTAGAATTATCCGTAAAAGCCATGGGTTGCTGCGCCAGATTAAAACGCTCGATTGCAACATCGCGCTGTTTGACCCAATCCACATCAGCGGAAAAAACGACCAGTTCCTGGGCTGCGTCGGAGCCGCAAGCATCTGAGCTACAGCACGAAGCAGGGTCAAATACATGAATAGTTGCCATTTTTATTCTCCATTAGTTAAGTTAACAAGATTGATACAATTTAATTCTGCTTTTAGTCATTCACGATTATATTGCAATTCTTGCAGCGGTAATCTCATTGAATGCTAAGCCACATAGCCAGAGTAGTCAGCGTGATGAGCAACACCGGCACAGTCAGCACAACCCCCACCTGAAAATAATACCTCCAGGTGATAATCATATTTTTCCGTGCCAGTACATGCAACCATAACAAGGTTGCCAGACTGCCTATAGGGGTAATTTTCGGCCCCAGATCACAACCAATCACATTGGCGTAAATCATCGCTTCCTTGACTGCACCGGTGGCGCTGGTTGCGTCGATCGACAACGCGCCGATCAGTACCGTGGGCATATTATTCATAATGGACGATAAAAAGGCGGCCACAAAACCGGTGCCAAATGTTGCCCCCCACACGCCATAACCGGCAAAAATATCAAGCAGACCGGTAATATATCCGGTCAAACCTTCATTGCGCAAACCATACACCACCAAATACATACCCAGCGAGAAAATAACGATCTGCCAAGGCGCTTCAAGAATCACCTTGCGCGTGTTAATCACATGACCGCGTGCTGCTACCGCGAGCAATATGAGCGAACCAGCCGCCGCCACAAAGCTGATAGGCACACCCAGAGATTCCAGACCAAAAAAGCCGATGAGCAGCAATGCCAGCACCACCCAGCCAGCACGGAACGTTGCCAAATCGCGTATTGTTTCCCTAGGTGTCTTAAGTTGGCTGACGTCATAGCTTACCGGAATACTGCGACGAAAGTAAAAGAAAAGTACGCCCAGACTGCCGGCCACCGATGCGATGTTGACCGGAATCATGACAGCAGCATACTCGGCAAAGCCGATCTTGAAGTAATCTGCCGAGACGATATTAACCAAATTCGACACTACTAGCGGCAAGCTGGCCGTATCAGCAATAAAACCCGCGGCCATGACGAAAGTGAGCGTGGCCACCGGGCTGAATCCAAGCGCCAGCAACATCGCCATTACAATCGGCGTCAGAATCAAAGCTGCGCCATCGTTGGCGAACAATGCTGCAACCGCCGCACCCAGTAATACAAGATAAGCAAACAATAGGTACCCGTTGCCGCGCCCCCAGCGCGCCACATGCAGTGCAGCCCATTCAAAGAATCCCGCTTCATCGAGCAAGAGGCTAATGATGATGATGGCAATGAAAGCCGCGGTTGCGTTCCAGACAATATTCCACACTACCGGAATATCGCTGAGTTGAATCACACCAAGCAGCAGGGCCGCGCCAGCGCCAAACAGAGCGCTCCAGCCGATACCCAGGCCGCGTGGCTGCCAGATGACCAGCACGAGGGTTACGATGAAAATCAATAGCGCAATCAGCATGTCAATAACTTATAGCGCTTGAATTTTGATTTGTAGTTGTCACCTTGCGTGTGACCGTTTGAATTTCAAAATACCGATGTAATCCAGCTTCGTCCTGAAGGCAGAAGAGTTTTGCTGCAAATCATCGAGTGGCAGCGATAAAAAAATCTCTATGCCCTCGCGCAAGGTTCGATAAGTTTGCGTGAATACCGCATTGATCCCTTCTTCGGTTCCAATCGCCTCGGCGGGATCATCGACACCCCAATGGGCACGCAGCGCAGGGGCAAGATACGTCGGGCAAGTTTCACCGATCGCATTGCCGCACACGGTAATCACGATGTCCGGGGTTGTTGGCAAGTTGTCCCACGATTTACTGTAAAGCCCCTCGGTTGCGATACCTTCACGTTCAAGCAAAGCGAGTGAACGCGGATTAACCTGACCGGCCGGTTTGCTGCCCGCGCTCATCGCTTGCCAGCCTTTGGGCGCCAGATGATTGAAAGTGGCTTCCGCAAGGATAGAGCGGCAGGAATTTCCAGTACACAGAAACAATACATTCATGATCACCCCGCACAACAGGCTTCGGTCTTAGCCGGAATGGCGGCATCTTGCCCAAATACCGGAATCGTCTCCAGCGAGTGGAACACTTCCCAGGCGATGCCTTGCGGATCAACTGCCCAGTATTTATTTGATGATGCGTAACAACATTGTGCGTTCCGTTGCTCGGCGGCAGGCAAATCGGCTTGCATCAGGCGCTGGTTCACTTCGGTTAATGCATCTTCGGAATCAACCTGGATTCCCACATGATCCAAACCCGGTTTTACACCCCTTGCCGATAGGGCGAAATTAATATATGGATCGTCCAGCATCCACTTGGCGTAATCCGGTTTGCTAACGGATGGATCGATACCAAATAATGCCGAGTAAAAGCGGATATTATCCTGCAGATTATCGACAGCAATATGGACATGAAAGCGTTTCATCATTGTCTCCTTCGTTAATTAATATTTAGCTGTTTTTTCATCACAATAAACCTCAACAATGCCGCAAGGCATACCCGAGCAGCAATTCTCAGTGAGATAACCCATTAGCGCATTCATGGTTGCAAAATTTGCCGAATAATAAATGAAGCGGCTTTCCTGCCGGGTGATCACCAGCTCTGCATGGGCCAACTCTTTCAGATGAAAAGACAGCGTTGCATTGGGGATACCCAATTCCTTGGCAAGCTGACCCGCCGGAACTCCGGACTCGCCAACCTGAACCAGAACCCGGAATATCGTGAGACGAGTTTCATGTGCCAAGGCAGCCAGAGCTTTAATTGCAGCATTTATTTCCATATTTCTATTATCATGGAAATGAATATTCGTTGTCAATGCTTCAATACTTCTTAAATCAATAATTGTGCGTAGCCGTTTGTTGATTCCATCCCGGCTTGCAGTACTTCGCAAGCCATTATTCAGCAATAGATTCGGATGAGAGTGTGGTAGCTATAGCGCGTGAATATCTGTGGTTATCTATGTGAAGAGACCTTTGCACGGTTACAATCTTGGAGCAATGGATCAGATGATATGAGTTACTTGCGACACCATGAGCAGTATAATTGGCGTATTCCGTCTGCTTTCACCGGCATCCATCGCCGGTATGCAAGCTCAATGCTGTCTTCGCCTTGGAAATATCGCTTTTCATCCATCTACAGGCGCCCGCTCTTTTGCAAACGCCGGTTGACCATCCGGTGGTAAAGTGACGAGAGCACTGGCCGAATCACTGGCAGGCCGATGAACCAAGCCAGCGGCTTTAGTAAGAGTACCCGGGACATCAACAAAATATAAGCATCCAGTTCGGAAACTATTTGTTGATGTTCGTCACGAACATGCAGTTGAGTCAAAGCCAAGTGAGGATCGATACCGATGTCGCGCAAATGTTTATCTTGCCCGGTGATATCGAACCAGCATACATCTTTCCCACTTTCCCCAGCTAACTTTTCATAGTTCTCCCGATCCTTGATGCAACTGGGGCATGCGCCATCATAATAGACGGTGATCTTCTCTTTCTCTTCACGCATTATCAATTCCCCTTGATTAAGTACCAAAACAGCAGGATACGGGGTCGGACTTACATCTTACGTTTCCTTCTTATTGCTGTGAGCCGGGCTGTGAAGCAAGCAGAAATAAAGAATTAGAATGTCAGATTAAAACCTGCACGGGTACTTCATGTTGTTAATGTGCCCTACATATAATGCGTTGCGCCGGGCAAAAAACACCCGGCACAACGATTTCAGCTTTGATTGAAGAATCAATTTCCACATGATCCTTTTCAAACCATCCGTCATCAGATCATGATAGTAGACTCACTCTACCTTACTACTGAAGCGAGTCTGAGTCATCATCCTTATCTTCCAGCAGTTGCCCCCGAATCACACCTGCCGGGAAAGTTGTACTATGCACGTTCGCGTAGATTTTTCCAGCACGCATTGCAAAAGCGAGAGAAGCGATGTTATTAAGCGGTACACCACATGCTTCGATTGCCTCAGGCGTTTCTGGCGGTAAGATATCACTATTATCAAGAGTAACTTCAACTGAGCCCTCGCCCACATCCACTGGCGGATCTGCCGGACCGAAGAGAAAAGCCACTATTGGTCCGTTCACGCCTGCAGATGCGCAGTGAAAATGTGCCTGCGTGATTCCGGTACCGTTGCGCACAGCGAGACGAAACTGCGCTCTGGTCAACGCCGCATCAAATTCAACTTCAATTGTACCGGCAGTATCAGTAGCAACTCCGCCTGCGGGAGAGGTAACCTCTTGTGCGCCGCTTAAGTTCGCCTCGAATTTCAACTCATTTGCGGCATATACGACACTTAACCCAAAAAACAACGTTACCAACAAAAACAGCTTAATATACAAGTTCTTCATGTTATATTCTCCTAATAAAACAGCCACCTTTCATTGGTGATTTATCAAATCTAAAAATTCAAGATGGTGTTCAGGTTCAAAATAAGAATCCTTGTGCTACGAAGAACAACACCAAACATTGTCGGGTGCATTCATAGTATGGTGAATTCAAATCCTAACCGCAACAATTAATATTAAGGAAACGCTGATTAATTGGCTGCACGAGCGAATCACTACGTTGCGCGGTACTCGCGCCTTAACCTATCTTGTTGATATATCTCAGTTTTTGCGTTCCGGGCACCTCGTGCTTCATCTCGTTCGCCGAATTAATCAGGGTTTCCTTGGAGAACTAACCTAATTACCCGAGAAACGATATTCTTCCCGCCCGGTGCATTAACAAAACCGGCGTAAGATACAGCTTCAGAAGTCTAAATACTGATATCTGTAATTCTTGAGTTCTTTTTCCATTGCTTAATGACTCCCTTTCTTTTCCGGGTATTCATACCATATTCCGGCCCAACCAGAGATTGCCGATATATCCTCCGGCTTCCATCATCCAGGCAATCCCCAGATGCACCGCCAATCCTCCCACGATAGACTGGGTTCTATAGGCAATAACGCCCAATATCCATCCACCCAGGAAAGAGGAAATGCATTCCAGCAGCGGCTTGCCGAAATGAATACTGCAATAGAACGTAGCCATCGGTAAAATTGCCGTTGCTCCGGCGTAACGTACAAAAGCGAATAGCAAAAATCCACGGAAGAATAACTCAATGGTTACAAAATCGATCCCGTAGCTGATCTCATACAACAGTTGATACGCCAGCAAGTTGTCCGTATGGGGTGCAATAAAAGCAACTTGCTTTAATCGAGGGTACGCATTCAAGAAATCCAGTTGCATACTGGCAAAAATGATCAGCGGTATCATTAGCAACAACATCAGGCAGTAAGGCCGCCATTGAATATTGTTTACCGTTGCACCCCAGAAACTTGGCTGTGCGGGAAGCATTTTGTATAACACCGCCAGTGGAATCAGCACGACCAGAAATTTAAATGGCAATGTAGTCACCACCGTAAAATAATTACCCCAAACGCCTTGCAGCATATTTTCCAGCGGATTGGCAATGCTCACTTTAAGGGCAAACAAGACTGGCGCAAACAACAGCAGCAACCAAAATACGGGCACAGGGGTTATCAAGTGCTTCCTGAATCTGATGGCAAATAAATAAGGAACGGCAAAAGCGCAGCAGTAGACGGTAAAAAGCGCAACAAACTGATAATAACGGGAGCTCATACCAGCGATCATTACGCGTTCGATATCCCATTGATAATTCAGAGCCATCAAGAGGCTAATCCATGCACTGCAAAAAAATAACAGCCACTTATCTACAGTCTTTACGTATTCTTGCAAATACCAAAAAATAATCTTCATTGAAAAAGGTAACAAAAAAATAAGCGCATGATCAAATTTGCTATTTAGCCATCAAAAACCCGTTTTATTATCACAAAGCAATCATCGGCTTTGCGATATGCTCCTCTGCTTGAAAAAAGATTTACATCTGCGCGTATCGTTTAAGTTTCTTTAGGATCTTAGCAATAGCATCGAATAACAGAAAGTTATGCGCCGCAATGGATTATTCCGGAGGAGTATATGGCAAGCATCTGCCTTGGCCGCCAGCCTATTCTAGATCGTAATCACAATCTGGTGGCATTTGAGTTACTGTTCAGACAGGAAGAGACTGAAGAAACCGCTCATGTCACCAGTGACTTGTCGGCATCCGCAAACGTTATCGTGAATGCTTACGGCAAGTTCGGAATTCACAACGTGCTAGGTCATCAACGTGGCTTTATCAACGCAGATCCTGATCTCATCCTGAGTGACATCATTAGCCTGCTGCCCAGCAAGCACATCGTGCTGGAAGTGAAGGAATCCGCATCCATTACACTAGAGTTCTTACAGCGCTGTAAAGAACTAAAGCAAAAGGGATATCAGTTTGCACTCGATAATATCGTGGCCATCAACAGTCAGGTTGAACTGCTGTTACCTTTGGTCAGTGTCGTCAAAATCGATGTTCTGGCGCTGACCAGAAATCAACTCACTCAGCTGGTCAATCAGCTCAATCATTGGCCAGTATTACTTCTGGCGCTAAAAGTTGAGAATCAGGAACAGGAAGCGCATTGCAGGCAATTAGGCTTTCAAATGTTTCAAGGATATTATTTTGCAAAACCCGAAGTAATGTCAATCAAACGTGCTGACCCTGGCAAGATACCGCTATTAAAACTATTAGCTTTGGTAATGCAGGATAATGATCAGAACAGTGATATTGATGAAATTGAAAAGGAATTTAAACATCAGCCTGGCTTAAGTTATAACCTGTTACGTATGGTGAACTCCGGTAGCGACGGCTTACCATTAAAAATTAATTCCATCAAACAAGCTGTTCAGTTAATGGGACGCAAACAGTTACAGAAATGGATACAGCTTTTGCTGTATACCTCCAGCCAATCGGCGGATAGTCTGTCTGATGAAATCACACAAACTGCCGTAACACGCGGAAAATTGATGGAATTAATCGCAAGAGCCGAACGCCCTCATGATAAGAATCACCATGAACGCGCCTATATGGTAGGTATTTTGTCTCTTCTGGATCAATTATTAGGCATTGAAATGCAGCAAATCGTCAACAAATTAGGAATTTCTGATGACATGAACCAAGCCTTATTGAACCGCCAAGGACGCTTGGGCCAAGCATTGAAATTAATAGAGGCCAAAGAAAAAGGCGAAACAGCATCCATTCCTTCCTTATTATCCGAACTGGATTTCCTGAGTCTGAATGAATTATCCGACATCGAAACGCAAGTAAGGGGATGGACTGATCACACCGATGCAACTGTTAATTAGAATTAGATTGTGTTTCGGCGCCGCATACTTTTACCCGCGGCGTTTTCTGAGCAGCGGCAATTAACCGGATTGCGCTAGAGAAGCGCGCGATAGATTCTTTCCATCACGCTATTGTTGTATTCCTGCACTACAATCTGTGAATTAAATAAAGCCTTGAGCTCGATTATCGTAACAGCAAGCAGCAACAACACGCCCAGAATAACCGCAGGCGTAAACAGCAAAACGACTCCCTGCAAAAAAATACTCAAATTGACCAAACCCCGCAACCACTTACCCAGATAAAAATGATGCAACCCGGCAATAAATAAAAAATTGAGCGCCGCGTAGGTATCCGGATCTTTCAGATTCTTCTCGGCTTGCTGGAAAAATTGCAATCGTTTGTCATCCGGTAATGTGCGCACCAGCTTGCGAAGACGCTCTTCTTCTTCCTGAACCGCCCCTTTCGATCTCATCACGCTAGCGTGCCAGCGTAATAATCACCGCCTCACGCTTCCAGAACAGTAAAAACCGCTTTTGCTCGACAAACTGGAACACCAGCGTCCAGCCATCGGCAGCCTCTTTATTCAGCGTCGTTTCCAGCCGTTTGACCGGAATGCCGGATGCACCCAGGAAAATGGTTCCAACCCCGCCTTCTGTCACGTGCAGCACTTTGTATTCCTTGTAAGCCATCATTCAGTCTCCTTTGATTTAAGTGAAATGTTTTTCAAAACCAGCCTTCAAGGCGCCACCCACGCATGACGAACAATGGAACAAATGCAGGCGGAATAAACAACCGGTCTTCGGCATTAGGAATGCGGAAGTAATGCTGCGCTTGCAGGATGACATCATCATCGCGGCTCAGATCAATCACTGCACGGCTGGGTAATTCGCGCCGCCCCAGATAGCGCACTTCAAATGCCTCGAGACGCAATGGATCGGCTGGATTGAACACACCCATCTCGTTCGCGCGTGCCTGACGCACAAAATTACGGGCACGACTTAAATCCGCGCTCGCCTCCGCGGTCTGTCTTGCCGTACCCGGCGCAAAAACAGCTTCCAACAATGATTCTTTGCGGAATGGCGCAATATTCGGCCAGATAAAATACGGTAGCGCCATACCCTTTTCCAGCTGCCGTTCGTTGTAAGAAAACGGCCGTGGGCCAGGAATACGAACGTCAGGTTGGTTGCGATTGATAAACGCCAGGAAGCGCCCGTAAGCATCAAATACCTCGAAGGAAAAAGACAGGAAATAGCCAAACGTATCCGGATTCTGCCCCAATGCATCCATATCGGATTGCACTTGCGCAATCAATGCCTGTTCGGCGTTTTCTCCGTGGAAACGATGATTGATGCCTGCTCCCGGACCGATGCGGACACGCAAGTGAGCGATAAGATCAGCATCAAGATTATAAGGGTCAAAGTGAGGCAGGAAAGGATCCGTCAGGTAAGCCTCCCATTCTTCCGAATCAAGACGGCGATGTGCTTGTGAGCCCGGCAGTTGGAAATTCTTTTCCGGTGTATCCACGCCCAGAAAACGCAACGACCCGCTTCCGGCGCAATGAAAACCAATGGTATCGCCATCCGCAATGGAAGCATCAAGCGATTGCGGATTACCATTCGCCCCACGGCGAATAGAGCCAACAGCACGGATATTGCCGTTTACGTCAAAGAAAACATCAGCCACAATCACCTCCGCTGCAAATAAGCATAATTAGATGCCCGAAACAGTTTCCCTTCAACCGACTTACAGTTCATCATAGCATGCAAGCTAAATTAGCCATAGAGAAGCCGCATCAGTCGCTTCCGTATCAAACCGATTCTATTTTGAGGGTTGCAAGAATCCGCCTGCGATACGAAATTAAAATGATCAGAAAAACACATACCGCTGCCATGACGGCCGGGAATAATAACGTTGTAACCGAAAGATTCTCCAATGCCAGCATCACCAGTGTATTACGCACCGTGAACAGGGCAAAAAACAGTAATGATTCCGAATAAGGAAAATGATAGACTTTCCTGATGGTAGGCCCGAATCCGATGACATCGATCGCTGTCAGCAACACGACCGCCCACAACGGATCTGACGTAAAATACCACAGTGGCAACGCAGACAGCGCTGAAATAAAAAACAACCAATCAGCTCGGGTAACGTTCACGTCCGCACGTTTCAAATAAGCCAGATAAGCAATGAATATCGTTATACCCGCTGAAACACCGATCGGCCATGTGCCTGCGCCACCCTTGTCCTCAATCTGCGCCAGAAAAATAAGCAATGTTGTTGCACCCCAAATAATCCAGGAAAACACATGCGGCTTGACCGTATCATTCAAAATCGCACGGATATAAGGAATGAACGCTATCAATGTGAGCGCGATGGCGACAATGCTAAAAACCGGTTTGTAATACATGATTGTTTAATACTTTTTTCCGAACATCAAAACATCAAAGCCCATGAATATGAAAAATAATCTGATTGGAAGAACGACATGCCCATCAATCATTTTTTCTCTCCAAAGTCTTAATCAACAACTCGGCTACAGCAGCACCAGAAGCCGGATTCTGTCCGCCAATCAGTCTTTCATCCTGCACCGCAAACACCGCCCAGGGTTCTGCTGCTTTCTGATAAACCGCGCCACGATTGATCAATTCAGTTCCGGTGAAAATACGTGACGACAGTGAATCGCATAAAATTTTTTCCAGAATAGCGGGTTGATGCTAAAGCTGAGCCTACCACTCCAAGCTCAATTCTGAAGGGATGCGGAAGCTCATTTCCCTCAAAGCATTTTATTCTTATTATCGCTTCATTTATTCGCAGGCGTTGTATGTTCTTATACAATACGGACAATCCATACATCCATTATTTTAGGGAAAAGAACAAAAAATGTGCAAGCTATCCAACAAAAAAGAAAACAGAAACCTGCAACAAAATCAACAACGGCGTTCATTTCTAAAACTCACCATGGCATCCGCGCTGGGGCTGGGAATCGCAGCAACTCATCAGGTCATGGCCGCATCAAGCGCTATTAAGGCGCCGCCTCAACCTGAAAATGTACTCACACCGGAAGCGGCCCTGGAGAGATTGATGGCGGGTAATGATCGTTATGTTACGGGTCTATCCACTCCATTGAATTTTAAACTTGAACGCGCAGCTTTGGTCAACGGCCAGAATCCTTATGCCAGCATATTAAGCTGCGCCGATTCAAGAGTGAGCCCTGAATTCTGCTTTGATGAGCAGCGGGGGGATTTGTTTGTCGCACGCGTCGCCGGAAATTATTTAACGACTGATTTTGTGGCCACACTCGAATATGCAGCGGCTGTTTTGCATACTCCGCTGATCATGGTATTGGGTCATGAAAACTGCGGCGCGATCAAAGCTGCAATTGATGCCTCAGATAACAGCACGCAATTTCCCGGGCATATTCAATCTATAGCCAGTGCATTAGCACCGGCGGTAAGAGCAATTGACAAGCAATCGCAAAACCGCATCGATGACGTCGTCAAAATGAACGTCATGCAGAATGTGCAAGAATTGAAGAAACAAACCCCCATTCTCAGCCGATTGGTAGCGGAGAAAAAGCTTCTTGTGGTTGGAGGTGTATACAACCTGAAAACAGGCAAAGTCGATATGGTTGCTTAAGGAAATACTGATTAATTGATTATGGATACAACTCGTTAAAGGTTGCAAGCAATCTTAATAATACAGCTGATACGATTGAATCTGAAGCACCCGCGATTTATCAATCGGCTTGCTTACTCCCAAATCACCATTTTGAAGCGTTCTTTGACAATACCGAAATAATTGCACTTCCAATCGCTTTGCGCAAAAAAATCAAGGTGATGCCATTGATCTTTCAGTTTCAGAATACTGGCAGCGGCATCGTCCCAATCGATAGCGACGAGCTTGGACTCCAGCTGCTGTTTGCGTGTTTCCACTTCCTCAAAGTCAAAACCATCATATTCCCAATGCAATACTTCAAATACATTGCCAGCGCGATCCACGTAGTCCATACTGAAATCCAGCCCCCATTTGGGGCGCATCCGGATGATTTTATAAACCAATGGATTCGCTTGCGCCCATCGCTCCAATTGTTCCAAGGCTTCGCCGTTGTACCCTTTGCGTTCAAACAACAGACTATGGTTCAACACAGCCCCTTCCACCCGCTCCGGCTGCGTGAACCAAAGTGATTTTAAAGCACGCCGATGTTCCCGGTGCGCTTTCGCAGGGGCACAATTGACCTCGGCGTAGCGCTGCTCCAAACCGGTCAAGTCGTAGCCGTTTTGATCAAAAAGTGCTAATTCATGGGCTGTCGGCGGATTCAAACTTTCAAGCGATTGATCCCAATAGCCATTGGAGGTGAATTGATGATCGGTTAAATCGATATAATTCATGAAGCTAACAATATATTATGAAAAAACAGATTATAAAGAAATATCAAGCTCTGACGGGTGATTTTCCATACAATTCCCGCAGTTCATCCTTGGCTTTTTCCAACACATCCCGCTGCTGCAAGGACAAATCCTTTCCCGCCCGGTTAATATAAAAATTCAACATGGCCATCGCAGACGCAAAAGGTGCAGCCTTGCGCCGTTGGCTACTGTCGGCGGAATGTTTCAACGACAGCGCGATTTTACGCGGATCATTCCAGGTGAACACGCCGGGTTCGAGATCCAAGGCGTTGCTGGTTTCGGTGATTTGTTGTGACCAGTGTTGAAAGTTATTTTTGATCATTGGGTTTATGATCAGACATTGGTAAGATTATTAATCGAAATGTTATATAGCATACTGAGCACTCTTTCAATCGGAACCACAACTCTCTTTATGCCAGACATAATAGGACAACATTTCGGCAATGTCTGTACCTGCACCTCCTTTGTACGCAGTAGCCGGATCGTGACAGAGAGAAGAAAGCACTGTAAAAAATGAAATAGTATTTATTCCACCCGCGCGAATAGCCTCAAGCTCAGCCTGATGTCTAACTTCACCATGTACAAACTCCAGCGACCACTTAAGACCAGGCCATACTTTTTCCCGTGCGGCTTCCTTGCTGCGTGAGTAAAATTTCTTTTCCAACCAAGCTGATATCGACTCTTCAAGAACATTAGAAGGCCTAGTCCAAGAGGATGTTCTGTTCTTGCCAAGAACTTTAGATTGCTCTTTGGTAAGTGGTGAAATATAAGATATCGGATTGGTGCTTATCTGGACTTCAACATGCCTTGCGTCAATACCTTGTGCCGTATGGCGCACAGCAAGCAAATCTATTTCACTTACGCCATAACGTACACCACGAATCGTGAAGTACCCGGCTCGATTGAGCCACTCCTCAACCAGTGATTCAGAAAGTAGAGACATCAGAATAATCAGCTAAATAATATTAGGCTTTTCGATTCATACTAAAAAATTTCAGGAACTTAATCCATGAATATCATATGCGAATTTGTCGTTCTATTTCGACATTGGACAACACTCGTCCTTGCCGTAAATCATCCTGTCCAAACATCACTATCCTATCGAATAACAATTCAATTTTGTAACATCCAAATATTTAACATTTTCTTGAGCATCTATTCTTTTGTCAAATGGCAAGACTCCCACCAATGGACAACCCAACCGCTGTTCCAACGTAGCAATATTCTCAGCCAGAAATAGCATCTGCGGGTCGATACAATTCGCCACCCATCCCGCCAAAGTCAATCCAGCGGCTCGTATAGCCTGCGCCGTCAGCAACGCATGATTCAAACAACCCAGGCGCATGCCGACCACCAGTATCACCGGAAGATTCAATAGCTTCGCCAGATCCGCGCCGGTCTGGTGCTGATTGACCGGCACCAGAAACCCGCCTGCGCCTTCGACAATGACGATATCCGCTTTACTGCTGAGTTTCTGGTAGGTCTGATGGATAACCGTCAGATCAATTCCCACTCCTGTTTGTTGCGCAGCAATATGCGGAGAAACCGGAGGATCAAAGGCGTAAGGGTTGATGTGCTGACGTGTAACGCTTATGTTGCTGGCAGCGAGTAATTGTTCGACATCCAGCCACTTTCCATTCTCACTGCCTGCGGCAATCAGTTTCATGCCGACGACTTTGTTGCCTTGTGCGGCAAAAGCCTGCAACAAGGCGCAACTGATGGTAGTCTTGCCGACACCGGTATCGGTGCCGGTGATAAAGTAGCCTTGCTTCATGTCACGGCGGCAAACCCAGTTGCCGTCGCATTTCCGGCGTCAGAATTGAGCGCGGATCGTATGGTTTCCAGGCATGGCCGTACACTACTTCAAATGTCGCGGGCAATTTGCCGTCGCGGCGCAGGATTTCGTAAGCATCGATAACCTGCTGCCATTGCTTTTTGCCCATCAATCCCTGGCGCCGCCCCTGCATCACGTTATGCGCACCGATGGCTTTCAGATCACGCATCACACCGATGACATCGTCATAGGTCAAGGTGATGTATTCCATATCCATCACCGGCGTGGAGAAACGGTTATTGACCAGCAAATCGCCGATGTCGTGCATGTCGATAAAACGATTGACGTGCTGGTAGCCATCGATGCGCGCGAAAGACTGGCGCAATTCCTTTAACGTATCCGGACCGAAGGTGCTGAACATCAGCAGGCCATCCGTACGCAGAATGCGGTGCATCTCGGCGAACGTGTGTTCCAGATCGTTACACCACTGAAATGCAAGATTCGACCACACCATGCCGACACTCTCATTTTTAATCGGCAGCTGTTCAATATCGGCGCACACATAATCCGTCCGTTGCTGCTGCAACGGCAGCATGCGTTGCCACCAGGCCGTATCGGGACGTGCGTGAGACAGCATCATCCAGGCAATATCGAGCGCGATCAATTGACTTTTTGGATAGCGTTTCGCCAATTGCTGGCTGCCATAGCCGGTGCCGCTGCCCGCATCGAGAATGACATCAGGCCGGTATTTGATGTATTCCAGGCGCGACAGCATGCGGTGGCTGATCTCACGCTGCAGCACTGCCGCCTGATCGTAACTGTGGGCAGCACGCCCGAACGCAGTGCGCAATTGTTTTTTATCAAGCGTGTATTCGGAATTCATTGAGGCAAGTCACAAATTGTTCAGGATAGGATAAAAACGGCGCATGCCCGCAGCGCGCAAACATCACCTGCCGGGATTGCGGTAATTGCTGGTACATCCAGTCGGCGGCAGCGGGATGGGTTATCACGTCATTCTCGCCATGCAATAATAAAACAGGTTGTTGGATTGCGGCGATCCGATCACGCAAATCGCTCTGCTGCAAAATCTTCAATCCTTTCTCCAATGCACCGGAGTCTGGCTCGGCACGCTGAAAGAAATGCTTGCGCAATTGCGACAGAATCTTGCCCGCATCGCGATCGCCGCTGATTTGCAAGGTCAAAAACCGGTTAATGGTCGTTGCATAATTAAGTTTCAAATTCTCCAGGAAAAGCTGCAGCAATTTGCGCTCCATGCCCGATTCCCAATCCTCGTCTTTGGCAAAGCACGGTGTGGTGGAAATCAGAACCAGTTTCTGCACCCGTTGCGGTTCACGCAGCGCCAATTCCATCGCGATCTGTCCGCCCAGTGACCAACCGCCGAGCATGCAACGCTCGGGTAGAATTTCCGCAATAATCCCGATCCAGTGTTCCAACGTACCCGGCTCGGACATAGGGCTGAGTCCATGCCCCGGCAAATCCACCAGATGCAGGCGGAACTGTTGCGCCAGTTGATTCTGAACACCGCTCCATATCCCGCTGTGCATTGCCCAGCCATGTAATAACACCAGATCGGGGCCATGCCCCAAGGATTCAATATGTAAATGCGTCATGCCTGCAATGCGATTTCGTGCAACGCTTCCGCCAAGCGCAAGACATCATGCGGTTGATGAGCTGCGGACAATGAAATGCGCAATCGCGCCGTATCCGGCGGAACTGTCGGCGGACGGATCGCCGGTACCAGAATCCCCCGTTCGCGCAAACGCTGACTGATACACATCGCTGCGGTACTTTCTCCTATCAGCAAAGGCTGAATCGGGGTACTGGAAGGCAATAACTTCCAAGGCAACGATTGCAGTGCTTCTTTCAATCGCGCGATATTTTGCGTTAACGCATCCCGCCGCCATTCGTCCTGTTGAATTAATTTCAGACTAGTCATTAGCGCTTGCGCTAACAAGGGCGGGGTTGCTGTGGTGTAAATATAACTGCGTGCGGATTGAATCAGCGTTTCGATAACTTCCGCTTGCGCCGCGACAAAGGCTCCGAATACGCCCGCAGCCTTTCCCAAGGTCGCCATATAGATGATATTGGGCGAATGGATATTGGCACAATCCGGCAAAAACAAGCTGCCGCGTCCCTGCCTGCCCAACACACCGAAACCGTGCGCATCGTCCAACAACAATACCGCCTGATGTTTCTCGCATACTGCTATCAGCTCAGAAATTGGCGTAATATCACCTTCCATGCTGAATACTGCGTCTGAGATCACCAGCTTACGTCGCGCGTGAATAGTGGATAATCGCTGCTCCAACAACGCAAGATCGGCATGCGGGTAGCGGATAAACTCAGCGCGTGATAGCAAAGCCGCGTCATTCAGCGAGGCATGGTTCAGTTTATCGGCAAAAATAGCATCCTCGCGGCCGACTAATGCTGTGACAACACCGATATTGGCCATGTAACCGGTAGAAAACAGCAATGCCCGCGGAAATCCGACAAATTCCGCCAGTGCTTCTTCAAGAATATGATGCGCGGAAGAATGGCCGTTGATCAAGTGAGATGCACTTGCGCCAACACCATAACGCCGCGCGCCTTTACTGGCCGATTCAATCAGATCCAGATGATTGGCCAACCCCAGGTAGTCGTTGCTGCAGAAAGCCAGATAATCACGCCCATCCATGGTGATATGAGTTGATTGCGGGCTTTCGAGAATTTTTCTCTGTCGCAGCAAACCTTGCTGTTCACGCTGGCGTAATTGCTCGGACAGGTCAGGAAACATCTATGATAGTGCGTGGAGTCCCAGTTTTTCCATCAACGCTCGATCGCGGTCAGTTTCGGGATTTCCCGTCGTCAGCAACTTATCGCCATAGAAAATGGAATTTGCCCCTGCCAGGAAACATAATGACTGAATGGCTTCAGACATTTCCTGCCGTCCTGCGGATAAACGCACCATTGCTTTCGGCATAGAAATCCGCGCGGCGGCGATAGTACGAACGAATTCAAGTGGATCTAACGCTGCCGTGCCATACAGCGGCGTTCCCTCAACTTGTACCAGATGGTTGATCGGAACCGATTCGGGATAAGGATTCATGTTCGCCAACTGCGCGATTAATCCGGCGCGTGAACGGCGCGTCTCGCCCATGCCGACAATACCGCCGCAACATACACTGATTCCGGCCTCGCGCACTTGTTGCAGTGTATTCAGGCGATCCTGATACTGCCGCGTGGTAATGATTTCTTCGTAGTATTCAGGCGCCGTGTCAAGGTTGTGATTATAATAATCCAATCCTGCTTCTCCCAGCTGCTGAGCTTGTCCAGGCTTTAATAAACCCAGTGTGGCACAGGTTTCCAGACCCAATGACTTGACCGCACGTACCATTTCAGTCATCTTTTCGATATCGCGCTGCTTCGGACCACGCCAAGCGGCACCCATGCAGAACCGCGACGCCCCCTTGTCTTTTGCTGCTGTCGCAGCGGATACCACTTCATCCAGCGACAGCATGTCCTGATTTTCAACACCGGTATGATAACGTGCCGCTTGCGGGCAATAGCCGCAATCTTCCGGACAACCGCCCGTCTTCACGGAAATCAGCGTGGATAATTGCACGCCATTCGGATCATGGTGCTGACGATGCACCGTTTGCGCACGAAAAATCAAATCGTTAAAAGGCGCATTCAACAACGACTCAATCTCTGCCACATTCCAAAATTCGGAATTCTGCGATTCCCCGGCAATATTGCCTGGACTGCCTTTCGTTTCGCTATTTGTGATAAGTGAATTCAAATTCATGCCGATTAATCTACCATTCTTTTTAAGTAAACACGATCTTCTATCATTAATACTTTGGATGATCAAGGATTCAAGTGGCTCTGTCAATTTTTCCGTTACTCTTTGTTCATAACAGATCGGACGCTATCCTCATCATGACTCAAACAAGCTGTGTGCTATGCGGCGCATCTACAAGTCAGGATTTCTGCGAATCCTGCATGCTCGACTTACCGCAACTGCCAGAAAATCATTGTCCTATTTGCCTGTGGCCAGTCCCGGCCTCGGAAATATGCGGCGCTTGCCTGAATAAACCGCCGGCATTCACGCGCACCATTGCAGCCCTGCGTTACACTTTTCCTATCGACGCGCTGATTCATGCATTAAAATATCGAACCAATCTTTTCTTGGCGTCGACTCTGGCAAACCTGCTCATTAAAAAATTAATGACCACCGATATACTGCCGGATATCATTATTCCGATGCCTTTGCATCCCATCAGGTTACGTGAACGCGGATTTAATCAGGCGATGGAAATCAGTCGTTATGTTTCGAAGTCACTAGGCGTTAGTGTATTACCCGACTGCTGTACCCGGATCAAACACACACTCCCGCAAACCGGATTACCCTGGAAAGACAGACAGAAAAATATCCGCAGCGCTTTTGATTGTACAATAGATCTTTCCGGCAAGCATGTTGCACTGGTTGATGATGTCATGACAACTGGCGCCACATTGAATGAACTGGCAAAGACACTACGGAAACGCGGCGTAATTGAAGTCAGCAACTGGATAATAGCCCGGGCTTTGCCCGAAAAAAATCAAATAGGCCCGCATTCTCTATAGTATGCCCATAATCACGTCAGCATGTACAACATTATTCTCTACCAACCCGAGATTCCACCCAATACAGGTAACATTATCCGTCTCTGCGCCAATACCGGCATGCAATTGCATCTTGTCAAACCTTTAGGATTTCCACTCCAAGATAAGCAATTATTACGCGCAGGCCTGGATTATCACGAATTTGCTCAAATTATAGTGCACGACAGCTGGGCAGATTGTTGTCACAACCTACGGGATCATCGAATGTTTGCCATCACCACACGGGGAAAACAAGGTTATGACAAAGTAACCTACGCAGCGGGGGATGCCTTTCTGTTTGGTACGGAAAGCCGGGGATTGCCCTCTCATATTATGGATACCTTCCCGGAACAACACCGCATTCGGGTACCCATGGTGGCTAACAGTCGCAGTCTTAATTTATCCAATACTGTCGCCATCATTGCTTATGAAGCATGGCGACAATCCGGTTTTTCCATGGGAATCTAGGCAGCTCTATTGCAGATTCAAGCTATCATTTAAAATGCGTGGAGTCACAAAAATCAACAACTCGCGTTTATTGTCGACCCTGGTTGTATTGCGAAAAACATGACCAAGCACCGGAATATCGCCCAGCATCGGAACTTTATTGACCACTTGATTCTCGGTTCGGTCAAAAATACCACCAATCACTACGGTTCCGCCATTTTCCACCAATACTTTAGTGGTTACTTGCTTGGTGTTAATCGCCGGTGGCAGGAATTGGTTAATAATCGCGCCAATTCTGTCCTGATTGACATTCAATTCCATATCAATCTGACCATTATAGGTAATCAATGGTTTTACCCTTAATCGAAGCGTCGCATCCATAAAACGAATACTCGTGGCTCCACTGCTCGTAGCTTGTTGGAAGGGAATCCGGTCACCCTGCTCGATAATCGCTTCAACGCCATGAGCCGTAACTACACGCGGACTGGCTATCACTCTGCCTTTCTGATCCGTTTCCAATGCCGACAACTCAAGATTAATTAATCGATTATTATTAATTTTCATCAAACTCAAACCCAGTGCCGCCGGACCACCCAATAAACCAGTAGCCGCCGCCGCAGGTAAATTCACATTCAGGTTATTGGCTCCACTTACCCCGCCTCCGGCAGCAAGAGCACTTGAACCTGTTACATTACCCGAAACCCCCAAGGTTTGATCACCTAGGCCACTTGCATTCTGTATACCAAAACGCGCCCCCAGATTGCGGCTAAAATTATCTGTCGCTTCGACAATACGCGCTTCAATCATGACTTGTCTTTCGAACACATCCAGCTTTTGTATGCGCTTCCTGACTTCATCTATTCGAGCAGGAATATCGGTAACCGTCACTGTATTGCTAATTTCATCTATATTAATCGTACCTCGCCTGCTCAGCATACCCTCAAACGAAATTGAATTAACTCTGCGATGATTCAGATGATAAGTTTCTGAGCGCAACGGTTCCATATCGGCTATTTGCATTTGTGCTTCCACATCGAGTAATTCTCTGTCTGCCATCTCTTTCCGCGGCGCCACAAAAATGACATTACCTACCTTACGCTTGTCCAATCCATGCGCCTGCAGCACAATATCAAGTGCCTGATCCCAAGGCACATCCTTTAATCTTAAGGTAAGATTTCCTCCCACCGAATCACTGGCGATAATATTCAAATTGGTGAAATCAGCAATTACTTGCAATACCGCTCTAACCTCCACATCCTGGAAATTGAGCGACAATCTTTCACCGGTATACCCCCCATTAGCACGTCTTTTTTTCGCTTGCTCCTCTTCATCTTCGGTCAGCGCCCGTATTTCAAGAATAAATCTTGTACCTGACTGGCGTGCAGAATGCTCCCAACGTCCACCAGATTTAACATGCATGCGAACATTATTTCCTTTCTTGGATGTTTCAATGATCTGCACAGGCGTAGCAAAATCCATCACGTCAAAGCGCCTTCTAAGACTGCCTGGCAGTAGCGTATCGACAAACTCGACAAAAACATCATCACCTTGTTGCTGCACATCAACGCTTGCGCCAGCTTTTGTCATATCAACTTCAATACGGCCTTCGCCATTTGCACCGCGACGAAAATCAATATCCTGCAACCTATTCATATGGGTGTTAGAAGTTTCCTCAGCGAATCGCACGACAGTGGTAGATGTTAGATTTTCCGGCACAGTAAGCAGCTTGATTAGCAGTATATTTTCCTGCGCTATGATTTCATGCCGCATTAACCTAGCCAAATTCAATACCAACCGTGTTCTATCACCTACCTGAACGACGTTTACGCTGCGCAAATCTCCTTCGGCAGCCTCCTGTTCATTCTTTCCTAACCCATTGGAAATCTGATAAAAATCAAAATAAATACGATTTGGATTGTCCAGTACCACTCCTGTCGGAAGTGCTTGGAGCGGATGATCGAGAGTAATCTTTGCAATTACCTCACTATTTTGGAAAGTAGAGATATCGATTGAACGGATACTATTATGAAGTGCCTCTGCTATTACCGTTTGCGGAGAAAAAATTACCACTGAGAAACAAATTAATATTGCAGCAAATACCATATTAAGGCCATACCCTTTCATAGCTATTGTTAGCTTAATGGTTGTTACGTTGCTAATTCTTCAGCGTAAGTACACTTGTCCTTTCAATCCATTCATTCACCTCGTCTTGTACGATTTCTGATAGCTTAATTTCCGACTCCGAAATATAGTTAATTTTTCCGAAATTCGAACCTAAATAATTACCAACCTTTACACGGTATAGCGCTCCATCCGGTGATTTTATTACAGCAAAAATCATATCTTTTTGTTGTAATGAGCCAACCATGGATAAATTCTCCAGCGGATAGGATTCCAGAAATTCCTTGCGTCGATTCAAATCAGGTTGAATTTCACTCGTGAGCGCCTGTACTTGATTATTTTTGCGCGGCATAAAAGGGCTGGGTATCTCAAATGCCAGATAAGTAAAAGATTTATATGGAATAACTTCAGGCAATGGATCGATCTTACCTTGCAAGCCCTCCCCCGAGGTATGTATAAACGCTTTCAGATCGCTGTAATCATTCTGACTGCACCCAGTTATAATGCTCAACCAAATTATAGATAATACTAGCAGATATATGTTTCTAATCATAATTTATTTACTTCCCACCTGCTTTAATATTTCTTCTTCGTCCAGATAACGAAATGTCTTTGCAACCGCATCCAATATCAGTTTTCCGTCATTCGCAGGTAAAATGCTGACGTCATTTAACGTGACAATCCGTGACAATTGCGCAACATCACTGGCAAATGCGCCAATATCATGATAACTGCCGGTCACCCGGATTGACACTGGCAACTCGGCATAAAATGCATGAATCGTTTCCTGCGCATCGGGTTTAAATAATTCAAACTGTAAGCCACGGCCTAAGCCGGCTTGATTTATATCCACCAATAGCGCCTCCATTTCCGATTTATCAGGAAGCTGTTTTAACAACGCACTAAGAGATTGCTCAATTTCTTTCAACTGCAAACGCAAAGCAGATAGATTAACAGCACTACTTTTCTTAACCAGATAAGTGTTTTTTAGCGTTTCTTCTTCAGCATGTATATTTCCCAGCATTTCGATCTGATCTTGCCAAACTAGAAAATGCCCTGCCACAATGATCGCAACAAATAATATTACCAATGCGGCAATCTTAAATGCCGCCGGCCAATTTCCAGCTTGATTGATATCTAGCTGACGCAATTCCATGAGTAAATTATTCATCTCAGTTTGTATGTATTCTATCCGGCGGCATTAAAAGAAGAATTTTGCACATCATTGACTGATGCTTGCTTGAGTTTTATTTTCATATTGAATTCATTTTGACGCACATTATTTATCGTCATTGCTTTGATTTCTATCAATAACGGCGACTCAAGCCATGGTGAAGACTCAAGATTGCGCATCAGCGTCGATACCCATGCATTGGATTGCGCGTACCCAACTAAAGTAATGTTATGCCCCTCTTGTTTGATACTTTGCAGATATACGCCATCGGGAAGCAGCCGTACCAATTGATCCAGTAAATGAACAACCTCGGATCGACTGTTTTGCAAGGTCTCCACGATTTGTTTACGTGTTAGCAGCTCTTGTGTCTGATTCTTAATTTCTCGGAT
This sequence comes from Nitrosomonas ureae, assembly GCF_900108305.1. GTDB lineage: Bacteria > Pseudomonadota > Gammaproteobacteria > Burkholderiales > Nitrosomonadaceae > Nitrosomonas > Nitrosomonas ureae_B. The sequence continues at coordinate 31,341 of NZ_FNUX01000020.1, forward strand.
ATCTGCAATCTCTTTATCCAAAATCGCAATCTGCTCATTTAAGTATTGATTACGGCTATTCTGAAATTCTATCTTTTCAGCAATCATGTCATGAACACCCCAAACCACAAGCAAACCTAAAAACCCGGCCAATCCGGCCAGCACTGCGATTTGCTGTTGCCGTGCTTTACGTTTAAGTTCACGATGAGGAAGTAAGTTAATGCGGATCATGATGGATCAAAATTTCTTAAAGCCAGACCGCAAGCAATCAAAAGCGAAGGTGCATCGAGGTTCAATTGCCGCGGGATAATACGACTCGACAATTCCATAGTTGCAAAAGGATTCAGAATCAGAGTGCTGACTTGCGTACGTGCTGCAATAACCGCATCCAATCCGGGAATGACTGCACTTCCACCCGCTATAAAAATATGGTTCACTTCAGTATATTGCGTGGAGGTATAAAAAAACTGAATGGCGCGCATCACTTCGATGGCCAATGTCTCGCAGAATGGTTGCAAAACATCTGCCTGGTAGTTTTTAGGTAACTCTCCGCTACGCTTGGCTGCTTCAGATTCTTCCAGCGAGAGGTTAAATTGATTATGTATTTCTTGTGTTAGTTGATTGCCGCCAAAGGATTGATCCCGGGAATATATCGACTCACCATTGAGCAGTACATTAACTTTCATAACCGTTGCACCGATATCAACTAATGCCATTATCTGGTCTTTCCCTCCCCCTGGCAATTGATTCAGCGTTAACTCAAACGCTGCTTGCGCCGCATAAGGTTCCACGTCCATGACCGTAGTCTTCAAACCGGCAGATAGCGCTGCTGCCACACGATCTTCGACTTTTTCTTTACGTGATGCCGCAATTAGAACTTCAACTTCCTCTGAATTATTGGAAATTGATCGAGTGATTTGAAAATCCAGATCAACCTCATCCAATGGAAATGGAATATATTGACTGGCCTCATTTTCCACTTGAAAAATTAAATCATCCTCCCGCTGCCCTGCGGGGACAATTATTTTTTTTGTAATCACATCTGTTGCAGGCAACGCCAGCGCTACATTTTTATAGCGAGTTCCCATACGCTTCCAACCACGTAGTAAGCATTCACTCACTGCTTCCATATTGGCAATTCCACCATCCAGCATTGCATCTACCGGCAAAGACTCTATAACATAACGATCTATCCGATAGGTTTGGCTTCCCTTGCCAGTTTGTGATAATTCAACCATTTTTATCGATGAGGAGCTGATGTCCACACCAATCAATGGAGGCGACTTCATTTTTAAGAAGCCCAGATCAATAGCAAAATTTTCCTTGAACATTGTTTGATTAGCGGCGATACTCGCAAATTAAAAGTTGCCCTATCAGAGCTAGAATATGTAAAATCCTTACTGTCCGCATAAATTCCATGAAACCATTCACCAGATTGAAAAAACTGGCATTGATTCTGACAGAATCTGTAAAATCCTATTCAAAGAAAAGCGCTGGATATACCCCCCCTTTCACTGGGTAACTCGACAATACCATTATATGATAAGCCTCTATCTATTTTCATGTTAGCTCGTTGGTTATATTATTTTTTCCTTGCATTCTCAGCACTAGGCTTGATTGGAATCCTATTAGCAGGTTTTGCCGCATCGGTTATCTATTCAAACTTACCATCATTGGAAACATTAACGGATTACCGCCCTAAAATTCCCTTACGGATATACAGTGATGAAGGTCTATTAATCGGAGAATTTGGTGCAGAGCGTAGAAATGTTGTGACTATTTCTCAAGTTCCAGAAAATTTAAAACAATCAATTCTGGCAGCAGAGGATGATCGTTTTTATGAACACGGTGGTGTCGACTATCTTGGCGTTCTACGAGCGGCCTATTCAAATTTTTCTGCAGGAAGTGTACGGCAAGGTGCCAGTACAATAACAATGCAAGTGGCACGAAATTTTTTTCTGACACGAGAAAAAACCTTTACCAGAAAGCTTAGTGAAACACTATTGGCTTTTAAGATTGAGCATAATCTTACTAAAGATAAAATTTTGGAGCTCTACATCAACCAAATCTATCTTGGGCAGCGTAGTTATGGCTTTGCAGCCGCAGCGCAAACATACTTTGGAAAATCTTTACAGGAAATTAATATTGCAGAGGCCGCCATGCTGGCAGGTCTTCCCAAAGCACCCTCCAGTTATAATCCTATCAGCAATCCTAAGCGAGCTAAAAGTCGGCAACTTTACGTCTTAGGAAGATTATATAAACTTAACTACATTTCTAGCAAAGAACTAAGCGAATTAGAAAAACGATCTGTTCCAGTAAAAAAACGCTCAACAATCTCCGCAATTCCGGCAGAATATGTTGCCGAGATGGTTCGCCAAGTAATCTATGATCGCTACCAGGAAGACGCGTATAATAAAGGCATAAAGGTCTACACGACAATTCGCCAACTTGATCAAGAATCTGCTTATCAGGCTCTACGAAAAAATGTAATCGAATACGACCGGCGTTGGGGTTATCGAGGTCCTGAAGGATTTATTGATTTACTGAAAAATGGAACAAACCAAGAAAAAACACTGAATGATGCGTTAGATGAAGTTAACGACAGTGACGATATTTATGCAGCGGTTGTATTGGCTGCAAGACCAAATAAAGTACAGGTCTATCGTAGAGGAGGAGAAATCATCGAAATCACTGGTGATGGGCTTAAATTTGCACAAAAATCCCTTACTGAGAAAAAAGAACCTGGGAAAAAATATATCATTCCTGGTGCACTGATCCGTATTCAGAAAAATCCAGACAATGTATGGCGTATTGTTCAATTGCCTGGAGTTGAGTCAGCACTGGTTTCAATTGATTCCAACGATGGTGCAATACGTGCTTTGGTCGGTGGTTTTGATTTTTACAAGAATCAATTTAATCACGTCACTCAAGCATGGCGACAGCCTGGATCCAGCTTCAAGCCTTTTATTTACTCCGCGGCTTTGGAAAAAGGCTTCACTCCGGCGACGATCATCAACGATGCACCGCTCTCGTTCAGCGCAACTCAGACAGGAAGCCAGCTATGGGAGCCGAAAAATTTCGATGGTAAATTTGAAGGACCAATACGTATGCGCACCGCCTTGACCAAATCAAAAAATCTTGCATCCATTCGAATACTACAAGCTATTGGCATACGCTACGCACAAGACTATATAACCCGATTTGGTTTTGATGCGGGACGCCACCCTCCTTATTTACCAATGGCACTTGGAGCAGGTTCAGTCACACCAATGCAGATGGCTGTGGGCTATGCGGTATTTGCGAATGGCGGATTCCGTATCGCTCCATATTTTATAAAAAGTATTGAAGATGAAAGAGGTAACGTCATTGAACAGTTTCACCCCATATCAGTATCAAGTGGCGCCAAACGGGTCATTGATCCACGTAATGCATTTATTATGACAAGTATGATGCAAGACGTGATTAACCGCGGCACAGCTGTTAAAGCTAAACAGCTGGGACGCAGTGATCTCGCAGGGAAAACGGGCACTACCAGTAATTTTATAGATGCTTGGTTTTGCGGTTTCCAGAAAGATTTAGTTACTATTGCATGGATAGGATATGACGAACCCAAATCGTTAGGCAGCAATGAAACTGGCGGACGTGTCGCATTACCTCTCTGGATGGATTACATGGATCCAGTTTTAAAAGGCATTCCAATAGCTGGATACCCGCCACCTAGTGGAGTTAAAGCAGCGAAAATAAATTCAGCAACAGGACTTAGAGATGAGTATGGAGACATTACAGAATACTTCTTTAATGAATTGCTTCCTCCCATAATGAACAACTCTATTGAGTTTGCACCCAAAGTAACGAGAGATGTCAAAGATCAATTATTCTAAGAATTGGAACATATCCTAATTTTATGTATTTAAGTTATTTTTAAGCCATTCAGCCGCTTCGACAGCATAATAAGTTAGAATCCCGTCCGCACCCGCGCGCTTAAAAGCAAGCAATGACTCCAATACACAAGATTCTTCATTTAACCACCCATTGATCACAGAGGCTTTGAGCATTGCATACTCACCACTAACTTGATAAACAAATGTAGGTGCGCCGAACTGATCTTTCACACGGCGAATGATATCTAAATAAGGCATACCCGGCTTAATCATTACCATATCAGCCCCCTCATCCAAATCTAATCCAACTTCCCATAATGCTTCATCGGAATTCGCAGGATCCATTTGATAAGTATATTTGTTACCAGCACCTAGATTCTTAGAGGACCCCACAGCGTCACGAAATGGACCATAAAAACTCGAGGCGTACTTAGCAGAATAGGCTAGAATACGTGTATGGATGAATTTATGATTATCTAAGCTATTTCTAATCGCAGAAATACGTCCATCCATCATATCCGAAGGTGCCACAATGTCTGCGCCTGCCTGGGCGTGAATCAATGCTTGCTGGCAAAGAATCTGTACTGTTTCATCATTCATCACATAGCCAGATTGATCGATCAAGCCATCTTGACCATGAATTGTATATGGATCCAAAGCAATATCGGTAATTACTCCCAACTCAGGAAAGCTTGTCTTTAGTTGTCTTATTGTTCGCGGCACGAGTCCGTCAGGATTATATGCCTCGCTTGCAGTAAGATTCTTCTGTTCGATATCTATAACTGGAAAAATAGCAAGGGCTGGAATACCAAGGCGCACGCATCTCTCTGCCTGAACCATTAAAATATCGACACTCTGCCTCACCACACCAGGCATTGATTCGATATTCTCACTACGATTTTTTCCATCTAAAACAAAAACCGGATAAATAAAATCATCTGGTAGAAGATGAGTTTCTCGCATCAAATTACGAGAAAACTTATCGTGCCGCATTCGACGCATTCTTCTTTGAGGAAAATGACTATAGGAAAACATAATAACAAATGAGAGAAATTAAAAAATCATCTGGGAACTGACTCGAAGATTGCGTGTCTCACAAGTGGACAATCTTGATCGTCCACCTGTCTTTCCTCCCTGAGACAGGGAAAGTGATATTAAGGCGGTTCCCCCGGTTTTACTCCCCTTTAACCGGGGTTTTTTATATAGATTCTGATAGTTGTATTTAATTATCATATAGCTACTAATTATACACGCAGCCATTCAGTTATAACCGCCATCGCATCTTCAACACCGATATTCGTCATACTTGAGAATAACTGCACACTACATTGCGGATAGAATTCCTTTATAAAAAGAGCTACTTTCTGTAAAGTGATATTTGCCTGCTGTTTACTTAATTTGTCAGCTTTGGTTAATAAAATATGAATTACTTTTCCTGTCGATGAAAACCAGTCAAGCATTTGAATATCCTGAGGTTTCAGAGGATGGCGGATATCCATTACTAATATCAATCCCTTAAGCGAATTACGAGTTCGCAAGTAGTTACTTAATAAATTTTTCCAGTGTTGCCGTATATGCTCTGGAACCCTAGCATAACCATACCCGGGTAAGTCAACAAGAAATTGATTTGATGCTAATTGAAAAAAATTAATTAGTTGTGTGCGTCCTGGAGTCTTACTAACAAATGCCAAGCGATTTCTATTTGTTAGTGTATTGATGGCACTTGATTTTCCAGCATTTGATCGCCCAGAAAATGCAATTTCAATGCCGGAATGCTTTGGTAAATCCCGTTCCTCATGTGCAGAAGTATAAAAAGTCGCATTCAATAAATGAGGCGTATTTATAGCAAGAAACTAGATTCTGAATTTTTTAGTATGTCATTAGCGACTATTATCAAGCCTTCTAACACTAAATTATTAATAACCTTGATTGGAAGCTTAAAAAAAGGAATTAATAATGAAGCATTCCCGCCACTTATGATGCAATTGGCAGAAGCTATATTTGCATTTGATAACAAAATGTTGTACATCCTATCAATAGCGCCTAGTATGCAATGCAGCGTACCGCTTCGTATCGCATTTCCAGTATTGACAGGAAAATCTTCATAGCTACCCGATTCAATAGTAGTAAGTTGAGTACCTGCCAGAAGGCTTTTAGTCATTAAATCAAATCCAGGCAGTATTACTCCACCAAGAAATTTACCAGATTCCGAAAGAACATCAATTGTCACTGCTGTTCCCATGTTAATAACTAAGCAAGGTTGCCTCTCAATTTTCCAAGCAGCAATTAAAGCTGCCCAACGATCACTTCCTAATTGCTCCGGGTTAGTATAACCGTTAATCACACTACATCTAAACCTATTAGCGCATAACCATTGTGGTTTCGCGGGCCAGAGAGAAACTAACTTACTTATTTGATTTTTAGTTTCATCGCGAGCAACATGAGAAATAATAATAAAGGTCGGTCGAGGGAATTTAATGAATTCGCTCTCTAAATTAGAAACATCCTTGTAAAAGACATTACCCTGTTTTAACCACTGATCACCACTATACAATCCCCATTTTATATTCGAATTTCCAGAATCGATAGCAAGTATAGAGGACATGAATTCTCAGTGAATCCTAGATCGAATCGAAATGTTACCTACATTAAACGATTTCTTTCCTTCAAGTGTTAACAAGCATATGGCACCATCATCAGTTACTCCGTCGACTATACCTGCTATTGCCAAGCCATTTGGAAAGATCAAATCAACTTCACATCCTTCGTAAGAATGATAACTAACCCATTCTTTCTTAAAATAAGAAAAACCATGGTATGCAAAATCATCAAGAACATTATATAGCTCTGATAATAGCTTTCCCAATACTAGGTTTCGATCTATTAAATTACCAGTTACATTTGATAAATCAGTAACTTTCTGATCAATTAAAGGTATAATTGATTCAGAAAGATTAAAATTTATACCGATGCCTATTACCGCGTATGATGGTCCGCGTACCTCGCCGCGAATTTCTGTTAGAATACCAGCTAATTTATGGTTATCGCATAGAATATCATTTGGCCATTTTATGTTGATATTTTGAATAGAATAAGATCTTAAAATTCTTAAAATTGCAATACCAACGACTAAGCTTAAACCAGATAGATTAGATACTCCTTTTTCAAAGCTCCAGCATATTGAGAACATTAGCCCGTTACCAAAACCACATTGCCAAATACGTCCTTCTCGTCCTCTTCCACTAGTTTGAAATTCTGCAACAGCAACCGGAGTTGAATCTTTAATTAATGTATTTCTTTTTAATTGACTAAGAAGGTAATTATTGGTTGAATCGACAATATCGAACAATTTTAAATCGAATCTTTCTGGCTCAATCGATGTATATCGAGTAATTAGCTCAATATCTAACCATGATATTGGCGTATTTAATCGAATTCCATATCCATTAATATTTACTATATCAACATTATATTTTTGTAATTGGATCACTAAGAAATATATCGAAGCTAACGAACATCTAAAATGTTTTGCTAAAGAATTCGCTGAATGATACAACCCATCATTCAATAAGACTAACAAATGCAGCGCTCTTAAATTCGCATACATGCATGTATGAAACTTCTAGGGCCTAGGCTATTCAATATATTTTTACAATTATACTAATATTAGTTTATTAATTAACTACCATCAGTATTAGTTGATTTAGATTCATATATCGGCCTATCAACCAACTCTACCAAAGCCATTGGAGCATTATCTCCCTTCCTGTAACCATACTTAAGAATTCTAATATATCCTCCAGGGCGAGCAACATAACGAGGTCCCAATTCAGAAAATAATTTTGTCACACTTACGCGGTCACGAAGTCTATTAAAAGCTAATCTTCTATTTGCAAGTGAAGGCTCTTTTCCTAAAGTAATCATAGGCTCAACATATCTTCTTAGTTCTTTAGCCTTTGGTAGCGTTGTTTTAATGATCTCATGACGTAACAACGAATTACTCATATTCTGAAACATAGCTTTTCTATGACTACTCGTTCGATTCAATTTTCTCAAGGCATTATTGTGCCGCATGATTATTTTCCTTTGAAACACTATCAAGATTAGCTGGTGGCCAATTATCTAATTTCATTCCTAATGTAAGTTCTCTTGATGCTAAAACTTCTTTAATTTCATTCAATGATTTTCTTCCTAAGTTCGGCGTTCTTAGCAATTCAGCTTCAGTTCTCTGAATTAAATCCCCTATATAGTATATATTTTCCACCTTCAAGCAATTAGCTGATCTTACTGTTAGCTCTAAATCATCAACTGGTCGGAGTAGTATGGGATCGATCTGCGGAGCTTGTGGTTTTTCTTTTGGTATAGGAGTACTTTCAAGATCAGCAAAAACAGATAATTGTTGAACCAAAACACGAGCAGCAAAGCGTATTGCTTCCTCAGGTTCAACTGCACCATTTGTTTCAATATCAACAATCAGTTTGTCTAAATCAGTTCGTTGTTCTACACGAGCACTCTCAACCGAATAACTTACACGCTTAATTGGACTAAAAGAGGCATCTAGTAATATAGTTCCTATGCTATTTTTTTCATTAATACCGCTTTTTCTAATATTAACAGGAGCATAACCTATTCCTTTTTCTATCTTAAGCTGTACATCAATTTTTCCCTCTGATGTCAGATGTGCAATCACATGTTCTGGATTAATTATCTCTACATCATGACTAAGTTCAATATCTGCAGCGGTAACAATACCTTTACCGGATTTCTTTAATGAAAGTATTACTTCATCATTATTATGTAATTTTAAGACAATGCCCTTTATATTCATTAGTATGTCAACAACATCTTCTTGCACACCATCAAGTGCTGAATATTCATGTAATACGCCAGCGATTTTAATTTCTGTTGGGGCATATCCTGTCATAGAAGACAATAATATCCGGCGCAGAGCATTTCCTAATGTATGCCCATAACCTCGCTCAAAGGGCTCCATGACAACTTTTGCATGAAGGGGTGATATATTTTGAACATCAATAATTCTTGGCGTTAGCAAATCTGTACCGTGCATAGTAATAAATGTGCCTTAAAATAAAGAAAATCAATAATATTATTGATTACTTAGAATACAATTCGACAACCAAAGATTCATTAATCGTCGCAGGTAAATCAGATCGCTCAGGTTTTGTCTTAAAAATTCCTTTCATTGCTTTAATATCAACTTCGATCCATGTTGGAAAATTACGGTTATTCGCTATTTCAAGTGCATTCTTGATTCTCAATTGCTCTTTTGCCTTTTCTGCAACTTCAACAGTATCTCCAGCTTTCACTCTATATGAAGGAATATTGACACGACTACCATTTACTAAAATACAATTATGCCTAACAATCTGCCTAGCTTCAGATCTAGATGCTCCAAATCCCATATGAAAAGAAACGTTATCCAAGCGACTCTCAAGCAATTGAAGAAGGTTATCGCCAGTTATACCACGCTGTTTATCTGCAATTTTATAAATATTTCGGAATTGTTTTTCTAAAATCCCATATATTCTTCTTATTTTCTGCTTTTCCCGTAACTGACCGCCATAATCTGATATTCTTCCTTTCTTCTGACCGTGTTGTCCCGGTGGATAATTTCTCCTTTCTATTGCACATTTATCAGTAAAGCATTTTTCACCTTTTAAAAAAAGTTTTTCGCCTTCCCGTCTACATTGTTTACATTTTGGTTCAAGATTCTTTGCCAAAGTTTAATCTCCTCAAATTCTCCGTTTTTTTGGAGGGCGACATCCATTATGCGGTATTGGTGTTACATCCGAAATACTAGTTATTTTAAAGCCAGCAGAATTCAATGCCCTTACAGCTGAATCTCTTCCTGGCCCAGGGCCTTTAACTCTGACTTCTAAATTTTTTACACCACAATCGATTGCAATTTTACTTGCATTCTCCGCCGCAATTTGTGCTGCGAAAGGCGTACTTTTACGAGATCCCTTAAATCCAGCACCCCCAGAAGTAGCCCACGATAAAGCATTACCTTGCCTATCAGTAATTGTAACAATTGTATTGTTAAACGAAGCATGTATATGAGCTATTCCCTCCGATACATTCTTTTTTATTTTTTTTCGTACTCTAGAAGCTGTTTTAACCATTTGATTCCCTATTTGCAACTACATAAACAATCATATTATCTAGCACGTATTGCTTTACGAGGTCCTTTTCGCGTTCTAGCATTTGTACGTGTTCGTTGACCTCGGACAGGGAGACCACGTCGATGACGCAAGCCACGATAACATCCCAGATCCATAAGCCTTTTTATATTCATTGAGATCTCTCGACGCAGATCCCCTTCAATCGTTAACTTCGAAACTTGATCGCGTATCAATTCTATCTGATCTTCAGATAAATCTTTAAGCTTTATATCAATATCGACACCTATAGCATTACATATACCTATTGAGCTTGTTCGACCAATTCCATATATAGAAGTCAATGCTATACCAATATGCTTATGATTGGGAATATTTACACCAGCAATACGCGCCATTCAATTTCCTTGTTTCTTGTGTATAAAAATAGATAGATAACGAATAATTATCCTTGTCTCTGCTTATGTCTTCGATCCTCACATATTACTCGAAGTATTCTATTTCGACGTATGATTTTACATTTTCTACAAAATTTTTTTACAGACGCATTTACTTTCATAGTATTCATTCCACAAAGGTTTTTTTTAAAATTATTATTTAGCTCTAAATGTAATTCTAGCTCTAGTAAGATCATACGGAGTTAAATCGACTGTTACTTTGTCGCCAGGTAAAATCCTTATATAATGCATCCGCATCTTGCCCGAAATATGACCAAGAACGATATGGCCGTTTTCTAGTTTTACCCTAAATGTCGCATTAGGAAGAGTTTCAAGTATCTCACCTTGCATTTGTATCGTTTCTTCTTTAGCCATCAAATATTATTATATCCCGCTATTTAACATTTAGTTTACCGCTATTGGTTTTAAGATTAGTTTTCTTTAATAGACTATCATACTGCGAAGACATCACATGCGATTGTACCTGAGACATAAAATCCATCGTAACAATCACTATAATTAGAAGCGATGTGCCGCCAAAATAAAATGGCACATTCCATTTCAGAATCAAAAATTCTGGTAACAAACATACGAGTGTTACATATATCGATCCAGCCAAAGTTAAGCGAAGCATTATTTTCTCAATATATCGTGTAGTCTGTTCTCCAGGCCTAATGCCAGGTATAAACGCTCCACTTTTTTTAAGATTATCTGCAGTTTCCTTTGGATTAAAAACAAGTGCTGTATAAAAAAAACAAAAGAAAACAATCATCATAGCGTATAACATTACATAAATCGGCTGTCCAGGAGCTAATGCAGCACTTATATCCTTCAATATTATCATTGACTCATTATTTGCAAACCATCCGGCCAAGGTTGCCGGAAATAAAATAATGCTTGATGCAAATATGGGCGGTATCACTCCGGCCATATTTATTTTTAAAGGTAAATGAGAGCTTTGGCCGCCATATATTTTTTGACCAATCTGACGTTTAGCGTAATTTACCAAGATACGCCTCTGTCCTTTTTCTACAAATACAACAAACCATGTAACTAAAGCAGCAGCTATAAAAATCCCCAACGCAATGATGAAATGCATTGAGCCGGTGCTAACTAAATCTAAGGTACCTCCTATCGCACTTGGCAGACCTGCTGCTATCCCCGCAAAAATTATTAAAGAAATTCCATTACCAATACCACGTTCAGTAATTTGCTCACCCAACCACATTAAAAAGATTGTTCCCGTCACTAACGTAATCACGGTAGTTAGAGTAAACATCCCGCCCGGATCAATTACTAACCCGTTTTGTGATTGAAGCGCAATTGATATCCCATAGCTCTGTACTAGCGCTAGAACAAGCGTACCATACCTTGTATATTGTGTGATTTTTCTTCTACCATTCTCGCCTTCTTTTTTTAGCGCCTCTAAATAAGGCACAGCAACTGTTCCAAGTTGCATAATAATTGAGGCTGAAATGTAGGGCATTATACCCAATGCAAATATAGAAAAACGCGAAAGTGCCCCTCCTGAAAACATATTAAACATTCCCAAAACACCACTTTCCTGCGACTCAAACAAGTCCTTTAATACAATTGAGTCAATACCAGGTACCGGAACGTGCGCACCAATTCTATATACAATTAATGCTAATAACAAAAACCATAAACGTCGCTTTAAATCAGAAAATTTATCGACAGGCTTATTCGATGTACCTTTTATAGCCACTTTTATTCCTTATGCTTCTATAATATTTTGCCACCCGAAACTTCTATCATTACTTTTGCTCCTTTACTAACATGAATTCCTTGTAATGAAATTGCTTTATCAATCTGATCTGCACCGTAAATTTTAACTTCTCTCACTTTGTCTGGAATAATGCTAAATTTTTTTAATAAATCAATGCTAATCACTTCTTCAGGAATTAATTTTATATCTCTCAATCTCAAACAATGATAATCGACTCTTTTTAGAACGGAAAAACCTCTTTTAGGCAAACGTCTTTGTATTGGCATCTGCCCTCCTTCAAATCCTACCTTATGAAATCCACCAGAGCGTGATTTTTGTCCTTTATGACCACGACCACAAGTTTTTCCCAAACCTGATCCCATCCCTCGACCCACTCGTACTTTATTTTTAACAGAACCTATACAAGGTTTAATTTTATTTAGGAACATATTAGTAAAATTTTATTAAATATCTAACTTTATTTATCATCCCAAGAATTTCCGGGGTTTTAACAAGCGTTGAACAACTATTGATTTTTTTTAATCCTAACCCTCTGATGGTCGCTCTATGAGATTTTTTTACGCCAATCAAACTCTTAAATAAAAATATTTTTATTGTGTCTGGAGTCATATCTTTAGTCATTGCTTCATCCCAAAATTTCTTTAACTGACTTTCCGCGTTTAGCCGCTATGCTTGCTGGTGTATTCATCATATTCAGCCCTTTGAGTGTTGCTCGCACCACATTATATGGATTTGTAGAACCAATGCATTTAGCAAGAATATCCGTCATGCCTACAACCTCGAAAATTGCTCGCATAGGACCTCCCGCAATAATCCCTGTTCCCTCTGGAGCAGGTTGCATGTATACCTTTGCAGCCCCGTGAGAAGCTATGATTGGATGATATATAGTGCCATTCCTTAGTTTAACCTTTATCATTTTTCTACGAGCTTCATCCATTGCTTTTTGAACAGCAACCGGTACTTCACGGGATTTTCCCTTACCCATGCCGACACTACCATCACCATCACCAACAACTGTAAGCGCCGCAAAACCTAATATGCGCCCACCCTTAACAACTTTAGTAACTCTATTGATAGCGACCATTTTCTCGCGCAAATCATCGCCACCTTCCTCACTTCCTACGAATTTTCCATTTGCCTTTCCAGCTTTAACCATCACTAATCCTTCATTAGAATCTTAATCCATTTTGACGTGCTGCCTCTGCTAACGCTTTAACTCTTCCATGAAATTTATATCCTGCTCTATCAAAAGCGATATCTGTTATTCCACATTCCTTTCCTTTTTCCGCGATTCTTTTTCCAATAAGAGTTGCCGCTGATACCGTGTTACCAGACGATATCTCCCTTCTAACCTCAGGCTCCAGAGTAGAAGCACACGCAATAGTTCTATGATGCTTATCATCGATTAATTGTGCATAAATATGCAAATTAGTTCGATGCACTGACAATCTTATAGCTCCAATTTCTGCAATTTTAAGTCGGGTTTTTTTTGATCGCTTTAGACGTTTATCTTTCAAATTTTCCATATCATTTCACTTATTTCTTCTTCGTTTCTTTAAGAATGATACTCTCATTTGAGTAACGAATACCCTTCCCTTTATACGGCTCTGGTTTTCTATACGATCGTAAATCTGCAGCTACTTGCCCAACCATTTGTTTATTTATTCCCTTAATATGTATTTCAGTTTGCGTTGGAGTTTCAATTTTTATTCCTTCAGGTATTACATAATCTATCGAATGCGAAAAGCCTAGCGCCAGATTAATTTTATCTTGAGCTGCTTGTGCTCGATAACCAACCCCAATCAATTGCAATTTCTTTTCAAATCCAACGGTAACACCATGAACCATATTCGCTATCAGAGCTCTCGTAGTCCCCGACATAGCATTAGACTGTTTAGATTCTGATGTGCATTTAACTCTAATCTCATTACCAGTCACCTCCAGCATAACATCATTAGTTAATTTTTGATGTAGAACACCTAAAGGACCTTTAACAGTTAGATTGAAGTCAGAAGAGCTTATCTCCACGCTGGATGGAATAGTCACAGGATTTTTACTTACACGAGACATTTAAATATCCTTTAAACAACATAGCATAACAACTCCCCTCCAACTCCAAGCACTTGCGCTTTTCTTTGCGTCATTACACCTTTAGAGGTTGAGACAATCGCGATACCTAGGCCATTCATAACATTTGGTAGGTTTTTACTAGATTTATATATTCTCAGACCAGGTTTACTGACACGCGATATCTTTTCAATCACACTGTCGCCAGAATGATATTTTAATTTAATTTCTAAATTAATTTTAATACCTCCTTCAACGATATTAAAATTTTCAATATACCCCTCATCTTTTAGAACAGTGGCTATTGCTTTCTTGATACGAGAATTTGGCATTATTACAGATTCCTTTTTAGCCAACTGTGCATTACGGATACGCGTTAGCATATCAGCAATTGGATCACTCATACTCATAATGGTATCTACCCACCGATTAGTTATATTGATAAAACCTGATGAACAAACTTTGATTAACTAAAATATAGCTATATCACCAACTCGCTTTTGTTATTCCTGGTATTTTGCCGCTCATTGCAATATCTCTTAGCTTACCTCTTCCTAAGCCAAATTTTGAGTACACCCCTCGCGACCTTCCAGTTAACGTACACCTATTCCTTAATCGAACAGGACTAGAGTCTCTCGGTAGTTTTTGTAATGCCAGAGAAGATTCATAGCGCTCAGCATCACTGAGCGTAGAATCATTTATTTTTTTCTTTAAATTTACCCTTCGCTCATTATATTTTTGCACAATTTTATATCTTTTGATATTTCTGTTGATAACAGCAATCTTTGCCATTCTAATCTCAGTTTTTAAAAGGAAAATTAAAAGCAGCCAATAACGCCTTCGCTTCCGCATCGCTCTTGGCTGTAGTTGTGATTGATATATTCATGCCCCTCAAACAGTCAATTTTATCATAATCTATCTCAGGAAATATAATTTGTTCTTTCACACCCATATTATAATTACCTCTACCATCGAAGGATTTACTCGAAATTCCTCTAAAATCTCTTATTCTGGGTATTGCAATCGTTATTAATCGATCAAGAAATTCGTACATTCTAACCCGTCGCAGCGTAACCATGCATCCTATTGGATAATCCTTCCTCACTTTAAATGTCGCAATGGATTTCTTAGCCTTAGTAATCACCGGTTGTTGGCCAGATATCTTTTTTAGATCAAACAATGCATTCTCGATTATTTTTTTGTCGACAGTTGCCTCACCAAGTCCAATATTTAACGTAACTTTAGTTATGCAAGGAACCTGCATAACAGAATTGTACTTGAATTGTTCCATTAATTTTTTCACAACCGCATTTCTATAATATTCTTGTAAGCGAGCCATTTAACCTATTTCCTCTTTACGATTCAATCAAATCACCACTAGATTTAAATATACGCACCTTATTATTATCTAAGTCAAATTTAAATCCCACTCTATCAGGTTTCTTTGAATTAAAATTATAGATTGCAACATTAGAAACATGTATTGGCATCTCTTTGGCTATTATACCACCCGAACTACCATTAGCTGGATTAGGTTTTTGATGTTTCTTAACTATATTTATCCCTTGAACAATTAAATAATCGCCCTTCTCAACACGAAGGATGGTTCCTCTTTTTCCTTTATCTTTACCGGCAATAATTATTACATCATCACCTTTTCTTAATTTCTGCATGCTAATCCCCTTCTGTCCCTACAATACTTCTGGAGCTAGAGATACGATTTTCATAAAATGCACACTCCGCAACTCGCGAGTCACTGGACCAAATATGCGTGTTCCTATTGGTTCAAATTTATTATTAAGCAATACAGCAGCATTATCATCAAATTTTAATAAAGAACCATCATTACGTCTTACACCTTTTGCTGTTCTAACTACTAATGCATTATATACTTCACCTTTTTTCACTTTTCCTCTAGGTGCCGCATCTTTAACGCTAACTTTAATAATATCGCCTATTCCTGCATACTTTCTTTTTGATCCGCCAAGTACTTTTATACACATAAGAGACCGAGCGCCTGTATTATCCGCCACCCTTAATATTGATTGCATTTGGATCATTTTTTATTCACTTTTGTAAATTTTATTCTCGGCACACATGAGATGCTATTTATAATTAACATTTGTACTAATGTACTGATCATTAAAATGATGATCATCGTATTTATTTATCATCCTCAAATTCCAAGGTTGAATCACATAATTTTTTCTATTATCAAGACAGATCATTCATCTAGATTTTTATACTTTATCTATTACTTTCCAATTTTTTGTTTTAGACAAAGGTCGACATTCTTCCAATAGGACAATATCACCTATTGAATATTGATTAATTTCATCGTGAGCATGATATTTCTTAGATCTCGTAATAAATTTTCCATACAGCGGATGCATTAATCTACGTTCCACTAAAACAGTTACAGTTTTATCCATCTTATCGCTAATAACTTTTCCACTCATAGTACGGTTTAGTTTATCGATCTTCATGATTATTTTGTCGCTGGGTTATAAATGTTTTCACTCTGGCAATATCTCTTTTTATCATTTTTAATTTCTTAGTATTCGACAATTGCTGTGTCGCCAATTGCATTCGTAGCCCAAATTGCGCCTTCAACAGAGAAATCAATTCTACATTTAATTCCGATAATTGTTTATCTTTTAGTTCAATTGACTTCATAGCTATCCACCAATTTGTCTCATAGTAAATGTCGTTCTAATTGGAAGCTTAGCTGCAGCTAGTCGGAAAGCCTCTTTTGCCAATTCTTCTGTAACTCCATCCATCTCATACAACACTTTTCCAGGTTGTATTTCAGCTACGTAATATTCTGGATTTCCTTTTCCGTTCCCCATTCTAACTTCAGCCGGTTTTTGGGAAATCGGCTTGTCAGGGAAAATTCTAATCCAGATTCTTCCTCCCCTTTTAATATGTCTTGTCATTGCTCTACGAGCCGCTTCAATTTGACGCGATGTTAATCGTCCTCTTTCTATTGCTTTTAGACCGAATTCCCCAAAGCTAACTTTAGCTCCACGCGTAGCAATCCCAGTATTCCTTCCTTTTTGTTGCTTTCTATATTTAGTTCTAGCTGGTTGAAGCATTTATTTCTCCACAATTCATTTTTTATCAACTTTTTCAATATGCTCAATATAAGTAGAACTATCTTCTAATTCTGAATTCTTGCTATTACTTTTTTCATTCCTTGAATCTGAGGAATCTACAAATGATAAAGAAGGTCGTTTATTGTGTTTCTTTTTTTCATTCTCTGAATTCAGGTTTGTAATTAAATGATTTACTTGATCACCTTTGCCAAGTAATTCACCCTTAAAAATCCATACTTTTATGCCTATTATTCCATAGGTAGTTTTGGCTTCTGATGTCCCATAATCAAGATCCGCTCTCAATGTGTGAAGCGGAACCCTTCCTTCTCTATACCATTCAGTACGTGCAATCTCAATCCCATTCAATCTACCAGAGCTCATGATTTTTATTCCTTGAGCACCAAGCCTCATAGCATTTTGCATTGCACGCTTCATTGCTCTTCGAAACATTATTCTTTTTTCTAATTGCTGCGCAATATTATCAGCTATTAGTTGTGCATCAATTTCAGGCTTTCTAATTTCTTCTATATTTACATGTACGGGAACACCCATTCTTTTTTGTAGTTCACTACGCAATACTTCAATATCTTCACCTTTCTTACCAATTACAACACCTGGCCGAGAACTAAAAATTGTAATTCTAGCGTTCTTTGAAGGTCGCTCTATCAGAATCTTACCAACCGATGCATTTTTAAGCCTATTTGCCAGAAAAGCTCGAACCTTTATATCTTCATTGAGCATGGTTGCGAAATTACTACTATTCGCATACCATCTTGATAACCAATTTTTATGCACAGACAATCTAAAGCCAGTCGGATTTATTTTTTGACCCATATCAGTTAGTGCCTTTATAAGTAGAGCCACTACCATCACCTAAAGTCAGCGATATATGGCAAGTCGGTTTTACAATTTTATTTCCACGCCCCTTAGCACGAGCACTTGTTCTCTTCATGGATGTGCCTTGATCAACCATAATTGACGAAATCTTAAGCTCATCAATATCGGCACCATCATTGTGTTCAGCATTAGCTATTGCAGACTCTAGCAACTTATGTATTAGCTCTGCGCCCTTTTTGGGACTAAATGTTAATATACTCAACGCCTTGTCTACTGCTAGACCTCTTATCTGATCAGCAACAAGGCGACACTTCTGCGCCGAGATTCTGGCACCACGTAATTTAGCAATTGTTTCCATCTTTATTTTCTAACGCTTAGTAACAATTTTCTTATCACCAGCATGTCCTTTAAAAGTACGTGTTAATGAAAATTCCCCAAACTTATGGCCCACCATATTTTCGGTAACAAATATCGGTATGTGTTGCTTTCCATTATGGACTGCTACAGTTAATCCAATGAAGTCAGGCAATATCGTTGATCGCCTCGACCACGTTTTAATTGGGCGTTTGTCATTCGTATTTCGCGCTTTTTCAATTTTTGCAACTAAATGAGCATCAACGAATGGTCCTTTTTTTACTGAGCGCGGCATTTAATTACCCTTTCTTTGAATAACGATGACGAATTATCATCACATTTGTTCTTTTATTTTTACGAGTTCTATATCCCTTTGCTGGTACTCCCCAAGGGCTTACCGGATGTCTCCCTGCCGATGTTCTACCTTCACCACCGCCATGAGGGTGATCAATAGGATTCATTGCCACACCCCGAACAGTCGGTCTAATTCCACGCCATCTTACTGCACCAGCCTTGCCTATCGATCTTAAACTATGCTCTGCATTTCCTACCTCGCCTATAGTAGCTCTACAATCTATATGAACTTTACGTACTTCACCTGAACGCAGTTTAATTTGCGCATAATTACCTTCCCTAGCTTGTAGTTGCACAAACGAGCCTGCGGATCTAGCTAATTGAGCTCCTTTTCCAGGCAACAACTCGACACAATGAACTATTGTCCCTATTGGTATACTGCGTAGTGGCAAGGCATCACCAAGTTTAATTTGTGCTAATTTTCCACTACCAATTTTCATTCCTACTACCAAACCTTTTGGCGCAATTATGTATTTTCTTTCTCCATCGCTATAACATACTAAAGCAATATTTGCTGATCTGTTAGGATCATATTCAATGCGCTCTATCGTAGCAATAACATCATCTTTATTGCGCTTAAAATCAATTAATCGATAGTGCTGTTTATGCCCCCCCCCACGATGCCGTGTAGTAATATGCCCGTGATGATTACGACCAGCAGTTTTAGATTGCTTTTCAAGCAAAGCTTTATGAGGCTTTCCTTTGTATAATTCTTTAGTTATTAACTTAACAACCGATCTGCGCCCAGGCGATGTGGGTTTTAATTTTACAAGTTGCATTATTTAGCCTCTACATTCGCAAAATTTGTAAAATTAAGCTCTTGACCATTTTTAATGCTTATAATAGCTTTTTTCCAATCAGATCTTTTTCCCACAAAACGTCCAAATCGCTTTTGTTTTCCTTTCACATTAATTGTTTGAACTTTTTCAACTTCGATTTTTTGTTCTTTCCATAACAACTCTATGGCCCTCTTAATTTCTAGCTTAGTAGCATCCCTCGCCACGCGAAATATGGTTTGATTATTTTTCTCTCCCAGATAGGTTGACTTTTCTGAAATATGAGGTGCCAATATAATTTTTAACAAATGCCCCTGATTGATATTTTGATTACTCACGAAAGAAGCTCCTCTATTTTTTTCAAACCATCACTTGTGACAAGCGTTTTTTTGAATTTTAAAAGACTGACCGGATCTATGTTGTTTACTTCAACCACAGCAACATTCGGAATGTTTCGTGATGATAAATAAAGATTATCATCAATCTCATTAGTTATAATCATCACATTACTCAATCCAAGATCTTCTAATTTCTCAGACAATGCTTTAGTTTTATACGAATCCACACCAAATGATTCAATAACAAACAACCTATTATCGCGAATTAGCTGTGACAATATAGAGCTTATTCCTGCACGGTACATTTTTTTATTCAATTTTTTTCTAAAATTTTCCCCAGAACCATTAGGAAAAATTTTTCCACCTCCACGCCATATCGGACTTGAAGCCATACCGGCACGAGCTCTACCTGTTCCTTTTTGCCGCCAAGGTTTACGAGTTGACTTAGCAATTTCCGACCTACCTTTTTGTGCTCGAGTTGCAGAACGTGCGTTAGATAAATATGAAGTGATAACTTGATGAACGAGCGATTCGTTATAATCTCTCTTAAAAAGCTCATCAGAAACAGTTATGCTTGCTGTTTTCTGATCCTTATTACCAATAAGCTCTATTTCCATTGCCCATTCACCTTACTTGTTTGTATTTTGTCTTTATAAATTTATTTCTTTTCTTTTACACTTGATCGAACTATTACATATCCATCTTTTGATCCTGGAATTGCACCTTTGATTAACAGCAAATCTCTTTCATTATCAATTCTTAATATCTCAAGATTCTGTACAGTTCTTCTGACATTTCCCATATGTGCCGCCATGCGTTTACCTGGAAAAATACGTCCTGGATCTTGTGCCATACCAATTGATCCAGGTTTTTTATGCGCTTTTGAGTTACCGTGACTTGCTCTATTAGAAGAAAAGTTGTGCAACTTTATTGCCCCAGAAAAACCTTTTCCTATCGTAACCCCAGATATATCAACCTTTTGTCCTACCTTAAATATATCACTCTTAATTTCCATTCCATTTTGGAGCGGATCAAGAACAGAATCATCCTTTACTCTAAACTCTCTGACGATACTTCCTGCCACCACACCAGCTTTAGCGCAGTGGCCTGCTGTTGGTTTATTCACTCTTGATATCTTTTTCTGACCAAACGATACTTGAGCAGCACAATAACCATTAGAAGAAGTTTTCTTTATTTGAGTTATACGATTACTTGCAACATCAATTACCGTTACCGGAAAAGTATCTCCATTTTCTGTAAAAATTCGCATCATACCAATTTTACGGCCAATTAATCCTAAACTCATTTCATCTCTCTTTCTAGGAGCGCTCTTATTTAATTTCTTAAAATAAAAATATATTAATTAACAATGAGTATTGTATTCTCATTTATAGCTTTATCTCTACATCAACGCCTGCGGGTAAATCTAATTTCATTAATGCATCTACCGTCTTATCTGTCGGATCTATTATATCCATTAGCCTTAAATGTGTTCTAATTTCAAACTGATCACGTGAAGTCTTATTTACATGAGGTGAGCGCAACACATCAAAACGCTCAATCTTGGTTGGCAATGGAATCGGTCCCTTAACCACTGCTCCTGTCCGCTTTGCTGTCTCAACAATTTCTATAGCCGATTTATCTATCAAACGATAATCGAAGGCTTTAAGACGAATTCTAATTTTCTGATTTTGCATATACTCGTTCCTGAGTTAATAAATTCGATATTTAAATACACCAAACATTGAACTTATTTTTCCTTACCTTCCTCACATCACTCAATAATTTTAGCAACGACGCCCGCACCGACGGTTCTTCCGCCTTCACGTATCGCAAAGCGTAATCCGTCTTCCATCGCAATTGGCGCTATTAAGTTTACCGTTACCGAAACATTATCCCCAGGCATCACCATCTCCGTTCCCGCAGGCAATTCTATCGCTCCCGTCACGTCTGTCGTTCT
>NZ_FNUX01000017.1 GCF_900108305.1 Nitrosomonas ureae
CTAACAGCCGCATTGACGAGTTGTTGCCATTTGCGCCGGAATTCATTCAATCACTTAAATTGAAGCAATAATAGGTGGTGGGGTTGGACGCTTACGCTTAATCTTTCAACATCAAAAGAGGCCAGCGATTCCGGGCTTGATGGGACTAATTGGTCTTGCACTGTATGGAAAGGTGCCAGATGGATACACAGACTTTGGCCTTGGTCATTAACTATGGCACAACCTATCAATCGTTAGCCTTCACAAGCGAAGATGCTTTGGCGTTGATGAGAACAGGTTTGATACCGGTTTCCACCCACCCCAACATCAAAAACCAACCCTTCATCCGGTTGGTTTTTTTCGCCTACTCTCGCGTGTTCGCGGGAATTCTTGAGGATTCTTGCGGACTTCAAGGTTTCAAGAAATCCCACAAATTCTCTTATTTTTTCTCTTTGCCCATTATTCTCTCCACCCCTACCCGTCTTGCAAGTGCGAAATCCGCAAGTTTGTGTTTTTTAGATGATATAAATCAATCAATTATGAACGGACTAATTAAGTGTTTGATTTTCAGCATTGGTTACCCGGAAGATAATTCACACATCTAAGTTCTTTGCATTTCGTGTGAACATAGCATGATTGCTATGCGAACTAATAACTTCTCAATCTGTCAATCAAAGTGTAAACTGTCAAATCTGATGTCAATTGGGGAGTGCTATGGGACAAAAAATGAAGAACGCACCGGTGTATTTCACCATTGCGCAAGTTCGGCATAATCCCGTCCTGCGCTTGGGTTCATACGCGCCCGACATACAAGATCGTATGCGGAAAGCTGGCTACCCCGACTTTAAAAAGAGTGTTTCTATGGCATTCACACTGACCGCACAGATGGGAGATCCCTCGCAGCCGCACAATCCCGTCGTTGAGCAGGTTGAGAGGCTGATGTTTTTCAGCACGGACAGTACAAAAGGATTCATTGTCGAGCAGAATGCTTTGTCCTTTCATACGACCGAATACGATACGTTTGAGACGTTTTCTGATGAATTCATGCGAGGCTTGGCTATTGTGCACGAATGTGTGACGCTAGCCCATACAGAACGGATTGGTCTACGATATCTTGATGCAGTCGTTCCTCCTGAAGGTGAAGATGGTTTGCCAGATTTTCTAGCCCCCGGCGTCTTGGGACTGAGTAGTCGACTGCCTAGTGATGTTCGAGTGTCCCACTCGTTCTCTGAAACACATATACAGGCTGCCGAATGTAACGTCTTAGCAAGAACGATTATTCAAGGGGGGCCACTTGGATTCCCGATGGATCTTCAACCTATAGGTGTAAAAATTATTGACCGCTTTGGTAAAATCAACGGTATTCATGCAATCATCGACACTGATGCCTCGATCGAAGGACGCTATTCTTTTGATCTCGAACACATAAAATCTCAGCTGAAAATACTGCGAGAAGGTGTTGGTGTTGCATTTGAGGCAACAGTAATGCCACTTGCTGTGTCAGCTTGGAATGACTGACAAAACCGGGAGATAAATTATGTATGCAACCTATCAAGTTGACGGATTACCACGATCAACAATTCGGACTACCTTTGCTAAGGAAGATGACTATTCTCTTAAAACCATCCAATCAAACAATTTGCGTGGACGCATCCTGACCTACTGCGTTGCCGGGACGTTTGGATTATTATCCCCTACCTATTTACATGCTAGTGCCGCCACAGCAAATTGGCACATCAACCAGATCGAAATTAATGGAGAACGTAAAGTTACCGCCGCTCCAGTTAGCGCTTCTGCTCGAGATATCTCACATATACGTGAAGTCACAAAAATCTCGGTCTCAGAACTCGCCAGAGTTCTTGGCGTGTCGCGGCAGGCTGTCCATGAATGGATTAAAGGAGGGCCTCTATCCGCTAGGAATGCTCAGCTGCTCTCCGAATTAGCGCAGGTAGCCGATGTCTTCCTAGAGTCGGGAATTGATGTCACCCCTCAGATACTTCGCCGGAAGATTGGAGGTGGGCAGTCAATTTTGGAATCTCTAAAACAAGATGGCAAAGCTATCGAATTGGCGCGGATGCTCGTTGACACGCTGTCGCGCGAATCGCAGCAACGTCAACACCTGGCTGCTAGACTTGCAGGGCGACCCAATCCTCCCTTAACCGACATCGACTTTGGTACGCCACATGTCAATGAAGACGTGTAAGTGATCAGTAAATGGCAGTCACCGATCGGCAACTTTTATGGCGTCAAGGCGATGTCCTAACCGATGAAGCGGCGAAAGCACTCAATCTACAGAATTCAGAAAATACGGATCAGCCTTTTGTTGTTGTTATTTCTCACGATTGTGATCTAGCCGCAGGAGTTGACAAAGCACCAGATTCTGAAGTGATTATCGGTCGGCGTATCGATGAGCTGGGCGGGGATTCATACGGCAAGACGGCTCGACGACTTCATATCGAGTACCTAACGGAGAACGGGCCAGTCACGATTGAGTTATTAGCAACTACAAAACAATCAATAGCCAAGTCGAATTTGTTTGCGACCCATCCACGCCAAGATATGTGGCTAGATGGACGTGGTGTCGGGATTCTCCAGAGATGGCTCGCATCCCGCTACCATCGAGCTGCATTTCCCGAGGCCTTTGAATATCGTCTGAGAGCAGCAACTATTCCAGGAAGAAAAACTTTCCTTAAGAAAATCGAAAGCATTCTAGATGCCGGAGGGGAACATATCCGAGCGCTATTATTCGATCTTGACGAAGGCAAGGACGTTGAACGTAAAACCCCGGAAGATCTTTATCAGCTTGGAATCATCGTCTTATATGACAGCTCTCAGGATGAGCCGATCGCGGCAATCGCTGCCACGAAAGCAGCGAAAGAATTAGAAGACCTTTTCGAGACAGCGTTTCATTCGCCAAAAGTCGGATGGCTAAATATATGTCTTCAGTATTGCGACCCGATGTCAGACAGCGCGATAACTGTTGCTCAGAGAGAAATGCTCAAGCAATGGCGTTTGGAGCACATGAGTCTTCAGACCGATCCACCACAACCCATGATCACACTCTAGTATTTTTTCAGCAAAGCAATATGTTAATGTGTAGCTCAGCGACTTGTTACACTATTGGATTTATTTTTACTACAGCTTGCCTTCGCGCCTGCGGTATTGGATAGGCCTCTTGCTCAAAAAGGTGTCCAAGTCATAAGTGAAGTTTGCTTTGCTGGGATAATAATTTGCCATATTTGACTGTTTATTTAGCTTAATATGGCACCTAATTAATCACACAGCTTCTCATCTGTTTATATTTCATTGATCAAATTATATATAGTATATTGCCAATCACTTTGCGTCGGCTGTCATTAACTCAAAGGAATCCTGAGCTTTCCGCACTTGTTAGTAATCTTGCGTACCAGTGTTCATCTCCCCTAATCTCCACCAACACCAAAGACCAACCCTTCATTGGTTTTTTTTCACCTACTCTCGGGTGTTCGCGGGGATTCTTGAGGGTTTTTGCGGACTTCGAGGTTTCGCTAAATCCCACAAATTGGCACATTTTTTCTCTCTTTGCGCCTTTATTCTCTCCTCCTCTACCCGTCATGCAAGTGCAGAGTCCGCAAATTCATATTTTTTTGACAATACAAATCAATGAATTACGCTCGGACGAATCAAGTGGTTGATTCTCAGCATTGGTAGGCGGTGGAAACCGCTCGATTCAGCGAGTGGAGAATGCCATTGATGACGCACCTCCAATGACAGCATTTGGCTAAATCGACAGGCTGATTTGGGTCGATTCCGCTACTCACCAATATTTCAAGATGAGTCGTCCTACCAACTCCGATAGAATTTCTTGGCAGTCCCGTTGTTGTGTATTTGCCTAGTTTGCGATGTGTGTGGCTGTTATCCATCTCATCTTTGAATTTTAACATTTTTTTGTCTTACCAAAGTGCCAACTTTTCGATTTAGCTTCTCTATTTATCATAATACTTTGGCAATATATCCCTTCTTTTATTAAAACTTTATCTTTGATAATATGAGGATAGATTTTAACAGCTCTATACAATCTCCCTGCCAGAAGCGTCACTAGGTGGTTCCTTGTCATGTATCAACATGAATAAATTCTTCGATGATTTACTGGGGTTTTACGTCACGAGTTCGAGATCTGTATCGGTATGGTTCACATAAGGAGAAAGCTGTTTTCAACTAAAGTCGCAGTCACTCCACCCTTAAAGTTCAAGTGTGGGCGGCGGATATCACGTATGTACCGATGGAGAAAGGTTTTGGTTATCTCGTTGCCATCATGGATTGGCACTCTCGCAAAGTGCTGAGCTGGCGTTTATCCAACACACTGGATGCCGATTTTTGTATCCAAGCACTGGAAGCTGCCATCCAGGACTACGGTTGCCCGGAGATATTCAACACCGATCAAGGCGCTCAATTTACCGCAGAAGCATGGATTTGTATCCTGAAAAACCACGGCATTCAGATCAGCATGGATGGCAAAGGCCGCTATCATGATAATATTTTTATCGAACGGCTATGGCGTACAGTCAAGTATGAGCTCTTATACACCAGAGCATTCAGTAACACTTGAAGGAGGTAAGGCAAAACCTGACTCAGTGGTTTGATTGGTATAATCAGGAGCGTTTTCATCAGAATCTTGATAACCAAACACCGAATGAAGTTTATTGGCATTCATCAAGCTGCCTGAGCTTGATTTACCCGCCTTGTCAGAGCTTAAATTTGTAACTTTGCTTTCAGGTTGTACAGGTTAATGGTGCCACTTCACAACCTGGCGTTATGGGTTCGTTTTGGGATAAACTTTTATCGGCTGATGACTCAAAACATTCAATTTGCGATTCTCCGTGGTCTTGCCACGGTTGTTTATTTCCAGAACTTGAATGTTGATTCCATCCTGATTCTGCGTCTAGGCGGTATGTTTACACTTTTAGATGAATGTGATGTTTGGCGAAGCGTTCTTCAAAGGAAAATAACGCCGGGTGAAATAAAGAAGCTAACAATTCGATGCCATCAACTAAATAAGTGCTCGGACAGGTAAACAAGTTGGCATCTGCAATATAAACCGCATTATTCTTGACAGCCAATAATTTTTTCCATCCTTCGCGAGTGTTCAGTTGAGATATTGCTTGTGTGGATTTTTCAATATCAAACCCACACGGGGCGATGACTAACACTTCAGGATCGTAAAGCGCAACTTTTTCCCACGGCGTAACAATAGAATACCCCGCCGGATTTGCCAGCATGTCCACGCCGCCTGCCTGAGCAATTTGATCGGGAATCCAGTGGCCGCAGTTATAGATGGGGTCGATCCATTCCATCACCATCACCCGCTTTAGTGGCGCACGATGAGCGCGTAGCGTGTCGATAATATAGTCAGTACGTTTTTTTAGTTGTGCTAATAAAGCGTGTGCGGCATCTTCTCGCCCTAGTGCACGAGCAATGTTGATGGCGTTGTCATATACATCATTGAGTCGTCGTGGCGTAAGCGGCACTACTAAGGGTTGCTTAGGAAGTTTGAAAATGGCGCGTGCAGCATCACTGGTATCGATTTGGCAGACATCACACACATCCTGCGTAAAAATGACATCGGGGGCGATCTCTAACAACAGGTTTTCGTCTACGTAATATAAGCTTTTACCTTGTTGTATGGACTCTGAAACTACTTGCTCTATTTCTGCGCTGGTATAGGTATTTCCTTCAATGTGTGAGCGAATCACTTTTGGCCGATCTGAGGGACACTCAAAAGTAACGCCATGCAAGAATTCATCTAGCCCCATGTGTTGCATCATGTGGGTTGCCGCAGGTAGAAAAGAACACGCTTTCATTTATTATCATCACTCTGTTGTAGATGTGGAAATATTTTGATGGATCAATGTATTGCTTGGTAGAAATAATGCGGCCGCTGCTTGCGGGCATGAAGGAAAATACCAATGCACAAACGAGGCAGTCAGGTACTGGCGCTCCAGAATTGCCTCGCCCTTATTCCCCGTTCTTCCTTGTGCATGTCGGGTCGGCTGTTCATGCCATTGTATTGATGCATGGTGAAAAGTATGGCCGCGCAATATTCCGTTTGGAAAGGCACCCTGTTGCGAACCAATCGCTGTCAGTGATTCGTGAACAACAGCCGTCGCATTTATAATACCTGCCATGTGACCAATACTGCCAGCCATAAATTGCAAGGATGAACACAGATATAGCAAGCCTCCGCATTCAGCGAGAAGGGGTTTTCCTGCATTAACATGTGCATGTAAATCCTGTTTAAGTAATACGTTTTTTTCAAGAACTGATAAATGCAGCTCTGGGTAACCTCCCGGTAAATAAACGCTGTCTATATTCGGCAGTCGATCACCTTGGCAAGGTGAAAAAAATACCAACTCGGCTCCCATGGCGAACAATAGATCAAGATTCGCTTGGTACAAAAAGCAAAAGGCCGCATCCCGTGCTATACCAATGCGAATACCGTGCAAATATTTTTCAGGCTTTGGCTGTGATACCGCCAATGGCACAACGGATGGTAGCGCCAATTCAAGATGCAGCGATACTTGTCGAGCAATGCAGTCGAGCTTTTGCATTGTTTCCTGATGCTGATCAAACATCACCAGTCCCAAATGTCTTTCTGGTAACACCATATTGGGGTCAGAGGCGACTCTTCCCATCCAGCGCACATCGCCGCGCAAACTATCTATCAATAACTGTGCGTGACCATCGCTGTTAACACGATTGGCAATCACGCCAACACAGTTCAGTCGCGTGTCATAGTTAGCAAGGCCGTATACTAGGGCACCAAATGTCTGTGCCATTGCGCATGCATCAATTAACAGCAGCACTGGCAAGTCAAGTAAGCAGGCGAGATCGGCGCTGGAGGGTGTGCCGTCGTGCAACCCCATCACGCCTTCAACCAATATTATATCAGCTACTTGCGCGGCATCCGCGAGCAATGCTTGGCATCCTTCTTCGCCTACCATCCAGGTATCTAGTTGGTAGACTGGCGCGTCACTGGCATTCGTTAGCCAAAATGGATCTATAAAATCAGGTCCGGCTTTGAATACGCGTACTCGCTTGCCTTGCTGTACGAACGCGCGCGCAATACCGGCGGCGACCGTTGTTTTCCCTTGACCACTGGCAGGCGCGCCGATCAATACCATCATTGCCATGCATATTTACTCGACAAAATACAGCTTAAAAATGTGTTGTTTCTGGTGGCGTTACAGATGCGAGGGGTAAAGTGTTCCCCAGCGGTTTCATTGGAAATCTCGGCAAACTTGCGGATGAGTTCTTCAAACACCAGCCCCATTTGGCTGTCAGTGATTTTATCAGGGTGTAAATCCACATTGGCGGTAACTTGATACAGTAGGCCGGATTTAGCGAATTTGTCTATCTGGGCATAAAACTCAAAGCGCTCGAAAATATCCCGCACCGCTACCGAAAACCCTTGGATATAGGAAAACAGGTTTTCCTGATATGGTCTTGGTCGCCCATCAGCTTTTTCATATCCAGGGGCGAGGTGTTGAAGAAACTCTGCCCGGTTTTACGGAGCAGGAAATGATCGGCATTTAAGCCGAGTTTCAACTTCTCTTCATGTTCTGCCAGCAAAGCGGCTTTGGTAGATTCCAAAACGCAATCCAAACGGCGCAACACAGTAAATGGCAGGGTAATCTTGCCATAATCGGATTGTTTGTAATCGCCACGCAACAGATCGACGACCGACCAAATGAAGGCTGAGAGAGAATGATGATTCATACGTCCTTAATTCTGATTTTTATTATTTTTGCTGCTGATTTGTATTCTATTTACCCATAATGGTATAGGTAACATGAAAATACTGAAATAGAAAATAACAAAGGGCTGTGCGATTACTCTTCTCGTTGTATAAAGAAGGGGTTAATTCTTTATTACTAACTACACTCCCAAAGAATAATACCGTCAATAGCATCAGTTGCTTTCTTTATTTCAAAAGCATTAAGCGAGGCAATCAGCTTGCTATTGAGTAGTTTGGTAGCTTCCGGCTGGTCTGCGCGAATTAGTCGAGTCCGAGTATTGCAGGCACGTTCCGTCCAGACTTGCGGATAGGATTTTACGTCATATCCACTGGATACAAGAATCCCAGCAGCATAGATTTCTTCTTTTAACTCTTCGTACTTCCAATCAACTTTTTTCAAAGTGTGCAGACTACCGAGTAATGCTAAAACTGGCGC
Organism: Nitrosomonas ureae; assembly: GCF_900108305.1. Classification (GTDB taxonomy): domain Bacteria; phylum Pseudomonadota; class Gammaproteobacteria; order Burkholderiales; family Nitrosomonadaceae; genus Nitrosomonas; species Nitrosomonas ureae_B. The sequence goes on from NZ_FNUX01000017.1 coordinate 8,190, forward strand.
CTCACCTGATAGCTTTATCAACTTTTTTGCTATCCACTGATCACGTTCAACACCGGGTTTAAAATCCGCATCCACAGCAACCAGTTTCAGGCACTTGCCATTAATTCTCATCTCAGCCAGATCTTGGATCAGTTTTCGCAAAGGTGGATGATCAATTGGCGATGCTATATTCATATTTGCAACGGTTGCTTGGCCTTGCTGAATTTCATCAATCAATGATTGTTGACCGCTGGAAATTTCAAGCGCGACTGTCAAGCATTTATTTTGTTGCAGGTGATGCGTGATCAGTGAATCAAAGAAAACAATAGACTCTGGGCGCTGGTGAGATTCACCGATCAGTGTCATGCTATTTGGCGTCATACCTTGCGCTATCCGGTCATAAACAGTGGTTGCATTGACCGATAATGAAGCAAACAAAATAATTGTAACGAAAAAATGTGACCACATAATCCCGTCTAAATAGAAAATGTAAGCATAGACTTATAGCGAACAGAAAAGCAATTCATTGAGAATTGAAATCCTACTGTGTCTTATATTTGCGAATAAAGTAGGTTTTTAGGCGATAAATACATAAAATTATTGAAAATTATTGATTTATAGCTATATCCTGCTAGATTACCATCCACTTCTTAAACCACTAATAAGGTGCCCTCATGAACAAGACTGAACTGATTGAAGCCATTGCTACTCGCTCTAAAACCACAAAAACTGAAACAACTGCCATGTTGAACGGATTGCTTGAAGTTATTCAAGAAACCATGGCAAGCGGCAACGATGTTCAGTTAGTGGGGTTTGGTACTTTTTCAGTAACAGAACGTGCAGGTCGTGAAGGCCGCAATCCAGCGACCGGCGAAACCATCACAATCCCTGCCAAAAAGGTCGTTAAATTCAAGCCAGGTAAAGCCCTGTCTGATGCTGCGGCCGCTGTTAAGAAAACCAATGCAGCCAAATCAGCAAAACCTAAAAAGACTGAAAAAAAGAAATAATAAGATCAGGTAAATTTTGATGGGAAGGACCAGGGAATCATCAAGTATAACAATTCCCTGGAGAAGGTTATATGAAAGAAAATTATACTGTAGGTTCTGTTAATGCCTACAGTTATTTCATCGATCATTCAAAATAAAATTTGAACGACTATTAATCTGTAGTAGCTCACACTTGAATTGACAGCTTCAAATATTAGTCTTTATTCAATCGACATTGATTGACTGAATTCGACCCGAAGCAGTCATATCGAGCAATTCTTTGATTGACTGGTATTTGGTTACTTAGAAGATGTATTCTCTTTTTGGTTTCCGGCTGAATGTCGTGTTTATCAACCCCACCTAGGGTGTTGAATTCATGGGAATCCATAAAGTCAATTATTCAAACATAAACAACTGGAGTTATACGACAAATCCATTGGAATATTGGACAACTGATGTCGTATACATTACGTTAGGCCTCTTTTAACTATGTTAGACGCGGCAATAACCCTAGGCATGAAATCAAAGATGAATTACTACATAGACGAAAGCGGCAATACTGGAGATTTAAGCCTCTCTGGCCCAGATATGGACTTTGGCGGCCAACCCGTTTTTAGCTTGGCTGCTATCGGGATCTCTGACACCTTAGCGTTGTCCGCCAAGTTGGGAACTTTAAGAAAAAAATACAACGTACACTCTCAAGAGCTAAAATTGAGTAACATATACAAGAAGAAGCCAGACTTTCTTCTTGAGGTAACAAATTACCTCACATCGAATGGGGCCCCATTTTTCATTGAAGTCGTTGACAAAAAATACCTACTCGCGATCAATATAACAAACTATTTTGTTTGGCCGCCATACTTCAACACGAAAGAATCAGAAGAAACTGTCTACCTAAAGAATATATTCTCAGACTTCATATATCACCGCATTCCAAATGCAACATTCTTCGCCTTCCTGCAAACGCTTAAGACGCCTTCAAATGACAGCGTCTCAAAATTCTTTGACCTATTTAAAAAAGAGATCGAAAGTCAAGATCACGAAATAGCAGAAAAACTTGCGTGGTGCGTAGATGAAAGTAAAGATGACTTTGAAAACATAATTGAAATGGAGGGAGCGGACGCAAACAAACAATTCCTCCCCATCCCGGATGAAGGGAAGCGAGGGCAAGTAGTTTGGATGCTACCTAATTTTTCATGCTTCACAAATTTGTACGCCAGAATAAACCGCTATCAAGGCGGAGAATTGGCATCTTGCAGAATCATCCATGATGAGCAGGCTCATTTTGATGAGATAATTAAAGAATCAAAAAAACAAGTGGAGAGCTTCGACTCAACAAAGAGCGGCTATTCGCCTCCTTTTGCTGATTACAAATTTCATGAGCGCGCAGATTTGTTTTTCACCGTTTCCCACGACGATCCGGGCATCCAAGTCGCCGACCTACTTTCCGGTATGGTTATGCGGCACTACTGGACACAACTGAAAGGTGAATCCCCGCCCCGCGCCGCGAAAGAATCATTTGATGCACTAGTCCTGCACAGCAATAGATCGAGAGGAATAGGCATAAATCTGGTTGCCTCTCATCATATGGCAGATATTCTCTTTGGCATCGGTGGATACTGATTATGCGCACAGGCGCTTGCGCAATTTTTTCCATTCTTATCTAACGGAGACTGAAGCATGTCAACGGCACTAGCATCATTCACCAGCCCAACTATTCATTCAACGCGGACAATAATGCTTCGCATTGTTGCCATTTATCTTTGGCGCTAGGCATACTAATCCTGTGACCTTGCTAATTACCGTCGCCGGCCATGACTATGCATTGTCGTGCTCCGATATGCGCATAAGCGTTCAATCTGGAAAGCGATTTACCTCGATTGACGAAAAATTCAACAAGCACATCGTCTTTCACTCCGATGGCCTTACTGCCGATATTTCCTACACAGGGCTAGCGAGATGGTCAGACTCCGGCAAGATCGTGAAGGTGTACGACATCATCTCCGAGTCTCTTGCCAAATCATGCAGCTCGTCATTGGCATTCGGCTCTCTTTCGCTAAATCTCACAATTGATCTCTTGGCCGCGCTTGAGAGGCTCCGGCGAATACATCGAATGGAGAATTCGATTATCGAGCTCCACATCATCGGTTATCACAAAGCAGTCCCCTGGCCGTTCATCGGGGTAATATCAACATTTCGACTCGATGCCCCGTGGTCTTCAAAGACTGAACTTGAATGGGAATATCACTTTGACGGTGTTCATTTCTACTTCAAGGTAGCTGAGACACCAGAAGTCATATTCGGGGGGACAGACACAACGGTCCGAAGCTCTGAAAAAGAGCGGTTCCGTAATTTAGTTATCGCCGGTGCTGATGCTTTCAATGTTTCTCGTATGGCATCAAAACAAATAGAACAGGCGTCGAAACGTAGCACTGCCATCGGGCCTAGATCCGTCTCCATAGTCCTGCCGAGGGAAGGTTTCTTAGATACGAACCTATGGGACAAACAAGGCACAGGTCTCGTCGGATTCCTACCCAGAATAATTTTCCCCAATGGCGCCAGTTTAGGGCCCTCAGAGTTTCCTGTCAGCCTCAGCCTGCTATCTGAAGGCCATCTTCCGAAAAATAGTCTGTTCTTCAAATCGGTTGTTTCCGCGGAATACAAACGACGCCTGAGGCGCTTAATCTTTCAACATCAAAAGGGGCCCGCGATTCCGGGCTTGATGGGACTAATTGGTCTTGCACTGTATGGAAAGGTGCCAGAGGGATACACAGACTTTGGCCTTGGTCATTAACTATGGCACAACCCATCAATCGTTAGCCTTCACAAGTAAAGATGCTTTACCACTATACAAGCCTTAATGGTTTCATCGGTATACTACAGAGCTCAAGCATATGGGCTACTCACACATCATACCAGAATGATTCGAGCGAGTTCTTTCATGGATTGGATCATGCAAAGCATTTTGCCGGATCTATCTTCATGGAAGACGACTACCTTGCTGCATTTGGCTGGGCAGTACGACATGCCATGGAGCAAGTGCGCCCAGACAACCTTTTTATTGCCTCATTCAGCGAAAAGCCAGATCTATTGAGTCAGTGGCGCGGATACAGCCCTCCAGGTGCAGGCTTGTGCCTTGGTTTTGATATTGACGCATTAAGGAAGTTCTGCCTTGATCGGGGGTATCGCCTTGAGCGATGCATTTATCAGCATACAGATCAAGAAAATTTCATCAGTTCACTAGTGAAGCAGTGCCTTGAAAGATTTCCGAAGCCACATATAACGCGGCAGAAGTACAATCAGTTATCTCCGAAGGAGCAGGTTGATGCAGAAATCGACTATCGCCTCTTCACAAGCGAAGGTGCTGCCAAACCTGAAGCTAAAATAGCGCTTGAATGGCTACAAAAACAGATTATTGAAGTAGCACCACTTTTCAAGAACCAAGGTTTTCATGAGGAGGCAGAGTGGCGCATAGTCGCTCATAACCCAGAAATCCCACGAAATTTTCGTGCGGCCAAGTCATACTTAGCCCCGTACATCGAACTTCTTGTTCTTAGTGAGGCAAAAAGGGGTGTGCTCAAAGAGGTTATTGTCGGCCCGAACCCGAACCAACAGCGGTGCGCATCCTCAGTCCAAGAGTTTCTGAAAGAAGGCGGCTTCCTTGACGTGGGCGTACGTTTGTCTGAAATTCCATTCAACAGTTGGTAATGGCTAACTGGCGGTTCAATGCACATGCCGGTTAACTTAGGCGTTGAATGGCTGCTTTCCGATTTTGATCAGCCATTTACGAAGTCGTTGCGACTGGTTCTAAATGGCCGAATCCAGCCAATTAATATTACAGATTGAATAGAGACTAATTATTGATCCGCCAATCGTACCAATCTCGGCCAGCGGTCATGTATCCAGGCATATTCAGGTGGTGCGTCGATAGTCACCACATAAATCCTAGTTTCTTTGTCTCTTTCTGCCAATAATCCTTGAATCGTCATTCGCTTATCCAGTTCTATCCAGTGGGATTGATTGTCATGGTCTTTTTCCATGAACTGTTCAGCAGCAATTAAAACCGGTCTTGGGTGCCAGGGTTTCCATTTGCCACTTTTGATGGAATTCAACCGTGCCCAGCCGCCATTCGGAAATTTACCGATGGCTTCATCCTTGCGTCTGCCCCACGTTATCCAGGTAACATTGCCATCTCGTAGCCGCACAGGCAAGCGTGCATCCGGTTGCGGGAAATAAATCTTCTGATCCTGGTATTCAATACCACCGCACATAGGTGCCTCTGCTGCGTAAGTACATAGATTGCTGCAAGAGAAGGAAATTAATCCATTCAGACGACAGCTTCCAGACCGCGCTTTTGCACAAGATGTAGCAACTTAAGAGCGGTACCTGTTGGCCGTTTCTGTCCGATTTCCCATTTTTGTACTGTCGAAACACTGGTATTTAGTATGGCAGCAAATACGGCCTGACTGACTCGTGTGGCTTCGCGAATTTGTTTTATCTGCTCCGGTCCCAACGGTTCAATAGGCGGCAAGCACAATCGATCGAATTCACGCAGCGTAACTTGATCAAGCACACCAGCCTTATGTAAACCCTTGGCCGTTTCATGTACAGCCTCAAGAATGGTTGATTTAGTCTTGCGCATCGCAATTAACCTCCATTAATTCTCCCGCATGTTGTGCTTGATCGAGTGCCTGTGTTGTCAGTGACAGCAGGTGAGCAGCCAACAGCTTTAGGGCTACCTCTTCATCTTTGTCGATGTTGCTACGTTCGTTCTTTGGGAAGCCAAATAAGAATATCCAACGGTTTTCTTTGTTGGTGGCGACCAATGTGCGAAAGCCGCTTCTCTTTCCTTGCCCTGGTCGCGCAATTCGTTTTTTCAGCAGCCCATTGCCGAGGTCGGCATCATACAGTCCCTCAGTCATCTCACGCACAGCGGCGCAAAGACTAGGCGAGGTCAATCCTTGTTTGTTTGCCCAACGATCAAACCATCGTGTCTTGTAAATTATCATCCTGTATCTGCCTTCAATATAATATAGCACTCAGTGATATATCTAGCAAGCCGAAACCTATAACACAAATCATTTTGAATGCCTTCGTATATTCCAATGAGGATGTCACCTAAAGAAATAGCAGCGGATTTATATTACCTGACCAATGCCCGTTTTTGCTTGATTTCCTGCCGCTTTGGTTCAACACGGGTTTGTAACTTCGCTAAACTGACCTGTTTAACCTGCTGAGATACTTTTTCAACAACCGATCCGACCTGACGTTTGACGGCATCAATCCCCAGCACGCTTTTATTGGCCAGATCATTAAAATCATTTAATCTCTTTGATACCTGCTCATTAGGTGCAAAAACCGGAAATACCGCAACACCATTCACCAATGCCGCTGCTTCCAATGCTTTTTCCTTGCCGGGGTTTTTGCCAAGAGTTGACTCCAGGTGATGATCATCATCTCCGGCAATAATGATGGGCTTTTGCGGATACTTTTCATGCAAATCCTGCGCGACTTTGGATAAATTGCCCGAATCAAATGCGGCGATGACAGGATAACCCAGCGCCTGGGATAGCGTGTCTGCGGTGGCATACCCTTCAGCAATCACGATGACAGGTGCTGTATTGATGGCTGCTTCCAGTCCCTGACCGTTATTTCCCACGATATGAAAGTTATTCTCCTTTCTGCTACCCGCTGCAAAAAGCTTTGCACCACTCGCCTGTATCGTTTGCACACTCCAGATTTGTCCATGAATATCTTGTGCGGCCAGCAACAAATCACCGGCGGTAAATACCAAATTGTCAGGATGTTCTTCGCGCAGCGCTTTGACTTCCTGCCAGTTCTGACCAATTCTGATGATTGAATCATTGGGCAAATCATCCGCATTCTGTGGCACGATTCTCAGATCTCCTGGTCTTGCGTGCTTATCCAGTAAGTAAGGATGATCTGAACCGGCAGCAGGGGCTATCGCCAACAATTCTTGAAGGGCATCAGCAACCTTGATGTGCAGCGCCAGTTGTTCGGCTCTTCTGTTTTGTTGCTTGATAGTGGCCTGTAGCACAAGCTCTGCTTTCTGCTCATCCGTTAACGAATACCCCTTGGCTTTCCAGCGAGTCTCTATACCGGTTCGATTATTCTTGAAATATCCGGCAGGATGCCCATCCAGATGCGCTACATAAAAACCTGATTTCTCACCGGACTTGTCACCGATAACTTTAATTCTGTGTTTGCTACCATCCATCACCGGATGATTGCCATCAACCCGACAACCTTGAGCGCGCAGCAAGTCAGCAAATTCTATGTGCGGATCGATAGCCGGTTCCTGCTGTCCGGAAACATTCTCCGGCAACCAACGTTGTAATGTCTGAATATCTGCTTTTGGTCCTACATACCAGGATCTAACCTTTTTGTCCCAACGAGCCCCCGCAGCCTTTGCCAAATCCTTATCACGATAAGGAACAAATAAATATTGACGAGCATTGCCCTCGTTTTGTTGGCTCGCTCGCCTAGTGGTTTGTTGGTTCTGATGAATTTGGGCATTTTGCTCGACCTTGGTTTCTGACACCGCTTCTTCCGCACTCAGCGTGTCACTTCGGATGCGATTTTCATGGATTTGGGCAAGCTTAGCGGCCTTTTCATGTTCATTCTTTTCTGCAGCGGCATCGATGAGTGCAAGCAGATCCGTCAATTCCTGCGCTTCTTGTTTGGATTCACAGTCTTTCACCCATTGGAAAGTCTGGTCATCGCGCTGCATATACACGCCCCAGAATTGCGGTTCACAATTCAGCATTTGAGCAGATACTATAGACTCAATTTCATTTTCCTCGGTTTGAATCACATTACCCTGAATCTGCAATTGTCCATTCCAGTCAGCCGGAATTCCAAAGTCCAGTTTTTCTTCAGATACTTCTTCAAACTCCAGATTATCAATGCCGCCGCCCCTCAAAAACTTAAGCGCATCGGCTACCAGAATGATGGCATCCTGATCCTGGATCGGCATAGTCTGTGTCAGATCCTGAAATAGTTTGATATTACGGGACGCGATGGTGGCCAGATCAGGGGAGAGATCCTGTAAATAGGTAGCGTTGTTTTGCTTGATTTGATCCATCCTGATTGCCTCCTGCGCATCAATTTTCTGTCCAATTTCCTGTTGGTGTGAGAATGCCAGTACATAATCCTGGATTTTTTCAGCATCAGCAGCGGCACGAAAAATTTCGGTGGGGTCTTCCTGCAGCGCTTTGATCCATGAACTCACATAAGCCACATGCTGTCCTGGATCATGACCAATACCCAATTCACCGCTCAATAACATGCTGGCAATCTCGGCGCGCAATTCTTCTTTGGCATAGCCTTCGCTACCGAATGGATGCGATAGGTCACGGTTTAAACGCAATTCATGGCCTGTCCAGTGGCCCAGTTCATGCAGGGCTGTTGCGTAGTACCGATCCGGGGTCGGAAACTGGTGCTTGTGGGGCAAGTGGATACTGTCTGTTGATGGCCGGTAAAATGCATTGTCTGCGTCACCATGACGAATCACGGCATTGGATGACTGTAAGATATGTTCTGCGCGCTCCAATGGGTCCCAGTCGGGGGATTTAATGTCAAGTTCTGGCAGATTATCCACTTGTTCAGCATTAAATACGGCGGCATAAAACACTCTGGGACGCTCAAGCCTGACCTGCTCTTTAATGGGCTGACCATTGCTATTTAAAACAGGATTCCCGTTATCATCTTCTTTGATGCGCTCCTCGGTAAATTTCCAGTATTGCACGAGCGTGCTTTTTTCACCTTTACGCACCTGCGCGCCAAGACTTACCGCTTGCTTGTACGTTAACCAACGCGGATCGGTATGCGCACGGCTCATCAGGTTCAGGCTGTTAATTCCCCGATAGCGTTTTCCGGTTGTTGGATTGACAGGTAATGCAGCAAGCAGATCACCAGGTTTCCAAGGCTTTTGCCAGGGGGCTACACTTTTTTTAAGTTGCTCAATCAGATTCTCGGCGACTTGTTCATGAAAAGCCTTCTTAGCCTCTTTCATCTTCAACCTCCGCTATATGATCAATCGTGCTATCTAGCGCATCTTGTTCACTCAAGGCGTCTTCCGTGAATGCGCCTAGCATTTGCGCTTCAACAGGATCAAATTCAGCCTGGAAGCCCGGTATCTCAGCATCGAGTAGCTTGTCCGTTATGACTTCTTGTATGTCAGGATTGTTGGTTTCAACATCAATCGGTGGTCTATGCATGGCTTTGACTCCTTTTAATTTTTAATTAATGACTCCAGGTAAAAATCGGACGAACAACCTGTTGAATCTGATCACGCGCAATCAGTCCGAAATAGCGCGCATCAAAGGATTGGGGGTTCACGTCTGACAAAAGCAGGTATTCAGCATCACCCAGCACAGCTTCCATCCGGTATTGCGGCAATTGTTGACCCTCAGCATCGGTCTTTAACTGGGCGCTGTTGGGTAAATATTCACCATTCACAAAGATGCCAGCCTGATCAATGGAAACACTGTCTCCGGATAGTGCAAACACACGTTTCAACAACAAACCATAGCCACCAGGGCAATTGCCTTGATTGATGTAGGATCTATCCATTGCCATATCAAAAACCTCATTTTTCGGTGGGCAGAAAGCAACATAAGCGCCGTTTGCAATTGGTTCATCAACGACTTTGTAGAAACCTACAGGCAAACTTGGCGTGGTATTGATATAAATCCCGCTGATTTTTGCACCAATACTCAGCACAAAAAGGCTAACGCTCACTGCTAGAACAAATACAGCTAGGATTTTGATTGGTTTTTTCATGAAATTGATTCTCATGCGTTCGAGGTATCTCACAGTGCGGTTAATTTGTCGCTTAAGCTCGGGGGATTTACTTGTGCCCGTGCAGTAAAGGTTTCATCCTGAAAGTACAAAGGCTGCGTGCCATAGATCGCGGGAAAACCGGCTACATAAATAATCATGTCGCCTGGCTTGGTGATCTTGCCTTCAGCATCTTTCATGGGGCCGGGCAGTCGCATACACTCATCCGGTGTTAATAACGCACGCTGCGTCTCCTGCAGGGTACGGGTGACATGTCCATGCATCATCGATGACCGGCGGCCACTGGTGGTGATCTGCTCCTTGATGACTGTTGTCTGTCCGGTCAGTTTGGATAGATGCTCCGCCGTTTCAAGCCGGTTAGGTGCAAATGCGGTCTGGATGTGACAATTGGAAGTGATCGCTTCATCATGCCCGTAGCCGGTCTCACGGCTTTTAAGCTGATTCAAGTCCTGACAGATCAGATAGGCTTTGATGCCATAGCCTGCGATAAATGCGAGTGATTCCTGAAAGATTTCAAGTTTTCCAAGACTTGGGAATTCGTCCAGCATCAATAACAGCTTGTGTTTGTAATGCGCAGTTGGTTGACCACCTTTAAACGTTATTCTATCCGCCAGCTTTCTGATGATCATATTGATCAGAATGCGGATTAAAGGACGCAACCGCGACTTGTCATTGGGGTGAGACACGATATACAAACTGACCGGACTGTCATGGTGCATGAGGTCACGGATTGTAAAGTCCGATGTGCTGATATTGCTCGTGACTATCGGATCGCGATACAAGGACAAATACGATTTGGCTGTCGACAACACGGAACCGGCTTCTTCTTCCGGGCGATCCAGCATATCGCGCGCACTGGCTGCAATCACTGGATGACTCTTGCCATCCAGATAATCCTGCATGGCCATTTCCATCCAAAGCTCCCTGATATCGCGATCTGGATCAGATAGCATTGAATCGACAGTCGATAAGTTGGCCGGAGTTCCTTCTCGCTCCGATTTATACAATACATGCAAAATCACACCCACAAGAAGTGCCTGGCTGGTCTTCTGCCAGTGGGTTTGTAATCCCTTGCCATCCGGATCCACGATTAAGGTGGTCAAGTTTTGAACATCGGCGACTTCCATGCCGCTGCCAATCTGGATTTCATCCAGCGGATTCCAATGCGCGCTCTTCAAAGATGCCGGGTCAAAGCGCAACACCTTGTTTTTAGCATGATGCTTTCTCCAACCGGCAGTCAATGCCCATAACTCACCTTTGAGATCAGTAATGACCGCGCTCTGAGTCCAAGAAAGCAAAGTGGGTATCACTAGACTCACACCCTTGCCAGAACGAGTTGGGGCGTAACACAGCACATGTTCCGGGCCGCTGTGTTTCAGATAGTGGGTTTTGCCGGAATTATCCCGCCAGCCGCCGACATAAACGGCGTCGCTCTTGTTACTTTTACTATTCTTGCCTGTTGACAGCAACCCTGCAGCGACAATGTCCTGCTTATTCGCCCATCTGGCCGAGCCATGTAACCCCTGATTAGTTCTGGATGAATTAGCCAGCACCATTTTAATGACCAGCACCAATATCAAACCGATGCTTGAAAATAAAATGCCGAAACCTGCCGCCAGATCGATGATGCCTGAATACTGGGAATACCATTTATTTGCCCATAGCAGAATTGACCAGGGCTCATAAATGTGAAAAAGGTGCGTGCCTAATTGCGGTTGATAATTGAATTTGTAAGCAAAATACTGGGTAGCTACCTGTAATCCTCCGATCAGACACGCAACGGATAATAGTCGAACGATGAACCTATCCTTCTTAACATTCCTATTGTTTTGAGATAACAGACTGTTCTTATTCATCAAAGACTCCTTCTGGATGTTGAAGTGGATCGTTGCCGACCTACCGATTGCGCGCTATTTACTCTGTGCTGTTTCATTAACTGCTGGCGGTATTGTTCAAGCCGCTTGTCATCAAAAGTGATGCGCATTTGGTTTTGTACCGCAACCTGTGCTATCTGAAGACGAAACGATTCAGTTCCATTGATTGCCAGGTGGCTACCGTACTTCTTCAAGGCCACTTGTAAAATATCCGCCAAGGCTTCGCGCGATGTATCTGGCAGGACGATGAGCCGTTTACCGTCATCGCGTATGGTGGTTGATCCTGCTTTATAAGTGACTGTGCCGATTTTGGTGATCGATTCAACAAAATTATTCTTGAAGTGACCATCGGTGCTGAAACCATCATTGTTTTGCTTGGCCGTTATCTGGTTACCCTTAAATTGACCGGATCTTCTGGATCGCAAAACAGCCAATGCTTCAGCATTACCATTTTTGGCCTCAAATGCTAACCAATCCAGCCACCCCATTCTGGAATGACGGGTTTTAGAGTGCTGGTAGGCTTTTTGGTAATCGCCTCTAATGACTCCGATCGTTGTTTTGAACTGCCGATATGCGGTTGCATATAGCGCTTTTTTAGCTAATCTCCCAGCTTTGATGCTTTTAATGAGATTGCGCTTGAGTTTTGCTTCCTGTTTGGCGCGTTTTATTAATCGATCTCTATTTTGGCGCAACATAACCCATTGGTTTGTGCGCTGTCTGGCTGAATCGCTCTGTTCTTGCTGGTATCGCGCATAAAGCTTTGAAGTATCTATTCGGTTTTGCAGCGGTCTTGGCTGGTATTGTTTTGTGTCCGAACGCGAAGGTTGATCAGAATGCTCACTAGGTATAAATGCACCCAGTCTTTGAGTTAAATTCCCTTTGGAGAGAGAGCGATCAACCGAACTGGCTTTAACGGCCACATTATTATTGGCAACCAGTACAAACCCGTTGCCATGCTCTTTAATTACAAGGCCATGTCTTGCCAGAACCTGATGTAAATCCTGCCAGTTGTCCGCGTGCTTGATTTCAGTGAGTGCCTCTCGCTTGATCCAGCCAAGCAAACTTTCCACACCGGTTCTGGTTTCAATTTCCTGCGCCACTCTTGACGCTTTATCGCTCACTGTTTCATGGTTAACTTTTGTTAAACCATATTCCTGTTCGATCTGCTCACAAAGATTCGCTACTTTGATGTAATCATAATAGGGATTGTGAATTGTTAAGTTTCTAGGATGTATCTTGTTGATCGCGATATGTATGTGCAGGTTATTGGTGTCATCGTGAACTACGCTGAATCGTTGATGGCCAGTAAAACCCAGCACATCACAAAATCGCTCTTCAATTGCATTCAGATCGGCAAAGGATAAACGCTCTCCTTCAGGGAAACTCAGCACCAAATGGCAGGTTTTATCTGATTTGGCGCGAGTGTTCATTTCCTGTGTGTTTTGTATTTCTATCAGCGCTGCTGTCTGATCATCTGAATAACAGTTTGATACCAAGATTTGACTGACACGCTCACTCTTGTCTTGAGGATCGGTCAGATACTGTATCAGCGCAGAATAGTTGCTTTTACGCACTGTTTTGATGGGTATGATTTTAGCGATCATCGCAATAATTAACCGTTAAGTATTTGTCTTTTTGTTTCTGAGTTCCAGGATCGCATCCAGCATAGCGTTTTGCGTTGTGCGTATGGCAACCAGAGTCGCTTCAATTTCTGCCTTGCTGGTTATTTTTAGCCGGACATCATTGGTCAACCACATCTTTAACAACCCCCCTACCCTGCCCAAATCGCCGTTAATTCTTAATAATTTCTCTACTTGCTGATTATCGATGGCGCTCGGCACAAAGTATCCTAGACTCACCTGACGCATGTATTTGGCCACTGACAAACCCGTATCACGGGCTTTTGTTCTGATTTCCTGCTCTTCATCCAACGTTACAGGCACTCGAAAATGTAATAGCCGCTTTTGAACCATGACGCACCTCAAAAATTATTCTGGCGTTGATAGCCTCGCAGAGCAAGATTCGTTGAGCACAGTCATGTGCGAATAAGATCCGTGTGATGTGAGTTAACTTTTTTAAAAGTTAGCTAACTTCACATATCTTGCCCGGTAGAGTTTGTTTACACGAATAATATTATCATTAAACAAATACATTGCAAATGTATAATATATGGATATAATAATATTTAAATAGTACTAAAGAGTGTCTGTAGCTTGTCTTTATATGCATCAAATACAAACAGTTGTAAGTCAAATTAGACTAAACAGGAAGTAAATGAATACCTAAAAGATACTGTAATTAATTTGATAATTTTTACGCCAAATAACAGTCAGGAATTTGTCATGAGCCCATCGTTATCCGAACGAATCTCTATGAGAGAGCAGAAGAATCCAGGTCGCAGGAATTTATATGAACCTGCTTTCCTGGCCCTGAAAACAGAAATCAGCCAGGCACTTCATGACGGATGGTCAATGCGACAAATATGGTCGACGCTAAAAGATGAGAAAAAAATAGGTTGTTCCTATCTCTGGTTCAGGAATCTTGTCAAAAGGCACATTTTTGCTAAACCGGATGATTTATCTGCAAGGAAGAAGCACGGGCAGCCGGTAGCCGGCATTTCTCGGGAACCGGATAACCATGGCTTTAACTATCGTTCGTCAATTGATAAAGAGGAGTTAATCTGATGGCTAAAATACATATGATTTTGCAAGGCAAAGGCGGTGTCGGTAAATCTTTCATCGCATCAACGCTGGCTCAGCACAAGCTGGCCAAAGGTAAAAAACTGATTTGTGTTGATACAGATCCCGTGAATGCGACATTCCACGGATTCAAAAAGCTAAACGTGCGAAAGATTAATGTGATGTCCGGCGATGAAATTGATCCGAGAAAATTTGACGACTTGATTGAACTCATCGCCAAATCGGAAAGTGACGTCATTATTGACAACGGTGCCAGTACCTTTGTGCCCATGTCGCACTATCTCATCAGCAACCAGATCCCTGCCCTGCTTCCAGACATGGGCCATGAACTGGTTATTCATACAGTCATTACAGGCAGCCAGGCGCTACTCGACACCCTTACAGGATTTGCGAATTTAATCGAATCCTTTCCAATTGATACGCTGTTTGTTGTTTGGTTGAACCCTTATTGGGGAGAAATAGAAATGGATGGAAAAAGATTCGAGGAAATGAAAACTTATCTGGATAACAAAAGCCGCGTTTCAGCCATTATCAGAATCCCTAATTATAAAGCGGACACTTTCGGCAAGGATTTAAGTGAAATATTACAATCCAAATTAACCTTCAGTGAAGCTCTGGAGAGCAAATCCCTGCCCATCATGGTGCGTCAGCGGCTAAATATTATCAGGAAACAGCTTTTCACCAACATTGAGAATGTAGCCGCTGTTCTAGCATGACAACGACTGATCTGGATCATTTCAATAAGATCATTGAGAGAGTCGCTGCCAAACACGGCATTGCCCTCACGGATGATGATCCGATATTAATGATTCACACACTCAATGAAATCTTGCTTGAGGAAAATATTAAAGCGCACCAGGTGCTTTTAAATAATTTTCGCTCGACCTTGGAAGAAAATATCAATCAATGGTCACAAGCTACGGAAAATAAAGCCAATTCGCTGCTACAGGCAAGCTCTCGCAACACCAATCTGTTAACCGAACAAATAATTAATTCCTGTTTTGAGTCAATCGATCAAAAAATAGAATCGGGTTTTAACGAGAAAATAAAAGAGATAGCAACGATAGTCAGAAATACCAGGCAAGCAGCCATCATCAATTTATTGGCCACAGGCCTGTTCTTCATTGCTGTCCTGGTTATGGTACTTGTTTTCTAGGACTTATCTTATCCGGGAAAATATTTCAGAGGTTTTGATATGAGTAACACACAGAAAATTAATAGTACAATTACGCATGCGTCTGTAAATAAATGTACGATCTCTCATACACGATATAAGCTAGTGAAAAAACCTCCAGAAAAGTACATCAAAAGCCTTCAGCTTGATCTGTTCTCGCAGTTTGTCACCAATGACAAAAGTGAGGTTTCAAATACCGTTGAAATATGGGAAAGTATTCCGAAATATTTTTTCACACCTAAACAAGTTGAAAAATTACGCACAAAGACAGGGCATGCTGACCCATATAAAATGGAATTCTCATATGATGGCATTTCCTGCAGCGTTAAGATTCAACCTGCTCTAATTGAACAAAAAGACGGAGGCTACAAAGCCTTCTTTCCGAGTGTTACTGAAGAACTCGTCGAGGAAGCTTTAAAGAAATATCTTACAATTCAAAATTATGGCATTCATGATGTCAATAAAGCTGAAACCTGGGTTCGTTTTTCTTTAAGCATGATACATCGGGAGCTTAAATCAAGAGGACGCACCCGAAGTCGGAATGAGATAAAACACGCTATCGAAGTCATGAATAAATGTAACATTTCCTTGTTCAAGGATAAAAAAGAAGTTTGGAGTGGAGCTATACTACAAGATTTGGTAACCGTTGGCCGTGAGGAATATCTAGCTGATACCGACGCTCACCATATTGGCAGATTACCTCTGTTTATCAGCCATGCAATAAATCGCCTTGAATACAGACAATTTAACTATGATCGTCTGATGAGCTGCGATGAACAACTCTCTCGCTTTATTTATAAGAAATTAATCAATCGTTACCGGCACGCCAATCTTATCAATAATTATCATTTCATGTTTTCAGATTTGAAAAATAGCGGATTATTGCAGCAGAGCAGAGAAATTGATAACAGAAGAAAAGTGCTTTCAGCATTAGACGAATTAAAAGAAAAAAATATCATAGCGAGCTATGAAACAGACGAACGTAAAGAAAGCCGTGCAATAACTGATGTGAAATATACAATTTTTCCTTCTAATCAATTTATAAGCGAACAAAAAGCCGCCAATAAACGTGTCAATGACACAGAAAAACAAGTCATTGATACAAAGGCATAATATCTGGATAAACTCATGTAAACTAGTAGGTATAACTCACATATCTGATAAAAAGTAGAAGGTGTGACTCACATTAGAATTCTAAAAAGTCACAAATAAATGTATTAATAGAACATAAAAAAAACAAATTATTGATGCAAACCCAACATCTATCAATAAACCCGCATAACGTAGCAGGTATAACTCACACATCAGCAAGAATGTAGAAGGTTTATCTCACACATCAACAACACAAAAAACCAAATCAAGAACTTAAACTCAAATCTTGTGGATAAAACCATATAAAGTAGTAGGTATAACCCACACAAAGTAGCAGGCGCAACTCACACTTCAATTAATAAGTAGTAGGTATAACTCACATTTAGTAGAAGGTATAACTCACCTTTAAAACTTTTCAATTTTTTGTAGCTAATTTTTAGCTTAATTTTATTGAATTTTTATAAAAGGATAGAAGGTATAACTCACACATCATTAAAAAGGTAGAAGGTTTAGTACACGCAACGTAGAAGGTATAACTCACAGATAAGCCAAAATGTAGAAGGTACACCTCACAGATAACTACAAGTAGTAGTTATAACTCACAGTTTGAATATATAAATGTTCGATATCTTTATGATTATATTAAGAAAATAAATATCCAAAAAAACCCTATTCTTTTCTTCTTTTAATCTTTTTTATATTAGTCTTTAATTAATCATACCTGTGGACATGTGGATAACATTTTAAACGATTTAATTAAACCACCAAAGTACAGAGCCTTACAAAGATAAAGAATAATGAAGAATAATCAATTCAGAATACACCTAGTTTGCCTTAGATCGCATCACAAGCGCGCCGAATAAATAAATGAACCCATTCCGTACCTTTGATCGATATAACACAACTGAGCTCGTTTAATACACTTTATTAAACAACTGAATGATAATCTACTAATCAAGATCGTTTCACTCACAAAAATATTGGGGCTGTCTGCCCCAAACCCCGAGGATATTTAAAAAACAGTGATGTACATGTATAAATGAACAATTATATTCAATGACTTGTAATATATTTACTTTTCAACGCAAACACTGCGAGGTAAAAGGGGTTTTAGTGATTTCAAAACGCCCCCTTGCAGCAAAAGGCAATCTCTACCTAGATATATCAAATCTATAGTGCAGACTATGGATAGCAGCCAAATTTCATTATTCCCTTTTTCCTTTCAGAATATCCATAAAATCATATATGGCGATGGCCGTAATATCATGCGGTAATGGAAATCTATCCTTTCCAGCATAAATGACAAACTTTTTTTGCGGCTTAATATCTTCGCAAGCCTCATGAAATCCACGTCCTAAGCTAAGAGATGTGCCTTTTTTAATTTCTATTGCCCATCTTTCATTAACACCAAATTCCAGGACAAGATCAATCTCAGCCCCGCCTGCCGTTCGATAGTAATATGACCTTACGCGAGGAGGTAAAACAGATGCTATATTTTCTATAACAAACCCTTCCCAGCTTTTTCCGACGACCGGATGACCTAGTAGATCATTATAAGAACCGATATTCAACAGTGCATGAGTGATGCCACTATCACGCACATAGATTCTAGGCGATTTGACAAGGCGCTTTTTAATATTGGCCGTATAAGGATGTATTTTACGAATTAGAAGTAGATCAACCAGAAGATCAATATAACGAGCCACTGTTACGCTTGAAACTTCGATATTGGATGCAAGCTTTGAGGCATTAATATTTGTTCCCTGGCTATGCGCCAGCATCGTCCAGAATCTTTCTAATGTTTCTGCAGGAATTCTTGGTCCCAACTGCGGAATATCCCGTTCAAGGTAGGTTCTGATAAAATCGTAGCGCCAGTTCAAGCTGGTTTCGTCATTACTGGTCAACAGACTGTCAGGAAAACCACCCTTCAACCAGAGATCATTTACTGCTTCGGAATGTTGAGCACTTTTTGTATATTCCAGGACATTAACCGGAAACATTTCGATATAAGAAATACGCCCGGCCAAAGTTTCGCTGGATTGTTTCAGCAGATCAATTGAGGCTGATCCTAAAAACAGAAACTGCCCTACCCTGTTTCCTTTTCTTCGTTGTTGATCAATTAATCCACGGATCGGCGCAAAAATATCCGGTAATCGTTGTACTTCGTCTAGAATAATCAGCTTATCGCTGTTTTCTTTGTGAAAGGCTTCAATGTCCTGTGCTTTCTGAAGATCAATTCGGTTTTCAAGATCAAGATAAACAGATGGAATAGTATCCGCAATATTAATAGCAAGCGTCGTTTTTCCTACTTGACGTGGCCCCATAAGAGCCACAGACGAATTGGTTGCCAGAGCAGAACGAATTTTATCTTCAAGATGCCTTTTTATCATCTGCGCATATATAACATTAAATATTAAAATTGCATAGTTATTGCTCTGAAGTATGTAGTGATTAGTGGATGTTTATGTTGTTTCAAACAGTATGTCACTGATATTGTTATAAATCCCCCTCCCCTCTTTTCCCATTTATACACGGATACTCCTTCCGATTTCGTCATATGAAGCCGGATATTTATTCGGTTCACATGTTTTTCTAAATTAGGTTATAGTAATTATGCAGTACAGGCAGGGATGCCGATGACTGCAAACGGTGATATACCAGCTCCGCCACTTGAAAAAATGGCGGAGTTGTCACATATATTGTCTCTATAACTAGTAATAGCTAGGTCAGGAATCCCCCATTCGATTTTACATATTAATTTCTTGCATTTAAAAATATTAAGATAGCTATCTTGATATCTTATCTATTATAGATAGCTGGATAGCTAACTATGTTAAGTTATTTTTTAACAAAAATGAGATGGGTAGTGTTTCAGTTGAAAGTAACGTGACGGTTTTCAGCCGCCAATAGTGCCCTGCGTCTTAACCATCTAATAAATTTTCAGGAACCTAAAATAATCATCCTTTGTATACTAGGCTGGTGAGCCGACTCTAATAAGGAGACAGACGATGCGTGTGATGGTGTTAGTGAAGGCTACCGAAGACAGCGAAAAGGGCTTTGTCCCGACGGCCGAGACGAGGGAGATGATGGAGGCCATGGGCAGATTTAATGACGAGCTGGTTACGGCAGGCATTATGAAGGACGGAAACTGTGACGGCCTTACGCCATCTTCGCAGGGCAAGCGTATTGCGTTCGATGGACCCAACCGTACAGTTATTGACGGGCCTTTCCCCCACCCGCGCGAGCTGGTCACCGGTTTCTGGCTCTGGGAAGTCAAGGATATGGACGAGGCGGTCGCCTGGGTGAAGCGCTGCCCCAATCCCATGCCGGGACCGAGCGAGATCGAAATCCGCCCGCTATACGAGATGTCTGATTTAGAATGAATCCGCACATCGGGAATTGAATCTTGCCTCACCATTTTAAAACTGAGGCTCTACGCTGGGATGATTAAACTTTATTAAGAGATTCATGAAATGATATCCTCTAAAGATAGCTATCCAGATATCATTCAATTTAAGCTACCTAGATAGCTATCAACATTATGCTTGTTATATGAATATAAAAATTAAAAGCCGTGAAGTTATTGAGTTGATTTTTATATAGATAGCTAACAAGCTATCTATATATGTTCATAGGTATATTATCTATAGTAATATGCATCTGGGGTTATCCTACCAATAATGATTAATAATAAGATAGCTATCTGGATATCCTTGTAATATTAGATAGCATGATAGCTAACTATATTTAGCGATTTTTAACAATCCTGAGATGATTAATTCTTGTTAAGAGGCTTAGGAAATTATCTTCTATAAAGATAGCTATCCAGCTATAAATAATATTAGATAGCTTGTTAGCTATCTATGATAACATGTATCTAATGCTTTATCCGTAGGATAGTGGTTAATACTAAGATAGCTATCTGACTATCATTCTATTTAAGCTAGCTAGATAGCTATCGTTTATAAAAAGGAAGGGCATAACATGCCGATAATTGTTTTTGCATCATCTAAAGGTGGAGCAGGGAAAACCACCGCAGCTATTGTTCTGGCATCAGAACTTGCACAACATAATACAAGTGTTACATTAATTGATGCTGACCCAAACCAACATAGTGCAAAATGGGCTATGAAAGATGGTTGTCCATCGAATATAAAGCTTGTTGAAAAATCGACTGAAGAAACGATTATAGATGATATAGATAATGCTCAAGAACAAACAGCTTTTGTTCTTGTAGATTTAGAAGGAACGGCAAGTATGGCGGTTGCTAGCGCAATAAGCCGTGCAGATTTAGTAATCACGCTATGTCAAGGTTCACAAGATGATGCAGACGAAGCAGCAAAAACCATTAAATTAGTTAATCGGCAGGCAAAGGTATTAAGTCGCTCAATTCCTTTTGCTGTACTTATGACGCGCACAAATCCAGCAATTACGCCACGTACTTTAAAACATATCATGAATGAATTTCGTGATGCAGGAGTTGATATTTTTAAAACTAGCCTGATCGATAGAGAAGCATTTAGAGCCATTAGGTCTTTCGGTGGTACGGTCAATGATTTAGATCCAAGACAAGTATCTGGTATTGAAAAAGCAATTGCAAATGCCCATGCTCTGGCGGTTGAAGTTATCGAAAGAATCAAGGGTATAAAGAGAGAAAGAGGCCAAAATCATGACTAAAGAACGTGCACATTTAAATTTAAGTGATGATCTTGATATATCAGAATTTATACCAGTTAAAAAAGAGAAAAATAGGGAAACAGAAATAAAAACTCTTGAAAAAGTGGCAGAGCAATCAGGTTTTGTAAGTAGGAAAAATAAAAGTCAGAGGAGAAGAAAACCACAATCACCTTTTAAAAATCAATTAAATTTAAAGTGTCGAGATGGAATAAAAGAATTATTTCAGGATATTGGTGAACAGTTAGGGGTTCACGATCATACAACTTTTGAACAAGCACTTTTGGCGCTGATTGAAAAAAATGATTTAAAAGACTTATTGCAAGGTTATAAGGAGATCATAAAATAAATACAATAGAATAGTTTTTATTTGTGATTATATTTTGTGCATTTTTTTATTGCTAACAGCATCTACTTTAATCAGATTCAATTTCTCATGATTGTCGTACTGAATAGAAACATTCTTACCAATGGGTGGGGGAGAGCTAAAGGATTCCAGTTTGTGCGCTATAAAGTCTTTTCTTACTTGTTGATAAACAACACCTTCTTGCTTGTCGATAAAGAGAATTAAACCTTCATAGGCTTTATTTTCCGTTTCAGCTTTTTTTGCCAAATAAATATTATAGATACCTGGCTTGATACCTTCCTCAGCTTTCTTAATTAATCCGGTAGTTTTCCATTCATTTTCATTAAAATTCTGAAGGATTTTCTGCCCGTTCATGACTAAGAGACGTTGTTTCATTTGGATAAATTGAGATAGACTTCTTGAATGATCATTTCCAAGTCAAATTCTTTCTTGTTTACACCAAAAAAGAAGGCGGTCAGGTTAAAAGCACCGCGACCTGTTCCATCAAAGTCGCCGTCTTTCAATGAATATAAGATAGAGTGAAAAAGATCCTTACACTTTCGACCGGCAATAAAGTAGACTTTAAGCGCATCGATAATCATTGTCTTTTGCGCATCAGATAGTTTTCTCATGATGTCTTTTGGTTGATGCGTTCTTTTCTTTAGACGTATATAAATATAGACCAGCAATTGATCGGCAGGGGATTTATGGCTGCGTTCTTTCTTTTCTGCTTTGATCTCAAGACTGTCTGTAGAGGGGTAGGGGGCTTGGCGGGTTAATTCATCCACAATTCCTTTTTCATCATCCTTTGATTCCAGGAATTTTCTAAACTGCTGTATTTTAGTGCGGGTAATGTCTTCTGGTCGGCTGTATTTCAACCAATCGACCAGTTCCAATGGATAGTTTTTGAATATCTTTTTAAGATTAAATATGGCTGCTATATCTGTCAAATTTCCGGAATTAAACAGCTCGGCAATAGGATCGGGTAAATCCATGGCCGCTGCATGTAATGACACATAGGAAGCCGATTTGCCAATGAATTTGCCTATTTGTTCATGGGTTTTACCAGCAGCAATCTCACGCCCGATATAATCAACGATTTCGCGTGATGTCAGATTATCCCGTTGCAAGTTTTCAACTACCTGATCCGCCAAACTGTAATCGGCATCAATATAGGCGGGTATTGATCTAAGTCCTGCATTTTTACTGGCGCGATATCTTCTGGCGCCATGATTGATAATATAGGTTCCGGGTTTGTCTGGATTGGGACGCACTGATATAGGGGTTTTTACACCTCGCAGTTTAATCGTTTCTGTTAATTCTGCGAGTGAAGCCGCATCAAAAGTTTTTCTAGGTTGAGCTGCATCTTCCATAATTAAATCAAGTGAAATCTGACTCGCGCCCAACACATCAGGCGCTTTATTCCTCTCATCGGATAAAGTTTTCTTACTTGTCATTGATTTAATTATTACTTTGTTTTAGAAGTAATTTCCTGAGTTATAGAATTCTGTGAAAATTAAGGGCAATATTTCATTACTATAATTCTTCTCAATTTAAGTGAATGGGGAATGTATCTTTTCAGATAAAAATGACTTGCTCAAAGCAAGAAAAGGAATAGACATAAACATTTGATAAAATACCCTCCAAAGTTAAACCATTGATCTTGTTATGAACTAGCCTGGAAACACAGCTAAGAATCATAGACGCCAAAAACATCGCAACCAGGCGATATTCTATCTGTTATAAATATTTATTTGACCGGGGAATTGTATATTTTATCCATGAACATGCATTATAACCTTAATACAATTATGTATATTAAAAATGATTATGAATTAAACCAAAAGACAAATACTTAACGGTTAAGGGAGCCGCAATTTACGATATGTATAATTTAATTCTAACAACAAACATTTTAAGAATTCTGCGCGAGAAGAAAATAACAAAAGCTGAGCTGGCAGAAAAAGCGGGTATTTCAATCTCTTTTATTACTGAACTGACCAATGATAAAGCCAATCCATCGCTCAGAGTCATAGAAGCGATTGCCAAGGCGCTGGATACGCCGCTGCCGCTATTGTTCGACAATTCGGATATGAGTACAGCAGAGCGAGCCTTATTAGCAGATGGCAGTGCTGGACATCTGGCTAAGGGATTTGTCTGGAAGGGCGCTGTATTGAGTGAGTTTCAGGCATTCCAGGTCGCGCAATGGGATCGCGAAAACCGCGAGATCATGAGGAAAATAAAATGAAACAATAAAAATATATTGCATAGTATTAATTATTATTATATCGTTGTAAGCAATATTTATTTATTGCTGCACCGATATAACAATGTCCGACCACTCACCTAACATCACAACCGTTAAAGATCGGGCTAAAAGCAAGCTGGAGCGCGATGCACGGGAAATACTGTCTGCACTGCAAGATCCTCAGACGGTTGAAATCATGGTCAATGCCGATGGCCGGATTTGGCAGGAGAAGCTTGGTCAAAAGATACAACATATCGGAAATATCCAGGCTGCCCAGGCTGAGGCTGTCATTAAAACGGTAGCGGGTTTCCAC
Organism: Nitrosomonas ureae; assembly: GCF_900108305.1. GTDB lineage: Bacteria > Pseudomonadota > Gammaproteobacteria > Burkholderiales > Nitrosomonadaceae > Nitrosomonas > Nitrosomonas ureae_B. Next base: position 32,398 of record NZ_FNUX01000017.1, read on the forward strand.
GGCAAGGAAATCAATCGATTCAATCCAATCATTGAAGGTGAGTTTCCACTCGATAACTCACGCTTTGCCGGTCAATTACCCCCCATTGTTACAGCGCCCACTTTTGCCATCCGTAAAAAAGCCATCAATATTTTTACGCTTGAGCAGTATGTAGAATCTGGCGTGCTGTCGCCAAGACACTGTGATGTCATTAAAGAGGCTGTGCGCAAGCACCGCAATATTTTAGTCATTGGTGGTACCGGGTCAGGTAAAACAACTTTGATCAACGCCATCATCAATGAAATGGTTCGGAGTGACCCGGATGAGCGCATCTTTATCCTGGAGGACACCGGCGAGATTCAATGCGCTGCCGAGAATTTCGTCCAGTATCACACCACACTCGATGTCAACATGACGCAGTTGTTAAAAACAACATTGCGTATGCGTCCGGATCGCATTCTGGTAGGTGAGGTAAGAGGTGCAGAAGCCCTGGATTTGCTCGATGCCTGGAACACGGGTCATGAGGGCGGTGCCGCTACATTGCATGCCAATGATGCAATGTCAGGACTCACCCGCCTGGAATCCCTGATTTCACGTAATCCTTCAGCACCTAAAGAGATCATGCCTTTGATCGCAGAGGCGGTTGATATGGTGGTGCATATCACGCGCGCACCACATGGCAGACAAATCCAACAAATCATTGAAGTACAAGGTTTTAAAAGAGGAAATTATCAAATTAAAAAGCTGTAAATATGTCATAGGATTCAATCAATGAAGTTAATCAGTACCAAGGGTGTCTCTCCATTCAGTTGTTTCTATTCATTCGCCGTCTTGTTTTTATTGCTATCGTTTGCTGATCAAGCCCAAGCAACCGTTGGCGCAGGTGGAGCACTTCCCTATGAAACCTGGCTGGTGAGTCTCAGAAACTCCGTTACCGGCCCCGTTGCGTTTACCTTGTCTATTGTTGGCATTGTGGTTGCAGGCGGCATTTTGATCTTTGGTGGCGAACTCAATGCTTTTTTCCGCACCTTGATTTTTATCGTATTGGTGATGGCGTTACTCGTTGGAGCCAACAATGTGATGACCAATCTATTCCAGGGTGCGGTTATTCCGGGTGAAGCGTCAGGGACAATTGTAGCGTTAGAAGAAGCTATCCCTCAAAGTTAGTCAAACAGGAGGCAAACTCATGGCACTTCGAACCATACCTATCCGTCAATCGGGTAATCGGCCCAACTTGTTTATGGGCGGTGACCGCGAACTCGTTATGTTTTCTATCCTGATTGCAGCCACATCCATCTTTGTTGCGATGGAAATCAAGGCAACGATCTTTGGCATAGGGCTGTGGTTTTTTGCGCTGTTTGCACTGCGACTGATGGCTAAAAATGATCCGCAACTGCGTCATGTTTACTTACGTCAGATTCAATACAAGAAATACTATCCTGCGCGCAGCACCCCTTTTTATGACAATACGCTCACACAGGAGAAACAGCACGCATGATTGCCGCAATGATCATCCTCATCGCAATGTGTGGTGCTTTGCTGCTTCTGATGCTGTTTCTGCGTATTCGTGATGCTGGCAAAGAATTAAGGCTGGATCAACATCGATCAAAAGAAATGGGTTTTGCCGATTTGCTGGTATATGCGGCAGTGGTGGAAGATGGCGTGATTGTCGGCAAGAACGGTGCATTAATGGCCGCATGGATATTCTGCGGCGATGATACCGCCAGCAGCACCGATACTGAGCGTGAACGCGTGTCATTCCGCATTAACCAAGCCTTATCTCGTTTGGGCAATGGCTGGATGATTCATGTGGATGCCATTCGCAAACCAGCGTTAGCGTATTCAGACAAAGCCTTATCCAATTATCCTGATCCTGTGACCGCTGCCATTGATGAGGAACGGCGCAATCTGTTCGAGCGTATCGGCACCATGTATGAGAGCTGCTTTATCGTATCACTGTCATACTTACCGCCGATGCTGGCACAGCGCAAGTTCGTCGAACTGATGTTTGATGACGATACTCAGGCACCGGATCAAAAAGCCAGAACGCAAGGATTGCTGGAATATTTCCAGCGTGAATGTGCCAATTTTGAATCCAGATTATCCAGCGTATTTCATCTGTCGCGCTTAAAAAGTCAAAAGCAGGTCAATGAAGATGGTTCTTTGGTGACACATGATGATTTTCTACAGTGGCTGCAATTATGTATTACCGGTTTGGATCATCCAATGGTGTTACCTGCCAATCCCATGTATCTGGATACGCTGCTGGGTGGTCAGGAAATGTGGGGCGGGGTGGTGCCTAAAATTGGTCGAAATTTCGTTCAGGTAGTCTCGATTGAGGGTTTTCCGTTGGAATCCTCACCCGGCATGTTAAATCTCCTATCTGAGTTGCCGGGCGTGTACCGCTGGTCATCGCGGTTTATCTTTATGGATACGCATGAAGCGGTCAATCATCTGGAGAGATACCGCAGGCGATGGAAACAAAAAATTCGTGGGTTTCTTGATCAGGTGTTTAACCTGCAAAGCAGCAACATTGATGAGGACGCGCTCAATATGACTGAAGATGCGCAGTCAGCCATTGCTGAGACCAATAGCGGCATGGTCGGCCAAGGCTACTATACCAGCGTAGTCGTGTTGATGATGGAAGATCGGACTGCGTTGGAAGAAGCAGGGCGCAGAGTCGAGAAAGCAATCAATCATCTGGGCTTTGCTGCACGGGTTGAAACGATCAATACGATGGATGCCTATCTGGGGAGCCTACCCGGCCACGGTGTCGAGAATGTACGCAGACCCCTCATCAATACCATGAATCTGGCTGATCTGTTGCCGGTCAATACCATCTGGACAGGTAAACCTATAGCACCTTGTCCGATGTATCCACCCAATTCACCGCCCTTGATGCACTGTGTCACTCAAGGCGCTACCCCTTTCCGGCTGAATCTGCATGTACGCGATTTAGGTCACACCTTCATGTTCGGCCCGACAGGAGCCGGTAAATCTACGCACCTGGCGCTGATTGCCGCACAATTGAGACGTTACCCCGGCATATCGATTTATTGCTTTGACAAGGGAATGTCGATGTATCCATTGACCCGGGCTGTGGGTGGTCAGCATTTCACCGTAGCAGGGGATGATGAATCACTGTCTTTCTGCCCATTACAGTTCTTGCAAACTAAAAGCGATCGTGCATGGGCGCTGGAATGGATTTGTTTGATGGTTGAACTCAACGGCATTACAGTCACCCCGTTACAGCGCAATGAAATCAGTCACGCCATTGCTAACATGCATCAAAGCGGCTCCAGAACCTTATCGGATTTTCTGGTGACGATACAGGATGAAACCATCCGTGAAGCGCTTCGGCAATACACCATTGATGGCATGATGGGACATTTGCTCGATGCCGAACAGGATGGATTGAGTCTCTCATCATTCACCACATTCGAGATCGAGGAATTGATGAATCTCGGTGAGAAATACGCACTGCCGACCTTGCTGTATCTGTTTCGCCGCATCGAGCGCAGCCTGCATGGTCAGCCTTCCGCCATCATTCTGGATGAAGCTTGGCTGATGTTGGGTCATCCGGTCTTTCGCGCCAAGATCCGCGAATGGCTCAAGGTCATGCGTAAAAATAACTGCTTAGTACTGATGGCAACCCAAAGTTTATCGGACGCCGCAAACAGTGGCATTCTCGATGTGATTGTTGAATCCACCGCCACCAAAATATTTTTACCCAATGTATTCGCGCGTGACGAGGAAGCAGCAGCACTCTATCGGCGCATGGGCCTCAATTCACGCCAGATTGAGATTCTGGCTTCTGCCATTCCTAAAAAGCAATATTACACTGTGTCAGAGAACGGCAGACGACTCTATGACCTGTCACTCGGGCCATTGGCACTAGCTTTTGTAGGATCCACCGATAAGGAATCGATTGCAACCATCAAAAACCTGCATGATAAGTACGGTGACAAGTGGGTTATCGAGTGGTTGGCGATTAAAGGGTTAACGTTATCTGACTATGGAGTGGCTGGATGAGTGTAATCAGTGATTTATTTAAATTAAGAATTGCCGGAAAAATTAACTCGAACAAACAAATCCGTGAGGATTACGAATTCATGGAAGGTGGTCGCCGCTGCGGTGAAAATGAAAATCCTTATCTGTCAGCACGGCGTACCTGGAATGACCATATGCGCGGGATTCAGGCTTCGCGCAATATGTGGCAAATGTTTGCTCTTCTTTGTTTATTGATTGCTCTGGCAGGAGTGGGTGGAGTGATTGCTATCGGCAGTCAATCCAAATTCATCCCCTATGTCGTTCAGGTCAATAAACTGGGTGAAGCAGTGGCGGTTTCCCGGGCGGATATTGCTGCTGTTGCCGATCAGCGCGTAGTGCATGCTTCAGTTGCAGCATTCATCAATGATTTGCGCATAGTGACGCCAGATATTGCTTTGCAGCGTCGCGCCATCTTTCGTGCCTATGCCATGCTGTCCAATAATGATCCGGCCACTGCAAAAGCCAATGAATGGTTCAACAGTAGTGAAGCCAGCAGTCCTTTCAAACGTGCTGAAACACAAACCGTCAATGTTGAAATCATATCGGTCATACCCCAATCACCGGAGACCTGGCAGGTTGATTGGCTGGAGAAAATCTATGACCGGCAGGGACACTTAACCGAGCCACCTTTCAAGATGCGTGCTTTATTGAGAGTCTATAACAAGCCGACAACCCAAAGCACAACAGAAGAACAGATCCGAAATAACCCGCTGGGTATTTATATCCAGGATTTCTCCTGGTCGAAACAAACATAAAGGGGGTCACTCATCATGAAACCGTTATTCTCTTTAAGTACCAGTTGGCTTGGCATGTTGATTTTCTCTCTAGGACTGGTTGCACCAAGCTATGCTGCTGGTTTGTCGGATGCGTATTTCACCGATAAAAACCCGCAGCTCACGCCACAGGAGCGCGCGGCCATTGATCTGGCGAAGAAATGGCAGGCAGCCAATCCTAGCGGCACAAAACCTGTTGCGGGACCGGATGGATCAATCCGTTTTCTGTTCGGTTCACAGCAACCCAGCATCGTCTGTGCAGTATTGCAGGTATGCGATATTGAATTGCAGCCGGGAGAACAGGTGAATTCCATCCATCTGGGCGATCAGGCACGATGGCTGGTGGAACCGGCCGTGACAGGGCAGGGAGCTCTAGAGGTGCAGCATTTAATTGTTAAACCCCTGGATGTTGGATTGGAGACATCGCTCGTGGTAACCACCAACCGGCGAACGTATCATATGCGGCTTCGGTCTCATCGGCGTGATTTCATGCCGAGAGTGGGTTTTACTTACCCCGAGGATGCGATTGCCAAATGGGATGCCATCAAGACCCGTGAGAGTCATGCGATGGATGTGAGACGCTCAAATACGATAGCGCAAACCGGAGAATATCTGGGCAACTTGGACTTCGCCTATTCAGTTGCCGGAGATGCCGCCTGGAAGCCGCTGCGTGTCTATAACGACGGCCAGAAGACCATCATACAGATGCCTGCCATCATGGCGCAGACAGAAGCACCGACTTTGCTACTTTTAACTAAGGAAGGTGGATTTTTTAGTGAAGATGAAACGGTTATGGTGAATTACCGATTACAGGGTGATCGCTATATCGTGGATACCGTGTTCGATAAGGCTATTCTAATAGCGGGTGTGGGCGGCAATCAGAGCCGGGTGATGATTACGCGGGGGAATTGATTATGCAAAAAATGATTTTTACCTCCAACCCTGTTTTTATCTTTATGTCGGTTTTATTTCTGTTGAATGGTTGTGCCACGCAACCCTATGGTAATTTTATTCAGAATCCGTCACTCGCAACCAGCAAAGCGATGGCCGATGATGTGACCGCCCAATTAATGCGCCTGTATCCGGCTGCAAACACGCAATTTAATCTGCGTCATACAGTCAATGACCCGTTTGGTCATGCCTTGATAGAAAATCTTCGTCTCGAAGGGTTTGCGGTTCAGGAGAGAATCAATTCTGATAATTCTCTTTTTGTTTCAAGAATTCTGATGGGCGACAGCATTCCGGATATCGCTATTAATCATGAGACAGATGGTGCCAGTCAATCGACAGGATTGGCGTTGAGTTACATAATTGACCAGTCGGGTGATTTGTATCATGTCAATATTACGATTGACGATACGCGCTTGTCACGTGCATTTGTGGCACAGGCAGACAGTGTTCATCCAGCCGGTCTTTGGGTAAGAAAAGAATAAGGGGGTAGGGGAGATGTCGACCAATTCAAAACTCTTATCACCCGATTCATCGCCGGATGTAGTCGCAAGAAGCGCCGGTGTGCGGCGCGTTAATAACCTTCCGATTGTCATTTTTGGCGCGATTATGCTGATATTCATGCTGCTTATGATGATCGTCGCGATGAATCGCGCAGCTGAGCGAGGCCAATACGATTCTAATGCTAATAGTGATATTCAGTCGAGCAATTTCTTTGCTTCGCTCATTGCCAAAGACTATATCGGCGGCATCATAGAACCTAAAGCCCAATCTATAAATTCGGATTCACCTGCAAAATCACCCATTCAGGGAATCATTATCGAGAGGCCATCGGATCTGGATAGGCCGCCTCTACCGCCATCCCTGAATGCAGTTACTGATCCCTCGCATCATGCTGACATCGAGCATATTCGGATGCTGAAACGCCAGCAACTGGAAGAAGCGATCAAGGCCAAAACAAATGTGAATGTGATTGCACCCAGAAGTACTGGATCATCCCCGGATTTAACCAACACGGGTGCACCTAAAACGCGCGAGGAAATGTTGGCTAAATTGGCATCAGTTCGTCAACAGATCGATGCAAATCTGCGTGAGGATCCAACGGCTGCGTATCATGCGCGTCTGGCGCGGTTGAGACAGGATGGGGAATCAAGTATAGCGGGAGGAATGGGCGCGGGCAGGGGTGATGAATTCATGAACGATGGCGCTCCTCGTTTGCTGGATGATGATGTTGGCAGACAGGCTCAAGATTATTCGCGTTTTGATTCGGCAAAAGGGGATGCACGCTGGAATCTGGATAGTGAAGTCAAAAAACCTCCCACACCGTATGTCTTGCAAACTGGATTTGTCATACCGGCAACGCTGATATCCGGTATTAATTCCAGTTTGCCGGGCCAGATCATGGCACAGGTAAGCCAGCATATTTATGATTCTCCGATAGGCAAATGGCGCCTGATTCCACAAGGCTCCAGGCTGGTGGGTACTTATTCCAGCGAAGTGGAGTTTGGTCAGGCGCGTGTGTTGGTCGCCTGGCAACGCATCATCTTTCCGGATGGCAAAACCATGGATATCGGTGCCATGCCGGGTGCTGACGGGGTGGGTTATGCTGGGTTTAAAGATCAGGTCAATAACCATTACCTGCGCATCTTTGGTTCAGCCCTGATTATGTCAGCCATTGTCGCCGGTTCAACTTATAGCCAGCGCGATGCAGGTGGGGCGTTCGGGCGGCAAAATGCCGGTAGCATCATGAGCCAATCGCTGGGTCAGCAATTGGGATTGGTCACCGCCAATTTGATTCGCAAGAATCTAAATATCTCACCAACATTGGAAATCAGGCCGGGGTATCGTTTTAACATTATTGTGACCAAAGACATGAAGTTTTCTAAACCCTATCAGTCGTTTGATTATTAATGCCGGAGCATTCGATTATGATAAATAGTAAAAATCTAGCTATTCAGTGGATCACAATAGTATTAAGCCTGGGTATTTTAAGCTATTCCTCAATCAATAAAGCCGGTGGAATGGCTGTCATAGATATGGCGAATGTAAAACAATCTACGATTACAGCGATTGAAGCAATCAATCAAACTGAAAAGCAAATTGAGCAATACAGAACCCAGTTGCAGCAGTATGAAAACATGATTCGCAATACTTTGGCACCACCTGCTTATGTATGGGCGAAGGTAGAATACACCATGACTAAGCTAATCAATTTATCCAATTCCATACGGTATTATGAACAACAATATGGAGGTCTAGACAGCTACATGCAACGGTTTCGCAATGTTGAATATTACCGTAGCTCATCTTGCTTCACTTTAGAGGAAAAATGTAACGATTCCGCCTGGAAACTATTACAGGATGGACAAAACACGAGCACAGACTCACAAAAACATGCTAATGATTCCCTTTTACGAGGGCTTAGTGAGCATCAAAATCAGATTCCTCTGGATGCGGCTCATTTGCAACTTTTACAACAAAAAACTCAATCAGCTCAAGGGCAAATGGAAGCTTTTCAGTATGCCAATCAATTGGCCGCCTACCAAGCGAATCAGCTGTTGCAAATGCGTCAAATGCTGATAGCTCAGCACAATGCTTTCAATACAAAAAATCAGGCCGAGGTAGATCTGAAGGCCATGCAACAGGCTGCACGTGAGGCAGCAACCAAGCGATTGAGTCCTGAAATATTGCCAGTTGGTAGAAATTGGTCTGTAAGAGACGCTTTTTAAAACACTAATCGAAGGAGAGAGTCATGAAAACAATCAACATGTTGATAATTGCCATTATTGCGATTTCAGTTTTGGTTTTAACCGGATGCGAAAAAACCGATGGCCAGCTTAAATTGAAGGAGCCTAGAAAAGAGTTAAGTGAGATGCCGGAAAGAAAGAATTGGTCTGTTAGAGATGCTGAAGGTTTTGATGAGTAAAGAGTAGCAAAAAGCTCATGGCTAAAATTTAATCAGGGAGACATGCAGATGCTCAGAATAAGCCCATCCACTTTTATGATTATGTTGTTTCTGATGTGTTTTTCTGCTAGTGCATTTGCAGAGCTTTCTTATATTGATCCGGCAACTAATCAAAGCGTACTAGATCAGGTTATTCAAAAGTTTGGTGGCAAAGTAAAGTCCTGGCAGAACATTATCCAATCTGCAGCCGAGCGTTTGTTCTGGACGCTGGTGATCATATCGATGGTGTGGACATTTGGCATGATGTTGTTGCGTAAAGCCGATATTGGCGATTTCTTTGCCGAGTTTACCCGTTTTATTATCTTCACAGGGTTTTACTTCTGGCTGCTGACCAACGCCGTATCAGGTCACAATATTGCTGGAACTCTTATTATATCAATGGAGGATTTAGGTAGAAGTGCGGCCGGTTTGCCAAGTGGCTCCAGCCATTCCAGCATTGTAGATATTGGCATTTTGATCTGGAAACAAGCCATGAATAATTTGAATATACTGGATCCCATAGATAGCTTAATCGGTCTCATTATGTCATTAATTATTCTGATTATATTGACTGTAATTGCAGTCAATATGCTGCTCTTGCTAATTTCATCCTGGGTGTTGATGTATGCGGGTATCTTTTTACTTGGCTTTGGCGGAGCGCGTTGGACATCCGACATCGCCATTAACTACTTTAAAACGGTGCTGAGTATCGGTATTCAGCTATTTGTGATGCTCCTGATTGTTGGTATTGGTAGTGACCTGTTATCCAGTTTTTACGCTAAAATGGGTAAAAATGTTCTGAATTATGAAGAACTGGCGGTTATGCTGATTTTTACAATTGCATTTTTTGTGTTGATTTCCAGATTACCATCGTTACTGGCTGGCATTATAACGGGTAGTAGCATAGGCTCGAGCGCCGGAATTGGAAATTATAGCGCCGGTGGCTTTATGGCAGCGGCTGGTACGGCGGCAGCCGTTGCATCTTATGGTGGATCACTGGCAGCCGGTCGGCTAGCAGCGGCAAGAAGTGCGGGGCCGGATGCTTTACGCAGCGCTATTGAAAAGGGTCAGGCTCAGGAATCTGCGGGTATGAACAATATTTCGCAAGGAGGGGGTAAATAATGGATAAGGTATTTAAGCGATTTGATTGATGATGGATTTGCCACCGGATATGCAGGAAAGAGTGGTGTGCTCAATTACAGCCGCCATCAAGTATGAAATACCAGCCAATATCTTGCTGGCGATAGCCGAAAAAGAGGGCGGCAAACCGGGCCAATGGGTGCGTAACAGTAACGGTACTCACGATGTTGGCTCAATGCAGTTTAATACCGCGTATCTTCAAGACTTATCCAAATATGGCATCACGTCGGATCATGTAGCAAATCGGGGTTGTTATTCCTATGATCTGGCCGCATGGCGTGTGCGGCTACATATCAAAAATGATAAAGGCGACATCTGGACAAGAGTGGCTAATTATCATTCGCGTACTCCAAAATATAATGCAAAGTATCGCGCTGATCTGATTGCCAAAGCCACTAAATGGGCTGATTGGCTAGAAAATCGTTTTATCACGGAAAACTATAAAATACCCAGCATTCATATGGATTGAGTCAGTTCTATGTGTTATCCACAAATTCTGTGTAAAAGGTTGTGAATAACAGAGTTATGTTACGCATAGGAGATGTTAATTACCTATGCCTTAATTAAAGGCAATCTAGTTTATGATTAATAAACTGAAAAGATTAATCATTATGAATGGACAGAAAATCCTTCAGAACGAAGATAATGGGGTATGGAAAATAGAGACTAAAGCTCAAGAACAAGAAAAAAGATTTGTCGCATGATATAGATCAGTTCAGATCTAATCCAGTTTATACATTGATGCCTCTGGCAGTTTAAGTTCTCGGTATTGGTTCCAGTTAAAAATTACCCATGTGGATGACAATGGTGTTCTTCATAGCTTAACCTTTAAACCTATTTTAACTTCTTGGTGCCATTAAGATCTTGATCCTAAGATATTAATTCTACTTTGCCAGTTTCTAAATGGTATATTCCGCCTACAATTTTAATTTTTTTCTCCTGCACAAATCGACTTAAGATAGGTGCGCTATTCTTTAGCTCATCAACAGCGTGAATGACATTCATCTTTATCGCATTTTCATACAATGTTCCAGGCATATCTTTCGCTGCCCTAATTGCTGGCGATAATGCAGTCGCTATTGTTTGAATGTGTCCTGGGAATTGTTCATTCGATAATCAAAAATCTTTTACCATCAGAGTTAAAAATTCTCAGTTAAGAAAGCTTAATTCGCTACTTCAAAAGGCGAAAAATTTACCCTCTTTCAGAAAAGCTTGTCTATTTCACTTACTGCATCAAAAACGATAATTCCACATAGTGTTTCAGCTTGAATTTATTGCCACATAAACTACTTGTTTAAATCGATACTCTCCAAATACTATCATATGCGTAAACCGCACGATATGCACGCTCACCCCGGCATCAAGGGCCAGCCGGGACACTGTGTAGGCGACCTCCTTTTTCCTCATCCGGCGCAGCAGGAAAGCTGCTTCACGTCCTTGTTGAAGGTCTGCGCCGCGAGCTTCAACCCTTCGACCATCGTCAGGTAGGGGAACAATTGGTCGGCCAGTTCCTGCACTGTCATGCGGTTGCGAATAGCCAGGACCGCCGTCTGGATCAGCTCGCCCGCTTCCGGAGCCACCGCCTGCACACCGATCAAGCGCCCGCTGCCGGCATCGGCCACCAGCTTGATGAAGCCGCGTGTGTCGAAATTGGCGAGCGCACGCGGCACGTTGTCCAGCGTCAGCAGCCGGCTATCGGTCTCGATGCCGTCATGGTGCGCTTCCGCTTCGCTGTAGCCCACGGTCGCCACTTGCGGATCGGTGAACACCACGGCCGGCATCGCGGTCAGGTCCAGGGCCGCGTCTCCGCCAGTCATGTTGATCGCTGCACGGGTGCCGGCCGCTGCCGCGACATAGACGAACTGAGGCTGGTCGGTGCAGTCGCCGGCCGCGTAGATGTCCGGGTTACTCGTGCGCATTCCCTTGTCGATGACGATGGCACCCTGCGCATTGACTCCAACACCCGCTGCTGGGAGTAGAAGGCTGCGCGTGTTCGGTGTCCGGCCGGTGGCGACCAGCAACTTGTCGGCACGCACTTCGCCGTGCCCGGTGGTCAGCACGAAATTCCCTTCCACATAGGCGACGTGGCTCGCTTGTGTATGTTCCAGCACCTCGATGCCCTCGGCACGGAAAGCGGCTGTGACGGCCTCGCCGATGGCCGGGTCTTCCCGAAAGAACAAGGTGCTGCGCGCCAGGATCGTGACCTGGCTACCCAGCCGGGCGAAGGCTTGCGCCAGTTCCAGCGCCACCACCGACGAGCCGATCACGGCCAGGCGTTCGGGAATGGTGTCGCTGACCAGGGCCTCGGTCGAAGTCCAGTAGGGTGACTCTTTCAGGCCCGGAATCGGCGGCACGGCCGGACTGGCACCCGTGGCGACCAGGCAGCGGTCGAAAGCCACCACGCGCTCGCCGCCATCGTTCAAATGGACGGCAAGACTCTGGTTGTCCTTGAAACGCGCTTCACCGTGCAGAACGGTGATGGCTGAATTGCCGTCCAGGATGCCTTCGTACTTGGCATGACGCAGCTCATCGACACGGGCCTGCTGCTGGGCCAGCAGCCGCTCGCGCAGGATCGTCGGCGGTGTGGGTGGCATGCCGCCATCGAACGGGCTTTCCCGACGCAGATGGGCGATGTGGGCGGCGCGAATCATGATCTTGGACGGCACGCAGCCGATATTGACGCAGGTGCCGCCGATGGTGCCGCGCTCGATCAGCGTGACGTGCGCGCCTTGCTCGACGGCTTTCAGTGCTGCCGCCATCGCGGCTCCACCGCTGCCAATGACGGCTACTTGCAACGGGTGTTCGCCGTCGCTACGTTTATCAGCGCCCCCCATCCAGCCGCGCACATTGTCGAGCAGTCCGCTGCGGTTGTCCGTCGGTGGAACATCGGCGAGCGTTGCTTTGTAGCCCAGTCCGGCCACGGCGGCAGTCAGCGCATCCGGTAACGTGCCCGGCAGGGTGGTGAGTTGCGCTGTGCCCTTCGGATAGGACACCAGCGCCGACTGCACGCCGGGGACCTTTTCCAGCGCTTCCTTGACGTGCGCCGCGCACGAGTCGCAGGTCATGCCGGTGATTCTTAGATTAGTCATGCAACAACTCCTATTTTTTTATGTTGGCAACGGCCTAGACTGTTATCCGCGCGGGGGAGGCAGTTCGCAGGTGAGACAAAATCCCAAATGGCCCCCCCGACCATGAACGCCAAGCCGACATAGACCACGTTCGCCGTCCACCAGTTACCAAGCAACCAGACAGTCCCAGCGAACACGATGGCTGGCCCGATCATGCCGAGCAGGCTGCGGTGCCATTGCCGATGACTCAGCCAGCTCAGTGCATTCGCCAGCAAAGCCACGACTGCGAACAGCGGCAGCAGCTTGGAGATGAACAACCCTTCGTATTCCTGTAGAAAGCCCAGGCCGATGGCCGCGCCCAAGCTGGCGAGGGCAGGAAAACAGGCGGCGCATCCCATCGCGGAAACAACGCTGCCAAGCGCGCCAGCTTTGTCGGCAATGCGTGTCATCAGTCCCATGATCGCCCCAGGTTCGGGTTCAGTGGCTCACTGCTTGACGCTGGACGGATAGCCCGCGTCTCCGATTGCCTTGGCCAGCTTCTGCACGCTGGTCTTGGCATCATCGAAGGTGACAACCGCTTCGCGTGTCTCGAAGGTCACGTCAACTTTGCTGACGCCTTCGACCTTGGAAATCGCCTTCTTGACGGTGATCGGGCAGGCGGCGCAGGTCATGCCCGGTACGGACAGCGTGACGGTCTGGGTGGCGGCCCACACGGGGACAACAACGGCAGCGAGGGCGAGGGCGAGGGAGGCAAACAGTTTTTTCATGATGAACTCCTGTGATTAATAGAAAAATGGCATGACGTAGGGAAATCCGAGCGCGACCAGAACCAGCGCGGCCACGACCCAGAAAATGAGCTTGTAAGTAGCTCGCACTTGGGGAATCGCGCAGACCTCACCCGGTTTGCAGGCTTGCGCCGGGCGGTAGATACGCCGCCAGGCGAAGAACAGCGCCACCAACGCCGCGCCGATGAAGATCGGTCGATACGGCTCCAGCACCGTCAGGTTGCCGAGCCAAGCGCCGCTGAATCCCAAAGCGACCAGGACTAGCGGCCCAAGGCAGCACATCAAGGCTAGGATGGCGGCCAGCCCTCCAGCGAAGAGCGCGCCGCGCCCGTTTTGTGGTTCAGACTTTTGTGGTTCAGACATATGCTTGTCCTTTTGAATTTAAATTGAATAGCATAATCTTACTTCCGTAGTCATGTACGGAGTCAAGCGAAATGGGAAACAATTTGGAGAATCTGACCATCGGCGTTTTCGCCAAGGTAGCCGGGGTCAACGTGGAGACCATCCGGTTTTATCAGCGCAAGGGCTTGTTGTCGGAGCCGGACAAGCCCTATGGCAGCATCCGCCGCTATGGCGAGGCGGATGTAACGCGGGTGCGGTTCGTGAAATCAGCCCAGCGGCTGGGCTTCAGTTTGGATGAAATCGCCGAGCTGCTGCGGCTGGAGGATGGCACCCATTGCGAGGAAGCCAGTAGCCTAGCCGAGCACAAGCTCAAGGACGTGCGCGAGAAAATGGCTGACTTGGCGCGCATGGAGGCCGTGCTGTCTGATCTGGTGTGCGCCTGCCATGCGCGGAAGGGGAATGTTTCCTGCCCGCTGATTGCGTCTCTGCAAGGGAAGAAAGAACCTCATAGTGCCGCCGTGACGTAGTCGAGAGGCGGCTACGGCTTAGCGTACGATTTTTTCCGTTTCGTGAGCTGACCCCATAATGCTCTGTTCAATCAGACTACGGGCGAATTGAATCTTCCGTTTGTCGATATAACCGGCACCAACGATAGCATATCTACTTATACAGCCGAGCTTCAGTTTATCCAGATACACAATTGTCGCAAAGAAATTTTGAGAGAGTCCGGAATAAACTTAATATACAACCTTAAACGTCGGACTATCCTCTGGCCGGGTTCTGCGATGATCATAAATCCTTGTAGTAGCAATATTGGCATGACCCAACCATTCTTGCACTTTGGCAATATCTGCTTGATGATCCAGTGCATTGGTGGCCGCTGTTGCGCGTAATGAATGTGCGCCGATTTTGAACCCCAGCTTTTCAGAGTATTTCTGTACCAACTTATAAACGCCGTCTGGCGTAATCGGTTTTTGTGATTCCTTATCTCGGTTATTACTGGTTGAACGGAATAATGCACCAGTATCTTCCAGGCCATGTTCAGCAGCATCGAGATAATCATGGATTAAGCCACTGGCCGCAGGGTGCAAAGGTACATAACGTGTCTTGCCTCCTTTGCCGGATATTTTCATGTGTGGCACACCGCGCCGCTCCTGCTTAAAATCCTTAACCTTCAGCCGGCACAACTCATCACGCCGCAATGCGTGATAAAGCAGGGTGGCCAGTATCGCACGATCACGCTTGCCCTTAAGTGAGCTACCATCCGGTGCATCGAGCAATTTGCGTGCCTGATGATCTCCGATTGCCGGAGTTTTTCCTTCATAACTTTCCACCGCTGGTCGCTTCACACCCTTGACTGGATTATGCGTAACCGTGTTTTTTTCACACAAATATTCAAATAAAGAGGATAGTGCCGCCAGACGGTGGCGAATGCTCATACTACTTAATGATCGATTCATCAAATCATCGCGCCAGGCGATAATATGGGCACGAGTTACAACCCTGAATTCTTCCGGATTCTGAATGCCAGTAAAATTCATAAAATCCTTTAAGGCATTTTCATAGGCACGCCGAGTCTCGACGTTACCTAAATTGGCGAACCATTCAATCTCAGGTGGAATATCAGCCAGACCCTGAAATTCTTTCGCAGTGAGTGCGCGATTGCCTTTAGAAATAAGATCTGTCATGTTATTTCTCTAGCTCATCATTTTTATGCGGTGTTTCACTACCCATAATTGCCTCATAATCTCTGCCACCATAAAAAATATTAAGAATAGTGACGATTCTTTTATCCTCAATAACTTCAAAAGCCGCAATTGCGTTTTTATTAATGGCAACAATTCTGAGATTCTTACGTAGGTCATTACGCTGTTGTCCTATCAGAGGCGCCTTTCTAAGTTCATGACACTTTTGGCGTAATTTTTCTATATATGTCCACGCGACTTCAGGAAGTCCGCTCTTTGCAGCTATATATTCATAAATATCAGTCAGGTCTTTTATAGCATCAGGTGTCAAATACACCTCATAGCTTTTCATAGCCTGATGCGCTTATGCGTTGTTGATGAAGCTGCTCGAGCTTTTCAAACGCCGCATCCAGCAAAACAGGTTCACCACTATGTGCGGATTGTTCCAGACGCGCTCGAATGGAAGCAATTCTCGCGTGATGTTCTTCTTCTTGTCTTTGCCATAAACGCATTGCTTCACGAATAACCTCACTTGTGGAAGCGTAAGCACCGTCTTTCACTTTTTCCCTAATAATATTCAGCATATCAGGTGGGAGTGTAATACTGATTTTTTCTGCTTTATCGGTGCGCTTCATTTTTTATTCCCTATGTATGTTTCCGATCGGTAGGATATTATCCTACTCAATGAAATTTAATAAAGCAAAAAATATTTTAATCTTTCTAATTTTCAATACCACTTTACTATTGATAACATATTTTATCAATAGTAAAGTAAAGCCTTTTCTCCTTAATTCGGTGTTGAGGTTCTGAGCGAAGCGTTTTGCCTCGCGCATAACCTCTGCCGACTAGAGCGATGGTGAAAAAAATCCAGAAAAATTGCGGAGGGTCTATTCAGCGTAGCGCCAAATGGAAACCGTCATTTTTCTTGACTTTTGAGGGGACAAGACCCCTTCAGGTTTTTCAAAAGTAATAGTGTATTTCCTATCTTTATTTATGAAGGACTGATTTACATGAATCTTCAGAAAATTAATTGAAAATCCTGACAGCAATGCATTACATTCGGAGTTCTTTAGATATATAACTCAATAAAATCGGCAAAACTTGAATATTTGCAGTTTTAATACGTAATAAATAGTGAGCTGGAATGGTGATATGGTTAATAATCGTATTTAGTATAGTTTCAATTCATGCACATAAATGGATAAATGCAGTAATCCTATAAATTAAATAAAAAGAATATAAACGATGAATATCATCGATAACATTAATGCTTTTCTTGGTGATGATCTCAAAGAATTCGTTCGTCCGAATGCAAAATTAAAGATCGCAGCATCTTGTTTTTCGATTTATGCCTATGAGGCCCTGAATTACACAATGTCCCCGTGCCATTTGTACCGGGACAGCATCCATTGTGAAGACCTTGTCTGTGTCAAGGGCGACGAAGAGAAAACGATGCGTCTTCGCCAGAATCTGGATGAGGCCCGCGACTTACTTCGGAAGGCTGAAGATGCGGTAAGCGATGGGTATGCCGGCGGTGATCGCTGGCTGGAACACCATCTGTCGGCGGTAGAGCGTCTATCGCAATTGTGTTCGATTATAGATGACCCCAACATACGGAGCGGTCGTTCAACTGGCACCGCCACGTAGGGTAAACTGGGTCAGTGATTCATCACACATTGCTTTACCGCCAACTCAGCCAATCAATCCTCCGGCTGGATTGTTGGCGGAAATCCTAGAGTCAATGGGAGGTTGATATGGCGAAGCAGCAACCTAAAAAAGATCAAAGAACCTCGGCGATGATGAAATCAAGCAAATTGTCGAGATTCTTGATGGATGGTTCGATAAATTAAGTTGGGAGTTGCTGATTGATGCCATTGAACTACGCATGTTCAATCGATACACTCGGTAGGCTCTTTACAAGCATGAGCGCATACGCCATGCCTTCGAACTTAAAAAAATGAATTGTCTGGTGAGGGTACGGATACCAAACGGGTTACGTCACCCCAATCGCAGATCGCTTTGGATCGCATTGCTCGCTTGGAGGCCGAAAATCGGCGGCTTGAGTCTGAGAACAATATGCTCCTGGAGCAGTATGCGAGGTGGGCATATAACGCGCATACCAGAGGGCTGGATCACGAATTTCTTAACCGACCGCTGCCTTCAGTAAATAGAGGGCAGCCTAAGAGATGAGGCATTTGCTTCGAAAGCGGCCTTTTTTTCGCAAGAGAAATATTAAGAACGAGAACTACAACTAACCATGCAATGGATTGCCCTTACCGAAAAAGACGCCGCCACCACCTCGCTCGAAAAGCGCCTGTGGGATGCCGCTGACCAGTTTCGCGCCAATTCCGGCCTCAAGGCGCAGGAATACTCCGGCCCCATTCTCGGCCTGATCTTTCTGCGATTTGCCGAAGTCCGCTTCGCCATCCAGCGCAGCAAGCTCGAAGGCGCCAGCGCGTCATCCCGGCGCGGCAGCCGGGTCAATGAACCCTCTGCCTACCACGCCGAAGGCATCCTCTACCTCGCCCCAGAGGCGCGCTTCGATTACCTGCTGACGCTGCCCGAAGTTGCTGACATTGGTGCCAAGGTAAACGCCGCAATGCGCGAGATCGAGAAGCACAACCAGCAGCTTGCTGGCGTGCTGCCCAAGACCTACAACCTGTTCACAAGCACCCTGCTCAAGGAACTGCTCAAGAAGGTCTCCGAGATTCCGGCCACGCTCGACTACGACGCCTTCGGTCGCATCTACGAATACTTCCTCGGCGCCTTCGCTATGACTGAAGGCCAGGGCGGCGGCGAGTTCTACACGCCGAGCAGCATCGTCAAGCTGTTGGCCGAGATCATCGAACCCTTTCACGGTCGCATTCTCGACCCGGCCTGCGGCTCCGGAGGCATGTTCGTGCAGTCGGCGCGCTTCGTAGCCGAGCATCAGAAGAATCCCGCCGCCGAACTCGCCATCTGCGGCGTCGAAAAGACCGACGAAACCGGCCGACTGTGCCGCCTCAACCTCGCCGTGCATGGACTGGAAGGCGACATCAAACACGGCGGCAACATCAACAGCTACTATGACGATCCGCACACCGCCATCGACCAGTTCGACTTCGTCCTCGCCAATCCGCCCTTCAACGTCAATGCGGTGGACAAGGAACGGCTCAAGGACATGGTCGGCGCCGGTCGACGCTTCCCCTTGGGCCTGCCACGCTCCGATAACGCCAATTACCTGTGGATTCAGCTCTTCTACTCGTCACTCAACGCCACCGGCCGCGCCGGCTTCGTCATGGCCAACTCGGCCTCCGATGCCCGCTCGTCCGAGCAGGAACTGCGGCAGAAGCTGATCGAAGCGCGGGCGGTGGATGTCATGGTCGCCGTCGGCCCCAATATGTTCTACACCGTCACGCTGCCCTGCACGCTGTGGTTCCTCGACAAGGGCAAGGCCAAGACCCCGCGCGCCGACACCGTACTCTTCATCGACGCCCGCCACATCTACCGGCAGGTCGATCGTGCCCACCGCGAGTGGACACCGGCGCAGATCGGCTTCATCGCCAACCTCGTCCGCCTCTATCGCGGCGAGGCGCTCGAATCCCCGAAAGTCGGTGCTGGCGACACAGCGGCCAAGCTTATGGAAGTCTTTGGCGGGACGCCGACCTATCGTGACGTGCCCGGCCTGTGCAAGGCCGCAACGCTTCCCGAAATCGAGGCGCAGGGCTGGTCGCTCAACCCTGGTCGCTATGTCGGCGTTGCGCCGGGCGAGCACGTCAGCGACGAGGACTTCAAGGAGCAGCTCGAAACCCTGAACGAGGAACTGGAATCGCTGAACGCCCAGGCGTGGAAGCTGGAGCAGGCCATCGCCGCGAATGTGGCCGGAATTTTGGAAGCGTGAGGATGGCTGCGTTTCCAACGGTGAAACTCGCTGACTGCGTTGATCTTCTCGCGGGCTTCGCGTTTAAGAGCCAGCATTTCACCGACAGGCCCGATGACATTCCGCTGGTAAAGGGTGAGAACGTCAGCCAAGGCTGCATCCTCTGGGAGATTTCAAAACGTTGGTCGGCCGCCGATTGGCCGAACTTGGAAAAATACCAACTTCGCTTGGGCGACGTTGTTGTGGCTATGGATCGGCCGTGGGTTCCTGCCGGTCTGAAATGGGCTTATATCCGCAGCGACGATCCCAAAGCCTTACTTGTCCAACGGTGCTCTCGCCTCAGAAGCAACACGCCGAGGCTTGACCAAGACTTTCTCCGTTTCGTTATTGGAGGTCCGGGCTTCGAATCATACGTGATTCCTATCACAACGGGTGTGAATGTCCCGCACATCAGCGGAAAGCAAATTCTCGACTACGAGTTTGCGCTTCCCCCGCTCCCCGTCCAAAGACGCATCGCAAGCATCTTGTCGGCCTACGACGAACTCATCGAGAACAGCCGGCGGCGCATCAAAATTCTGGAGGCTATGGCCCGCGCCCTCTACCGCGAGTGTTTCGTCCACTTCCGTTTCCTCGGCCACGAAAACCACCCCCGCGTCGCTTCCCCCCTCGGCGAGATTCCGCAGGGGTGGGAGGTGAAGAAGTTGGGCGACATCGCCGAAAACTTTGATCGCATGCGCAAGCCTCTGTCCAAGATGCAGCGTTCCCAGTTGCAGGGTGAGTATCCGTACTACGGCGCCGCCAAGGTCTTCGATTACGTCAATGACTACATCTTTGACGGCGAATACCTGCTACTGGCAGAAGACGGTTCAGTTATTACTCCGGAGCGTACGCCGGTCCTCCAGTTGGTCAATGAAAAGTTTTGGCCGAACAATCACACGCACGTTCTTCGGGGTAAGCCTCCATTCTCGACACATTTTCTGTATCTCGGGCTTTCCGAAGTGGACATCTCCCCATACATCACCGGTGCTGCGCAGCCGAAGATTACACAAGAGAACATGAACCGAATCCCGTTCTTTTGCGGACCCGAGGATTTGCATTTGGAGTTCAACCGGCTAGTGGAGCCAATGATTAGACAAAGCCACATTCTCCAGCGCCAAGTCCAAAAGCTCCGCCGCACCCGCGACCTCCTGCTTCCGCGCCTGCTCTCGGGCCAGATCGAAGTCGAAGCCGCCTGATCATGAGCGCCCACGCCTACTCCGAAGACCAATTGGTCGAGCAACCCGCGATCGGTCTGTTTGCCAGGCTCGGCTGGCAGACGGTGTCGGCGCTGGAAGAAACCTTCGGTGCCGGCGGTACGCTGGGGCGCGAGACCAAGGGCGAGGTGGTGCTGGTCGAACGCCTGAAAGCGGCGTTGAGCAAATTAAATTGCAAGTTGCCGCCGGAGGCAATTCAAACCGCCATTGATGAACTGACTCGCGACCGCACGGCGATGAGTCCGGAGGCTGCCAACCGCGAGGTCTATCGGCTACTCAAGGAAGGCATCACGGTGTCTGTCCCTGACCGCGAACACGGCGGGCAGAAGACGGAACGCCTGCGCGTGGTGGATTGGGAATACCCGGAGAGCAACGACTTCCTCCTGGTCAGCCAGTTCAGTGTCACCGGCGCGCTCTACACCTGCCGGCCCGATCTGGTCGGTTTCGTCAATGGTCTGCCTTGGGTGGTGATCGAACTCAAGAAACCTGGCGTGCCGGCACGCGCCGCCTTCGACGAAAACCTCACTCACTACAAACAGCAGATTCCGGCGCTGTTTTGGAGCAGCGCGCTGCTCATCGCTAGCAACGGCACTGATAGCCGCGTCGGCTCGCTCACCGCCGACTGGGGGCGCTGGGTGGAGTGGAAACGCATCGAGCGCGAGGACGAACCGCGCCGCGTGTCGTTGGAGGTGATGCTGCGCGGCACCTGCGACCCCGCCCGCCTACTCGATCTGGTGGAGAACTTCACGCTGTTTTCCGAGCACAAGGCCGGGCTGGTCAAAATCATCGGCCAGAACCACCAGTTCCTCGGCGTTAATAACGCCATCGCCTCGATGCTCGAAGCGCGTAAGCTGGGCCACGGGCGCGGCGGCGTGTTCTGGCAGACGCAGGGTAGCGGCAAGAGTTTTTCGATGGTGTTCTTTGCGCAGAAGGTGCTGCGCAAGCTGGCCGGCAACTGGACGTTCGTGGTCGTCACTGACCGCGTGGAACTGGACGAGCAGATCGCAAAGACCTTCAAGACCACCGGCGCGGTGAGCGAGGCCGAGGGCGACGAATGCCATGCCGCCAGCGGCGCTCACCTGCGCGAGTTGCTTCGCGGCAATCACCGCTACGTTTTCACGCTGGTACATAAGTTCCAGACACCGGAACTGCTTTGCGACCGCTCCGACGTGATCGTGTTGACCGATGAAGCGCACCGCAGCCAGTACGACACGCTGGCGCTCAACATGCGCGCCGCGCTGCCCAAGGCGATGTTCCTCGCCTTTACCGGCACGCCGCTGATCGCCGGCGAAGAGCGCACCAAGGAAGTCTTCGGCGACTACGTCTCGATCTACGACTTCCAGCAGTCCATCGAAGACGGCGCCACCGTGCCGCTGTTCTACGAGAACCGCACGCCGGAGTTGCAGCTCGTTAATCCCGACTTGAACGAAGACATTTACCGTCTGATCGAGGATGCCGACCTCGACGCAGATCAAGAGGCCAAGCTTGAGAAAGTGCTGGGGCGGCAATACCACCTGATCACCCGCGACGACCGGCTGGAAACCGTGGCGCAGGACATTGTGCGGCACTTCCTCGGCCGGGGCTTCGTCGGCAAGGCGATGGTGGTGTCCATCGACAAGGCCACCGCGCTGCGCATGCACGACAAGGTCAAGGTGCATTGGGCGGCGGAAACCGTTCGGGTACAGAACGAACTGGGCGAACTGCATTACCAGCCTGGTGGCGGCATGACGCCCGAACAGGCGCGATGTGACTTGCGCATGGCCGAGCTGAAACAGCGGCTAGCCGTGCTGACCAGCACCGACATGGCCGTGATCGTTTCGTCGGGGCAGAACGAAATCCAGCAGATGCAGACATTGGGTCTCGACATCGAGCCGCACCGCAAGCGCATGAACGAATCGCAGCCGGGGCTGGACGAGAAGTTCAAGGACACCGAAGACCCACTGCGCCTGGTCTTCGTCTGCGCCATGTGGCTGACCGGCTTCGACGCGCCGAGCTGCTCAACGGTGTATCTCGACAAGCCGATGCGCAACCACACGCTGATGCAAACTATCGCCCGCGCCAACCGCGTATTCCCCGGCAAGCACAGCGGCGTCATCGTCGATTACGCCAACGTCTTCGCCTCGCTGGAAAAGGCGCTAGCCATCTATGGGGCGGGCAAGGATGGCAAGAGCCCAGTCAAGGATAAGCAGCAACTGGTCGAGGAACTGCGCAAGTCGGTGGTTGATGCGACGACCTTCTGCGCCGCGCACGGCGTGATGCTGGGCGAGATCGAAGCGACACCTGCTGGCAGCATGGAGCGCCTGTCGCGCATTCAGGACGGCATGAACGCGCTGATCTCCCCCGACCCGCTGCGCCGCGACTTCTTCGCCCATGGGCGGCTGGTCAGCACGCTCTACCGCGCCGTGAAGCCCGACCTGTCGGCGCTGGAATTCGCCAGCCGAGTCGCCTGTCTGACCACTCTGGCAGAAGCGATCCGCGCCACGCTCAACCCGAGCCCACCGGACATCTCGCAGGTGATGGGGCAGATCAATGGCCTTCTCGACGAATCCATCACCGGCCACGAAATCCGCGAGCAGGGGCCACCTGCACTCGATCTATCGAAGATTAACTTCGAAGCGCTGGTGCAACGCTTCAAGGAATCGAAGCACAAGAACACCGACCTCGAAGTGCTCAAGGCAGCAATCCGCGCCCAACTTGAAAAGATGATCCAGTTGAACCGCACCCGCGCCGATTTCGCCAAAAAATTCGAGGCGCTGATCGAAAGCTACAACGCCGGCAGCCGTAGCATTGAGGAACTGTTCGAGGAACTGTTGCAAATCTCTAACAGCCTGAACGACGAGCAGCAACGGCATGTGCGCGAGAACATGAGCGAGGAGGAACTGGTCATTTTCGACATTCTGACGCGGCCGGCGCCGGAACTATCAACTGAGGAACGGGCCGAGGTGAAGAAGGCTGCTCGTGAATTGCTGGCCAGGTTCAAGGCGCTGTTGGTCCTGAACTGGCGACAGAAAGCTGCGGCGCGCTCGCAGTTGAAGCTGACCATCGAAGACACTCTCGACTCCGGTCTGCCTCGCGCCTATACCCCCGATCTGTACAACCAGAAATGCTCAGCGGTATTCGAGCATGTGTATGAGAGCTACCCGGAGCGCAATGCAGGGGTGTATGCCTAATTCATTCCAAATGAACCCTTGGTGTTCTGAACAGGAGCAAGGAGACGTATCGTGACCGGTCGGTTAACCGGGGTGTTCATTAGCGTAGGTGACCTCTACGTTGCTTATCGAAAAGCCAAAGTTGAGGCTTACTACGAAAATACCCATTTTCACGCGCTGGCCTTTACGGAATATGAGCAGAACCTCCACGAGAATTTGAGTTGTCTGCATCAATTGCTACTGGTGCCTGGTTTCGTTTGGGCATCTGATCTTGCGTTTATTGGGGACTTCGCGTATTTGCCGAAGTCAGTCGATTCCTCAGCATGGGACAGTGATGCGGATGGACATTTCCGTGCACTAGACCCCTTGGTTGATTGGGAGCAGCGGTTCAGCGAATCAAAAAGTCGTGCTCCTGCGAAGTTAAGGTTGGTAATTCGTCCGACCGTCGACTTTCAGATCGTATCGGCTCTCTGGATCATCAAAGTTGGTCACCTCTTCGATGGGGTGATCAATCCGCGGCTGTCGTACGGAAATAGGCTTCGACGTTCCTACAGCGAGTTCGGTGATGTGCGTGTCGGTGAGCCAGCGATAAATTTGATCGCAACTGGTCTTTTCGCCCCCTATTTTTCCGCCTATCGCACTTGGCGTGAGAGGGGCTTGTCGGCAATGGAACGATCGCTGGAAGGTGGGAAGAACATCTTGGCGATTACGATGGATGTTGAGCAGTTTTACCATCGTGTCGCACCAAAATTCTTGCTCAGAAAGGGATTCCTGGACTCGATTAAGCTGATGCTTAATCGGCAAGAAACCCTCTTTACGAAAGCGCTGTTAACGGCAATTGACGTTTGGTATAAATCGACGCCCGATTACGCTGACCGCCCTGAAGGTGCCATTCCCGTTGGCCTTTCGGCCTCAAAGATTATTGCTAACGTATTGCTATCAAATTTTGACAATGATCTTGTCGGTCGCCTGGATCCGATTTATTACGGACGCTACGTCGACGATATTTTTCTGGTGTTTGAGAATCTCGAAGGACTTACTACCGCTAGGCAGGTAACAAAGCGCATCGCCGACGCTTTAGCGCCGGATTTGATTCTAAATAATAGTGGTGGTGATGCCCAATCTTTGAAACTACGACTCTCCTACGCGAGGGATTCCGACTTGCTCTTTGCCGGGAAAAAGCAAAAGATATTTGCGCTGTCTTCTTCGCATGGTCTTGACCTCATCCAGCACATCCGAGAGCAGATTCGAGTTCAATCAAGCGAATACCGTCTGCTCCCTGCGGTTCCAACCACTGGAATCAGAATGGCATCAAAGGCGTTGCTGGCAACTCCAGACGCAACTTTGCAGGTGGACGCTCTTCGAAAGGCAGATGTAGTCTCCGTCAGGCGTCTGGGGGTCTCTCTCCTTCTGAGAGATTTAGAAGCTTATTCTGCCGATTTGCGTCCTGAATCGTGGGTTGATGTGCGTAAAGAGTTCTACGGACTGGTGAAGCGTCACGTATTAACGCCGTCTGGTTTTTTTGAGTTTTTTGGGTACTTACCTCGTGTTTTCGGATTGATGTTGGCTAGCCGAGATGTGCGCGAGGCAGCGCAACTTATCGAAGATTTCATTGTGGTCGCAATTCTCGTTGAGAAGACGACAACAGTTGGCGAGCCCGCACAGTTGCCGAAATTTAAGCTGTGTTTGGGGCAGTATGCACAGGCATTTCGTCAGTTAGGGCTACAGGCAGCGACTGAACGGACACTGGAATTGGATCGTCAGTATTTGAAGGTGTTACGCGCGTTGTCTCTTCTGGATGCGAGTATTCGAATTCCCACATCGTTGCCCCGGCTGAAGAAGTGCGTCCATCAAATTCTTTTGGCTGATTGGGGACGGCGTCCTTACAAGGATTATTGGTATCTAAGCCAGGATAGCGATGAGAGTGGGCCACCTGTGCCTCGGCAGCTAGAGATCCGTCGAAAGATCAGATTGGGTGGAATTCGGCGCTTTCGGCAGGAGTCGACCAATCTCAAGGTTCCGCATTGGCCTGCTCTTGCTTTTCCGACACGGCCCTTGCGAATTGATGAAATCGCCCTGGTTGCACCAAATGTGCTGTTAGACCCCACTCTGTTTAAGCATGCCATCATGGTCTTGCGTGGTGCAAAAGTGGCAGCAGAGTCACGTCTAGGCTTTGAGCCGGCAATTGGAATGGGTATTGAAGAACCTATTACGTTCACGGTCCCCGGGAAACCCAAAAAGCTGGTTCGGGTAGCAATCACAAGTTTTGAAACAACTGAGGGGCAGTGGGCAGATGCCGCCAAGGCAAAACAAGATCGATCATTGGATCGGTATAGGAATCTCAACCGGTTGGTAAACCGGATTCTTCGTGAGACAAAAAGTCCAGACTACATTGTCTTCCCTGAGCTTAGTATTCCGCTCCGATGGGCTTTGAGAATTGCAAGGAAATTGGCGGCAAACAATGTGTCGTTGCTCGCGGGAGTTGAATATCATCGCGATAGGCAGACGGGAAAGTTGCGCAACGACTGTTTGATCTCGCTGGTTACAAATTGGCCTGGCTACGCAAGCCACGTTGCGAGACTTCAGCCGAAGTTTTTCCCCGCTCATGGAGAGAAAGTCAATTTAGCAAAGCTGAAGCTAGGAAAGCGAGGGCGATTTTTTGAACCCAATGGGCTTCATGGAAAACCTACCCTATACGTGCATAGCGGATTTTGCTTTTCTGCACTTATCTGTAGCGACTTGACCAACATTGCGCATAGACACCAACTCCGTGGCAATGTCGATGCTCTATTCGTTCTGGAATGGAACTCTGACACCAAGACGTTTGCGTCACTTGTGGAGGCGACAGCTAACGATTTGCACGCATACGTTGCCCAGGTAAATAACCGGAGTTATGGGGATAGTCGAATACGGGCTCCGGCGGTGGAGGACTATTTGCGCGACGTGGTGCAGGTTAAGGGCGGGGTCAGTGACTACTATGTACTCGGCGAGATAGATTACTTGGCATTGCGCAAGGAGCAATATCGCCCTGTAAAGAAACCAAAATTCAAGCCAATGCCTATTGGGTACAAAATATCGCCTCGGCGAAAGACAGGACGGTAACAATGGGAACTGTTCTTTCGACATCTGCAGCCGGGATGTAAAATGACAACAAATATTTGAGGAAATGTCACTATGTTTACATTAACAATTACCCCTGTGATTTTTATCAGCCACTCAGGCTATAAATACAAGGTGTTATCAGATTTATTAACGTAAAGTGAGTGTACACAACCCTTTTAACTCAAAATTAGTCTTGCCGAGGGAAGGTTTCTGGCGCCAGTTTAGGGCCCTCAGAGTTTCCTGTCAGCCTCAGCCTGCTATCTGAAAGCCATCTTCTGAAAAATAGTCTGTTCTTCAAATCGGTTGTTTCCGCGGAATACAAACGACGCCTGAGGCGCTTAATCGTAAGCGTCCAACCCGACCATCTAAAAATTAGAAATAGATCTGGCTATCCTCGAATATTTTCACGGAGGTTAGCCGATGACATCACGGGAGCGAC
>NZ_FNUX01000024.1 GCF_900108305.1 Nitrosomonas ureae
ATCACAAAGCCTCGCCTGCGACTCACCCCTTTAATTCCAGCTTCACGCATCAACCTGCCTACGCGCTTATGATTGACCCTGACTCCACGATCGGCTAGCTCAACGGTAATGTGCGGGGGCGGCCATACGTACAATCGCTTGTACGGTATATGGCCATGATCTGCTCGATCAATCGACAGTTGGTAATGGCCCGTCGGCTGGGTGTGCGTTTTGCCCAGTCATAGTAACCGCTGTGCGATACACCGAGTGTCTCGCATAGAACACGAGCCGGAAATTGGGCCCGGTTTGCCTTGATTAATTGGTACACCTTCCCCATCAATCCTTGTTGTTTGCAAACCAGGCCGTAGCCTTTGCCAATATGTCACGCTCCATCTCCACACGCTTGAGCTTCTTACGCAATTCCAGCAGCTCCTGCCGTTCGTTGGCACTCAAGGAAGCAACACTCGATGTTGCAGCGGAAGCAATTGTCTGGCTTGATCTAATTGGTACACCTGCTGCTCGACACCAAGTTTGTATCGAAGTGTAGTGGCAACCAAATTCCTTGGATAATTGCTTGGGGCATTTGCCTAATGCTACCAATTCCACCATCTGCTGACGAAACTCAGGTGGGTAAGCAGGTTTGTAGTTTTGTGTCATATTTCTTCTCCTTTAAACAGAACATAATGTGTCCGTTCAAAGGGGGCAACTCCAGTACACAAACTTAACAACAGGCCAAAAAAGTGCCTGGGTTTTAGGGCGCCTTACGAGATATTCCACGAATTGTCGGGCACAGACGCTGAAAAATTGGTGGGTTATGCACTTATTACTTGAATTCAAGCAACACCTTATCCGGGGGTAAGATCTTTGCCCGCGCCGTTCGCAGCACCTCATAAGACGGCAGCAAAAAGATGCCACTCGCCGGGCACCCCCTTCAACACGTGGGAGCCGCGGTCTATGAATTCAATTCGCGAACCGACCACAAGATCCTTCACGGTACTGGATACCAGGATTTCGCCTGGTCCGGCCAATGCTGAAACGCGCGCCGCAATGTTTACAGCGATTCCGGCTATGTCATTTGCCATCATCTCAATCTCCCCGGTGTGCAAGCCGCTTCGGATTTCCAATCCGAGTGAACGCACGGAGTTGCGGATTGCGTCAGCGCAGCAGATGGCTCGTCCCGGACCATCGAACGTCACCAAAAAACCGTCTCCAATCGTCTTGATCTCCTTGCCGCGATAACGAGCAAGCTCCATGCGAACGTGATCATCGTGGATGGCGATCAGTTTTTTCCACTTTTCGTCTCCCAAAGCGACTGCGCGCTCGGTCGATCCGACCACATCGGTGAAAAGCACCGTCGCCAGCACCCGGTCCGTGCTGGGGCCTCGCCGCACCCCAATGAGCTCGGACAGAAAATTTTCAATTTGCTGATCTACCGCGTCCAAGTCGCCGCCAAGGGGAAAGTGATCCCCGCCTTCCAGTTCAACGTATCGCGCACCAGGGATGTGCTCGGCAATGTACCGGCCGTGTCGAACATCCACAAAGGCGTCATGGGCCCGGTGAAGAACCAGAGTGGGGACAAAAATCGTGGGTAATACATGCCGAACGTCCCCTTCAAAGCCCATGCGAAGAAGACCTACAGCTGCACCGGGACTCGCGGCCATTCGCTCGTAGCGACCCCACCAGGCGCAAAATTGCTCATCATGCGCCAAGCTCGGTGCAACGACGTTCACGGCCGCGCCATCACCCCAATGGGGTTCGAGCGAGGTCAAAAAGCTTTCGAATTCAATCGGATCAAAACCCCAATCGTAATCTGGCGCCTTGAGAGCGTGCGCCCACGAGCCATACACCACTAAGGCTGTGGTTCGTTCAGGATAGGTCGCGGCAAACAGCATGCACAGGGGCCCGCCCTCGGAAATCCCGTATAGAACGGTCCGGCTAGAGCCAACGGCGTCGAGGACCGCATGGAGGTCCTCCATGCGATCTTCAAGCGTTGGCAGGCTTTTCGACGAAACCCGGTCAGACAGGCCGGTCCCGCGCTTGTCAACCAAAATGAGGCGACTGAACGATGCCAGCCGGCGAAAGGAGTGAGCCAGCCTCGGCTGCTCCCAGGCCACTTCAAGATGGCTGATCCAGCCAGGCACCAATACGAGGTCGATCGGCCCTGCGCCGAGCACCTGGTAGGCAATATGAAATTCGCCGCTCCTGGCATAGTGAACTGATGGAATTTCCATGGCTCTGTGTTGTGGTCAAACAAAACCGGACACTTTGCTAAGTCCTTTTTCAAATTGTATTGGCGACATATCACCAATGGTTGTATGAATGCGCTGAGCGTTGTGGTAGGCGATATACGCTTGTATGTCTGCTATAGCGGATTCTCTGGTTTTGTAAACATTACCCGTCAGCCACTCGCGTTTTAAACTACCAAAGAAACGTTCTGTAGGAGAATTATCCCAGCAATTGCCATTGAGAACGCCCTGCGCGAGGGGAATACCGGCACGGGTTCGAGTGACCGCAAGTCCCACAGACGGATACCATCCTCACCCGCCGTGGCCAGGTAGTCGCCATGGATCGCGACCGCATTGACAACGTCGCTATGGGCTGCGAGTACGGCCTGCCGATTGCCGGTCGCAACATCCCAGACGCGCACTGTCTTGTCCTTGCTGCCACTGACGAGTCGTTTACCGTCTGGTGTAAAGGCGAGATCGAGGATGCCCAGATCGCGTCCCTTAATTTTTTGCTTTGACTCCAACGTGTCGGCCTGCCAGAGAATGATTGTTTTATCTTTGCTGCCTGTGGCAATAGTCTTGCCATCAGGGCTGTAAACGACAACAGCACTTCCTCCCGTAACGGACGTATTACATGCTGGCGAAGCTCGTGCAAGCGATCATGAATCCTCTTGCAATTGGCAATCAAAGTCACCTTCCGAATACAATCACGAATGCTCGGCATGACTGTGACGATCAGGTCAGCCAATGGGGTTCCTGGCTGGATTTCAGGAGGAAGATTGTCGGTAGCGTCCTTCAGTGTCTTTTCCAAGCGTTCCCGGAATGCTGGTAGGTTTTTAAACATCTCGACGTGACGCTTGCAAAGCTTTGGCTTGAATTTCTCGAGTTTTTCCTTCTGTTCCGCTGTCTGTTTATCTTTCCAGTCCTTGAGATCCTCCCTTTCTTCCTCAGAGACACGATATTGATTTGCGGTGGCCGGTTCCCCAGCAATAAATACAAATACCTTTTTGCCTTCATGACATGCATGGTTATACTCCCATTCGGTCACGCTCAGGCCATCGGCGCCCGGTTCGTCGGAAATCGTACCGTAGTTCCATCCGACGATGACGACAACCCAGTTAGACTCCTCTACCAATTGTTTGCTGGCAGCAACAGCGAACTCACGATCGCCGCTCTGCGTCTCTTTCTCCATGGATTTCTCCAGAAGCTGAACCCGCTTTTCCTTTTCTACGCGAACATTTTCAATAACTCGTGACGCCTCTTCTCGATATTGTGCGAGATCAGCACGGGTGCTACTGATCATGATATTTATTTGCCTTACTTGCGATTCTGGCATTGCGCTTCATCCCTCGCGGTAAAAATATCTTGTAGGTACAATAAAATAGACAATATTTCCCTAAAAATAATGATAACATAAAACCACAAAACGTCTTTGTTGTTTCTTAATGCCGGGGTAAAAAATTCAAACCCGAAGAGATTGGAGATGAATCTATCGAATATCATATTGAGTGTCAACAACACCGAGCATTTACAAGAACTCCCTACCAAACCAGGATCACCCGGTAGTTCGTTCACATTGGTACGCGTGGGGCCGGTGGTAACCAGGTCATCGAGTTGTTCTGTAAATAGCGGAGATGGGATGGACGCCTCCCTCCCATCTCAGTCATTGACAGTAAACCAGGCAGCTTTAATTCTAAATTCAGAGCAATGCTTTAACGACAAGCACTAGTCATTTTGTAACACAGATCAACTCTTCCCAGTCAGTCGTATAGTTCTGGCTTTTATTGCTGCGTCTCATTAGCCAGTTTTTTGTAATACCTTCGGAAGCTAATCTGATGGTTCCTCTGCCAATCCGGACATTTATAGTATCGATCACGCTCATGACTTCAGTCTTTTTGCTGATCGGTGATAAGCCGAATAAATCCGTCTGCCGGGTTTGGGCATCTACTAATCCGCTGAGCATAACCCCGGCTTTTTGATATTGATAACGCCGCCGATAAATTTTACGTAATCCCCATATGGCAGCCTTGGTTAACACGATCGTGCTTGCTGTTTGAGGGGATAGAGAAACCCTAAATGCATTTGCATAATTTTCTTCAGGTTTATTAAAACGACTGGTATTGATGAACACCGTGATTGCTCCGGCGTACGAATTCTGTCGCCGCAATTTCTCAGCGGCATGGCGGGTATATAAGGATACAGCTTCTTCCAGGCTTGCTAAATCAGTCACCTTGATCCCAAACGAACGTGAAGAAACGATTTCTTTCTTTGCCGGAGATACTTCTTCCAACTCTATGCATGGTGTACCGTTTAATTCTCGGATCATTTTCTCCATCACCACCGAGAATCTGCTGCGCATGCTGGGAATGGACGCCTGCTTTAGATCAGATACTGTAAAAATATTCATGGCATTTAGTTTTGGTGCTAGTTTTCTCCCGATGCCCCATAACTCCCCTATTTCGATACGTTCAAACCATTCCTCCTGCTGGAATGATGTCATGCTGCTCAGATCGCATACGCCGTTGAATTGCGGCTGTTTCTTAGCGAGATGATTAGCCAACTTGGATAGTGTTTTTGTCGCACCTATTCCCACGCACACCGGTAGTCCCGTCCATTGCTTAATTCGTTGACGAATAAGCTGGCCATAGAGAGTCAGGTTTCTTGTTCTAAACCCCGTGAGATCAAGAAAACATTCATCGATGGAATAGATTTCCTGATTGGGACTGAACATTGCCAGAATACTCATGACGCGATTGCTCATGTCGGCATACAAGGTATAGTTGGATGAATAAGCGATGATTCCGTGTTTCCTTGCCAGGTCTTTGAGTTGAAACCACGGTTGACCCATTTTGACGCCCAGCGCCTTAACTTCATTGCTTCTCGCGACTGCGCAGCCGTCATTATTGGATAGCACCACGACCGGCCTGTCTTCCAGTTGAGGGTTGAATACCCGTTCACAACTGACATAGAAATTGTTGACATCGATCAGCGCAATGGAACGGTTGTTAGTATCCATGTAGCGTTATGACCTCCACTTGCTTCCGGTTCAGGAATTTCAGCAGATAGCGGTAGGTATCCCGGTCAAAACAGGGACGTGCTGATAATTCATCCAATTCCTGATGATCTTTGACGCTACCCAGATGGCACCACTGATCAAAGACGTGAATTTCCGTGATGTCATAGTCCGGGTTGTGTTCCCGGATGCCAATACGGCCAGCATATGGCCATGCCAGCAACTTATATTGGCTTAATGCAGTGAGTAGGCGCAGCCAATGTGACTCGGCGGATTCGAGGCCCGCGCACAAGCCCTTGCAATGTTTTAATTGATGCGCAAAACACACACCGGAGCCTTTTTCCAGCCCCAATGCTTTATCGCATAGCCCGTACTCGTCGGCCAACTTGTTTAAGACCTCCAAAGCCTGCCGTTTGGTTTTGAAAGTGCCATATACATTTTCTGTGGCACGCCAGTCGATGTCGCTGTCATTGATCAAGGTCAGCAGAGGCTTGGCCTTGGGGTCGCTCGATACTTGCCAGGCACAGAGTTGCCGCTCGCGCCTGAGCTGCCGGTTATGAATGGGTTGGTATGCCTTGATCAGGCGAGATTCCAGTAACAATGCGCCGAGTTCACCGCTGGTGATGCGGTATTCGACTCGCTTGATTTCTTGTGCGATACGCATTTCTTTGGCTGAACGATGATCACCCTGGAAGTGGTTAAATACCCGGTACCGCAATGAAACACTTTTGCCGACATACAGTAATGCGCTATTGCCATGGAATAAATAAACACCGCACGTCTCCGGAATGGTATGGACATCCAGATGATCGAGGCCCGTTGGAATCGCTTGCTGCTTCAGGAGTGTCCGTGCGGTTTCCTGAACCGTCGATTCTCCCAGTTCACGAATCGCGACATTGATGAATGCCGCCATCATTTCCGTATCGTCCATAGCGCGGTGGCGCTGGTTACAGACTAGCTGGAACCTATCGATAATGGCATCGAGGCTATGTGAATGATGCTCTGGATAGAGTTTTCTCGAAAGTTTGACTGTGCACAGCAATTTCTTTTGAAAGGTAATACCGATGCGCTTGAATTCGTTTTTGAGAAAACCATAATCGAAACGCACATTGTGCGCGCACAATACTGCCTGATCGAGCCATTGCAGCAGCGTTTCACACACTTGAGCAAAAGTAGGCGCATGATTGACCATGTCCTGGGTGATTCCAGTGAGTCGCTGAATGAAAGGCGAGATATTGACTTCAGGATTGATGAGCGTATTCCAGCGGCCGATTTCAACGCCGTTCTCATAACGGATCAAGCCGATTTCAGTGATGCAATCCTGGGTTGGGGTGGCTCCTGTCGTTTCCAGATCCAGCAACACATAACACGGCAATAACGTACTCATTTAAAGCGGCGGAATGATCCTATGACGACACCGAAAATCTCAAATTGCGTATCGGGACAAATGTAAATGGGCCGGTAAACGCCCGATGAATTGGCTGGCATCAGCCGTGGCATTTTGTTTGCCCCTTGATCAAGGATTTTGATCGTAAATTCACGATCCACTACGGCCAATACAATATCGCCGATACTGGGCGTTTTGGAGCGATCCACGACCACTTTATCACCCGGCAGCAAACCGACATCGATCATCGACTCTCCCTTGATCGTGACGAAGAACGTTGAAGCGGCGTGATCGATCATAAATTCGCTGATATCAAGGCGCTTCTCGACATAATCATCAGCGGGACTTGGAAAACCAGCAGCAACCTTGGTGGAAAATAGGGGAAGCCTGATTGGTTGCTCGTTGATGACAGGAGTGAAGATATCATCCATATTAACTGTTTCGAGATCACTTTCTGTTCTTTTGCGCTGATAAGCATCCAGAAAGCTTTTGACAGTAACTCCCTGACTTTGCGGTATACGCACTGTAACAGTTGGTTCGCCATATTTGCCCTGGCCACGCGGCCTGCCGGCATTTTCTCGTTTTCCGCCTCGATTTGACATGTTCGAATGACTCCATATTGAAATTCGTGACGATATTCAAACACACCATCATCAACCATGTCAAATGTACAAAACGCTCTACACTCATGCCATTGAAATATTACTGATCTTTTAATCGTACTAATCTTGGCCAGCGATCATGTATCCAGGCATATTCTGATGGTGTATCGATCGTCACCACATAAACCCGAGTTTCTTTGTCTCTTTCGGCCAATAATCCCTGAATCACCATTCGCTTATCCAGTTCTATCCAATGGGATTGACTACCATGGTCTTTTTCCATGAACTGGTCAGCGGCAATTAAAATCGGTCTCGGGTGCCAGGGCTTCCATTTACCATTTTTGATGGAATTTAGTCGCGCCCAACCGCCATTCGGAAATTTACCGATGGCTTCATCCTTGCGTCTGCCCCACGTTATCCAGGTAATATTGCCATCTCGTAAACGAACAGGTAAGCGCGCATCCGGTTGCGGGAAATAAATCTTCTGATCCTGGTATTCAATCCCGCCACACATAACTATCCCGCCCGTTACCTACTGAGTCCTCTGCCCCTTGGGTATTTGACCAGTGCGGCATCTTCCTTCACTAAGGTTCTGGGCTTCCTAAAAATGGCGCTTATTTCACCGGGTATTGACGTAAATAACCCTTCTTCTCGCAATGAACGATAATCAGAGCCCTCTATGGTTAGCACATCTTTTAGTATGCCAGCTTCACAGGCTTTAGATAATACTGAGTGTCTGTAATCATTGGCATTCGTGATGGCAAATACCGTATTGACGCCAGAATTACGTGCAAAATTTTGTAGTCGCGCCAGAAGCAGATTGTGAGGGCGATTAAGTACCGATAAGGGTAACTCACTTAGCGACAATACAAAACCTGTTGCACTGATGCCTATCAAGTTAAAAAACTGATCCCGCTTTTTTAAAGCATGGCCTATCTTTGCCAGATCCTCCGGTGAGGCTATTTTCTCCAACAGCAGCTCATGACTTTTATAATGATTATTCTGATAACCCCCTGCCTGATCCCCCATCCAATTCACAAAATCGACATGACCGTCTTTATCAATGACGCTATATTGACTGGTATTGATAACCACATGACCTTTGAAACCCGAAACAATGGATGCCAGTATTTCTGTGAGCCTGACATCATCACTCGATGGCGTAGCGTTACCCGATGGGTGGTTATGCAATAACCAGTAACCATCTGCTTTAACATGACGTCTAGTTTTTTCTACCAAAACACCCAGTTCATGTTTGGCATGTCCAATCTTTTCCAAATAGACTGCACCCGGCAATCTGGAACTCACAGCAGTATGATGAATAATGCGATTCATACGGGTATAGAAGATTCTCAGCGTCTCATAACGCGGATCACGCAGTATTTGCGCCATCACTGCCAGATCATGACCTGACTTAATGGGCTGATTCAGGAAGATAGTTCCTCCTTTTTCTCGAAAGTCTTTTGGGAAATCGCAACCCAGTAAGGTGCCACCTGCCCATCGAGCATGAGCTTCAAGCAGTTCTGTATAGGCGCATCGACCTGCTTCCTTTTGCTTTTCGGTAGTACCGGGACGAGTCTCAATATTTTCATAAAGATCACCTTCATCAGGATGAGATGGGGTTCCTGAAATCTTCAGCATATTATAAGATTACCTGACCAATGTCCGTTTTTGTTTGATTTCCTGCTGCTTAGGTTCATTATGGACTTGTAACTTCAATAAGCTGTCCTGTTTAGCCTGCTGAGATGCT
The DNA here is from genome assembly GCF_900108305.1 of Nitrosomonas ureae. Taxonomy (GTDB): domain Bacteria; phylum Pseudomonadota; class Gammaproteobacteria; order Burkholderiales; family Nitrosomonadaceae; genus Nitrosomonas; species Nitrosomonas ureae_B. The sequence continues at coordinate 8,957 of NZ_FNUX01000024.1, forward strand.
TTTTCAACAACCGATCCAACTTGTCGTTTGACAGCCTCAATACCCAGAGTGCTCTTATTCGCCAGATCATTAAAATCACTAAGTTTCTGTGACACTTGCTCATAAGGTGCAAATGTCGGAAAGACTACCCCACCATTCACCTGCTGGGCAGCTTCCATCGCTTTTTCCTTACCTGGATTTAAGCCATTAACTGATTCTTGTGTGAAATCATCATCACCTGCGATCACAATCGGTTTCTGTGGGTATTTGTCATGCAAAACTTGAGCAACTTTGGACAAATTTCCTGAATCAAACGCGGCAACAACGGGAGCACCTAGTGCTTGGGATAGCGTGTCTGCAGTTGCATAGCCTTCTGCGATTACAATCGCCTTAACGTTGTCGAGTGCAGCCAAACCCCGATATTCACTATCAACCACATAGAAATTGCTTTCTTTTTTGCTACCTGTTACAAAAAACTTGGCCCCACTTGGTTGTATCGTTTGCACTGTCCAGGTTTGTCCATTGATGTCTTCTGCCGGTAGCAACAAATCACCGGCTGTTAAAACGATGCTGCCTGGGTTTTCTTCACGTAATGCCTTGGCTTCCTTCCAGTCTTTACCAATTTTAATCATAGAATCAGCGGGCAAAGCATCTACATTCTCAGGTACGATTCTCAAATCACCTGGCCGTGCATTCTTATCCAATAGGTAAGGATGTTCAGAATCCGCAAGTGGTGCGATTGCCAGTAATTCCTTGATAGCTTCCGCAACTTTCAATTGCTGCTCGTGTTGCTCGGCTTTTCTACCTTGCTGTTTGATGGCGGCATTTATTACAAGGGCGGCTTTTTGCTCATCCGTTAAAGAATATCCTTTCGCCTTCCAGCGTGTCTCAAGCCCTGACCGATTATTCTTGAAATATCCGGCAGGATGCCCGTCCAGATGTGCCACATAAAACCCGGATTTTTCACCGGGCTTGTCACCGATAACCTTGACCCGGTGTTTGCTGCCATCCATTAGCGGATGATTGTCCTCAACAACGCAACCGTGAGAGCGCAGTAAGTCGGCAAATTCAGCTTCAGGCGACATAGCGGGATCCTGCTGTCTGGAAACATTCTCAGGCAGCCAACCCTGCAAGGTGTGAATATCCGCTTCTGGCCCTACATACCAGGCTTTAGCCGTATTATCCCAGCAAGCACCGGCAGCTTTCGCCAGATCTTTTTCTGCATAAGGAACAAATAGGTATTTACGTGAATCTGCATCATTTTGCTGGTTGGTCTGATCCATCGTGATTTCCTCCTGATCAACAATTTCCTGTTGCTGTAAGAATGATAGTACATAATCCTTGATTTTTTCAGCATCAGCCGCCGCTCTAAAAATCTCTTTCGGGTCTTCTTCCAATACCTTGATCCATGAACACACATAAGCAGCATGTTGTTCTGGATCATGACCAATGCACAATTCGCCCCCTAGCAACATACTGGCAATCTCAGCACGCAATTCTTCTTTTGCATAACCTTCGCTACCGAATGGATGTAAGAGATCACGATTCAGACGTGTTTCTGATCCACTCCAATGTCCCAGTTCATGTAGGGCCGTTGCGTAATACCGATCCGGTGTCGGAAACTGGTGCTTATGCGGCAAATGAATGCTATCCGTTGATGGCCGGTAAAATGCGCGGTCATTTTCACCATGATGGATGACGGCATTGGATTGTTGCAATATTTGTTCGGCACGATCCAGCGGCTCCCAATCGGGGGCCTTAATTTCAAGCTTGGGCAAGTTATCAATCTGCTCAGCATTGAATACGGATGCATAAAATACTCTCGGACGCTCAAGTTTTACCTGTTCTTTAATTTGCCTACCCTCGCTATCCAGAACAGGATTGCCGTTGTCATCTTTTTTGATGCGCTCATCCGCAAATTTCCAATGCTGCACCAGTGTGCTTTTTTCACCTTTACGAACCTGGGCGCCAAAGTTTACTGCCTGCTTGTACGTCAGCCAGCGCGGATCAGTGCGCCCCTGACACATCAATTGCAACACATTAATGCCCTTGTAGTTTTTACCCGTTGTTGGGTTATTCGGTAATGTTAAAAGTGGGTCTCCTGGCTGCCACGGCTTTTGCCAAGGTGCGGTGCCCTTCTTTAGTTGCTCAATCAAATTTTCGGCTATTTGCTCATGAAAAGTCTTTTTGATTTTTTCCATCACGCATTAACCCCTATACTTGTTGGTCTATCACGCTATCCAATGCATCTTGTTCGCTCAGAGCATCTTCCACAAAGGCCCCAATCCTTTCAGCTTCCATTGGATCAAATTCAGCCTGAAAGCCGGGTATTTCAGCGTCCTGAAGCTTCGCATCTATGATCTCGTCCATGATCTTCAGGTCTTCCACCGACATCCCATTTATCCCATTTTTTGTCTTATTCATGTTACTCACTCCTGTAAGGAATTTATAGGCGATGATTTACTAAGATTCAAAATTAATTGGTTATTGTCGTACCGAATAGAAACATTCTTGCCAATGGGTGGTTTGGTTTTAAATGGTTTCAGTTTGTGTGTGATAAATCCTTTATCTACTTTTTGATAAACAATTTCTTTTTCTTTGTCTATATAAAGAATGATTCCTTCATAAACGGTATTGTTTGCTTCAGCTTCTTTTGACAAAAATATGTTATAAACACCCGCCACAATACCTTTTTCAACCTTCTTTATTGTGCCCACAGTTTCCCATCCCGGGCCATTGTGGCTTTGCAAAATTCGAAACCCATTCATTACGATCATTCTCTGTTTCATTCCTGGTCTATTCCCACAAAGGATTCATAGGATTTTGCCTGTCATTTAGGCGGAACTCAAATAACATTACCGTTGCGTGACATAGATAGGTTATTCACAGTTCTATCCACGGGATTTGTTAGTAACTTATTTTTTCTGGTTGTCCGCTGTCATAAAACTATTTTCCAGCCAATCCGCCCATCTAACAGCTTTAGCCATCAAGTCAGCCCGATACTTTGCATTAACTTTTGGCGTACGCGAATGATAATTGGCCGCTTTTGTCCATAAATCGCCTTTATCCTGCTTGATATGCAGACGTATTCGCCAAGCTGCCAGATCATAGGGATAGCAACCGGGTTGTGCGACATCTTTAGTTGTGATCCCGTATCGTGCCAAATCGCCCAGATAGGCCGTATTGAATTGCATAGAACCCACATCATGGGTTCCATTGCGATTTTTCACCCATTGTCCCGGTTTGCCCCCTTCTTTTTCCGCAATGGCCAAAAGTATATTGGCCGGTATTTCGTATTTGATCGCCGCCGTGATTGAACACACGATTCTATCTTGCTGATCGGGTGGCAAATCCATCATGGATTAATACGCCGGTTGCTGAATATATCGTTGCTGATCCTGATCCTGCGGCAGTTCTTGTTCTTGTACTTGTGGCTGCTGTTGTGGTGGCTGTGGTTGCGCTTCTTTCACCAGAATCTCGACCCGACGATTTTTTGCTCTATTTTCAGGGGAAGTGTTGGGTGCTACCGGCTCAGCAGAACCGCGACCATCAATACTGATACGATTGGATGCAATGCCCTGACTTACCAGATACGCACGTGTACTGGCAGCGCGATTGACCGATAAAGGGTTATTAATGGAATCATTGCCGGTATCATCGGTATAACCAATAACGGTTACCTGGGAATCTGGATTACTCATGAGTCCTGCGGCCAAGCTATTGAGTACCGGATGCATTTCAGGTTTTATGGTGGATTGCCCGGTATCAAAGGAAATATCGCTGGGAACATTGACTTTTAGCTGATTGTCGGGGGTTTGAGTCACCGAAACTTTTGTGCCTTCGGTCGCCGCTTCCATTTTCCTTTTTTGTTCTTCCATCCGGTTGGACCAGATATAGCCACCCACTGCCCCAACACCCGCACCAATTCCGGCACCCAGAGCAGGGTCTCCGGCTATAGCACCAATAATGGCACCAACCGCGGCACCCGCGCCCGTACCCATGACCGTTCCTTTTGCTGTGCTTTGCTGCGATTCGCTCATAGTGGCACAGCCACCCAGCGCAAACACAAGCACGAAGACATACAGAATTGATTTGTTATGCATAACAATCCCATCATTTAGATTCTTCCTCACTTGGGTTTCCTTGTCAGATGATCATCAGGGACTTCCCATGGATCATGGGATACAGTTTGTGCGCTGCCGTCCGGATTCGGCGTGGCAAAAGGGGTTCCACCAGTATCGATAGATTTCGCCGCATCGGTAGCCACTGCTCCAGCCGCAGCCATTTGACGAGCGCCCTCCGCTAAATAAGTCGCGCCCATACTGGCAACAGCCATGGTGGCTGCGGCTGCCCCTACTACCTGACCACCGCTATAGTTCCCTACCCCTCCGGCATTAATACTGCTACCTGTAATAATTCCAGCTATCATGGGCGGTAGTTTTGAAACCAGGAAATAAAAGGCAACAGCAAAAATTAACATCACGCCCAATTCTTCAAAGTTCATGATGTTTTTACTCATTTTTCCATAATAATTGGTCAGAAAATCACTTCCAATCCCAACAATCAACGTCATAACCAGCAACTGGATACCAATGCCTAAAACTGTTTTGTAGTAATTAATGGCAAAATCGGTGGTCCAGCGAGCTCCACCAAAACCCAAAAAGAAAATCCCCGCATATAAAAGTACCCATGACGAAATCAGCAGCAATAACATGTTGACTGCTATGACTGTCAGAATGATTACAATAATGAGCGTAAGGACGAAGGCAATGAAGCTGTCAATAGGACTCCAAAAAGATATATTCTGGAGGAATAGATGCCACATTTTGATACCTACCTCAACAATATTGCCGTGACCCGAGCCGGTTTGTCCGGATGCCTGATTACCCAATATCTGCATGGAAGTAATAATTGATCCGGCAATGTTGTGCCCTGATACAGCATTGGTCAGCAGCCAGAAGAAAAACCCTGTAAATATGATGAATCGGGTAAATTCAGCAAAGAATTCGCCAATATCCGCTTGGCGCAATGCCATCATGCCAAACGTCCACACCATGGAAATTAACACCAACGTCCAGAACAAACGAATGGCTACGCCCTCTAAAATAGTGTGCCATCCTTTTGCTTTGGTTAAAAATTTTTGAGCAACTTGGTCCAGTACACTTTGATTAGTTACGGGATCAATATAGGCTAATTCAGCAAATGCACCAGTTGAGAGCAGCATCAGCCCCAAAGCACTAAAAAAAAGATATAGGCTCGATTTCTTCACAGGTTGATCCTCTTATCACTAGATTTCTATTGCTACTTTACTTCTTGAAGTTCGATAGGATTACCTGATGCATCAACAGGCCCATCCACAGTCCAGCGTATTGCGTCTCCTTTAAGTTCCGGTTTAGGTTCCTTAAGCTCCAAATATCCCTTAGGCTCCTGACAACCAGCCAAGGTCAGAAGCAAAGTCGCATTCATCGCAATAATGATGGTTTGGATTGTTTTCATGATTGTGTCCTTTGGTTTTAAATTAAATTAAATTAAAATGCGTCTCTGACATTCCAGATTTTTGGTGCCGGAAAATTAATTGGACTTAGGCGTTTGGTTGCAGCCTGATGTGCGGCTTGCTGCATGGCTTCTCGATCCGTTTGCGCCTGATTTCTTGCATTTTCTGCGTTAAACTGTGCAATCATCATGGTGCGCAGTTGCAACAGTTGATTGGACTGATAGGCCGCCAATTGATTGGCGTACTGAATCGCTTCCAACTGCCCGCCTGCAGTTTCAGCCCGCGATTGCAGCAATTGCAAATGCGCGGCATCAAGAGGTACTCCGTCTTGATGGATTTCCAAGCCCCGCAATGATGCATCATTAGCACTTTTTTGCGCGTTGGTGCTGGTTGTTTGCCCTTGCTTGATCAAATCCCAGGCGGTGTCTGAGCAATTACCCCCGAGATTAAAACAGGGTGAACCACTGTAATAACTCGCGTTTCGGTACCGGTTCAGATAGTTCTCTACCCCGCCCTGATCTTGATAATATTTAAGGGTATTGGACGCTTGAACTAACCGATTCATCGTATATTCCGCTTTGGCCCAAACATAAGCCGCCGGTGCTACCGTGTTTCTGAGCATGTTTTCATATTGCTGCAATTGCGTTCGATACTGATCGATCTGCTTGAGCCGCATCTCTACACTCTCATAAGCGGTAACCGTAGTCTGTTTTATGTTGGATAGATCAATCACAGCCATCCCCCCTGCCCGGCTTATGGATGAATACCCAGCGTCGCCGGTTGCAAGCAGGATTGCTACCCCAAGGGCGGTTAGATTCTTACGGTTTATCATGCGAGATGCTCCTTGGATTAATAATCAAATGATTGATATGGTTTAGTAAACACCAGGTCCTTGGTGACAATGACGTTGAATCTAAACCCTGGACGTATTTCCAGTGTGGGCGCAATATTCAGGTTTTTCATCATTAAGCGCGTGGTGGCTTGGCCCAGTTGCTGGCCTAGCGATTGACTTAATATGCTACCGGCATTTTGCCGCCCGAAGACACCCCCTCCCCCGGCATCACGCTGACTGTACGTGGCACCGGCAATCACAGCCGACATCAATAAAGCTGAACCAAATATGCGCAAATAATGATTATTCACCTGATCCTTGAATCCCACCTGACCGATACCGTCAGCACCCGGCATCGCACCGATATCCATGGTCTTGCCATCCGGGAAGATAATCCGTTGCCAGGCCACCAGCACGCGCGATTGGCCATAGGCGACCTCACTGGAATATTCTCCAACCAGCCGCGCACCTTGAGGTACCAGACGGTGTTTGCCAATGGGCGTGTCATAAATGTCCTGGCTGACTTGTGCCATGATCTGGCCGGGCAGTTCTGAATTAATACCGGAAATAAGCACTGCCGGTATGACAAATCCGGTCAGCAGGCTATACGGTGTTTCGGGTGCTGCTGGTTGGCTATTCAACGCCCAACGATTCCCCTGCCCTGTTGCATCAAAGTTTGCATAATCATTATTGGGTCTTTTTGAATCGGCGTCGATTAATTCCGGCGCCAAACTATTCATGCTATCCAGGCCATCCAGACTATCCCGGCCACTGATAGCCCCACTGTCTCTGATGTGTTGCAATCGCGCCAGATAATTAGCGGCAGGATCATCTTTGACTTGTGCGTCGACTTGTTGTCTGACCGCGGCTATTCGCGCCAAGGCTTCTTCCCTGTTAGGGGTGGATGTTAAGGCTGAACCCGCACTGCGCGGTGCTTCCATTGGCACATGTGTTTTTGCTTTGACCGCTTGCTCGAATAGCTGCAATTTCATCATGCGAATATGCTCTAAATCCGGGTTAATTTCTTGCATGCTGAGCGATGTGGGCGGTGGCAAAGGCGGTAAATCCAAATTGTCATGATTACCAGGGCGTGCAATGATGATTTCGGATGGTAAATCCAGCGCAGGTTCCATCGGTGCCGGTCTTTCTGGCTCAATAAAACCTTCCTTGTATTCACCGGTAATAAACGCGGCCAGTGTATTACTCGATCCCGTTTTTTTGCTTTCCTCGGCGTTCGCGGATTCTCGCGGTTCTGCGCGGTTCATCGCCACTATCATCATGATCAGCAAAAAGACCAGCATAATCCCGACAACAATATAAATCGGTAGGTTGTTAACCCGGCGCACACCCGATGACGAGACGGTATCAGGCGATGTGTCAGCAGCCATGCTCATATTATTCCTTGCGCACCCAATAACCTGCTGGGTTTATGGTGTTCTCGCTGGAAATATACGCGCGAGTCAGCACATGCTGATCTACCAGAACTGTGAGGCGGTATAAGCCGTCCATGCGGTCAAAGATATACCCAAGTGTCATGCCACCCGATGAAGATGTATCCGTTGAAGTGTTATGGCTTGGCTTTTGATGCTCAATAATGGCATAGCCCCCGGTTCGCAAACTTTCCACTAAAGCATCGCCAAATGAATCCGTCGTTGGGTGTTGCAGATTGAATTGAGTGCTCGCCGGTGGATAAAGCGCTATCAGTTGCTGCGTCACATCATGAGCGATGCTTTTGTTGTGAGTATCATCGTTCGCCGCCACAAAATTGCCGTATGGTGTGGTGGCACAACCGGCCAGCATGAATAGCAAAATAGGCATTGATAACCGCAACATTTTAATTTCCTTGTGTTTTGGTAATCGTTACACGGCTTTGATCGCTACCTACACCCGCAATCAGATACGCTTTATCAAAAACTGCATCCACGATGTACCGGTCATGCTGCAAACGATAATTCACCATCACCTGCGTGTCTTTTGAGAAAAAGCCCCCTTCTTTGCGCACCACCATTAAAACCGGCGCTTCCTGTTGCGAAAATGTGGTCGGCATCTGAATGATGGTTTTCTTGCCATCGTTATAGACGCGCAGCGGTTTCCAAGCAGCTGTTCCTGACACGCTATACAAAAAATCCAGATCGCCTAAATACTCCCCCGTTGACGGTATGATTCTGGCTTGTTTAATGGCAATGGCGCGGGTTTCTCTTAGTTTCACGGCATCCCATTTCGCCTGGGCATCTTCGGGATAAATAAAGGCCACGCGCGGCATGAATTCCTGTCGGTGTGATCTCAATCTCAGGTGATAAGTACGCCGATCGGTAGTCACGACCAGTGAGGTTTCCAGTCCGACATCCAGCGGTTTGACGATTAAATGCTGCACTTCGGATGCTCCACGCCCGGTGATTGCCGGTTCGACTTGCCAGCGCACTTGATCGCCCAGGTGAATGGAATTGACTTGTTCGCCGGGTTGCAGCTGAATATCGCAAACCTGCAGCACTGCGCAGACAATGCTGGGTTGTTGTGCGCCAAATAAAAAGCGGATGGTGCCATCGGGTCCGGCAACCGGTTTGATCCCCGTGGCACTGGATTGTTGCCATTTCCTGGCTATTTCAATGGATGCTCTTTCCTGTGGCGTGAGCTTTGGGTTGTCTTTTGCAAAATAGGAATCCGGAAAATTACTGCCGACCGCGAAGACTTCGCAGGGAAGCAAACCCATACTGAGTGCAATCAGTGCATAGTGAGCGTATTTCATGGTCATTGCCTTGTTATATCTGTTTAGCCCAGGAATAATCCCGAACATAGATGCCGAGCGGGTTATTGCGAATTTGATCTTCGGTTGTGTTGGCGGTTGAATCGATGCTATAGATCGTCAAAAGCGCGCGCATCATGAAAGACGGCTCCTTGGGATGCCCTTGACGGTCATACACCGATTCTTGCCAGATCACCTGCCAGGTTTCAGGGCTTTGCGGAATCACTGAGATAATCTCAATATTGACGGTTTCATTGGCGGCACGTTTGAAAGGGCTGCTGGTATCGGTACCGTTTAACCAAACATTGGTTTTAGCTGTTGCCGCATCATCCGATGAGAGCATGGCATAGGCCCTAAATATTGCGCGGCGCTGAAGTGCAATATCCGGTGTGACCATCCGTAAATCATTAATAAACGAGGCAACCGATGCATGAATCACCCGAGGATCCGCCGGGGCCGCCATATCTGCCCGTGACACTGCTATCGCCTCTCCCAGGTGATCAATTTGTACCACGTAGGGAATAAACTTCGACTGGCTGCCAATATGAATAATCCCTCCCACAGCTGCCAGGGTGATCATTAAGGACAGTATTGCCAGTATTTGCCACATGTTGCGCGATGCAGCCACCGACTCCATGTGATCATTCCAGGAGCGCCGCGCCGACAAATAAGGGTTATCATTTTCCCCGTCACGGCGGCCACCCTCTATGAATTCATCAGCTAATCGTGCATTTTTGGGATGAAGATTGAGTAATGCTTGTATTGACTTCATGTCATGGCCTCATTATTTAGTTTCAATCCTTTAATATCGAGCCATTCCTTAACCCAACTATCGCCAAATTTTGCGATCAGCTGTTTAATGGTGGCGATGGATTCTTTATCTGATGAGCCGACAAAGGCTAAAGCTACTTTGCCTAACGCCAGGTCGTAGAGCCTTCTACCCTCTTCGGATACATAATAATATTGACGTTTGGAAACCGCCGAGGCGATAATTTCAATCTGGCTGCTATTGAGTCCCATGCGCCGATACAGCGCCGCTGTATCCTGATCACGTGCGTGTACGTTGGGCAGAAATATCTTGGTTGCGGTGGATTCGACAATCACATCCAGAATTCCGCTATTGGCGGCATCGGATAAGCTTTGCGTGGCCATCAATACCAGGCAATTGTTTTTACGCATGACTTTTAGCCATTCACGAATTTTTTCACGAAAAGCGACATGCGCGAGCATTAGCCAAGCTTCGTCCAGGATGATTGCCGCCGGTTGGCCGTGTAAGTCTCGCTCTATGCGTCGAAACAGATATAACAGCGTGGGCAGTGCATATTTCTGGCCCAGATTCATGAGTTCCTCGATCTCAAAGGTTGTGAATGATGACAGGCTCAAACCGTCATGGTCTGCATCCAGCAAATGCCCCATCATGCCATCAATGGTGTACTGCGCCAGTACATCGCGAATGGCTTCATCTTGTATCGTCACCACGAATTCCGATAACGTCTTGGCACCACTTCGGTGCATGCTGGTAATCGCGTTACTGATTTCATTGCGTTGCGCCGGGATAATCGTGATGTTGTTCAGTTCGATAATGGTGCTAATCCATTCCAGCGCCCAGGCGCGATCCCCTTTTGTTTCCAGGAATTGAAGCGGGCAAAACGCCAGCGCGTCATCCTCGGAAGCCACGCAAAAATGCTTGCCGCCGACAGCTTGAGTCAGTGGATACATGGACATGCCTTTATCAAAGCAATAAATAGACATGCCCTTGTAACGCCGCAATTGCGCGGCTATCAGTGCCAGATGGGTTGATTTACCGGCACCGGTGGGGCCAAACATGAAGGTATGACCCAGATCGCGCACATGCAGGTTTAACCGAAAGGGTGTGGCCCCTTGAGTAATACAGTGCATCAGGGGTGCCGCCATGGGCGGATACATCGGGCAAGGCGCTTCATTCTTTCCTGGCCATACGGTATTGCTTGGCATCAGATCAGCCAGATTCATAGTGTTCAATAGAGGGCGGCGTACATTCTCAACCCCATGCCCCGGCAAGCTGCCCAGGTACGCATCGATGGTGTTGATGGTTTCAATACGGGCAGTAAATCCCATATGATTGACTGCTTTAGCCACTTGACGAGCGGATGCTTCTAAATCCCCCCGGTTCTCGCTCATCAACACAACCACGCTGGTATAGTAGCCTTGTGCAACTTCGCCGCTATTGGTCTCGGCAATGGCCGCTTGCGCGTCACTCACCATATTCATGGCGTTTTGATCAACATGACTGCTATGCGAATTGAAAACCTGGTCAAAGAAGCTGCGAATCTTTTGTTTCCATTTTTTACTGAATTTCTCCAGATGGCCGACCGCCTCGTGCGTATCCATGAAAATGAATCGCGTTGACCAGCGGTATAAACAAGGCAAATCAGCGAGTGAATTAATGAGCCCTGGCGATGAAGCCAGCGGAAAACCCTCAATCGATACCACCTGTATGAAATGGTGCCCGATTTTAGGCACCACCCCACCCCAAAACTCCTGACCACTTAATAACGCATCCAGATAGATGGGGTTTTTGGGAAAAATCACTGGATGGTCAAGGCCGCTGATGCAAAATTGGATCCAGCGCAGAAAAGCATCATAGTTAACCGACGTATGATCTTCCTGAGTTATCGTTTTACCTTGTAACCGCTTCATTCTGAACACACTGGACAGGTGTGATTCGATATTTGCGCATTCGCGCTTGAAATGGTTAAGCAAGGCGATGGTTCTGGTTTTGGAATCAACCGGCACGCCCTCGTCATCAAACATCAGTTCCACAAACTTTTGTTGTGCCAACAGCGGCGGTAAATAAGTCGCGGTTATCACATAACTACTTTCGTATAACGTACCCACGCGCTCGAAAAATTCGCGTCGTTCCTCATCAATCGCGGCTGAGACCGCATCCGGAAAATATGAATCATCCTTATTTGAATACCCTGGGGCGGGTTTGCGAACCGCATCGATATGGATCATCCAACCGGAACCCATGCGTGATAACGCATGGTTAATTTGTAAGGATACTTGATTGCGTTCAACTTCCGTACTGCTATTGGAGTCTACACCTTGATAGGCCCACGCCGCCATAAGTGATCCATCTTTGCCGACAATCACGCCATCATCAACCACCGAGGCATAAATAAGCAAATCCACAAAACCGGGAACTTGAGCGCGATGTTTAGCCAGTTTTGATTTGCCCCCGACGACGTTCATGCGCAGAAACAAAAGGAATAGCATCACCATCCCGCTGCCAGAGAAGAAGAAAACGACGCTCTCAATCATCGGTATTGTTTCCCTTGCGTGTTTGTGTTTTGGTAGAAAGGCGTACTGCGTGCCGGATAATAGGTTCTGTATTTGCGGTGACGTAAATACACTTTGCGTAACAGCGGATCATTCTTTGCCATCAGGCGCAGCGCAAACAAGGCAAAAACCCACAATGTTGTGCCAAAAACAAACGCCTTGAATTCAAACGCACTGAATATCAGCGCAAAAGCCAATAATCCGGAGAACATGACCAGTTCCCGGTCACCCCCCATAAAAAGATTGGGACGATTCGCCGATTGCCGGATTTGTGTTTGGCGCAGGGACATGGCTATCCCCTACCCTCGCTTATATTATTTCTTGGCGTAAATAATTCAGGGGTTGTTTCTGGCGCGGGTTGTAATGCTTCGCCACTGGATGAAATGACCGCACCGCCAAAAAGATTGGTCATAATATTTTGTGCGCCGATCAATAACGCCATGACCAGAACGATAAAAATCAATGTTCTGAAAAAAGCATTCAATTCACCACCAAAAATCAAAATACCCCCGGCCACAACAATACCGACAATGGAGAGCGTAAAAGCAACCGGGCCCGTGACTGAGTTTCTCAGACTCACCAGCCAGGTTTCATACGGTAATGCGCCACCGCCACCCACGGATGCAAGTGCCAGCTCCGGAACAAACAGCAGAAAAAGAATTAATAAGATTAATACGTTACTAAGAGCATTAAACTTCGGGATTGCCAGTGCTATTGCATATTTCATTTAATACCCTTTTTAGATTTAGAATTTTTTGATGCGGTAACTTCCTCGCCTGTGACCTTCTACTTCGACGATTTCCTGAATACGACGACCCGTTGGGGTGCGCACAATATGCACGACACAATGAACAACTTCTCCGATCAGTGCATCAATATCCCCTGGTGCTGATTTGTTTCGTGTAATCAATGAGTTTAGTCTGGTTAATCCTGAAAGCGCGTCATTCGCGTGTAGTGTGGCTGCCCCGCCTTCATGTCCCGTGTTCCAGGCATCGAGTAAGTCCAGTGCTTCTTCTCCCCTCACCTCCCCGACCAATATCCGATTCGGGCGCATACGCAGCGTTGTTTTGAGTAGTTGGGTCATCGAAACATCAAGGCTGGTGTGGTATTGCACGAAATTCTCAGCGGCGCATTGAATCTCGCCGGTATCTTCAATGATGAAAATCCGTTCAGTCGGATCATGGATCACCATTTCATTGATGATGGAATTAACCAATGTAGTCTTACCGGAGCCGGTACCACCCACAACCAGGATATTGCGATGTTCGGCAACGGCTGATTTGATGATGCGGCATTGCTTAACCGTCATCATTTCTTGTTCAACGTATTGTTCTAACGTGAATATAGAAATGGCTTTTTTACGGATAGCGAATGTTGGGGATGACACGATGGGAGGAAGTTGGCCCGCGAAGCGCGAGCCGTCGAGTGGAAACTCGCCCTCAATAATAGGTTTTAGCTTGGTGATTTCCTTGCTGTGGTATCCGGCCACTGTTTTGATAATCGCTTCGGCCTGAGCTGGACGCAAATCACCGATACATGCCATGGTTTCACCCAGTTTTTCTTGCCAGACGCGGCCATCGGCGTTGACCATTATTTCAACGGTTTGGGGATCATTTAGCGCATTGATTAATAATGGGCCCATGTCTCGATCCAGCTTGCGCTTGGCTCTGTCTTTCAGCGTAGAGCAGCTTTCCTCAGATTCCAACATGGATATATCCCGTTTTATTGTTTAACTATATTTACAATATAACGTGAATGTAATTAAAGCAACTACTTTTTGTCTTTTCTTTTTTTATGGGTTAATACTTGCTTCTTATTCTCTTCATTCCAAAGAGATACTTGATATGCCTGAAAATCAGTAAGGAGCGCACTTACGTGAACATACCCTTCTGGCAATCTGGATTGAGGCTTACCTTTCATAAGTTCATCCACGACTGCTTTATCAATATTTGTCAGCTCCAGGAGTGCGGGAAGTGGCGTCTCTAAAGCATCGGCAATGGACTCCATGATTCTAAGTGATGGATTGGCTTTATCATGCGTCAAATCAGACAAAAATGAAGTTGATATCCCTGATCTTTCGGCTAGCTTTTTTTTATTGATGCCCAGTTCTTCGATTAGACGTAATATGTTTGTTAGAAGAATTTTATTGTACAAATTATTATCCATTAAATTAAATTAATTAGTTTCTTTTTCAGAAAAAGACAACCCGTTGTTCGAGAACAACTATAAACTTAAATTACACGACCCAGTGCGACAATTTGTCGCTGCTAAACATTAAGTTACAATATGTCGCTACTGTTATATATCAAAAGAACAATGATAATAAAGAATCTTTATTTACTGAATTGACATTTATAAATAATATTACGTAATATAAATCACTTACAAAAGTTATGAAGAAAAACGTTGATACATTAAAAGAACCACAAAAAGATAAAATCAGCACAGTAGACTCTTTAGATCTTCCATTAAATTTAATTGAAGAAGACCCCAACCAACCCCGCACCGAATTTGACCCCATAACCCTACAAGAACTTGCAGACACCATTCGTCTTCGAGGCGTAAAAACACCTATCTCCGTGCACCCCAACCTGAATAAGGATGGGCATTTCATCATTAATCACGGAGCGCGGCGTTATCGTGCATCGATCCTTGCCGGAAAGAAATCAATCCCCGCATTCATTGATTCTGATTATACGCAATCAGATCAACTTATTGAGAACCTGCAGCGAGACAATTTAACGGCAAGAGAAATAGCTGATTTTATCGGTAGACAGGTATCTAAAGGATTAAAGAGCGTGGAAGTTGCCAAGGAAATTGGCAAATCAGAAGGGTTTGTGTCACAACATCTTACCTTGCTGAATTTACCTGATCCCATTGCGAAATTATTTAATTCAGGTGAAATTCGAGACGTGATGATTATCAATGACCTGGTAAGAGCTTATAGACAAGATCAGTCAAGACTAACCAAATGGCTGCATAATCCGGATCAAGAGATCACACGCAGCTCCATTAAACTTTTCCGCGAATTTATAAAAAATAAAGATACTCATTATCCTGAAGTAGATGATATTACCCATGAAGAAATAACTGCAGCGTCTGCAAGCCCTATTCCAACAACTAAATGCCATTCACCATTGCTTACAATGGTAAAATTGATCGATGAATTTTATTTAATTATAAAGAAGGAAAACAATGTCTTGGACAAAACACTGACATTATTAAGCAAAGAAGAAAAAAACCAATTAACATTCTTGCTCAACAAACTCGTGACGTTTGGAAAAACTATTAAAGGCGATTAATTTAAACAACAGTTACTAAAACAAACGATATAATGGTTTTCTTTATTAGCTAATATTCTTTATACTGGATTTAAACGATGAAAGGTTGAAGTAAAAAAACCTTCTAGTTGCTTTCAGGGTTAATAATAAGGGGTTTGCTTCTAATGGAAAATCTGCCAGTTTTAATAAACACAGTCAAACAAATGAAAAAACCACCTAAGGCTCCTATTAAAAGCTTACAACTTGAGTTATTTTCTCAATTCGTTACTAACGATCTAAGTCAAGTTTCTAACACAATTGAACTTTGGGAGCGCATACCGAAGTATTTCTTTACTTCTAAACAAGTTGAAAAACTGCGTACTATTGATGGTTTAGCTAAACCATTCGAATGGGCATACAAGGAAAACGAAAACGAATATACCGTTTCCATTCAACCCGCATTGATTAAACAAAAAGATAAAAAATACAAAGCTTTTTTCCCTGGAGTTACAGAAGAACTTGTAGAAGAAGCACTAAAGAAGATATTTAGTGATCAACAATATGCTATTCATGACCCTGAAAAGACAGAAAGTTGGATTAAATTTACTTTAGGAATGATACAAAAGGCGCTTAAAACGAAAGGACGATCCAGAAGCATTGATGAAATTAAACAAGCAATTGAGGTAATGAATAAATGTAACATCGCTTTATATAAAAATAAAAAAGAAATATGGAGCGGTGCTATTCTCCAAGATCTTGTAACCGTTGGTCGTGAAGAATATCTCGCTTCCACAGATACCCATCACATAGCTAGATTACCCCTCTTCATCAGTCATAGCATCAATAACCTCGATTATCGGCAATTTAACTATGACCGTTTAATGAGTTGTAATGAACAACTAACCCGATGGTTATATAAACGACTAATTAATCGCTTTACACAGGCCAGTCACATAACGACTTACTCTTGTATGTATTCAGATATTAAACAAGCAAGTGGGCTATTACAACAGAATAAAGAAGGAAACAATCGAAGTAAAATTTTATCAGCCTTTGAAGAGTTAAAAGAAAAGGGCGTAATACAAAGTTATGTTACAGATGAACGCAAGACTGCTAGAGCAATTACAGATATAAAATATACAATTAAAGCAACACCGCAATTTATAAAAGAACAAATAGCTTCAAATAAACGAACAACTGATATAAAAACTATAGCGCAAAAATCAGGTATTCGGTTAATTAAAAAACCATAGTGGCAGATTTAACAGAAAGTAAGCGGGATATAGGTTTAACCAGCAATAGTTATAGGTTTAACCAGCGATAGTTATAGGTCTGACCGGTGTTAGTTATAGGTTTGACCAGCAAATAGATTTTGAAGTTATAGGTCTGACCAGCAATTGATTATAGGTTTAACTAAAAGACATTCAATATGTTATAGGTTTAACCAACAGATATGATAAAAAGATATAGGTCTAACTAGCAGATAAGTAATTAAGTTATAGGTTTAACCAACGATAGTTATAGGTTTAACCAGCAAAAACATAAGTGAGTTATAGGTTTAACCAGCAATTAAAATATCAGTTATAGGTTTAACCAGCAGTTAAAACAATTATACAACTATAGCTTATTGATATTATTGGCTTTCTATCCTGTGGATAACTTGCTATTCTTTTCTTATTTTAATCTTATAAATATACTAAGCATTATTTTAATTTCTTCCGGGTTTAATTCCCCGCCCCTTGGGGCGAAAGCTGGTTGAAAACCAGCAGATTGAAGAGCGAAATTAATACCCCGCTGCTTGCGGCGGGGTGCTTTATTAATCACATAAAGTTTATTCAAAATACTTCCAAATCTTAAACAATATGAAATATCATTAGTAATCAATAACTATGAAATCCTCACTACAGAATAAGCAATAAAAATCAATTCAAAAAAACTAACGCCAAGAAAATAAATGAAAAACAAAGCTTTCGTTGACTTGTAAAATCGCATTTAAAAATAAACAATTTTGATATTATGAAAAAACGATTACTTGTTATGAATGGCCAAAAACTTGTTCAAAACGATTTTGCTGGTGAGTGGAAAACAGAAAAAGTCATCAAAGCTGAAGGAGTTAAGCCTGGCATATATAACTTATACAATGCTGTTAATGCGGACCAATCGAAAGAGAATATTGGAGAAATAATCCATATCGATAAAAAAGAGAATGTACTTTATCAAAAAAATGGATCTCATTATATTAAGCATGACTTAACTTGTTTTGATCAAATCCCAAAAACAGGCCACGTCGTAAATATAAAATACGAAAATAATAAAACACATACAACTGAAGTTTCTTTAAAACTTGGTCAGAATCTTAAATTGTAAGCTTAAATTTTTCTATAACGGTAGTGTAAATAGTCACTAACAGGAAATTTCTTATAGACCTTTAGAATAAAAGACCCCGTGGCAAGACCACGGGGTATTAGAAAAGCTCAAGTTGACGCAGTTCTTCTTTTGGTTTGCCTTGATTCTTTACATACCGCTCAACCACACCCCAATCCGCTCTTTCCCCTACAGTTGCAACATAATAGCCATCCGTCCAAAACTCACCACCCCACAGATCTCGTTTCAAATCCGGCTTCCACTTAAACAATTCCCGCGCTGTTATGCTTTTGAACACCCTAACAATCTGACCCGGTGCAATTTTCGGATGTGCCGTACAAAGTATATGTACGTGGTCTTCGTCGCAACCTATCTGCTCAAACTCAATGTCGTATCGATCTTCTATCGCTTTCGCAGTCATCATAATGATTTTTACAACTGCGTCATCTAACAGTCCCCGTCTGTATTTCACAGGAAATACAATGTGATAATGTATCTGCCACGCACAGTGGATCGCCTTCTCTACGACATCTCGCATCCCATCATTCTAAAGCCTAATTAGATCCCCGTGGCAAGACCACGGGGAATCGCAAGTTAAAAACAACTACACATAACTCTCGATCGTCTTAATTGACAATTTATTAACCAAATACAAAAAGACAGAAGATTTAATCGGAGAAAATAATATTCTCGAACAATTCACCAAAACTTGGGTTAAACGTGCCCTTCAAGCAAAGCTAACAGAGTATTTTGGCACGCACAAGCATAATCTGCATAAAGGTATATAACGCACGATAGGTTTCTTATTACACACTTAAAAATGAAACAATATTACCTTTTTTAAAACCGTAAAATAAATTCTCTTCCCACATCCTGCACCTCCCACCGTGGCAAAACCACGTAGGATTGCAAGTTTAAGCGTAAAAAAGTTTCTGATTTTCCAATTTTTAATTGGAACATGGATCCATTAACTTTAAATGAAAATAATCGGAATATCGGCTAAACTTTTTTACCTTAGCGATGTTATTTCAGAAACTTTATTACGATCTTAAGTTCCGCAAATATATCCCCTACTTCCTTTTCGGTATTATTTTGTACGCATTCTAGTATAGTAAATTATGTCTATAATCCAATAAATCATGATAACTGGATATCATGATTTATTATTTTTATATGCTTCCCACATAGCAACGAATAAATCCGATTTAGAACCTTTCTTAAATCCGAAACGGTGCCCTGCTTCACTTGAAAACTCCCTTTGTATAGTCTCAGGAATAGAAAATTGCAAAACAGTTTTTTTATCTGATTTTTCGCGTGCCGGGGCTTGTAGATTATTATTTGTTTCTTCGGGTGCAGGCGGTATTCCCTTTCCTGATTTAGGTTTAAGTTTTGTAAGATTGGCCATTATGCTATCTCCTTTTCTGCAGCTATCGCAACGGCATCAATTATGTTCTGAGCCATTGTGTCAGCTTTCTTTCGAAGTGTTGGAAATGATGTTTCAGTAATCGCTTTTCCTTTATCCATTGCAGTCTTAAAGGAAGAGCGAAATGGTATTTCACCCTCTAATACTGTATATGGGGTTTGCTCAAGATATTCTCTTGCACCTAAAATCTCTCGCTCCGAATCAGATGTAATACACAGAGCAAAAGCTATTTTTTTAGCAGATATACCTGCTTTTAAGAGATTATTTGCTAAGACTACAGAAGGTTGAAGGTCATCTAATCCTTCACTCGTAGGAATAATAACCATATCGACTACATGACAAACTTTTTGTGTCTCTTTTGATGAGTGTGGTGCTCCATCAAAGATATAGAGATCAAAGTTATCTGCGTCCTTTAATGCTGTTTCAATTGAACTGAAAGCTTCTGCGCGGATATCAGGTGTAATACCGTTTTCTGCGCGTCTGGCTGACCAGTTTACGCTTGTTGTTTGTTGTGTATCCAAGTCTGCTATTTTAGTCTTTAAGCCCCCTTTAGCGGCTTCTACAGCGATAATTCTTGCTAAAGTCGATTTTCCTACCCCACCTTTTTGAGCAACCATTGCTATTTTATAAGACATATCATGATATCCTGTTATAAACATATCTCTATACGAGGATATCAAGCTTACCATATAACATCGTTTCATGATAATGTGATATGCGTATATCATTATATCTGGATATGTGTTTAATAAGATAGCATGGCATTGAAATCCGAATACTAGGATATCAACGTATCATGAAAACATTATATCAAGTTAAGTGGATATACGGTTATAATATTATATAGATAACATGGTATTATGATGACTTGATAACAATAATTCATGATATATAAGTACCATGATAAATAGTAATATACATATCATGATATATGGATTTAATAAAATAGCATGTTTCATGAAATACAGATAATAGGATATCTATGTATCATGTTATCAATATATCATTGTATGTAGATATCAATGTAAGAAGATACCATGAAATCATGTCGGCAATAAATAAGCTATTATTGTACGTATATACCATGATATGTGGATATGTAGTTAATAAGATAGCAGGGCATCGAAATCCGAATACTAGGATATCAACGTATCATGAAAACATTATATCAAGTTAAGTGGATATATGGCCATCTAATTATGTAGATAAAATGGTATATAGATACCATGATAACTAAATTACATGATATATTAGTATCATGATGTATGGATATGTTGTTAATGAGATAGCATGATGTCAGGAAACAGATACTAGATATATGTGTATCTTGATAACGATATGACGTTGTTTATGAGTATAGTTATTTCATGATATGGTCTTATCATGTTTTCAACATAACATGATAAGACCATATCATTAATATGATTTAAACTTGTAAGCCCCAGTGATCTTACCACGGAGAACATTATAGTTTTTGTTTTTGAAGTTAGCATATCGCGCCGTTCTTGATTTTCTGCACCGTAAGGCAACACGGGTATAGTTAAAGAGCGCGCAGATCAAATTTTGTAAAAAGAGGAATTTAGCCTCAGGTTTTGCGTATCTAATTTTTTGGTGTGTGTAAGCAAGAAGTAGTGTGTCCCAAGTCATCATTTATAGACATAGATCGCAATGTATTGTTTTTGTGATTTTGACATGGCACATTAGGGGTCGTTTCTGAAATTGATAAAATTATGCTAATTGGTTATGCAAGGGTCTCAAAATCGGATGATTCTCAAGTTTTTGATCCTCAAATCGATGCACAGATAGAGTAGGGTGCTTCACCGATCATTTGAGCTATTGAACGTTGGTGCAGGTATTTTTACTACGAAGCTACTAGGTTGATTCACCTTAGCAGTTGAAAGCCAGGTTGTTTGGATACTTTCTTATCAAACGTCATTGTTTCTGTGCAACCTTTCGCTTCATTGATCCATGCCAATAGATGATCGGGAAAGTCAACATTAGAGTTTTAATAGTCATTGAGTGCTCGCCAAACTGCTTCTGATTCCATTACTTCCAACTGGCTAACTTGTAATATGTTTTCGACCATCGATGCAATGTCATCACGGCTCTGATTATAATTATTTTCCAATACCCACGCCAATTCACATAAAACTATCTGACTTATAAAACATGGACTGTCAGTCGTACAATACATCTCAATATATTGAGTGGCTTGAGTCGATTGACTGGGATCATCCTGGGCCAAATAGCGTACCAACACATTAGTATCTAAACCTTTCAAGACTGGGTGCTTTTGGCTTTAATGGTGTTTTTCATATCTTCGATACTGACTGCTTTTTCTGGTTTGGGGATAATGCCTTTTAAAGTGGTAATATTTTTGGTTACAGGAATAAAATTGACTTGCCCAGAATCACTTACGATAAAATTAACTTTGTCACCATTCTGGAGATCTAATAAAGTACGGATCTCAATTGGAATGGTGATCTGACCTTTGCTGGTAATTTTCGCTGTCGACATAATTAATTTTTCTTTGACTAAGAGATAGCCTTCATTGTATTCCTTACATATTGGTAAGGCAGCTGGAGGTTAAGATTTCCTCGTGATGCGCCAAGCACATAATGTCATGTTCTAAACTGACCTAACCGTTCTGGTGGGAAGTGACGATAGAAGGTTGTTCTGCCGATACCAAGGGTTTTAATGATGTCGGAGATAAATGGGTAATTCTCGGTATCTTTGAGCATGGCTTGTGCTGTGCGTATTTTATCCCCTGTCATTAATGTGGGCCTGCCGCCAATACGACCATTCCTGCGTGCGGATTGCAGACCTGCCCGGGTATTTTCAACAATCATTTCGCGTTGAAACTGGTCAAAAGCCGCATTCATGTGAAAGAACAATCTGCCTTCCGGGGTGCCGGTATCGATATTTTGCGTGATGACTTTGAGTCCGATCTGGCGATCTTCAAGATTTTTGACCGTGTTAATGATTTGAGTCAGCGATCGTGCTAGACGGGAGAGTTTCCAGATTACCAGCGTATCGCCTTCACGCATATAATGAAGCGCATCTTCCAACTGAAATCGTTTTGTACTTGCTCCTGATATTTTTTCAGTAAATATCTTTTTACATCCCGCTTCTTTCAGCGCTTCAATCTGTAATTGTGGATTTTGATCCAGGGTGGAAACTCGCGCATAGCCAATCAACATATTTTATGTTCCTAAAACGGTTTTTTAGGATATTAACAGAACGATTTATTCGGAACAATGTTTTGGAACACATTATCAGGGGTTTTTATATCATGTTAGGGTAGGGGGCTTGTTGTTCTAAAAACGATCGTTTTGAGAACAGTCAAAAGGGGGTTTTAGTAGGAAGTTTTGGTAATATTTCACGAAACATACATTGCTTGACATTTGTGCATACATATTGTACATATAATAAATGCGCTATGAATGGAATCCAGATAAAGACAAAGCAAATCTAAAGAAGCATGGCATTGGTTTTAATGAAGCGTGCCAAATTTTAAAAACGATGTTTTTACATGGATTGATAATCGTAAAGATTACAACGAGGCGCGAAAAATAAGCATTGGTTCGCTTGATGGGAAAATCATCATCGTTGTTGTTCATACAAATAGAAATGGTCTAACGCGTATTATTTCAGCGAGACCGGCCAAGATGAAAGAAAGGAGATTGTACAATGAGCATATCAAAAAAACGACTGAAGGAAATTAAAGCTATTAAGGATGAAGACATAGATTGCTGCGACATTCCAGAACTTGACAAGACTTTCTGGAAAAATGCAGTACTTGTGCATCCTGAGAAAAAAGAACGTTTAACGGTACGCTTTGATGCGGATATGGTCGAATGGTTTAAAAATCAAGGTAAAGGCTACCAAACCAAAATGAATACTGTTTTAAGAAGCTTTTATGAAGCTCATAAAAACGAATTGTAATTAGCGCCTTATTGCAAAGGATAATAAAACAGCTCTATTCTTTGCAACAGAATATTCTGTGGTTATTTCTCACTTGAAAACTGTTTTTTATAAATAAAATTACAATGATTCGATTCATTATCACCACGGCATTTTTTTTAGTCATTGCGCTTTTGGGCTACAATTATTTTTATGGCACCGCTCAGGAAAAAGAGCAGGCGCAAGAAATTTTTAGCAAAGGAGCCGAAGTTGTAGGCGCTGGCGCAGATCTCTTGAAATCTGAGTATCAGAAATTTCAGAATGGGAAGTATGACGAGGCACTTGATAATATGAATAATCTCTTAAGTAAAGTCAAAGAACAAGGCGGCGAATTACGCGAAGAAATTGATAGTTGGAAGCAACGAAAAGACCATTGGGATCAAAAACAAAATGACCTTCGAACATTGTTAAACTCAGATTCTGATTTTAGAGATGAAGAAAAAGTTAAAAAAGCCATTGTAGAGTTAGAAAACGAAGGAGAAGTATTAGAAAGTGAAGGAAAGCGACTAAAAGAAAAAGCAGAGTAATTATGTGTAATAGCTGTAATGGCAGGCACTAGTAATGGTAAGGGGTCCGGCCCAAAAATTGTTAAATTACAAACCAGGCTTATTCTCTATTGTTAAGTTCCGTCCGGTGATACACGCCAAACGATGTTGCCCACATCATCAGCCACGAGTAATGCACCTGTTTTGTCAAACGTTACCCCGACAGGCCGCCCTAATGCTTCTCCTTTTGTGTTAAGAAAGCCTGTGAGAAAATCAACCGGCATGCCGCTCGGTTTGCCCGCGCTAAAGGGAACAAATACAACCTTGTATCCCGCCGGGGGATTGCGATTCCACGATCCGTGTTCTCCGATGAATGCTCCGTTTGCAAAGGCCGGCGGCATTGAATGATGATTTGAGAAAGTAAGGCCAAGGGGCGCAACATGCGTGCCAAGCGCATAATCAGGCGCAATTGCTTTAGCTACCATGTCAGGACGAAGTGGTTTGACTCTGGAATCCACGTGCGCGCCGAAGTAGCTCCATGGCCAACCGTAGAACGCCCCATCTTTTACGGACGTTAGATAGTCAGGAACGAGATCGTTACCAAGTTCGTCTCGTTCATTGACGACGGTCCACAAAGTATTAGTCTCGGGTTCCCAAGCGAGCCCGTTAGGATTACGCAATCCACTGGCGTACAAACGTTTCTCTCCGGTCTGAATATCCAACTCCCAAATGGCAGCTCTTCCTTCTTCAATATCTAAACCATTTTCTCCAACGTTACTGTTAGATCCTACCGTTACATAGAGCCTTTTGCCGTCGGTGCTGGCCAGTAAATTCTTCGTCCAATGATGGTTAATACCGGCGGGAAGATCAGTGACTTTGACTGGCACAGTATTGATTTCAGTTTGACCATCCGTATAAGGCACTTTGACAATAGCATTTGCGTTTGCGATATATAGCTCACCAAAGGATTCTTGAGCGAACTAATGAAGGACGGGTAGAAGCTAAAATCAGGTGAGTAAAATTTGGTCGGAAACGGACTGTTGACCAAGCAAAAGCACTGGCTATGAAAGATAAAGGCGTTGGTGCTACTGATATTGCCAGAAATTTGGGAAGAGGGCGATCAGCGGTCTATAAAATACTCAAAGAACATGACAACCTTTGAAAATACGACATCTCAGCTTTTGTTTGTAAGCTGTTAAAGTACCGTTCAATAAGCATTTACACACACCCGCTAATGGAAATTTTTAATATGGCTCAATAAAAAGTTTGTTATTATTTACAAAGAATTTTTCCATGTTTATTTAGGTGAAATTCTTATCTAAGTTATTAAAAATAAATCCAACAATTTTAATCTCTACTGGGTCTAATTCCCCGCTGCTTGCAGCGAACAATTGAAATTATATCTCTGTTGATACCCAGTAGCTTGCTGCGGGTTATTCATTTTACGCAGTTTTCATTTTAAAAGGAAAATCATGAACAAAGTTTCCGCAAAATATTTTGTTACCCTTATGCTGTTTTTACCCTTCTCAGCTATTGCACAAGATGATCATTGCAGAGCATTTGCTGAACATGGTATGTATGATGTTTCTTTAAGTACGACTGATGTTGGCAGAGCTGCATCATTTAAATCTTGGTTTTGTCAAAAACAATTCTCAAGTAGTAAGGAAGCTCAATCTGTAGCTACTTCCTTAGGTTACGAATCCTTAGATTTAGGATTCAATCAAGAAGAGCAAAGTTGGTCAACATTTTCTTCTGAATACTGCTCTGATCAATCATATGAGGATCGCTACAAGTCCCACACAACAGATTTTGTAAGAAAAATTAATGAAACTGCTTCAAATAATATGCTTGCATGTTTTAACAGATATGGACTTCATGCTCGATTAATTCAGGGTCAAGATCCACGTACTTTTATTATGCAAGTCAAGCACAACTCTGATGGGTCTACAGAAAAAGTGAAGGTACTGTCTCGAGTCGTAACAAATGCTACTTGTACAGATAATTTAGCGAAAGGAAAAAAAATAGGGCTTTCTATAATAGGAGATATTTGTACTCGAAATAATGATGCAGCTGTTGATGTAGCTTTCTTTGCAGAAGATAAATCTTTGATATGGGATACACCTCACTCTTTACCCGCTATTGTGACACCACAAGAAAATCCAATACTGAAAGTTGTTTGTCCAAAAGGAGCCAGAATATTTGATGAATATTTTAAAAGAATAAATCATTTAGGATATGCAAAATCGGAGGTAATACAATTTAACGTAAATGCTGTAACTATTGATGATTCAGTAAATAATATTGGGAATGACAAAGAAGTGACATGTTCAATTTCTATTGATCCTACATCTAAATTTAAGTTACTGAATGCAACTGGAGAAATTGATTACAGCAGGATAAATACAAGTGGAGGCACTAATAATGCAGCAGTTGGTACTATAGTTAGAACAATTCCGAAAGTAGATGAAGATGGTAAGAGTGCACAAATAATTATTAAGACTACTCCTGAAATAATTAGAGGAACTGTGAATATTAAGTTTAATGTCGATTATCAAAAACTCTAATTTATTAAAAACTGGTACACTCTAATAGCCCGCTTCTGCGGGCTTTTTGTTTTAGTGGTTGTTGTAACTTTGACTTTGATAAGGCTATATACGGTCGAGTAGCCTGAAGGGGATGTTCTTTTGGATTATTCGACTAGGTAAGGTAAGCGTCCAACGCCACCATCTAACATCGTTTAATGCGCTCAATTATCCTCAAACATTTTTTGAGAGGATAAAAACCAATGGCATTATCGACAGATCCGCAAAAACATATAGATGCCTGGCATTCGAGTGGTTTATCGCAGGTGGCGTATTGTCTTCAGCATAAGCTGAATACCAAAACGTTCGCGAACTGGTTGCGGGTTTATCGTTCTCAACCAGTTGCTGCAGTTGCGTCGACTTTGATTCCGGTTGAGATCAAGTTGGAGCCTTCGTCATCGGGGTCACTGTGTTTACATTGTCCGCAAGGGCCATCGCCGTTTGCATCAGGGTAAATTTGTTTGGCCAAAATTAGATGAACGCTGTTTTACGTTGACGCAAGCACAGTGGAATTGGCTAATAGCCGGTGTCAACTGGCAGCGATGATCGGCGTTGCCACCTGCACATTTAAAGGCTTGAAAATAGTCAAAGGCCTTTATTCATCAGTGTTTCAGTGGGTTATGTGGTATTAACAGCATGAATACACTCGCCAAATTGGATCAATTGAACCTTGTGCAGATACTAGAATGCAAGTTCAAATGCTGTTTGAGCAATCGCAAAAAGAAATTCATTCTCAGCAGCTCAAAATCCAGGCATTGACTATGGAACTGGCCTATTTGCGCCGGAATCTATTTGGCAAAAAGAGCGAGTCATTATCTGCACACCCCGATTTGTTCGAGGAAACCTTACAAACTGATCTGGCAGCGGTACATGCCGAAATCGAACAGCTCGACCCATCAGCAAAAGCCGATTCGGCTAAATCAACACGTTCCCGCGCTGGCCGCCAACCATTACCAGAACACCTGCCACGAATTGAACACCGTTACGAACCAGAATCTTGCTAATGCAGTCAATGTGGCCACAATCTGGTTAAGATCGGTGAAGATGTTAGCGAGCAGTTGGATGTGGAGCCAGCAAAGTTCTTCCTTCACAGTCACATTCGCCCACAGTATGCCTGCAAGACCTGTGAAATCGTTACTGCCGCACCTATATTCCGTCAGCCATTATTGATGGTGGTATGGCAGCACCCGGCCTGCTGAGCTTGGTACTGACCAGCAAATACCTAAATCACCTGCCGTTGTATCGCTTAGAACAGATTGCTGCACGTGAACAAGTCACACTTTCCCGCTCAACAATGGCGGAATGGGTCGGTCGTAGCGGCGTTGAACTGCAACCTTTGGTGTAATGATTCAATTAAACCGGACACTTTAAAAGGCAGATTTATAATGTCTTAACGAGGTGACGATGAATACAAATCAAATAAAACGATGCAAACCGAAATACACAAGCCCTCTGCGGGAGCCAGCGCGGGGGTAACCGCGCGGGCTACTAGATGCAGCGACTTTCCGATCTCTTTTGCGGCAGGTTGAATCGCGTCTTGATAGATGGGGAAGGATTTCGTAAGCTCCGCTACCGCCTTGGCGGTCTCTCCTATGTTGCCCCCATTTTCATTGCTAGAACTCATGTGATGTCCCCGGTAGCAGCTAACGCCTAAGCTCAGCTGTGGCGCTGCCTTTGCTACGCTCCGGTAGGGCCGTTGACTGGAGCGACTTATTTGGGTTATTTCCCTGTTCTAATTTGGTTTGAGAGGCCAGGCAATATATAGATGGTTTTCAACATGGCTTCTGCAATTTCCAGTGCAGCGATAAGTTCTTTTGGCTTAGCCGATTCGATCTCGTGTGCTGCAACATTGCCTAGGAACCGGTGGCCATGCAGGATTTTGGCTTGAGCTTGCGAAAGCACACCATTGGTTGCTAGGCCATCTATCCGCTTTTCCAAGTTGGTTGCAATGACGATTTGCTCTTTGCAAATTGCTTCAATGAGCGCTCGAAGTCCGATAGCCGTCAGCACAGGCAGCTGTGCATTCACAGCGCCGAGGATTTCCTGATAAATCACTCGGACCTTGTTTGGAAGCTCGTATACGTCGTCTATTGGCAGACGCTCCCCTTTGGATCGTGGATAAGTCTTCCACCGATAATCCATTTCTCGGGTGTATGAATTCCAATCATCCTCGCTGAACTCGGCAATGGCGTAACAGTAGCAATTGCACCCGGCACACTGACAGAAATAATGGATTTCTCCCCAATGGAAGTCATCTTCAGGATGAGCATTTACTTCGCGCTGAGTCAAAACTGTGTGATTCGTGTGGCGCTTACATTCACCACAGTGCACTTGGATTTTTTCTTTCTGTTCTGGCACTACCGTCTCCCAAAAGCCCTAAAGTAATATATACGAAGTATTTTATCCAATAATAATCCTGACATGCCGTATATTCTTGTTCATGGTTAATTATAATTTTGTTGTAAGAGCTTCCAAAGGTAATCCGCAAAACCTGCAAACATCGCATTTTCAGCTTAGATTAAATGAGAATGAACCCACATTATTTGCAAGCTGAAATAGATACTCTACATAGTTAAAAACACATACAGAATAATGACAGCAGAAATTGACGTGATGAATGAAGCAATGATATTTAATATTGCGGTTTGTCGTGATGCTGCCATTGTTTTGGATGCCTCATAAAGTCCGGCATTCAAATCGGCTTTCCAACGCTCAATGATGATGTTGGACTGTTCTTCCATCACGCGCGCAATTTCTGTTTTGCTGGTCTCGATGGTTGAATTCAGAACTCGATCCGAATGATCTTTAGCTGCCATGGATAATTCAGAAACGATCAGCTCAATCTCTCCTTTGAAATTATCCAGTAAATCCCGCTGTGCAGTCGTGCTATCTTGAATCAGGCGCTCATTCAAGGTATGCAATATCATGACCGGATCATCTTTGGATACGATGATCCCATGAATGGAGGCAATGTGCTGGATAACCTCATCCAGCTTTTGTTCTGCAGCACTCATGCCAATACGGCTTGTGCACCTTCCAATTGCTTAAATAGATCGTCTTTAATTATTTTAAGCCGCTGGCGAACCATAATTAAAATTTCTGGTTTTGCTATCGCCTCATCAAAAGTCAATTTATCCTGCAACATTTCCCTCAAATCACGACCGAAAGTCTCCATCTTATATTCCGGGATAGTTACTATGGCTGATATACGGCTTTTATTATCAATATAAGCTTTCATAGACTCAAATTTCTTGCCATTCATTTCAATCTTTCCCCAGAACTGGTTAAGCCAGACAATAAATGTAACATCAGTAGGAAATTGTTGAATAATTCTATTGAATCCATTGACAGTATCCGTCAGAGATTGACCGCCTGTAATCACGGTATGGATTACCAACTCATGCCCCATTTCCCGAAGCATTGTAGAAACCTGATTGCTGATCAAATAATGCGATAAACCCACAAATGTGCTGGCGCCATTATCGATGATCACATCAGATTTGCTTTTGGTGATCATCTCAACCAGATGATCAAATTTACGTGGATCAACATTATCGCCGTCCATTAAATCCAGTCGTGTTACATTCAATTTCTTAAACCCATGAAAAGTGGCATTCACCGGATCGGTATCGATGCAGAGAATATCTTTTTTCTTGGCGTAACAATGTTGTGCCAGTATGGATGCAATGAGAGATTTACCCACCCCGCCTTTGCCTTGCAATATCATGTGTATTTTAGCCATTAGCATAACCCCTTCTAAGATAAGTTGAATTTATAGTGCAGCTTTTAGATCACGTGGTAAATCTTTATGGGTACTGCTGGAACGATCATATTGATGCGGTAACTTTGATTCTTGCCGCTTGTTTTGAATTGAATGATGAGTATTATTTGATTTATATCGGTTAACAAAACTCAAATAGGGTTGATAACCCAATGTCACTTTTTTTGTTTTTATCGTATCTATCAAATTATATCGTCAACGTTATAGTCAGCACTCCATTCAAATCCATTGGGGTTTCCGGTATCAGGATATTTAGGGCGCTTAGTAGAATCTGTATTTTCTTGTGCGGGTTCTAAATCTTTTTTATTCTCATTAAGGTTTTCCTTATGGGTTTCGTCTGAACGATTAATTTGTTGTTCTTCTACGGCACTTTTTAGTTCGCTTTTTTTGGTACTTCTTTTATGCGTTTTGTAATCCGTGTGCTTTTTAACTAACCGTAAAAACACCTGATAGCTGATTACCATCTTTCCTTCATCGTGCAGTAACTCCCAAATATCCTTAACTGACCACCCACTATTAATAGCCAGGTTAATTTGATCACGCAGTGCCAGGAAGACAGCAAGGTTTCGTTTGGCATGAAGGGAGCCGCTTTTTGCCGTCTTATCGGCAAGCCTTTCCAAGATATTCTTTTCCATTGTGCGAAAGAATATAACTAATTATTGATCAGAATACTACGACTTAATAAGATCAATAGCATATAAAAAATAATAAACAAAGTAACACAAATAACTTATAACTAATTATAAACGATTAAGACAATTAGATATCAATAGCCATTGATTATAGTTTATGGTGTTAATAAATGATTGAATAGGCACAAATGTTGATGATACACTGATTGTGTAACAATTACTACATAACAGGGCAGGATATGTGAAGTTAGCTAACAAGTAAACTTGTCATCCCACATCACAAGGAACTTATTCGCACGGTGTGCTCAACGATAATCCTGCTCTGCGAGGCAAAGCAAAAGCAATCGAGAAAACCAAGAACCAACTAAAGCAATGAGTAAGACAAACCCAAAGAATAAAAGAAAATACAAACTCCATCTAAGGGTTCCAGTTGAACCTGAAGAAGGAAAAATCATCAGGGAGCAAGCCGAAAATTGCGGCCTGAGTATTTCAGAATATTTAAAAAAACTAGGCTTAGGTTATGAGCCAACCAGCATCATGGACAACCAAAAAGTAAATGAACTGGCAAAAATAAACGGTGATCTAGGCAGGCTAGGGGGACTTTTAAAATTATGGTTAAGCGATGATCGGCGTGCAGCCCATTTTGACAAGAAAACAATTAATGGTCTGTTAAAAGACATTGAAGAAACCCGCACACAAATGACGGCCATCATGATGAAAATCATCAACTCAAAAAAATAAAATCCTAAGAGAATTTGATTAAAAAATAATCATGATAGCCAAACACATCCCAATCAATTCAGTTAAGAAAAGCAACTTTGCCGGACTGGTGAATTATATTGTTGACCCACAAAACAAGACTGAGCGCATCGGTTTAATCCGAGCAGTTAATTGTTACTCGGATCGTCCAGATTGTGTGGTTGCGGAAGTACTTAATACGCAGCAGATGAATCAACGCGCGACTTCTGACAAAACCTATCACCTGGTGGTTAGTTTTCGTGATGATGAACTATCCGAAGCTACTTTGCAGCAAATAGAGGATCAACTTTGTGATGGCCTTGGATTTGGTGAACATCAACGACTCAGTGTGGTGCATCATGACACCGATCATCTGCATATGCATATTGCGATCAACAAAATTCATCCTGAAAGGCACACGATACATAACCCCCATTATGACTATAAAGTCATTGGTGAACTTTGTGAAAAATTGGAACAAGCGTATGGATTAACACCAGATAATCACGAAACAAAAAAGCGTGGCGCGCAGGGTAGGGCGTCCAATATTGAGTTCAAGGCTGGATCGGAGAGTCTTATAGGTTGGATGCAACAAGAATGCCTGGCGCAGATTCAAGCTGCGACAAGCTGGACTGAGTTACACCAAGTATTAAAGGATCATGGCCTCGAATTGCGTGAGCGCGGTAATGGTTTTGTATTTGTTTCCAGTAATGGGATTGGTGTTAAAGCCAGTTCTATTGACAGAGCCTTATCAAAGGCCAATTTGGTTAAGAAGCTCGGTGATTATGTCGGGGTTGATGATGATACAACAACCAAAAAACAATATTCAAAGCAATATTCAAAGCAATATGAACCCAGGCCACTGCGTAACAAAATTGATACATCAAAACTATATGCGCAATACACAAAAGAGCAGAATGAGGCGGCAATACAGGGAAAAAACCAATGGAATAAACTGCGTGATAAAAAGAATCAAGCCATAGAAGCAGTCAAAACCAAAGCCAAGCTAAAACGACTACTGATCAAAAATGTTACTTCGGGTAGGTTGTCCAAAAAAATAATGGTTGCATCCGTTTATAGTGAATTGAAAACAAGGATCGACGCGATTAATAAAGACTTTAGGGAAGGATATCAAGCCTCAAAAGCAAGCCATAAAAGAATGGACTGGTTGAGTTGGCTGGTGAAAGAATCCCGGCAGGGAAATCAGGAAGCGCTGGACATATTGCGAGCAAGAAAAGATTATAGCGCGCAGACAAATAATGTCTCTGGTACACAGGCTAATGACGATTCTCTAAAGAATAAGGATTTTATAGAAACGATTACCAGAACGGGCACGATTATTTGCAATATCGGATCAATCGCCATTCGTGATGGCGGCAATCGGTTGGTAATTATGGCTGGTGCGACCAAAGAGAAAATTTCAGGAATATTACAAGAGGCTAAGATTAAGTACGGTAAGAAATTGACTATCAATGGGTCGGATGATTTCCGTGAAAAAGTTGTTCAAGTCGCTGTAGATACAAATTCTGATGTTACATTTGCTGACGAAGCATTAGAACAACGCCGATTAGATTTAATCAATAACAGAACTGGTCAGGGATTAGAGGGGCGCGATGCGATTGGTTTAGATAAGCAAGAGAATCCATTGCAGCAGAAAGTGTCCAGAATCAGTATCAAATCACCTCGAAAAGGACGTTCAAAATGAACCGTTCAAACCAAAATGCGGGAAGTCCACTAGTAAAAAACGAAGGCTTGATAAAAACCCGGCTTACTCAGGTTATGGCGATTTTCTTTATGCTGGGTGGGGTTCAGGTTGCAACGCAATATTTTGCATATAGATTTCAATATCAACCGCAGCTTGGTGTTCACTTTAGCCAGTTATACCCGCCGTGGTCGATTTTTGAGTGGACTAATAAATGGTATGCCCAGCATCCGGATATTATTGAGCTATCCGGAAGCATGGGTGTTCTATTTGCAGGAGCCGGGCTGATTCTGACACTGATTGTAAAAATGGTTGTGGATAATTCATCGCGTCCGAACTCAAGTTTACATGGGTCAGCGCGTTGGGCTAATGAAAAGGACATCCAGGCGGCAAGGCTGCTTCCTCTAAGACAGCAATTCTTCAAAAGACTAATTTCGAAAAAGATTCCACAAAATGATTATGTATATGTAGGTGCCTGGCAGGATAAAAAAGGCAAAACTCATTATCTTAAACATAATGGCCTCGAACATGTTTTATGTTATGCGCCGACTCGCTCCGGCAAAGGTGTGGGTTTAGTTATTCCAACCTTGCTTTCATGGGGACATAGTGCGGTGATTACTGATCTGAAAGGCGAACTATGGTCTGTAACAGCCGGTTGGCGGAAGGTTCATGCCGGGAATAAAGTTATTCGCTTTGATCCTGCATCGCCAAAAGGTAGTGCTCGTTGGAATCCATTGGATGAAATCAGGATGCATGATGGACTTGAAGTGGGTGATGTGCAAAATCTCGCTACTTTAATTGTTGATCCAGATGGAAAGGGGCTCAGAGACCACTGGCAGAAAACCAGTCAGGCGCTGCTTGTTGGTGTGATTTTGCATACT
This sequence comes from Nitrosomonas ureae, assembly GCF_900108305.1. Lineage (GTDB taxonomy): Bacteria > Pseudomonadota > Gammaproteobacteria > Burkholderiales > Nitrosomonadaceae > Nitrosomonas > Nitrosomonas ureae_B. The sequence continues at coordinate 43,137 of NZ_FNUX01000024.1, forward strand.
TTATATAAATCAGGAAATGAAGGCGCAACTGCGGCCACATTGCCTCTTGTGGATTCAATACTATCGGATCCTGAACGGGATATTGGTGAACTATGGATGGAAATGGCTACCTATCCGCATGTTAATGGAGAGAACCATCCAGTGGTAGGCGCCAGCGCACGAGATATGCTGGATCGTCCCTCTGAGGAAGCGGGGTCAGTTTTATCTACCGCTAAATCCTATCTATCCTTATACCGTGATCCACTGGTTGCAAAGAATATTAGCCGCTCGGATTTTGCAATTCGTGATTTGATGCACAACGCTAGCCCTGTCAGTTTATACATTGTGACGCAGCCTAACGATAAGACTCGTTTACGGCCACTGGTGCGCATCATGATGAATATGATTGTGCGGACACTTGCAGACAGGCTTGATTTTAAGAATGGGCAGCCGGTTGCGAACTATAAGCACCGCCTTTTATTGATGCTCGATGAATTTCCTAGTCTGGGTAAACTGGAAATCTTCCAGGAATCCTTGGCGTTTATTGCTGGCTACGGTATTAAAGCCTATTTGATCTGTCAGGACATCAATCAGCTTAAAAGCCGCGAGACGGGATACGGCCACGATGAGGCCATCACATCCAATTGTCATATTCAAAATGCCTTTCCACCCAACCGGATTGAGACAGCCGAGCATTTATCCAAGCTGACCGGACAAACCACGGTCATCAAGGAGCAGATTACGACCAGTGGTAGGCGGGTAGGGATGATGCATGCTAACGTGACACGAACCATGCAGGAAACACAGCGTCCTTTACTAACACCTGACGAGTGTTTACGCATGCCTTCACCAGAAAAAGATGCTGAAGGCAAAATTACCAAGCCGGGTGACATGATTATTTATGTGGCGGGTTATCCTGCTATATATGGCAAGCAACCTTTGTATTTTCAAGATTCACTGTTTTCTGCGCGGACGGCTGTTCCTGCACCAGCTTACAGCGACAAAATAATCCAATCATCATGAGAAAAGCATGCAATATTCTGGCAGGCATTGTTTTGTCTGTCAGTGTCGGGATATTTTTGTTAAGTATTGTTTTTCGTGTCAGCGGTATTTATTACAATAATACGCCGAGTCTTCCGGTGGGGTTTTACAAGATCATCGATGCGCCGGTAGGGAAGGGCGCATACGTCTCTTTCTGCCCACCACAAGACGAAGTTTTTGATATGGCTGTGGCACGCCATTACATTAGTACTGGTAATTGTCCGGGTGGTTATGGAATGTTGCTGAAACGTGTTTTTGCACAGGCAGGAGACACTGTTTCTATCGGTGGGGCAGGGATTAAGGTTAACGGTGAACTGTTGCCTAACAGTGTCCAGTTAAAAACAGATATTGATGGTTCTGAACTGCCGCAATATCGTTTGGGGGAGAAGATGCTGGGTGATTCTGAATATCTGCTTATGTCTGATGTAAACCCCAATTCTTTTGATGCGCGGTATTTTGGACTGATTGTGAGTTTGCAGATTCAACATGTTGTTGAACCGGTTTTTACTTGGGGTTATTAAGTGGGGTTCTTCTGCAATACCCGTATAAAGGGCCATATTCGTTGGATTTAGATCGGGACATAGAACCTAAATTACAAAATAAGATTTGATCTATAGTTCATATGGTTAAAACTCTCTGCGAGAATAACCGGAATATTGGCCAATCTTCGTGTTGGTGCCTCAGCTTTCTGGCATATCTTGGGCCAAACTTGATGCACCACAGACGAATCAATTCATGAGTTACATCGATCTCCTTTTCAGCCAACCGGTCTTCGATGTCCCGGTGACTTAAGTTAAATCGATGGCGTTTGTATATGGCCGCTGCACTATTTATTCCGCTATTATCGCTCAGCTACAGTTAACTTGGCAGTACCGGTGAGAGTGCTGATTGGGGCGATTTCCCTGAAGTTGTGCGTAATGGAAATTTAGGGGATTTAAAGGCACAGCCGGTATTCAGCTATTTGTGATGCTCCTGATTGAGTGATCTGTTATCTAGTTTCTACGCCAAAATGGGTAAAAACGTTTTATACCTCTATACTATTTTCAGTTTGATTTCCAGAACCAGTGTGTTTAAAAAAGCGCCATTAGTGTTTCCACCACAGTGCGCGACCAAGTCAGCCTCCAGAAAACCTGGAGTAACATCGTCCCAGTCAGCAAATGTCCTTACCTGAATTTGATGCTTTAAAAGATTGCCACGACGCGTAGTACTGATGCTTCTCTTAATGTTCTCTCGCTCTGGTCTCAACATGCGATCTACAGTTGCGGGACTGATGCTGAGCAGGTGTGCTCGCACATCTGCTGGTAACCGTAAGTGGCCATGTTGCTCCATGGCCGTTACCAGCTGCGGTAAAAACGGCACGAGACGCTTTGAGCAAATTTGGTTAGCGGCAAACCAGACTGAAATTAAAGCTTGTCGTACTTGTTCGTCATACTTTTGGGATGCTGGCCGCTTCTTTGGAAGACTGGCATTTCAACACTGTTCAACAGCTGAATGGCATATTTCCGCTCGTAACCTGTGGCAGCAACAAATCCATCCAATAACTTACTCCTCTCCGCCCAACTTGCATTATGATACTTCTGCTTGATAATTGCCTGCAACTCCCTCCGAGCAGCCAGGCTCATTGATTTCATCATCATCTAAATCTCCTTTCTTATTGTTTCAAGTTGGTTTGATTTTAGATGAGGCAACGGCTCCTAAGTAGAGCTTACTCAGAAATACAGCGATCAGATATGCGCTGCCAAGTAAGAATTCCGGTTTGAGCTGAATTGGCAGGCACGCGCAAACGGAATTTCTCTTGGCATGCTTTTTTTTGTCACCCAGGATGCTATTTTGGCAGCAAGATTCCTCAGGCAAATAAAAACCCGCACCAAGATGAGCAGATTCATGACCAGGAAGATGCTATTGATCCATGCGACAGAGGTGTCAGCCCGCTTGGCTCGGATATTGTTGAGTCGATATCCATACTTTCCTTGGCCAAACTTCCCTTCAATCGGAATGCGCTCGCGATATTCCGGTCGACGTTGTGCTTTCATGCGCATCAATTCATCTTTGTTTGCAGGTGTAATCTTTGGTGGACGTCCCAGTGGTTTGCCTGCGAAGCGGATATGATTGCGTGCCAGGTAGCTGCGATTATCACGTGAACCATATAGCGTGTCAGCAATGACGACTTCGGGATAATAGCCGTAACGTTTTTTGTAGGCCTCAACTTGCGCTTCAAGATCATGACCTTCGTGCTGTGCGTCCCAGTGCAGCTTGTCGACATGTGCCAACCCTTTGCCTGTCAAGCTCACGCTTATTTTGGCGCCAAATTCCACTGTCTTGCCGGGCTTTCCCCTGATAATGGGTCGAATATACGGCTGACTGATACTGACGATGCGATCATCACAACGTCTGGTGTTGGTTTTGTACATCTCATATTGTTGTTGGTATAAATGGGGCAATACCCAGTAGCGGCGTAACAACCCATTGGGTATTGGTATGGGCGTGCCATGTGGATATTCCGTCAGCATTTCTTCAATATGTGTTGCTGCTAACTGAAAACTGACCACCTGTGCTAATTGAAATTTGACTAGGTGAAATAGTGGTATAGCGTACTATACCACTGTGGATAAGTC
>NZ_FNUX01000013.1 GCF_900108305.1 Nitrosomonas ureae
TACGAATTGCTCGTTCACGGATTTCAGGTGAGTATCTTATCGATTTATTCATAGCTCCATTCTCTCAAGAAATGGAGTCTCCGATAAACCCGGGGCGGTTCAAAGTCCTTGGCACAATATCGAGGAAGTGGAGTTTGCTACCTTGGAATGGGTAGATTGGTTTAACAAATCGCCGGTTACTGGAGCCGACCGGAAATATTCCACCAGTAGAATTTGAAATGGCATATTATCGTCAATTAACGGGGCTGGCTGATGCAGCTTGACTCAAACCAAACAGTCTCCGGAAGAACCGGGGCCGATTCACTTAACAATTCAATTTTTTATGCCAGCAAAGGAAAAGAAGAAAATATTTGTCCTTGATACTTCGGTTATCTTATATAACCACAGTGCAATTTACAGTTTTGAAGAAAATGATGTGGCCATTCCGATTACCGTAGTGGAAGAGCTTGATCATTTTAAGAAAGGCAATGACATCAAGAATTTTGAAGCCCGGGAATTCATACGAATTATGGATAAATTGTCGGCAAACCATTCGTTGCAAAACTGGATTCCCATTGATCAATCCAATCATGGTCATTTCAAAGTATGCATGCAGGGAAAGGCCATCGGACTGGATGCTACCAAGGTATTTGGAGAAAACACAGCCGACCATCGTATTCTAAATACAGTAATTTCACTGAACGAAGAATATCCGGGAAGAAAAATAGTCTTGGTATCCAAAGATATCAACCTGCGGCTCAAGGCAAAATCCCTGAATATTCCGGCGGAAGATTTTGAAACTGGAAAAATCAAAGATCTTGAATCTTTGTATACAGGCAAAACAGTAATCGAGGGATTGACGAAAGGAATTATCGACAGCATTTATACCCAGAATTTTTGCATGCCCGCCGATATCGGCATACACGATCCCATACCCAATCATTATTTTATTCTAAAGAGCAACCGGACTTCTGTTTTGGTATTTTATAATCCTTTATCACAACGAATCGAGCGTATTGAAAAAGAATCCGCCTTCCGGATTACACCCAGAAATGCCGAGCAAGTATTTGCTTTACATGCGATTACCAATCCGAATGTCAAACTTGTCACCCTGCAGGGTGTTGCCGGAACAGGAAAAACCCTGCTTGCACTCGCCGGTGCACTTGACCAGAAAAGACATTTCAAGCAAATATACTTGGCGCGTCCAATTGTGCCTTTAAGCAATAAAGACATTGGTTTCTTGCCGGGCGATATCGTCTCAAAGCTTAATCCCTATATGGAACCACTGTGGGATAACCTTAAATTCATTAAAAGTTTGTTTACTGAGAAAGATAAGGAATATAAGCAGATTACGGATGCCGTTGATCAAGAAAAACTGAAGATCACTCCTCTTGCTTACATCCGCGGACGCAGTATCTCCAATGTTTTTTTTATTGTGGATGAAGCACAGAATCTCACGCCTCACGAAGTAAAAACGATCATCACGCGCGCAGGTGAAAACACTAAAATTGTATTTACCGGTGATATTTATCAAATAGATACTCCCTATCTCGATTCTCAGAGTAATGGGCTATCCTATCTGATCGATAAAATCAGGCATCACGATATTTATGCGCATGTGCGACTGGAAAAAGGCGAGCGCTCAAACCTTGCGAATTTGGCTAATCAGCTGCTATAAAGCCGGAAGTTGTTACTCACCACAACACATAAAAGCGTAATTCCTGAACAGCATCAATATGATGATTGTATTATCCGATCAGCGTTATCTGCACACCGGATACAATAACCTTGCAGCCCAGTAATGTGCGCAACTGTTTACTGCAGCAAGAAATCTATATTGGATACCGGAGTAAGTATCCTTGGGGTATCCCGTGCCGTCTCATTAAAAGATGGCAAAACGGTCTCTTGAAACGGCGCTATTAAATTTCTTGACTCACTGGTCTGTGTAAATCCACGATTGCGGAATACTTTCTTCAAACTAAACGAAGATAAATCAGGATTAAATCCCATGATGAGGGTGTTTGTAAGTGCAAATACAGCGCTTGTAGTAAAAGGTAGAAATGGAGTCCCTCTCGCGCTCAAGTCGGTATACATTGAGCTGATCACAATCATTAATTCCTGACCGTTGAAATAGGCTGTGGCATCGATGGATATCAGTGGTCGAGGCAAACCATCAACCGCAGGAATTCCCGCGTATCCAATCGCCGTTGCACTATCGATACACACGTTTTGATTGTTATTAACAAAACGAGGGATACCGCCTGTCAGACTTAAACGATATATCCCTTCCCCGACATTTTCTATAACCTCAAACTTACTTTGAGCCGGCGTAATACTGGGGGTTGGATCATTGGAATCAACTGCATTCAGGCAGGTAAATCCATCGTACACAATACTGGTTGCCAGAACATTACTTTGCAAAAGAACGGAAAATAATATTATTACTAATCCCTGCATTATTTTCATCGTAAGATCTCGTGTATGAGTTAAGTATGTCCGGCCCACTACATATTCCATGTGACAAGACTTCGTTCATAACTTTTTCTTTATTGCCTGAGAATGACAGATACATCAATGAATCAATAGAAAGCAATTCATGTTTGAACGTTTATCAGGTTATATAACTTGGCAAAAGTATCGCCTACATATTTGATTTGCTCCATTGTATGTACAGCATTTACGCTGCAACGCACAAGTGATTTACCTTCGGGCGCTGCCGGCGGCAAAATTAGATTTACATAAATATTATGTTCGAGTAATTGTTGCCAGAGTAGGAGCGCCTGTTGTGGCGTTTCAACAATGGCAGCAATGACCGGCCCAGGATCCGGCCCTAGCTTATAACCCGCTTCTTTAAGCTGCGAATAGAGTTGTTGGCAATTGCTCCATAATTTGTCACGCAAATGACTTCCTTTTCTAAGCAGCTCCAGGGCTGCCCGGGTTGAAGCAATTGTTGCCGGCGATGGCGATGCAGTAAAAATATAAGGATGACTAACATACCTTAATTGTTCTAGCTGCGGATGATTACTTACGCAAAATCCGCCAATACTGCATAAGCTCTTGCTGAAAGTTCCTGTAATAAAATCAACCTCATTTAACAATCCCGTTTCTTCAACAAGACCTTGACCCGTTTTACCTAGTACACCGAGCGAGTGAGCCTCGTCAAGTAGCAATATGCCACCATATTTATTCTTCAATTGCACGATATCGGCCAACGGCGCCTGATCACCAAGCATGCTATATATCCCTTCAGCAATAATGAGCGTAGTTTCAACATTATCACCCAGGCGACGCAATCGTTTCTCCATGTCGGCCATGTCATTATGTTTGAAACGGATGATATTCGCACCGCTGAGAATACAACCATCGTAAATACTTGCGTGAGAGTCGCCATCAATCAGAACCGTATCACCGGAACCAACCAGACCAGAAATAACGCCTAAGTTCGCTTGATAGCCCGTTGTAAAAATAATGCCCGAGCTACATTGATAAAAATCAGCAAATTCTCTCTCTAATGCTCGATGACCAAAATAACTGCCATTCGCCATTCGTGAACCCGTGGTACCCGTTCCTTCTTTATCAATCGCATCGTGCGCCGCACGAATACATTCCGGAGCAAAAGTTAGGCCCAAGTAATTATTGGTTCCCATCAAAAGTACGCGACGATCCCCAATTCGGGCCTCAGTAGCCGAAAAAACCTCTTCGATTGGAATACCAAAAGCACCCACGCCATCAGGCAAAAGTGCCTTTCTTGCAGCCGCAGCAGCATCTAGTTTTTCAAGTAAATTCATTATGATGATGTCGTTTTAATTTTATGTACCAAATCAACTAATTCACGAACTGTTTGAACATCTGTCAACGCATTGATAGGAATTGAAATATCAAAAGCATCTTCAATTTCCATAATCAGATTGAGCAGCTTGATGGAATCAATCGATAATTGACTGATCAGGTTTGTTTCCGGGGTAATCAATATGTCCGCATTGGTTAAATCGCTTAGACGGTCACAAAGCAACTTCATGATCTCATCATAATTACTTTCAGTCATAGGGTTATTTTGATACAGTTAATTTTGAAATTAGATTACTTCAGATAATACATCTTGTAAACGAATTCTCGGATGCCACTCAGGTAGCGCATTAATCAAAGGGATATTATTGCATACCCAATCTTCATGCTGTAATTCATTAACCTTTCCCGGAGTCAGCATAGGTGAGTATCGAAAGAGGCGGGCAAACCATAGATTAATCAGTGCAATACAGCGGATAAGCAGATTCGGGATCACAATACAATGTACTGGACGTTTCCATACTTGCTGTGCCATGACTTTAAGGCTCTGATAACTATATCCATCAGGTGTACCATCATCGAGTTCAAAGATTCCATTAATCGGTTTCTCGGAATTTAACCAGGCTTGAATAGCTGCAACCAAATCATACACATGTATTAATCCAAATCTATTCTGCATTTTTCCAACAACCGGAAACAATCCGCGGTGTATAGATTGAAAAAGCGGCTTCATTTCTTTATCACCCGGACCATAAACAGCTGTGGGACGAAAAATTGTCCATTGCAGCTGACTTGAGAGTTCGATAAGTTTCTGCTCTGATAAATATTTACTTTGAGCGTACCAGGATAACTCTGGTTGGCGTGCCGCCAAGGAAGAAATAAGTAGGACGCGAGGAAAAGACTTTTGTTTTACCAGGATACGCAGGATATTTTCTGTGCCTGCAATATTGGTACGTTCAAATTCTTGGAAAGAGCTTCCTTTCACTGTTGCAGCACAATGAATTACACATGCTACACCATCAACTAGACGATGCAATGCATTTAAATCTTCTAAGTCACCTTGGATCCACTGAATTAATTCAGTATTTGAGAAACGGATAGTCCGAGTAAGTGCACGAACTATCCATCCATCTTGAATGAGTCTTTGAACTAGTACGCTGCCAATAAAACCAGTAGCACCTGTTACAGCTACTAATTTCTGCATATCTTTTATCTGTCGCCCGACTCTACAAAAGATAATTGATCAACTAGTTGAGTTCTTTGAATATACCCCTGTCTAGCCGCAAAACGCGAGAGTTTACCAGATGAGGTTCTTGGCAAGGTATGTGGCGGTACAAGCTCAACAACACAATTGACTCCAAATGCCATATAAACAAGCTGCTGCAACCTGGTCGTCAGTGACTGACGATCTGTTGGAGAGGTAAGTCTGCATTCAATCACCAGCACAATAGTCGTTGTACCATCTTCATCATTAATTCCAAAGGCAGATGCCTCGCGCGACCTGACTTCCGGTTGTTGTTCGGCCAACTCTTCGATATCTTGCGCTCGAATATTGCGACCATTAACTATAATCACATCGGTACGACGTCCGGTTATAAACAAATCACCTTCAAACAGAAAACCGATATCACCGGTATCCAGCCAATTTCCAAGCTTAAGCGCCTTGTTCGTCTCTTCTGGATTATTATAATAACCAGTCATTACGCTATCACCCTGTACCAGAACACTCCCAACCATCATCTCGGATAATTGATGGCCATCTTCGCCAACTATTTTAACAATATGCCCTGGCAATGGACGTCCGCAATTTACAAATTCATTTTGTTTTCGACCATTAGCTTGTAACCTCACTGCCATTTTTTTATCAATCAGCGTTTTACTATCTACTTGCAGACTATTACATCCTGTATTGATTTTTGAAAATGTAACAGCAAGCGTTGATTCTGCAAGACCATAACATGGCAAAAAGGCATTCTCATCAAAGCCGGCTGACGCAAATTTTTCAGCAAAGTTTCTTAAAGTTTCGGGACGAATCATTTCCGCGCCGATACCAGCTGCTCGCCAGCAACTCAAATCCAATTCTTTTAGATCAGATTCCCGCACACGAAGCGTACATAGCTTAAGGCCAAATGGCTGGCTGAATGCGACCGTACAGCGATTCCGGCTAATTAACCGCAACCACTGCAATGGACGAATTGCAAAATCCCTAGTTGCTAAATAATCGACTGAAATCTGCGTAACCATCGGGGCCAGAACAAGCCCAACCAACCCCATATCATGGTAAAAAGGCAACCACGATGCAGAACGGTCATCGGGCTTTATTTCCAAACCGTTACGCACGATACCCTGTAAATTACACATCAAGGCTCGTTCGGTTATAACTACACCTCGTGGCGTGCGCGTACTACCTGATGTAAATTGCAAATACGCAGTTTCATCTGGATGATTAGGTTGCAATTCTGCATCATGCATAGGAAGCTCATTTAATTTTCCTGGCGTCCCTGTCCAGCGAATGCCGGTTGCGCCTGTTACAGCTTCTTCAAGAAAATTAATGTAATCAATATTAGCCAGAGCAATACTCGCCTGACTACTTTCGAGCATGCCCCTCAATTGTTGAACATATATCGCATGACTTCCGAGATTAACCGGAATCGGCATTGCAAATGGAACTAGCCCAGCATAGCGGCATGCAAAAAACAACTCAACAAATTCCGGAGAGGTATCAGCAATGATCGCTACCCGGCTACCCCGGGGCAAATCAAAACCGAATAAACGCCTAGCTAAAATACGAGCATTCTGCCTAAGTGTCTTGTATGGCAGAACCGAACGAACATTTCCCTTTGCGTCATAAAAGTTATACCCCGTAACTCCCTTCGCTGCATATTCCAAAGCACTTGTTAGCGTACCAAAGCCAGCTAACTGCTGAGTGAGCGTATTGAGTGTCGGTGTCGGTGTTAGATGCAATTCGCTTGAAGGCTGAAAATCAAACGCTTGCGCTTGCGTTAGCGGAGCGTTCAACTTGATTATTGTCGAACTCAAGATCTTCCCCTCGAAGTAATTGTACTTGTCATCTTGCTCATTTTTGCAAGAAATTCTGGTTGAGCGTGCCAATTTTTATTATTCAATTTTAAATAATGCATTTTTTCTGGCTGGAAAATTTTCATTCAAACGCTTACCGCTGACATTGCTTAACAAATATAAGTGTGTCATATTTGACCACTAGGCAGCTTATATAAGGTGCTTTTTCCTGTCAAGGCAATATTAGATGGGTGTTGCATCAAAACAACATTCATTTAAATGACACTGTAAAAACTCTGATCAAACCACTTTCTGCATCTACTCTCTTTGATCGATTTTTTCTTTCTTATTGTCTTTTTATTTGGATTAAGTTTTCCTGTACCGATGGATTCCGATGCATCACAAAACTGCACATAAAATTAAATCCGGATGTTTTCCAGAATTGAATATCAAGATTTGTAATATTCATTTATTTCACCTCAATCTGCAGCTGATATATACACTGTCAATCCGACACATCATTCTAACAACACTCTTTTTTGTAATATCAGTACAATTCGATAAGCAGCATATGCAGCAATCAGGTGTTTTAACGTATGTCCACTAACCCAGCCATCCGCCCAAACAAAAATTGATCGATCCAATAGCTCCGCTACCTTCGCAAACGCGTACAACCCAATGACCTGATAGATATCGCCACCACGGCTGTAGCGCGATGGAAAACGCAGGCTGACCCAGACAATCAACAGAATCAGGTAAAACTGCATCACGATATAAAAATTCAGATTACCACTGCCCTGTCGTTCGGTCCAATACCAATACAACACACTCAATACTGCCAAAATTACCAATAACGGTAGCATCCTTAGACCTATAGTTGCACTCACGCGCTCGGTCAACGTTGCGGACAACAACGCAGCTATGGCTACGGCAATAGGTATTCTATCCCACAACAAACGATGGATGTCCGGCGCCCAGTGATAGTAAATGGAACCAAATGCGACCATGGTTATGCTGAAAAACAACACCCAGTATGGCAGGCCTTCTTTATCATGATGAAACGTAGTTTGCGCTGGCATTCGCTGAACTCGCCACAGGAACATTAAACCAGCGCCTCCACTGAACAAAAAGCCCAAGTTGGATATTACATCGCTGAAATTAGGAATGCCAAAGAGATCACGCCGATCTGCGAAGTGATGATATTCAACAGACTGCGGAATAGGCGGCAACAACGCTGCCGTAATGATGACTATCACTGATAGTCCACTCATTATCCAAAGCTGTCGCTGCAAGTTCATCCAATCAGATCCGGCACTATTCTGAATTCCTTATCAAACTGAACTAGAAAGAAATTATCTGCGCTATCACTATTTGTAAAAACCGACCCGAATTGCCTTTATATTCGTATGGCTCAAGGCTAGCAGAGGTCGATAACAGTTGACCTATGAAGTATTTCAATACATCTGTCCAACAGCTTCTCCGATTCGGCTGACAGCAATGATGTTGATACCTGCAATGGCCTGCTTGGGTTTATTGGCCAATGGAATAATGGCTTGCTTAAAGCCAAGTTTCGCGGCCTCTTTAAGTCGCTCCTGCCCTCGTTGCACCGGACGTATTTCTCCAGCCAAACCAATCTCACCGATCACAATCATTTTTTCCGCTATCGGTTTATTTCTTAGAGATGAAACCACAGCCAGCATAACTGCAAGATCTGCGCCTGGTTCAGTAATTTTTACACCCCCCACAGCATTGACAAAAACATCCTGATCATAGCAAGGAATGCCTGCATGTCGATGCAATACCGCCAATAGCATCGCCAGCCTGTTTTGTTCTAATCCGACACAAAGTCGTCGCGGATTGGGCGAGCGTGCTTCATCGACCAAAGCCTGAATTTCCACCAACAACGGACGCGTGCCTTCTTGCGTAACCATAATGCATGACCCCGGCACTTGCTTGTCATGATGCGAAAGAAACAATGCCGATGGATTCTTCACTTCACGCAACCCTTTCTCGCTCATCGCAAAAACACCTAATTCATTAACCGCGCCAAAACGATTCTTGAATGCGCGAACCATGCGAAAACTGGAATGCATATCACCTTCAAAATACAACACAGTGTCGACCATATGCTCCAGCACGCGCGGACCGGCCAACGCACCCTCTTTGGTAACATGGCCGACTAAAATAATGCTGGTACCACTCGATTTAGCCAAGCGCGTTAATTGCGCTGCACATTCACGCACTTGCGCAACCGATCCAGGTGCTGATTGCAACACCTCGGAATAGATAGTTTGAATCGAATCGATTACCGCCACCGACGGTTTATGTTCTGCCAGAACAGCCTGGATTTTCTCTAATTGAATTTCTGCATACAACTCGACGGACTGCACATTCAACGCCAATCGTTTAGCACGCAGCGCCACTTGCTGCGCGGATTCCTCACCGCTTATGTACAATACTGAATGCTGCGCCGACATAAAAGATAATGCTTGCAGCAACAAGGTTGATTTACCGATCCCCGGATCCCCACCCAGCAACACCACACCGCCATGCACCAATCCACCGCCCAGCACACGATCAAGCTCTTCAATGCCGGTCGGGCAGCGCGCTTCTTCTCGCGCCTCGATAGTGCTTAAGTTTTGTACCTGACCGATTTCCGATACTGGACTGAAACGCGACACAGCTTTCTCTGCCAGCGTTTCTATCAAAGTGTTCCATGCCTGGCAATGCGGACATTGACCTTGCCATTTCAGGGTTTGCCCGCCACACTCAATGCAAGAATAAACGTTTTTTTGTTTGGCCATTAATTCAGAGCAATTCGATAATGCTTGCATCTGCTACCGAAAATTGCAAGCTAATCATAGACTTCTGCCTTATCGAACGTTGCCCCGCATGCATCTTTTCCGGATAGTACCGGCGATCCGATAATCGGCCAGTCAATGGCCAGCGTTGGATCGTTCCAAACAATACAACGCTCGTGCTCGGGTGCCCAGTAATCAGTCGTGTTATACAAAAACTCGGCGTAATCGGACAGCACAACGAAACCATGCGCGAAGCCAGGCGGAATCCATAATTGATTTTTGTTCTCGGCGCTCAGTATTCCGCCCACCCATTTTCCAAAAGTCGGTGAAGAGCGACGAATATCTACAGCTATATCAAATACCTCTCCTGCTACCACGCGCGCAAGTTTCCCTTGCGCCTGTTTGATCTGATAATGCAAGCCACGCAAAACATTGCGCGCAGAGCGCGAATGATTGCTTTGCACAAATTGCACTGATCTTCCAATCACTGATTCAAAACTACGTTGATTAAAGCTCTCATAGAAAAATCCGCGTTCATCGCCGAAAACTTTGGGTTCGATCAGCAGAACATCCGGAATTGCAAGTGGGGTCGATTTCATCCGATATATACCTAAATCAAAATTCACGTTTCAATACATGTAACAAGTACTGACCATATCCATTTTTTGCCAGTGGTGTTGCCAGCGCCTCCAGTTGTGCCGCACTAATCCAACCACGCAGAAATGCGATTTCCTCCGGACAAGCAATTTTCAATCCCTGCCGGCGTTCGATCGTCGCAACAAATTGACTGGCGTCGAGCAAGGATTCATGCGTACCGGTATCCAGCCAAGCATAACCGCGCCGCATGATTTCAACGTTAAGCGCGGAATGTTCAAGATAAATACGATTCAAGTCAGTAATTTCCAGCTCGTTGCGGTTGGAAGGTTTCAGGCTTTTAGCGTAATCAACCACGTGCTGATCATAAAAATAGAGTCCTGTTACCGCATAATTCGATTTGGGGTTCCGAGGCTTTTCCTCCAAATTCAACACCTTGCCAGTAGCATCAAACTCAACCACACCATATCGATCCGGATCATGCACGTGATAGGCAAAAACACTGGCCCCACTAGTACGCAGCATCGCGCTCAACAACAAGTCATGAAAATCATGTCCATAAAAAATGTTATCGCCCAATACCAATGCTGAACAATCGTTACCTATGAATGATTCGCCAATCAGAAAGGCTTGCGCCAGGCCATCGGGTGAAGGTTGTTCAGCATAACTGATACTCAATCCCCATTGATTTCCATCACGCAACAATTGTTGATAATTGACCACATCTCGCGGCGTCGAAATTACCAGAATCTCTTGAATACCCGCCAGCATCAACGTACTAAGCGGGTAATAAATCATGGGCTTATCGAACACCGGCAACAATTGCTTGGATACCGTCTGCGTGACAGGATAAAGCCGCGTCCCGGAACCACCCGCAAGCACGATACCCTTGCGTCGAGGAACAACCGCACCTGGAAAATATCTTGTTTTATCAGAAGTATATAATATTGGCATTCATAACCTCGTGATGTTCACAAACCTGTTAAAGCTCGTTTCCATCCGGGCCCATTCACTAGAAAGAACAGCGATTGTACTATATCCGGCTCATATTCCAGCAAATTACACGACGCAATAATCACTGCATGTTGATGTAGAATTACACTTATGACCCTGCCGCAACTCTACCTTCGTTTGCTTAAAAAACTTGCACCCTATGGGAAACCACTTTTGTGCATATTATTTGCCATGCTGGGCTTGGCAGCAAGTATGGCTTATCTACCCATACTGATTGAACAAATGCTAGTAAACGTATTTGTTCTGAAGGATTTATCGTTGACACAACAGGCATCATTGACAATCATTGCATTATTTGTCGTACGTTGGATTTTTGGTTACATCAGTATTTACTATGTCAGCACGATCAGCGGCAAACTGGAAACTGATTTGCGCATGGATTTTTTTCACAAACTTGTGTCGCTGCCGGTGAATTATTACGCTCATCTTAACCACGATAATCAAATCGACACATTGGTATCTCACATCAGCAGAATCACTCAAACCACAGTTCGTCACATTGCCCAGTTGGGGCAAGATTGTCTTTCTATCATTGGATTATTGATCTGCGCGCTATACCTTAATCAGGAATTCTCGCTGCTATTAGTACTGGTAACACCATTCATCATATTAGTGCACGAAATGATTCGCAGTTATTTCAATAAAACCAATCAACGTAACTCATTAACTTTGAGAGATTTGATCGGGCATATTACGCAGTCAATCAGGCATTACCGGAAAATCAGGCTGGATGGCGGACAAGCCGACGAAAGCCAACGTCTTGGAAGAATTTCAGAAACGCTGCTTCACACTGAAACGCAATCCGCAAAAATCGAAGCCGTAGTTATCCCTTCACGTCAGTTAATCACTGCATTGATGCTTATCGCTGTTACTTACATTATGGCATTACAGGCTATGAATGATGCGCTGAACCTATCCGAAGCAGGTGCACTGATAGCCATTGCATTACTCCTTATTCTCCCGCTTCGGCGTATCGCAGGCATTCCCAGACAACTTGAACATGACCGGGAAATGATAGAAGCTATTTTTTCGTTTCTGGATCTCGCTCCCGAACAGGATATAGGCACGCTCAGTATTCAGCAGATCCGCGGCAAACTGGTATTTGAGCAAATACGCCTGAGTGACCCGACCCAAACCAAACCCATTCTGAGCCATATAAACTTAACGATTAAGCCATCAGAAGTCATCGTTATTAAGGGTTATACGGAAACTGAAAAGAATGTACTCATTGATTTGATACTCCGTTTGCGGCAGCCTTCTTACGGAAGAATATTGCTGGATGAATATCAGATCGATAAAGTATCTACAAATCAGATATATAGAAATATTTCCCTGGTATCTGCCGATCCCTTCCTACTCGACGAAAGAATTGCCGGCAACATTGCCTACGGCGCAATGCGTTGCGCCAATGAAGCAAAAATCACTGCTGCCGCACATGCTTCCCATGCTATGGAATTTATTCGTCGAATGCCTGAAGGCTTACAAACTCGAATTAACCAGAATGGCAACGAAATCAGCAAAAAACAATTGATTCAACTCGCCATCGCACGGGCATTTCTAAAAAATGCTCCCCTATTAATTCTGGATGAAGTATTTGCAGCACAAGAACCTGATTCCGCAGATCTGCTCTCCGCTTTAGAAAAATTGATACAAAATCGCACTACATTGATTTTTAATCAACAAGTTCCACAATTAAAAAAGATTGATCGAATTGTAGTTCTGGAAAATGGATGCATTACAGAAAACTTGAAAACCATGAACCATTCTCAGTTAAGGCAAGAAAACCGGACTATCAATCATTAACATCCATCTTTCAGAAATCTTTATGGCGAATAGAAATCTTTAACCACTCAAAGCCCCACTTCCTTATGAGTGTATTCGGGCACCCACTTAATCAGCTCAACACGGACTTCCTGATCGCTTAGTACGGTCACTTTATCCAACCAGGCCGCCAACTCCGACAACCACTGTTCATCAACCTGACATGCCTGCGCAATACGTAATTTCTGATGGGGTGTCGGAAGCGTACTCTCACTCGTCGCCAGCAATTCCTCATGTATCTTTTCACCCGGGCGCAATCCCGTAAATTCAATACGAATATCACCTTCCGCCAAACCGGATAAATGGATCAGATCATTGGCCAGATCAACGATTCTGACGGGATCCCCCATATCCAGCACAAAAATTTCACCGCCGCCTTGCGTACCACCCATCAGCCCGGCTTGTAAAACCAGTTGCGCAGCTTCCGGAATGGACATGAAGTAACGCGTCATGTCTGGATGGGTGATGGTAATCGGACCGCCTTTGGCAATCTGTTCACGGAATTTTGGAATGACACTGCCGGTACTGCCCAGCACATTGCCAAACCGCACCATTACAAAACAGGTTTGACGCGCTGGGTGATCTCGATCAGCATTGACATGCTTTGAAATTGATTGTTGTAAAGCCTGGCAAACCATTTCTGCCAAACGCTTGCTGGCGCCCATGACGCTCACTGGATTAACCGCCTTGTCGGTGGAAATCAAAACAAATTTATCTACCGCAAAATTAATCGCTACCTGGGCCAGCACATAAGTACCCAGCACATTATTTAAAATAGCCTGGCATGCATTTTCTTGCTCCATCAGCGGCACATGCTTGTACGCAGCCGCATGAAAAACCGCGGTAGGATGAAATTGCGTAAATAATTGTGTCATCCGGGCGCGATCCTTGATATCGCCAATTACAAACGACATATTCATCGCTGGATAACGCGCCAAAAACTCTTCCTGAATGGTGTAGAGCGAAAACTCACTTAACTCAACGAAAACAATACGCTTTGGTTCATATGAGACGAGCTGGCGACATAACTCCGAACCAATCGAACCGCCGGCCCCTGTCACCAGAATCACCTTCCCCGTCAGCAAATCATGCAAACCATCGTCATCCAAAACCACAGGTGCTCTACCCAGCAAATCATCCAGCTGGATTTCACGAATTTGTGACACTGTCGTCTTGCCGCTGATCAGATCAGCATAGGATGGCACTGTCATCGCTTTCACACCGATTTCCGAACACATTTCCAAAGCCTGACGGTGTATTCGCCGAGAAACGGATGGTATGGCGATAATCACATGCCCGACATTCAGTTTCTGCACCCATTGCGGCAATTCTCTGATTGTTCCGCGCACACGCACGCCTTGCAAACGCGTGCCTAATTTTCTGGGATCATCATCCAGCATGCCTACCACATGCCACTCACGGCTTCCGGTTAAAGCTTTCACCAGATTCACAGCCGTGCTGCCAGCGCCCAGAATCAATACCAGCTTCGCTTCATAACTTTCCAGACTGTACAGGCGGCGTTCTTTCCATGCGCGATATATCAAGCGGCTGCCACCCATGATCAACAGCAATAACAATGGAGCCAGCATGATTACCGCACCGGGCACATTCCGCAACAGACCAAATAGCCACAACATCAAGGTTACCGCTACCGAACCCACAGCCACCGCAACAACGATTCTTTTTAAATCCGGCAAACTGGCATAGCGCCACAACCCCCGATAAAGCCCAAACCACAAAAAAGCCCCGCCTTGGATCAGCACGATCCAGGGCAATGTCTGCAATAAAAATATGACTGACACTTCCGGGATTTCAAAATTGAAACGGCATAGATAAGCCAGCCACCAAGCTACCGCGACGGCAATAAAGTCATGAGTAAAAGCGATAAAAGTACGAATCCCGTATCGGTTGGCAAACATATCCCTTATCCTCGACCGGGGGGAGTCTTCTGACTCCGATCAGAAATAATCATTAATACCAGATATGCACATCCCCAAACCGCCACAATCCGGATCTGCAACACGACATCTTGCGCATTGACCCATACCGCACTTGCGCCTGTTGCCAGCATCAACCCATAAGCTACGAGCGCAGTACCCCGATGACCCAGGCCGCTTTGTACCATACGCTGATAATAGTGCTCACGATGCGCCTGCCAGATTCTTTTTCCTTGAAATAATCGCTTCATCAGTGTTACGGTTGCATCCGCGATAAAAGGCGAGAAAATGAGTACCGGCACCCACAGTGACCACAGATGATCAAGCCATCCCAACACGCCTATCACCACCGCCAGATATCCAAGCGGGATCGATCCCACATCTCCCATAAAAATACGCGCCGGATGAAAATTATGTATTAGAAAAGCCAGCGCCGCCGCAGCCAGGGAAAAATTTATCGCAGCAAAATCATTATTGCCTGCCGCATATGCAAGCCAACCGTAGATTCCGAACCCAATCACCGTCATTCCGCCCGCCAGGCCATCAGAGCCATCCATGAAATTATAAAGATTCGACATCCAGATAACCGTCATAGCCGCGAAAATCACAAGCCCCCAACCATACGCATCCGATAAAAATGCAATGGAAAAGCTAATGGCAACCGCTGCGTGAACCATCAATCGACACCACACCGGAACTCGCCGCACATCATCGGCCAATGATATTACCATCAACAACCCTATACCCATCAATATCGAATCAGGTATCGCAACCGAGAAACACAACCAGGATACGATCACTCCGAAAAACAAACCCAAACCACCAATGCGTGAAACGGGTGTCAAATGAAGCGAACGTTCATTGGGTTGATCCAGAACCCAGTCCGCTTTTATCTTAATCAACCATAAAATGGAGAAGAATGATAACAAAAACGATAATAGCGGCACTGTCACGGCTATCGATAAAGAAAAATCCAAAACCATATTACCGGATTACAAAAAATGAACCACTTCCCCATCGCATACGACAAGAAAGTGGCTTCAAATTGTCCTTTTGCAACTAACTGATATAGTCTTAGAACATAGGATTTGTGGCATATCTCTTATGTGCTGCAGCTGCAGCCGCACCGCGCTCTACTTTCAATCCCATATCGGATAAAATGGTTTCCAGCGCATTCAGGCAGAAAATCACGTTATCCACCCGGCAGGATGTACCCATCAATCCAAAACGCCACACTTTTCCGGCAAAATCACCCAATCCGGCGCCAATTTCAAGGCTATATTCAGCCAACAGACGGCGACGCACCTCTTTTTCATCGACACCGGCCGGCACAAAAACGGAATTCAATTGCGGCAGGCGATAGGGCTCTGCAACCACATAATTCATACCCAATGTCGCAAAACCGTCTTTTAATGCTTCATAATTATAACGATGACGCGCCCAGGAATGTTCCAGACCTTCTTCCGCCAGCATCAGCAGGGACTCATGTAATGCATACAATGCATTGGTCGGCGCGGTATGATGATAAGTACGCGCAGCCGATCCCCAGTAATTCAACAGCAGGCTGATGTCCATGAACCAGCTATGCACCTTGGTCTTGCGATTCTTAACCAGGTCGGTCACACGTTCGGAAAAACTTACCGGCGACAAACCGGGAGGGCAGGATAAACACTTCTGGCTACCGGAATAGATCGCATCAATTCCCCACTCGTCAACCTTGATCGGCGTTCCACCCAGCGATGTAACCGTATCGACAATGGTCATGCAATCATGCTTTCGTGCGACCTCGCACAGCGTTTTGGCATCCGATGAAGCGCCGGTTGAGGTTTCAGCATGCACAAACGCAATAATCCTGGTATCGGGATTTTTTTTCAACGCATCTTCAACTTTCTGTGGATCGACCGGTTCTCCCCACTTGTCATTGACCGTGACGGCAACGCCACCATGACGCTCAACGTTCTCGACCATACGACCGCCAAAAACTCCGTTGCTGCAGACGATTACCTTATCACCCGGCTCGATCATATTGACAAAACACATCTCCATGCCCACCGATCCGGGCCCCGAAACCGGGAAAGTCATGCGATTCTTGGTTTGGAAGGCATAGCGCATCAGGCTCTTGATTTCTTCCATCATTTCGGTAAAAACGGGATCGAGGTGCCCCAAAGTCGGGCGCGCCATGGCATTCAACACACGCGGATGCGTATCCGATGGCCCGGGTCCCATTAAAACCCGCTGCGGTGGATAAAAAACTTTAACTTCTTTTTCGGGACGAAAATCTTCGGTATTCATGAACAATCCTAAGTAAATAATAGAGTCTGATTTATTTTTGTAAAAAATTAATTTTAACAAGTGAAACGAGAGTTTACTATAAACCAAGGTATGCTCAATAAATTATCCTTATGGATAAGCCAGGAATTTTTCATAACGATATGAAACATCTAGTTATTGTCCGCAGAGTGCACAGAACTCCTTTCAACCTTCCCTGAACAAGGTATGCAGAAAACCGCACCTCCGCGCTCTTCCGTAAGTAAAACAAAAACAAGAAATGCCAACTCAAAAAGACAGTCGAGCATGGATTGAAAGTTAAATCTTTCGTTCATGTGTACAATACAAAATAGTATCTGATACCATTCAATTTTCTCGTCCACTTACCCTTCTCAACGCATCGGGAACTATAGAATCGGTTAAAAACTACTATGCGCTTTTCTGCAAAAAAACGATTGATGTTTCTGTTATGCGCGTTTTTGTTACCCGCTTGCATGACAGCGCCCGCGCGGGAAGAATTGCTTAGTCAGAAAGTGATTTATAACCGCAGCAGCGATAAAAATTATCTGAAAATTGTGGAATGCCTGGAAAGCGATGATGGATTTCACCTGCCGAAATGGCGCCGTCATACCTGGCGTGATATCACCACATACTTTATCTATCATGAATCGCTGCAAGTCCACGGATATCCGCAAATGCACGATGAAGCCGCAAAAACATATTACATTACCGAGATTCATGACCCGAAGTACTCCGGGAAAATCAATGAAACGATCACCCATGGCAATGGAAATTGGATCATGATCATCAAAGATGCCAGCAATCCGCAGCACACCCAATCCGAAATCGAAATCCGCAGCAATCAAAACCTGCTGAGCGATTATCCACCGGCCGCCTATGCACCGGATCCAAACGCTTCGCTATCCCAGCGCTTATACAAAGTGGAAGAAATTGATCATTGCTTCTAATTCCAGATTTGTGTTTGGTTTGTTAACCAACCGGTAACATAAACCGAAAATTCATGAGTGACTTACGTTTGGATTCTACTATCCGCTTCTCAAATCTGGACAAGTTGCGTGCATTTGCAGCGATTAGTGTCGTTGTTTATCACGTCATTGAACATACGAGCTGGTCTTCTTTTCCAGTGACAGGACTCAATTTATGGTGGCGAACCGGATGGCTGGGTGTTGATTTGTTTTTTGTAATCAGTGGATTTGTCATTTATTTTAGTGCGTTCTCACTGGAAAAATCTTATGGAGCCGCATGGAAATCAGTCTACGCTTCTCATCGCTTCTTTAGAATAGCGCCGTTATATTTCTTCACCTGCATCATTTTTGTTTTCCTCATTCAGCCACAGATTTTATTTACCCCTGTATCCAATATCTTCTTTCAATTTATTTCGCACCTTTTGTTCTTCCATAATTTTTTTCCCAGTACGCAAGGGGCAATCAATGGCGTAAATTGGTCCATTGGCGTGGAAATGCAATTTTATCTCTTTATTCTTATTTTCTGGAATTGGATTAAACGAGCTTCGCCACTAAAAATTTTATTAGTGTTTAGCGCCATCGCCTGTATATGGAAGATTGCGGCGTTTTACATTCTCCATTCCGCAGGCGCCCATAAGCTATGGTTTGCAACAGCCCAATTGTCCGGTTCTCTGGATGTGTTCGGATTTGGCATTGCCGCATGCAAATGGGTTCTGGCTAATGGCAATCGTAATGATTGGGTTAGCTTAGGAATCAAAGCGCTGGCTGCTATCAGCGCAGGCTTCATCATGATCAAGCTTTTATGGATGACGCCTAATTACTGGGGCTCTGTGTATTATGTGGGCTTTTTCAGGATCCTGACTGGCTTAAGCGCAGCAGCGCTGATAGTCTTTCTGATTGCACTGCCGAATACGGCACTTGGGTGGTTTTCCGGAATTATCGATTATCTGGGTAAAATCAGTTATGGCATCTATCTATGGCACCTACCCATCATCCTGAGTCTAAAGAACCTGAATATTAACGCCGGCATGGTTTTTCTTGTCGCAACCTTGGCATGTACCCTGATACTCGCATCCATTACCTATCACCTGATTGAGAAAAACTGGATTCAGCATGGAAAAAGTGATCAAGCATGCTCGAAAATCGGTGCAATTCTGAAATCGATCAGGTTAAATTAGAAGCTGCGGCATAATTAACACCCAGCCTCGCCATCCGATTCTTTGTTTCTTCCATCGTATTTGGGCCTGATCGATCCACCCGGCGACGGTGAAGTGTTCTTACAAGAACAAGAGTCTTTCGCTGTAAGCCAGATACCATTTTGCTTTTAATCTGGATACCCTGAATACAATTGACACACCACGCTCTGAATCGTATAGTCAGAAAAGCGATTAACCATACGATTCTAATTCATCATGATTACAGCCAACGATCTAAAAACCAAAGGGATTGCCTGTCTGGAAGAAAGTCTTGCGGATAAAACAGAAGACATCATTACCCTGCGCGGCAAGGAATGCTTTGTCGTAATGAAAATCGAGCAATATCACTATCTGCGTGAGATGGAGCTGGAAGCCGCGCTTTACCAGGCACGGCAGGATATGGCATCCGGTCAATTCAGCAAGGATACTGTCGATCAGCATGTCGATGACGTATTTTCTAAATGAGCCACACGATCGTCTTTACCGACAGTTATAAGAAACGCGCCAGACGCTTTGCACAAAAACACCCGGAATTAAAAGAGCCGTATCGCAAAACTTTAGAATTACTGGCTCACAACCCTTATCACCCTTCCTTGAGAATTCACCCGCTCAAAGGCAAATTGTCAGCTCTGCATTCGATATCGATCAATCTCAGTTACCGCATTACGCTGGAAATTCTGATCACTGAAAAAGAAATTATTTTGATTAATGTCGGGAGTCATGATGATGTGTATCAAGCGAGGTAGAATATTCCACTTCAAATTTGACACACCCTATCGCATTTATCTCATGAACCAATCTTCAATCAACTTAACAAAGTCATCATAGCGCTCTTCGATTTCTTCCCATGTCATTATTGGCGGTGTTTTCGGAACTGTTACTTCAATTCGTTCTGTATGACTTTGTGTAAATTTTGCAGCTTTATTTATTTCATTTGCTGCGGCCTCATAAGCTTCTCGCCAATTCTCTCTTGCTTTAGCCGTCACCCATTCTTTTGTAGGTACTTTTATACTGCAGACCTGAGTTTGATCTTCACGCTGATGTTGAAACACATCATTCAATTCGTTTAGGTCTTTTAAGTTTTCACAAGAATCGTAAATATCCCATGCAGTTATTCCAACTATTAGCGCTGTACCAATTAGTGGAATTGATTCACCTGGAAGCGATGCAATATTTCTCCTTGCGCCTACAACTGTTCGATTAGCCATGCGCCTTGATGCTTTTTGAACAGCTTCTGCTTTTCTGGCAGACTTAATTTCCAGCATATTGTGCTTTTTCGAAATCTCTGTATGAGATGCTTCTAATTTTTTATGATTCGTATTCAGTTTGGTATGACTCCCTTTCAATCTCTCATATTTTTTCTCCAATTCCATATACTTATCCCTCTGCTCCTGTATCGCAACTTCTACATCATGCTTCCTCTTTACTACCGGAGCTGAACGCAAAATCTTTTCAGTAAGCCCTGATCCTAATGGCACTAAAGCTGATCTCAAAACATTAAAAGCAGCAGCGTGCAAGCTGTCGCTGACGAGTGTGGCAATGTTTAGTGACACCAATCCCAGAAACGATAAAAATAAAAGCATATTCTTTATCCGTTTCCACACTGACGCACCTTTTGATTTCGATTCCTGTTCGTGTTGAAAAGTTGAATCCAAAGTACATCTCCCTCTTCTGGTTGATATCTATAAACGCCAACTAATGTTGAAACTTCGCTTTCGTGCTCGGGAATGAATTGAGTTTCTAATCCATCTTACCCCGGCTTCCCATCCACCCGTTGCCGCCAGTAAATCGGTGCATACTTAATCGCCCACAATCCGAAGCAAACGAGCCAAACGAGTCCGGCCACGACATAGAGCAACGGCGCTATCGCGGGTACGAGATCGGCCAGAATCCGCAGCACGGTGGTTGCCTGGAATCCCAGAAACAACACCCAGGTTAACCGATCCAGTTCCAGCGGACGGCCGGAATGGCCGATGGTGACACGTGAAGCCATCGCCAGGATCATGCTGGCAAAGAAACCGATGCCCAGCGCATGCAATGGGGCGAGACCCAGAATGAGGTTGCCGGAGGCGAAATACACCAGGCTTTGCAAACCATACAGCAACATGGCGACACCCAGCCAGGCAAAAGAAAAGTGCAATACCGCCAGCAAGCTCACACTAAAACTGCGCAGAAATCCCCAGCGGTACGACAGATAAAGCGCGCATCCCGCCAATGGCAAGTCGGCGATCCACAGGTAAGCGGATAATTCCAGCCATTGCAGGCTGCCGTGCGCCGCACTGCAGGCGAGCATCAGCCACAGCATCCAGAAGGGCCGCACCATTTCATAGTTGTCCAGCACGCGGCTGGAGAAAAACGGGATCATGCGATGCGAAACGGTCAGCACAATCGGCAGCAAAAAGAACCAGATTCCGGCATGACGCGCAAAGTCAAGCATGACCGGATCTTCCGTCACCAGCCAAAGCAGATACGCCGCCACGCCCAGCCAGCCCATCAGCAACGCAATGCTGGTGACCCTGGCATGACGTTTGTCCTGAGCCGGTGTGTTCAACAGAATTCGATATAGCACATAGACCGCAACGCTCCACCCGATCAGCATCAGCTCGATGCCGAGGATGATGATCGCTTTGTGCGTCAACAAGCCAGCATAAAACAACACCACGCCCGCCACCATCAATGCGCAGGTGGCGACATATTCGCGCGGTTTCACTTTATCGCCGTTCATCCAGTTAGGATACGTGGTAAACAAAAAACCTAAAATAAAAAACGGGAAAAAGCCATAGACCATCAGAAACGCATGCGCCCAGGTCGGGGCGATGCTCCAGTGGGTCATCGATCCGGCAACGCCATAACGCCCGGTCAGGTCAATCACCCACCACAGCACGGTCAGCACGCCTTGCAACGCGCCCGCCAAAAACAAGCTGCGATGCGGCGCAGCGGAAAGATGGTCACGAATTGCCAGCAGTCTATTCATTTGGGTTCCTTGTAAAACATTTTTCTTTCAGGGTTCTAACTATCTCTTTCATTATCCAACGCAATTATTTCTCTTCAATGCGGTAATTTGCTATCATGCATGTCCTGCGTTGCTACGAATTGCCTCATGCTTAATATTGATCTGCATTGTCATTCCAACATTTCTGATGGCGTTTTACCACCGGTTCAACTGGTTGAGCGTGCCGCCATGCGCGGCGTCGAAATACTGGCGCTAACCGATCACGATGATATTACCGGGTTAGCGGAAGCGCGGCGGATGGCCGAAGCTAAAAGTATCACATTTATAAACGGTGTGGAAATCTCCGTGAGCTGGCGCGGCCGTACTTTGCATATCGTCGGATTGGATATTGATCCGGCCTATGCACCGCTCGTCGGAGGCTTGGCGGATATTCGCGCGGGGCGCGCGCAACGCGCCGAAAATATCGCGCTGGAGCTGGAAAAAGCCGGTATTCCCGATAGTCTGGCAGGCGCGTATGCGCATGTCGGCGAACGGCGCTTGATCGGGCGCACGCATTTTGCCCGCTTCCTGGTTGAGCAAGGTTATGCCAAAGACGTAAAATCCGTGTTTAAGAAATATCTGGTAAAAGGCAAGCCGGGCTATACTGCGCACGAATGGGCCACGCTCAGCGATGCAGTGAGCTGGATTTGCGGCAGTGGCGGCCAGGCGGTGATCGCGCATCCTGCGCGCTATGATTTGGGTAAGAATGTCTTGAGTGATCTGCTCGATGAATTCTGCGCGCTGGGCGGATCGGCACTTGAAGTGGTCACATCGAGTCACACGCCTGAGCAAATGCAGCATTTCGCGCATCATGCAAAAAACAGGAATCTGCTGGCTTCGTGCGGCTCGGATTTTCATGGTCCCGGCGAGAGCTATTTCGATCTGGGACAGTTGCCGGAATTTCCGCACGGCTGCACCCCGGTCTGGCACCATTGGAAAAACAACATGGCAACCGGGCGCGAGCGCACATTGAACAGCCCATTGATTACTTTAACCTAACCCTGATACCGTTTTACTGTGGCTCAATTCTTCTCAATTCACGCGGACACTCCGCATGCACGTCTGATCAAACAAGCCGTTGCTATTGTCCAGAAAGGCGGAATTATCGTATACCCGACGGATTCCTGTTATGCGTTAGGCTGCCATCTGGGCGATAAAGATGCGATGACGCGTATCCGCACCATCCGGCAAGTGGATGAGCGCCATCATTTCACGCTGGTCTGCCGCAATCTGACGGAAATCTCCGCCTACGCCAAAGTGGATAACAGCCAGTACCGGCTGCTTAAGGCTACGACACCGGGCAGTTACACGTTCATTTTACAGGCCACGCGGGAAGTGCCGCGGCGGATGCAGCATCCGAAACGCAATACCATCGGCCTGCGCATTCCCGATCATCCGGTGGTGTTGGCGCTATTGGAAGAACTCGGCGAACCCTTGCTAAGCTCAACACTGATTTTGCCTGAAGACGAATATCCGTTGAATGATGCCGAAGAAATCCGCGAGCGGCTGGAACATCAGGTCGAATTGGTCATGGATGCCGGTTCATGCGGCATAGACATGACCACGGTGATTGATTTGACCACTGATGTGCCCGCGCTGGTGCGCCAGGGAAAAGGCAGTCTCGATCCATTTGGAATCGAACATGGATGAAATTATCCAAGGTATCGCCATTTATGCGCTTCCCGTTATTTTTGCCATCACCCTGCACGAAGCCGCGCATGGTTATATCGCCAGGCATTTCGGTGACTTTACCGCATACAACGAAGGACGCATCAGCCTCAACCCGATACGGCATATCGATCCTGTAGGTACCATTCTGGTTCCGCTGTCATTATTTGTTTTGAGCAAATTGACGATCGGCGCAGGTTTTCTATTCGGCTGGGCCAAACCGGTGCCGGTTAACTTTTCCAACCTGCGCCGACCCAAGCGCGATATGCTCTGGGTAGCCGCCGCCGGACCTGGCGCCAATTTGCTGATGGCATTCTTCTGGGCCTTGATGATCAAGCTCGCCATTGCCTCGCCAGATAGCAGTTTTGCCAAACCCCTGGCGTTGATGGGAATTGCAGGAATTGAAATCAATGTTATCCTGATGGTACTCAATCTGTTGCCGCTGCCGCCTTTGGATGGAGGCCGCATGGCGGTAAGCTTGTTGCCGCATCGATTGGCTTACCAGTTTTCGCGGATTGAACCCTATGGTTTTATGATACTGCTGGTATTGCTATTCAGCGGTGTGCTGGGCGCCGTGATCGGGCCCATGATCACATGGGCTAAAGTCATGATCGTATCAATTTTTGGACTCTATATTTAATAACGTTTTACATTTGGAAAATCAACATGTTTGCTGATCGCGTTTTGTCAGGTATGCGCCCCACCGGCAGCCTGCATTTGGGACATTATCATGGCGTTTTGAAAAACTGGGTAAAGCTGCAGCAGCAATACGAATGTCTGTTCTTCGTCGCCGACTGGCATGCCTTGACGACCCATTACGATTCACCTGAAATCATCGAACAGAATGTCTGGGATATGGTGGTGGATTGGCTGGCGGCAGGCGTTGATCCATCGCAGGCAATCTTATTCATTCAATCCAAAGTGCCTGCTCACGCCGAGCTGTATTTGTTACTATCGATGATGACACCGCTTGGCTGGCTGGAACGCGTGCCCACCTATAAAGATCAACAGGAAAAATTATCCGAGAAAGATCTCAGCACCTTCGGTTTTCTGGGCTATCCGTTGTTGCAAAGCGCGGATATCCTGATTTATCGCGCCAATCTGGTTCCCGTCGGAGAGGATCAAGCGCCGCATCTGGAATTTACGCGCGAAATTTCCCGTCGCTTTAATCACATCTACGGCAAAGAACCCGGCTTTGAAGAAAAAGCGAAACAAGCCATTAAAAAACTGGGCTCGAAAAAATCCAAGCTATATACCGAATTGCGTACGCTGTATCAGGAACAGGGCGATGAGCATGCGCTGGAAGAAGCCAGATCAATATTGAACGAGCAACAGAATCTGAGCCTGGGTGATCGTGAACGGTTATTCGGCTATCTCGAAGGCGGCGGCAAAATGATTCTATCGGAACCGGCAACATTATTAACGGAGGCTTCCAGAATGCCGGGGCTGGATGGTCAAAAAATGTCAAAGTCGTATCACAACACCATTAGCTTGCGCGAAGATCCGGAAAACATCCGTAAAAAAATCCGCACCATGCCAACCGATCCGGCGCGGGTACGGCGCATCGATCCGGGTGATCCCGCCCGTTGCCCGGTGTGGCAACTCCATCTTGTCTATTCCGACGAAACCACACGGGAATGGGTACAACATGGCTGCAAGCATGCGGAGATTGGCTGCCTGGATTGCAAAACACCCGTGATAGACAAAATTCTGGCTGAACAGGAACCCATGCTGGAACGCATCAGAAAATACGAAGAAGATCCGACTCTGGTACGCAACATCATTGCGGACGGTTGTGAAAAAGCCAACAAGCTGGCGGAAGACACCATGCGCGACGTGCGCGCAGCAATGGGGCTCAGTTATTCATAAGGTTAAGACGCGTAAGCGAGACCGGTCTTATTGATCAATGAACGACAACTCGGCAATCGAATCCATTGAATTACAGCCGATCGCCAGAATCTGCGGTGAGCCGCTGCTGGAAATTCCACAGGATTTGTATATTCCGCCCGATGCATTGGAAGTCTTTCTGGATACCTTTCAAGGCCCTCTGGATTTACTTCTGTATCTGATTCGCAAGCATAATCTGAATATTCTGGATATTCCGATGGCGGAGTTGACGCAGCAATATATGGCCTATGTTGAAATGATGCGCGTGGACCAACTGGAGCTGGCAGCCGAATATTTGCTGATGACCGCTCTGTTGATTGAAATCAAGTCGCGCATGCTGTTACCCAACCCGAAAATAGAAACGGAACAAGAGCATGATCCGCGCGCTGAGCTAGTACGGCGCTTGCTTGAATACGAGCAAATGAAGCATGCCGCAACTCGAATCAATGAATTGCCGCAGGCTGGGCGTGACTTCAACGTGATTCAGATAAGGATTGACCAACCGCCGGCTGCGGTTCAGTTGCCCGGTATCAACACGGATGATCTGCGGAACGCCTGGATGGCCATTCTAACGCGAGCCAGAATCCATCATCCCCATCAAATCAAACGCGAAACGCTTTCAGTCAGAGCTTATATGAGCCAGGTACTGCGTGACTTGCGTGGGTGCGATCAAGTGGAATTTTACGAATTATTCAGCCCCACGGCTACCGTTGCAGAAGTCATTGTTACCTTCCTGGCTGTTTTGGAATTGGTCAAGGAATTGTTGCTGGAAGTTTCTCAATCGCATGATGCCGGAGTCATTTATGTCCGCTCCATTGATGCCGCTCAATCAGCTTGATACACCGGATCCGCTGAGTCCGGAAAAAGTCAAGCGGGTTCTGGAAGCTGCCTTGCTGACAACTTCGGAACCCCTACCCATCAGTGAATTGCGTAAATTATTCAATCTGGAATTAAACGCTACCGTACTATCGAAATTACTGGAAGAAATTCGCGAAAAATGGCTTGATAGCAGCGTGGAATTAGTCTCTGTCGCCAGCGGCTGGCGTTTCCAGACCAAAGCGGACATACAGCCGTATCTGGAACGATTGACGCCACCTAAAGCACCACGCTATTCACGCGCGGCTCTGGAAACGCTTGCCATCATTACTTACCGCCAGCCGGTTACTCGCGGTGATATCGAAGAAATTCGCGGCGTTAGCGTTTCCAGTTCGGTACTTAAAACACTCATGACGCGCGGCTGGATAGAGGCTGTCGGACACCGTAACGTACCCGGAAAACCCGCGCTGTTTGCCACCACGCAGCACTTCCTGGACGACTTGAACCTTCGTTCACTGGAAGAATTGCCGCCACTGGAAGAAATGCGATCCTTAATTGATTCCAGCGCAAAGAACCAGGATTTGCCTTTTGAAATCCCTGAAGCACACGATTAGTTCAGTCAGGTAAAATTTGACAACCCTCTCTCTTTAATCAACTCCACAAAATAAATGAATAACTTAATATCGAAACTTGGCTGGTTAATGCTTTCCCTTACCGGAGCCTTTGCATTCGGCGTCATTGCACTCAACCGCGGTGAATCGATCGGCGCGATTTGGATCGTCATTGCGGCGGTTTGTGTTTATATCATCGCTTTTCGTTTTTATAGTCTGTTCATAGCAAATCGCGTATTGAAACTGGATGCCAGGCGCATGACGCCGGCCTATAAGCACAATGATGGCCTGGATCATGTACCGACCAACAAATATGTGTTATTTGGGCATCATTTTGCTGCAATTGCGGGAGCGGGGCCATTGGTTGGTCCAATCCTGGCAATGCAAATGGGTTATTTGCCGGGCATGTTATGGCTGCTAGCCGGCGTCGTATTTGCCGGTGCAGTCCAGGATTTTATTGTGCTGTTCGTATCAACGCGGCGCAATGGCCGGTCGCTGGGTGATTTGATTAAGGCGGAACTCGGACAACTGCCCGGTATGATCGCAATGTTCGGCACCTTCTTTATTATGCTGATCTTGTTGGCGGTATTGTCGCTGATCGTGGTTAAAGCCCTGGCCGAGTCACCGTGGGGAACCTTTACCGTGGCCGCTACCATCCCCATTGCTCTGTTTATGGGGATTTATACACGTTACCTTCGTCCTTGCGCGATTGGCGAAGTTTCTCTCATTGGTTTTGTCCTGCTGATGCTATCCATTGTTGTGGGTCAATATGTACAGGAAGATCCTGTATTAGCGGATTTCTTTACGTTAACAGGCGAACAGTTGACCTGGTCATTGATTGCATATGGCTTTATTGCCGCAGTTTTACCCGTCTGGCTGCTACTGGCTCCGCGCGATTATCTATCGACTTTCCTTAAGATCGGTACCATTGTGGGATTAGCCGTGGGTGTTATTTTTATTTCACCAGAACTGAAAATGCCAGCACTGACGCAGTTTATCGATGGCTCCGGACCTGTTTGGTCGGGTAGTCTTTTTCCCTTTTTATTTATTACCATCGCGTGCGGTGCAATTTCCGGCTTTCATTCATTGATAGCCTCCGGCACTACGCCCAAGATGATTCAATCGGAAACTGATGCACGTTTCATCGGTTATGGCGCCATGCTGATGGAATCCTTTGTCGCCATTATGGCGTTGGTCGCCGCCGCCACCCTGGAACCCGGGGTGTATTTTGCCATGAACAGCCCCGCGGCAATTATTGGCACCACCGCGGAATCCGCTGCACAAACCATCGCCCAATGGGGATTTTATGTTACCCCGGAGATGATCACTCAAACCGCACAGAATGTCGGAGAACACAGTATTATCTCGCGAACTGGCGGCGCACCTACGTTGGCAGTCGGCATGGCGCAGATTTTATCTGAAGTTGTCGGAGGTACCGTCATGATGGCTTTTTGGTATCACTTCGCGATTTTGTTTGAAGCGCTTTTCATTTTAACTGCGGTTGACGCCGGAACCCGTGCGGGGCGCTTTATGTTGCAAGATTTGCTGGGATCGTTCATTCCTGTCATGAAACGCACCGATTCGCTGGTTGCCAACCTGACTGCAACGGGGCTTTGCGTAGCAGGCTGGGGATATTTTCTTTATCAGGGTGTCATCGATCCATTAGGGGGAATCAATACCTTATGGCCATTATTTGGTATCGCCAATCAAATGCTGGCTGGTATTGCATTAATTTTATGCACCAGCGTCCTGTTCAAAATGAAACAAGATCGTTATGCCTGGATTACGATTGTTCCGCTGACATGGGTCAGTGTTTGTACATTAACTGCCGCCTGGCAAAAGATCTTTGACGTCAACCCGCGTATCGGCTTCCTGGCGCATGCCAGCAAATATCAGGATGCGATTATGGAAGGTGTCGTGCTGGCGCCTGCCAAATCGCTGGAACAGATGCAACAGGTAATTTTTAACGATTATGTGAATGCGACACTGGCCGGATTGTTTATGACAGTACTCATCAGCATGCTGATATTCGGAACCAGAACTGTATTGCAGGCGCGCATCATTCGCCACCCCACCACCCAAGAGGCGCCTTTCGAGCTCTTGCCCGCGCACGCGGTATCAGAAAAATAATGATTGGAGAACAAGATCATGTTCAGACAAATTACTCAAACCATACACCGGATTTCACAAAGCATGCGATTGATGGTCGGCGTGCCCGAATACAGCACGTATGTTGAACACATGAAAAATGCACACCCTGACCGATCCATCATGTCTCACGCGGAATTTTTTCGCGAGCGTCAGGAAGCTCGTTATGGAAGTAAGGGAAGAGTCAATCGCTGCTGCTAGATGGCCTTTAATCATGAAATTATAGCGTCTTAGGGAAGCGCTGATTAATTGGCTGCACGAGCGAATCACTTCGTTGCACAGTACCCGCGCCTGTTTCACTGCTTAACATGAGGCAGTTCTATGGGATTCACTGCTCCGGCATCGGGATCATTAAAAGTTTCCATTGATATATTGCCTTCACTACGCGCAACAATCACAGCAACGACGGCATCTCCCGTGATATTGGCCGCAGTGCGCATCATGTCCAGAAAACGATCCACACCCATGATCAACGCAATGCCTTCAACCGGCAATCCCACCTGATTGAGAACCATGGCCAGCATAATGAGCCCGGCGCCAGGCACGCCCGCAGTACCGATAGACGCCAGCACCAACATGCCGATGATTGTCAGATAATCCGTCAAGCTCAGCTCAATACCATAAATATTGGCAATGAACACCGTTGCAACGCTTTGCATGATGGCTGTGCCATCCATGTTGATGGTTGCACCCAAAGGCACAACAAATGAGGCCGTCGAATTATCCACGCCCATACGCTTTTCAACCGTTCTGAGCGTGATGGGTATGGTCGCTCCGGAGCTGGATGTACTAAATGCAAAAATCTGGGCCGTACGCATTTTCTTAAGAAACTGTATTGGATTGACTCGCCCGAGAAATTTCAATAACGCCATAAGCGTAACGGTTACATGACAAATCAGCACCAAAATAACGATCCCAAAATAACCGATCATTGGCAGAATCAAATCAATTCCTTGTAGCGCAAAATTCTTCGCCATTAATGCAAATACCCCATAGGGTGCAATAGACATGACAACATTCACCATCTGCATCATGACGTCATTCATTTTTTCAGCGCCATCAATTAAAGTGCGTCCGCGCTCACCGAGCATCAGCAAGCAAATTGCAAACAGAATAGTAAAAAAAATGATTTGCAGCATGTCACCTTCTGCAAAGGCTGCTACCGGATTACTGGGAACAAGATCAATAAGGACTTGTGTTATGGCTGGTGGCTCAGGTGCTACAAATTCCGTCTGAGCGCCTGGAATCAGCTTAAAATTTTTACCGGGGTCTATAGTGACAGAAACAAGAAGAGCCAACAGAATGGCGAGTGCAGTAGTGAACAGAAAAAGGCAAAAAGCCTTGATACCCACCCGGCCCAGTTTTTTAACGTCGCCAATACCGCAAACACCACCAATCAATGAAAAGGTTACTAATGGAACAACCAGCATTTTCAATAAATTAATGAAAATTACGCCCACCACATGAAACAAGCCATGTACAAAATAATCCTGAATGAACGCGACGTCATCGGCAAAGGTATTAATCAAACTACCCAGCAATAAGCCGGCAATCATCCAAATAATTATTTTTGTAGTCATATTCATGAACCATCGGAAAGACAAGCGCAGCCCGCTATTAAATCAGTGTCTGATCAGCTGGAAAGCATGCGGCTAGACAATCAATAACGCCTGACACAAAGAATGACTGGGCATCCGGCGATCAAACTAGAACCGCATAGAACCGCATAGAACCGCATGCAGATCCATCATAGACCTAAAGCTAAATTGACTTGGCCGAGCGTTGCACTTCGATCAGCTCAGGTGTGAGATGAGGCGCAATCACCTGAAGCAATTGCGCGAAAACCTTGGGATTTCCGGCAATAATTTGCCCACTCTCCAAGTGCGTCCCATTGCCTTCCAGATCGCCCACCAATCCACCTGCTTCAGTAATGAGCAGGCAACCGGCGGCCATATCCCATGGCGCCAGCCCCATCTCCCAGAAACCATCATAACGCCCCGCCGCGACATAAGCCAGATCCAGCGCGGCGGAACCCGGCCGCCGAATTCCCGTGATGCGTGGCACGATATCTCTCAGCATGGCAAAGTAAGCGTCAATGTGTGTCAGGTCGCGGAATGGCAAGCCGGTGCCGATCAAACACTCTTCAAGCTTGGTGCGTTTGCTGACACGAATCCGGCGATCATTTAAAAAAGCCCCTCCCCCTCGGCTCGCGGTAAACAATTCATTGTTATTAGGATCGTAAACCACTGCATGCGTCAGAGCACCTTTATGCCTCAATCCGATGGAAACCGAATACTTTGGGAAACCATGCAGAAAATTGGTCGTGCCGTCCAGCGGGTCGATAATCCATTGATAGTCCGAATGCTTATGATCACCCTGGCGCCCGCTTTCTTCCGCCAGAATCGCATGATCGGGATAAGCTGCGAGCAAGACCTTGATAATGGCCTCTTCAGCTGCGCCGTCCACTTCACTGACATAATCGCTGTGTGATTTTTTTGATACAGTAAGCAAATCCAGATTCTGGGAAGCCTTATTAATAATATTACCGGCGCGGCGTGCAGCTTTCACTGCAATAGTCAACATTGGATGCATGATTTTGATTCAGAATTTAACGAAAGAAAAGACAGTGATTTTAATATGAATCGCGCTTACCCGCTGTCATTATTGAAATGAAGGAATTGCAATAGCCAATATGGTTAACATCTCTGATTGTATTGATCGTTGATCATTGCCGCTGGTCCCATCTGTGTTAATGAGAAGAGGCATTGATTTATGGCCCAGAACCCGTACCTTATAAGTACTTCAAGAATTCCGCAGGATCAACCTATTCTGTCAGTAGATCACAAAATATTACCGCACGCTTTGGGACAAATGCCATCTATTTAACCTTAGGCGTATCTGTTACAATTTTACAATAATAAAGATAGCTATTATGTATTCATTCAATATGTAATCGCGCTATGCTCAAAAATTATTCAGGCCGAAAATACTGCTCATTCAACTGAGCCTGTTGCAGTTTATAAACAATAAAAAGCATGATTGAGCAATCTCATTCAGATATACGCATTCTGGTCGCTGAAAGCTTTGAGCTTGTACGTTTGGGATTGCGCTCATTATTTGATAATCACACCAATATTCGCCTGGTTGCAGAAACCAGCCAACTCGATGATCTGTTTAATTTGACCGAACAACATAAGCCGGACATCATCCTGATGGATTTACTCCTGAGCGGCAATAACAATGATTATGTGAAGCATATTATCCAATTGCTGCGGACTTCCCCGCGCAGCAAAATACTGGCTTTTTCTAATCACAATAGTGAACAAACTCATCTACAAACATTCCGGTCCGGTGCGGTGGGCGTGATCAGCAAAAACGGCTCAACAGATCTTTTACTAAAAGCGATCATTGCAATTCATACGGGTCATGTCTGGTTTGATCGCAATATCACCAAACTGCTATGGCAATCGCAGTTTGGTTCTGATTCTGATTCAGCCACAGAAATCGAACCACAGGCTGATACTTCAACATCCCAGCAGCCCAGATTAAGCGATAGCGAACGTCACATTGCCCATCTCGCGTGTAAGGGTTTGTCTGCTAAAGAGATAAGCGCACAACTATTTGTGACAGAAAAGACCGTACGGAACCAATTATCTGTTATTTATAGAAAAACTGGCGTCAAAAAACAAATTGAACTATGCCTCAAAGCCCCTTTATATAATTATTTTACAGAATCCCAGCGAGTCGGGACATTTAGCCCAAAAGATAGCCAAATTTAGTCCAATTTTTAAGGACAAATGCCTTCTATTTAGAAGAAAATGGATTTGATACAATCCTCCCCCAGCTAAGATTGCGTTTTCCTTTTTGCAATCAGCCTGCTAAATCTTAAATTCCGAGTGAACCATGAATTACAAACAAAAACCGGCATTAATTTGCCGGAATACATTACCGCCGCAACTTCACTGGATATACGCTTTTTACATTAAGGAGACCTTTAAAATGTTATTTAAGTCCGATCGGGCCAAGTGCGATACGAGGCTCATAGAAAACTCTGATGCCACCCCGGGCGTGCCGCAAAAATCATTGATAAAACGAGCTGCCGTGGCGCTCGCGCTTACTTTGTCATTATCAGCTTTGGCTCCGATCTCTGAGAGTTTCGCCGCCGAGCATATTATTCAATTGACCGCGGAAGAAACTCAGGATGATGGCTTCGGTAACAAGTTGCTGGCTTACAAAATGTTAAGCCATAGAATTGATGGACTGGATATTACATCGCGTTATAGCTCAGAGGCCACCATCCCCGGCCCCACCATTGAGTTAACCGAAGGAGACAAAGTTAAGATCTCCATCGAGAATGCCATTTCCGGCAACGATATTCCTGTCCCCGGAATCAGCAAGCAGGTCAGCATTCATGTGCACGGCGTTCATTACGATATTCTCAGCGATGGAACCCTTAAGGTAATTAATAAAAACTTTGATGAGGGTGCAGGCGCCGGGCTTGAAGAAACCTATGTCATCTATGAATACCAATGGAATGTTGCGCCTGGAACTGCGGGTACCTGGCCCTATCACGACCATAATTTTGAAACCCACAACGGCGCGGAACATAAGGGGCTTTTTGGAGCAATCATCGTCAATCCGGTCGGCGTTCCCAGCTATGACAAGGAATATGTGCTTTATTTAGGCGATGATGCTTTCTGGGGCATGGAGATCAATGGCGTTAGCAAGATTCAATCAAATCATGGCGTCAATCCAACATTGGTCGCGACAAAAAATTCCAACGTCAGATTTCATTTAATCGCTTTAGGCACTGATATTCATACCTTTGAGTTGAAAGGCTATCAATGGGTCGACCCCGGAACCGCTAATCGTATCAATCAAGTTGCAATCGGCCCGCTGGAAAAACATGTTTTCAGTGTTACTGCAAAAAATAGCACGCGTTATCAAGACAATAATTTTTCCAACAGGCTTCTGGGCATGGAAGGAAAATTTCTAGTCCAGTAAGCAAAGTGTTAGGCAACTAAATATAAGGATAGAAAATGAGGATTAAAGATATGCTTAGCCTGAGAGAATCAGTAACTATAATTGTTTTTGCTGTAATCACGCTCTTAATTTCACCGTTTGCTCTAGCTGCAACAACGCATAACGTTACATTGACAGCTGAAACATTGCCTAACGGACAAGTCGGATACGCAATGGCAGGCAACCAGGCCGTCATACCTGGACCGGCTCTGTTCGTAAAGGAAGGTGATACAGTTCATGTGTCATTGACAAATAACACCAGCATCAAAGTCGGATTTAAGGTACCTGGCCTTGCCCAATCAGGATCGAGAAAAATTAATCCTGGAAAAACTGAAAGTTACAGGATCAAGGCTAACAAAGCAGGCAGCTTCGTTTATCATGGCGATAGCAATGGCAAGGAATTGCTGGGTTTGTTTGGTGCCATCATTGTCGATAAAGCACACGGGCCGATAGACAGTTATGTCGATGGAGACGGCAGCACAATTCCTGTCAAAGCAAATGATATCGATAAGCACTTCGTGCTATTTATGGTAGGCTCAACCTTCTGGGGAACCGAAATTATTCCGAGTGGTGCACAACAAAAGCCACTTTGGGCCAATCCCAATCCTGGTGCCGTTGAGAATGATATCGTACGTTTCCACATCTTATCGATCGGACCCGGGCATACCTTTCACTTACATGCGCATCGGTGGCTAAAAACAGGCACCAGCGAAGTGATTGATACCAAATTGCTCGAAGAAGGAATCGATACTCACTCCTTTACCGTCAAAGCCGGAACCGGTGTTGGTCCAGGAAACTGGCAATATCACTGTCACCTGATTGCGCACATGGAAGCAGGCATGCATGGCAGCTTCATCGTGGATCCTGTTGGTGGAGATGGTGCCAGCGTTGTCGGCGCATCGCCATACGGCAACATATTACTGGGTACAAAACCGAATGAACCTGGCGTAGTCACTTTTGAAGTCAGCGATGAGCCGGCCAGCTGGTTCAGAAGTGCGCGCGGCGATGCCATTGTCGAACTGAGCAAACCGAGCGCCGCAGGCTCTCCGCTTCAAGGTGCGGACATTAAAACCAGATCCCTGGAAGTGATTTATCCGGGCAGTAGCGTCAACTTTATCATGTCCGATACCAATGGCGTGCATACCATCAGTTCGCTGTTGTGGCCAACCGGCGCGCAGCATATGCCTTTCGATCAAACCAGCGCTTATCGCGGCGGCGGGTTCGTCACCTTGCATACACCCGGGTTGTATGTATTTACCTGTAAAGTGCATCCTTTCATGTTTGCTGCAGTAATCGTAGACGATCCAAGCACTAATGATGGACTGGATTTAGGCAATCCGCAAAGCAATCACACTATTGATTTGGTCACAGGCATTAAAAACCTGCCTACCAGCAGCGATCTGGCGGTACGGCTGCTGAAAACATTCTTCATCGCCACAGCACCTGACAATTGGCAAGATTATTCATCCGGCCAGTGGAATGTAAAATATCCTAACTTACCGCTGATTACTTCGGGAGGGGTTGTGAATTTATCAGCTCTGCTTAACGTAAACGAAGCGCTTTCTGCGGGAACGGTACCGCAGAAGCGTGGCGTTGGTGAAGTATGGGTTAATACGCAATTTGAAAAAACTGCCGGTAAGTATAAGCCTGGCACTACCACTGTGGTTGATACGGCCAATTGGACTGTTAAACGCAAAGTTGCGCTGCCGCAGATCAACAACAATAATCCGCATAACATGTGGTCAAACCGGGATCAGTCGGTGATTTATCAAACCCAATGGTTTGATAACAAACTTTCGATGATTGATCGTGAAAGCGGCAAATTGCTCAAAAATATTACAGTGGGATATTCACCTTCCCACGTGATGACATTACCGACTAACGATAATATTACGATTGCGATCAATGGCGAGAATGGCATATATATGATCCCCGCAGGAAAGACAAAGGTTGAAAAGATGATGCCAACACAAGCGCATGGTCATATTTCTGCAAATCCGCACGGTCACTGGATCAGCGCCGATGGCTCCAAAATTGTGACGCCTAATATCAATACCCACGACATCGGCATTTATGGGACCAATGGCGGTATAGAAGCCCGTACACCAACCGGAAATAATGCACCAGGCGCTCATCCGATTGCCATTGGCATGATGCCGGATTCCAGCAAAATTTATGCTGCAAACTTGCTGCATCATACGCTGAGTGTATTGGATGGTAGTACTGGCACGCTGTTGAAGACGATCGAGCTCATCAAAGACTACGATCCTTTGACTGGCAGCATAGTAGATAAGGATGATAATGGTGTAGAGGCAATCGGTATTCTACCGATCCAATCGCCGGTATCGCCGGATGGTAAAGCTGTAGTTATAGCTTCAATGGGCGGACAAATCGTTATCATTGATACGGCCACTGACAAAATCGTCAAATCGCTGCCTTGCGATCCGGGCTGCCACGGTGCAAATTTTGGCGCTAAGGAAGGCGGG
Organism: Nitrosomonas ureae; assembly: GCF_900108305.1. Classification (GTDB taxonomy): domain Bacteria; phylum Pseudomonadota; class Gammaproteobacteria; order Burkholderiales; family Nitrosomonadaceae; genus Nitrosomonas; species Nitrosomonas ureae_B. The sequence continues at coordinate 37,031 of NZ_FNUX01000013.1, forward strand.
GGATACTATGCCTATGTCACTACCAAGTTTGGTAACAGACTCACAGTAGTTGATATCGATCCGAATGGTGATGGCGAGATATCCGATGCGGCTATTGCCGGCTATATTTCATTGGTGGATACGCATAGTACTGCCAAGGATGATATGGTCAGCGGTTTACCAGGATTCGGCGGCCAAGGAGTTCTGGCTGTGCCGAATGTTTATAATGGCTGGGTGCAGAACCTTCCTGCGCATTGGAAAGAAGGTCTGACAACTGCACAGCAAAATCCAATCGGAGACTAAAAAAAACGCTGAATAATTTGGCGAGCAAGATGAGATGCAAGGCAGGCGGAGCAAAGGCAAATGAGACCTATCCTAGGGTGATAGGCGAATTTTCGAGCACCGCCTGACGCAGTATTGCACAGACAATTGTTCAGCGCCTCTTATCTTATGTTCACCTCAAGGTGATGTTCCTGGTGATCATTTACAAGGGAAATCACGCATTGTGGCCGACCTGTTTCATCCTTATCTAGACTATTCACCAAGATACCGTCGACCGTTACATGAATCTCCGGGCTTGGTCTTTCATCGTTGCATCTGACAGTGATGTGATAGAAAGTCTCGTGAAAACGGTAGTGTATGATATACGACTGCCAATGAACCGGAGTGCACGGTGTTATGCGCAGATGATTTACTTCCAATTGCAGGCCCAGTAGTGTTTCCACGGACAATCGGTACATCCATCCTGCCGCACCGGTATACCAAGTCCAGCCGCCTCGCCCTACGTGGGGTGCTACGCCGTATATATCCGCACACATGACGTACGGCTCGACTTTGTACCGTTCAATCTCGGCAAGTGTTCGACCGTGATTGACAGGATTGAGCATGGAAAACAATTCCCAGGTACGTTCCCGGTCACCTAGCATGGCAAATGCCATCGCAGACCAAATCGCAGCATGGGTATATTGGCCGCCATTTTCACGGATTCCAGGTACATAACCCTTGATATATCCGGGCTCAAGTTCCGATTTGTCGAAGGGTGGATCAAACAATTGAATTAACTGCGTATCGCGCCGTATCAGGCGGTTGTCTACCGCAACCATGGCTTGGCGTGCACGCACAGGATCTCCGCCCCCGGAAATAACTGCCCAGCTTTGACTGATCGAATCAATCTGACACTCATCGTTACTGGACGAACCCAAAGGCGTACCATCGTCAAAATAAGCTCGTCGATACCAGTCACCATCCCATGCATTGGCCTCGATATGTTCTTGTAATTGTTTCGCGTGTTCGGTGCAACTATCGGCAAAAGCTTCATCGCCCCGGCCTCGCGCCAAATCAGCAAACAACTGAAGATTGGAGTATAAGAACCATGCCAGCCAAACGCTCTCGCCCTTGCCATCACGCCCGACAAGATTCATGCCATCATTCCAATCACCACACCCCATCAATGGTAATTGATGCTCGCCGAATCGTAAACCATATTTGATGGCACGCACGCAATGTTCATAGAGGCTTGCAGATTCTGCAGAACGTTGTGGCTGGTCGTAGTAGGCTTCTTCTTCTGGATATAACTCGCGGCCTTCCAGGAAGTAGACCGACTCATCAAGCACGCCGGTATCACCAGTCGCCAATACATAGCGGCAAGTTGCATACGGTAACCATAGATAATCATCGGAGAAATGAGTACGCACGCCTTGTCCGTTGGGTGGATGCCACCAGTGCTGCACGTCACCTTGAAGAAATTGTCGCTCGGCACAACGGATTAATTGCTCACGGGCGAGCCATGGCGTCGCATGGATCAATGCCATGGTATCCTGTAATTGATCACGAAAACCGTAGGCACCCCCAGATTGGTAATATCCGCTACGACCCCAGAGTCTGCAAGACAATGTTTGATAGATAAGCCAGCCATTGGTCAAAACATCCAAAGCAGGATCTGGTGTTTCCACATGCACCGCGCCTAGTGCATGATTCCAATATCCCCATACCGCCTCCAATGCCTGCCGAGCACCCGATAGTCCGCCATATTGCTGAATAAAGTGCTGCGCTTCGTCGGTATTGTGAGCTGCGCCGAATATAAACACGATTTCGCGTTCTTGCCCTTCAGCCAGCTCGATTTGGGTCTGGATCGCTGCGCACGGATCGAAGCCTGCTCCGGTCTTTCCCGACAAACGCTTGCGGCGCATCGACGCTGGACTGGTCAGCGAGCCATTGCGACCAATGAACTCGGTGCGATTCCCAGTTACTGAACGTTCTCTTTCGCTCACTTTCGCAAAGACGACTCGCTTGGCGTATTCGCGGCCATAAGCATTTCGAGCAAACAGTGCCCCACTGTGCGGATCCGTCTCAGTCACAATGTGCATCAGATTGGCGTGACGCCATTCACCGAGTACCAACTCCCAATAGCCGGTCAACGACAATCGCCTTGTGCGGTTGGAATGGTTGTGCAGTTTGATTATCGCGAATTTCACTGGTGCGTCCATGGCAACATAGGTATACAGTTCAGAAGAGATATCGGTCTGGTAATGTTCGAACACGCTGTATCCAAACCCATGACGACATACATATCCGGATTGACCGCTGGCTGGCAATGGCGTTGGTGACCAGAAAATTCCTGTGTCATCATCACGGATGTAGAACATCTCGCCACTGCTATCGCTCAGGGGATCATTGTGCCAAGTGGTCAATCGGAATTCGTGCGCATTTTCCACCCAGGTATACGCACTGCCGCACTCGCTGACAACCGTACCGATATACGGACTGGCGATTACATTGACCCACGGCGCAGGCGTACTTTTACCTGGTTCCAGAGTAATGACATACTCGCGCCCGTCGGGCGTAAATCCTCCCAAACCGTTGTAGAAAATCCGTTCGCGCGCTGCCAATGGGCTGATTTCTTCAAAAATCGGCAGCAACCGGGGTTCCAGGCGATCAGAAATCCGTTCAGATGATATGCGGCGTTCCAATGGCTCGATCAATGTTTCAGCTGTATCGCTAAACACGATGCGAGCGACTGTTTGAAGCAAGACTCTCTCATCTTCGGAAAGTTCTTCAGTCCGTCGCACAAAGACACCCCCTGGCTTGTCGATTATTTGCGCGTCAGCCCCTGCATTAATCAATCCAATGATCTGATCGTGCAAAACTGCCCGATAGCCTGAGAAATCCTCGTTCATAATCACCAGATCAGCACTCAACCCCTTCATTCGCCAATAGGCATGCGCTTGTAGCGCTTGCTTCACCAGATCTATTCGATTCAGATTTCCGATTCGTATCAGTACAATTGGTAAATCACCCGAGATGGCAAAACGCCAAAGCCCGGATTGGCCTAGTTGATTGCGCGCAATGATACTGGGAGCCGTACGTCGCAAAGCATTGCTGTAAATAACGGAGCTGGCAAGGCGACCGTAAATCTGAGCATCGGCTTCGGTGATATTAAGATGACGCAGCACTTCCTGGCTCTGAAACCATGCCATTTCAAAAGCGCGTTCCACGAAGTGCCGATCACAATAATTCTCCAACAATCCCAAGGCCGCTTCACGCGTACTTGCGACACCGGAAATAATGTGCACCGTGGCCGATTCGTCTGGCAATAAAGTAATGGTGCGGCGGATTGCCACGATCGGATCGAGCACCGAGCCGTCCGTGTTCGACAACGCTGGCACGTGATCAGCGGCATCCAACACCACCGGATTGGCCGGTGTTCGTCCCCGTCCGATAAACCGGGCACGGTCGGTTTCAAAAGATGGTTCATCAATTATCGCACCTGGAGCCGCCATTAGATGGAACATCCATGGTATCTGTTCTTCCGGTGTGCGACGCCGTCGTGTGCAGAGGATCGCCTGCCGGTCGCGGACAATTTCCGTTTGTACAAACAGATTGCTGAAAGCTCGATGAGCCAAGTCAGAATTCAGCGGTGCCAACACCACTTCAGCATAACTCGTTACTTCGATATGGCGGATACGAAGTGACTGGTTAGTAAGCGTGACACGGCGAATCTCGACATTGTCTTCAGGTGAAACGCTGATCTCAGTGTGCGTTTCAATCGACTGATCGCGGCGACGGTATTCCGCCCGAGCTTGCACGAAAATCGCCTCATAATGATCGGCTTTGCGCAGAGTCGGCTGATAGGCGGTGGACCAGTAATGCCCCGAATCACGATCATGCAAGTAAATGAAGGTGCCCCAGCCATCAGAGGTGGCATCTTCGCGCCAGCGGGTGACAGCCAGATCACGCCATCGACTGTAGCCGCCACCGGCATTTGTCGCCATAACATGATACTGGCCATTGGATAACAAATGGACTTCCGGTATCGGTGTGTTCGAATCGGTGAATACACGCATAATTGTGTCCGATTCTGCGGTCGCTGGGCGCGCAGCGGCATTTACTTCCGCTGCATGCGGGTGCAATGTTGCCCCTTTCTTCGGTATACGCTCCTGCAGCAACAATTTTGTCGTTTGAATCAGCGGGTCCGACATAAAACGGCGCTGCATCGGATGGTTAAGCAATAGCTGCTCAAAGGCCAACAAACTCATGCCTTGGTGATGTGCCATGAAGGTACGTACAATAGCGCTGGACTTGCCGCGCGGCACACGCGATGGCGTGTAATCGACTGCCTCATAGAACCCATAAGCACCGAGCAAACCATTGGCGGCCAGTGTCTGCAAATTGCGGCATGCTTCGTGCGGCATCACCATCAATGCCAGCGCACTGGCATAAGGTGCGATGACCAGATCATCTCCCAATCCTCGTTTGAAACCGAGTCCCGGTACACCAAATGCCCGATATTGATAGATTTGTTGTATATCTGTAGCGTTATAGCAGGATTCAGAAATGCCCCAAGGTACCTCACGTTGCCGACCGTATTCGATCTGGCGCAACACCGCGGCTTTGCAAGTTTGTTCCAATAAGGTGTTTTCGTAATTCGGCATGATCAAGCACGGCATGAGGTATTCGAACATCGAACCACTCCAGGAGATCAGGCTGATTTCTCCACCGTGACTAGTCAGTAGTCGGCCAAGCGCAAACCAATGTTTTTGCGGGATCTGCCCCTGAGCGATGAGTAGAAAACTGGCCAGGCGCGCTTCGGATGCCAGCAGATCATAGCAGGATTGATCGCGCCGCCGTTCACTCACGTCGTAACCGATAGCCAGCAAATCACGCGCTGCATCATAGAGAAATTCAAAATCCATTATCGCAAGTTGGCGACAGCGATCCGCCAAGGCATTGATCATTTTAATTCGCTCCAGCGCACCTTTAGACGCTCTAGCTGGCATAATCGTCTCCGTGCCCGTGGTGCCTTTTGCCAATTCAGCTAGCGTCGGAATATTCTTGAAGTGTTGTAGTTCGAGTACCAGGTATCTTAGATCCTCTTGAAAGTCTCTGATTTGCTTAATAAATGCCTGTGCCCAGCAATACAATTCGCCGTCGATATCGATATCTGTGGGCAGACAAGCCATCATTTCCTCGCCAATACGCTGCATCTCGTTCAGTAAGTTATCGATGATCGTCAGATTTTGTACAGATTCGTTCAATGCAAGCCTGTTCAGCTTTTCTTCAAGAACTTTGATTTTCTGTGCCAGATCCGAAGCGGGTAAGGCGGGTACGTGCTCGGCAAGCACTCGCAAAGTATCTTGCAACCCTTGGACTGTATTAGCTGACAGGATCGGTTGATCTTTCAACTCAGCCAATCCTGCTAATAAAGTGAGCAGACTGCCGGCTAGATTTCCACTATCCACTGAAGAAATATATCGAGGATGTAATGGTTTCAGTGTTCGCGTGTCATACCAGTTATAAAAATGGCCCAGATAACGTTCCAACTTTTCCATTGTTTCCAATGTGTTCTGAATGCGACGTAAAAATTCCCCCGCGGAAATGTAACCAAAATCATACGCGGCCAGATCGGCTAACAATGCCATGCCGATATTCGTGGGCGATGTCCGTGTGGCAATGACTTGAGCTGGATATTCCTGAAAATTGTCGGGGGGCAACCAATTTTCCTGTGGACCGACAAACTGAGCGAAATAGCGCCACGTACGTCGAGCCGCTGTACGCAGGAACACGCGCTGATCCAGCGTCAGCTGAGGTACCGGAGATATCAGCGGTTTGCTGATCCACCAGCCCACGACAGGTGACAACAACCAGGCTAACAAGATGGGCGCATAGAAGAACATTTCTGTTGCTTGATTGCTCCACAATAACAATCCTAATACGACTGCCGAAACAGGTGAAATCCACATTTCTTTCACAAAATCAGCCAGTGTGTGGCATGCATTGCGGCGCGTATAGGAAGGTAAATGCCACAGCATCAGGCTACGTCGCGTAAATAACATACGCAGACCCGAGCGCACAATCGCACTTAAGCTGATCAACGTATCATAGGGTAATAAAATCAACGTCAGCAAAGCAAGTGCGATGGGGCGGCCGGCTAACTTGCTGGTCAAGCTCAAGTGTACCAGCCAGTCACGCTCCTGCGGTTTACGGATCAATTCGATGACGCTTCCCAGCAAGACAGGCAAGAGCACCACGCCAGCGATCAACAGGGTCCAAAACCATGCGGGACCAGGACCGAACAGCCATCCTCCTGCCAATAATGCCAGTAGCGATGGCGATACGAGGCTGCGTCGAAGATTGTCAAATATTTTCCATACTAACAATGCGGTAAGCGGGTTTGGTTGCCGTTCTGCTTTCGATTTATTAGGAGCAGAAGGTCCGGGAACATGCGGAAGCAACCAACCTGCAAGCTGCCAATCGCCTCGTATCCAACGGTGTCGCCGACTAGCCTCTATGGCATAACTGGCCGGATGCTCTTCAATGAGATCGACATCAGTCACCAGTGCGCAACGCGCATAGCCGCTTTCCAGCAAATCATGACTGAGAATAAGATTCTCGGGAAAACGTCCATCAATGGCCTGCCGAAAGGCATCTACATCGTAAATACCTTTACCGATGAATGATCCTTCGCCAAAAATATCCTGGTAGACATCGGATATTTCACGCGAATAAGGATCAATGCCCGACTCGCCCGCGAATAATTTTGTAAAATACGACTGGTTTGCGCTGGTCAGGCTAATCGAAACACGCGGCTGCAGGATCGCGTAGCCTTCGACGATACGCCCTTGGTCAGCATCGTATACCGGGCGATTGAGCGGATGGGCCATGCTGCCGATCAAGGAACGTGCTGCATCGCGGGGAAGCTGCGTATCGGTATCCAAAGTGATGACATACTGGATTGATGCGAGAATGGAGGTCTCTCCGACAATATCCGAGAATGTGCTTCTTTCGCCGCCGCGCAGCAACGCATTGAATTGTTCCAATTTGCCGCGCTTGCGTTCATACCCCATCCACACTTGTTCGTGTGGATTCCATACCCGTGGTCGATGAAATAAATAGAAAATGCACGGGCGGTCATCTTGGTAAGTGGCATTGAGTGCCTGTACGGCAGTACGGGCATAAGCCAGTAACGCGTCATCCTCCGGCTGCGTGCGTTGCGCAGCATCACGGAAATCCGTCAGCAGAGCAAAGAACAGATTGGAATCACGATTACCGAGGTAGCGGATCTCCAGTGCCTCGAGCAGATCATCAACGTCCTGCGGTGTGCTCAGCAAGGTGGGAACGACCACCATAGTGCGGTGAACCGCGGGGATACCGTTGGAAAAATCCAACCGTGGCAACGGGCGTGGGGGCAAAACAAGCATCACGAACAAATTTACTAGTGGAACTGCCAGTGCCGAAGCGCCAATGGTGCCAGTAAGCGCAAAAAACCAATAGCGCCAGTCTCGTGGCCCAAGATCGTCGAATGCAAAAAGTGCGACCGATGCTGCCAAAATGGTCAGCAACAAGATCGGACCAAGATACAGAAGCAAGTTAAGAGGCTGGCTCGCACGACTGATGCGTAACTTCCACGGCAATTGGAAATCGACTTTGCGTTCCAATACTGGCCGACCGCGATCAATCAGATAATATCCAACATGCGCTGCACGGTTCTGGATACCCCCTTGCTCTGCAGCATCCTGCGCCAATGCAATGACTTCACGTGCCACCGCCAATTCACTGCGCGAACTGCTTCTCGCCACATCCTCAATGACATGCCGATAGCGGTCGCGAGTGGCGAAATCCTGGAAAATATGCATCCCCGCAGGATCTTCACGTAATGTTTCCTCGACAACGCTGAGCGATTCGACATAATTTCTCCAATTCATGGTACCAATAAAACGCAGACTACCAATACTGTTGGCAATGGAAATCTGATTGGCTGCTGCCGTTCGACCAGCCACTTCTGACAATTGAGTTGCCGTTATCCCTTGTTCTAACAATTTTTGCTCGACCCAGGTTTGAACAAATGCCATTGCTGGCCCTTGAGCCTGGAGTCGAGCATAAAACTCCTCCACAAACGGTGCGGTCAGAGGCACGTCGGCATTTGCAAACTCAGCCAGCAACTGAATCAGTTGTTTTGGCTCCTTTTCTGCGGTCGCGAGCATACGATCCGCCCAACTGATAGCTGCATTGAGCTCTTCGCGTCGACGGGCAATACGTAGCGCAACCCGGCGAATATTTTCTAATAGCGCCAATTGCAACATGATCGGAAATGCCCATAACTCACCTAGCTTGAGCGGTTCAACAGTCTGGTAGGCAGCGACAAACTGAGTAGCGTTTTCCTTATCGATACGGCCATCCATGTGGGAGATGAGTTGCAATGCTAGGTCATAGATGCGCGGGAAACCAGCTGACGAGCTATTCGCCAACCGCGGCAACTGACGGCTGTACCCGCGTGGTAAATGTCGACGCGCTTGATTGATCTGCTGCTCGATCAGATAAAAATTATCCAGCAACCAAGCCTCTGCGGAAATGATTCGTTGTCCCGGTGCAATTGCCACAGTTACAATGTCATACGCCGCAGAAATAACCCGCTCATTGTCCGCTAATCGTGGTAATAACCGGTCGGGTCCAGGGTTGGGATTGATCTTGTATCGTCCGGCCAACATGATCCCATGACGCTTTAATTGCTCAATGCTGAACAACTCGGAGCATAGTAATTCCGTATCATGGGCGTCACGAAGTATATTTCGTGTACGGGCTGAAAATCCGAACTCTTTCATATTGATAACATTCTCCTGGTTCGAATTTATGGTAATCAAGGTCACACCGGTTTTATAACCTTTGATTGCCAAAAATTAATGCATGCTTGTTGGGTCAAACAGAACCGGATACTTCATTCGCTCGTTTTTAAAATTCTACCGGTGTTATATCATCATATGGTTGCATGAATACACTGAGTGTTATAGCAACCAATATAAGTATGAATATCAGCAATAGCAGATTTGAGTTGTGCTGTCAAAAATGAAGCATTGGTTTAAGTGCCGTGTAGATTTGAATAATATCGCTGCGAAAATTGTGCTGGCGATAGATAGCCCAATCTTTTCTGTTACGCTGCCGGTTATAGAAGATTTCTATATATTCGGTAATCCGTTAAAGGCCTGCCGTCATTTTTAACAGCACACCACCATCGGAGGTTTAATGATGTGCACAAAGGAAGATTCCCATTCTTCTCGCTATTTATCGTGAAAAATCACTATGACAAGTCAACCAAAAATAAAAGTGTATTACAACTCAGCCTGTCCGGTATGCAAAGCTGGAATTGAAGCTCAGATGGGCAAAGAAAGTTGTTGTGAAATGCAATGGAATGACATTCACACGCATCGCGCGCTTGTTTCCGAAGTCAGCTCGGATATTGAGTTTGTTCGTGAGCGCCTGCATGTTATTGATGAATCAGGCAATCTTCATATCGGTTTCGATGCCTTTCTGGCAATCTGGCGAACATCTGCGCATGAGCGCTGGAAGGCGAGCGTGTTTGGAATGCCGATTGTCAGGCAGGTATGCAGCTTAGGCTATAATTTATTCGCAGCTGCACTTTATCGCTGGAATAAAGTAAAAAAACATTGGTAGCTTATAGTGCCTTATTGGATCTGAGCCTGGTGACCAGGCTTAAATTGATATTCAAATATCAACCGCTATCCCTCCAGTTTCTTTTTCAGAATAACATTCACCTGTGCCGGATTGGCTTTCCCATGCGTTGCTTTCATGATCTGACCGACCAGTGAGTTGAAGGCTTTTTCTTTGCCGTTGCGATAGTCTGTGACTTGCTGCGCATTAGCAGCCAGCACTTGATCGACCAGTTTCTCAATGGCGCTATCGTCGGAAATCTGTTTCAGCCCCTTAGCGGCAATAATGGCATCGACATTCTTCTCCAGCTCACCATTCCACATGCTTTCAAATACCGTCTTAGCAGCCTTACCGGAAATGGTGCCATCACTGATGCGCTTCAGCAGCGTAGCAAGTTGGGAAGGGGTAATTGGGCATGCGCTGATTTCAAGCCCTTCTTTGTTCAATTGTCCGCTGATCTCGCCCATGATCCAGTTGGCACACAATTTTTCCTGCGCAGGCAATTGCCTGATAGTTGACTCGAAATAATCCGCGGTTTCACGCGAACTGGTTAAGACGGAGGCATCATAAGCAGATAGCGCAAACTCGGACATATAACGATCCCGTCGCACTTGTGGCAATTCCGGTAAGGCTGATCGCACCTGATCAATCCAGCTTGCAGGAATTTCGAGCGGCAATAAATCTGGATCGGGAAAATACCGGTAATCGTTGGCATCTTCCTTGGTGCGCATGGTTCGCGTTTCATCTTTGCTGGCATCGTACAGACGGGTTTCCTGCCGAATGGCGCCGCCGTCTTCCAGGATTTCAATTTGCCTTCTGGCTTCATAATCGATCGCTTTCTCAAGAAAACGAAATGAATTCAGATTCTTGATTTCACAACGCGTGCCAAGTTTTTCCGTACCGCGTGGACGTACCGAAACATTGGCATCGCAACGGAAAGAACCTTCCTGCATATTTCCATCGCAAATGCCGATCCAACGCACCAGAGCATGAAGTGTTTTCGCGTAGGCTACGGCTTCCGCACTGCTGCGCATATCCGGCTCAGAAACAATTTCCAGCAACGGTGTGCCGGCCCGATTCAGATCAATCCCGCTCATGCCATGAAAGTCCTCATGCAGCGACTTTCCGGCATCCTCCTCCAGATGCGCGCGAGTCAGGCGAATGTTTTTGTCTGCGCCATCCATCTGAATCTGAATGCTGCCACCTTGCACCACCGGTAATTCGTATTGACTGATTTGATAACCTTTCGGTAAATCAGGATAAAAATAATTTTTGCGCGCGAAAATGGATGGCGAATTGATTTTGGCACCCACTGACAAGCCAAATCTGATTGCCCGCTCAACCGCGCCCTTGTTGAGTACCGGCAAAACACCGGGCAATGCCAAATCGATGACGCACGCCTGGGTATTCGGCGGCGCGCCATAAGCGGTGGATGCGCCCGAAAAGATTTTAGATTGCGTCGAAAGTTGAGCATGCACTTCCAGACCGATGACGATTTCCCACTGCATGATGATTTCCGGCTAGATGACTGATTCCATGAATGAACGATAGCTTTAAACAGGCGACTTCAAATGCCAGTCTGTCACCAATTGATATTGATGTGCAATATTAAGCATTTGCGCTTCCTTAAAATAATTACCCATGATGTGTAAGCCGATGGGCCGGTTTTTGTCACCAAAACCGATCGGGATCGACATCGCCGGCATTCCGGTCAGGTTTGCCGCACTGGTATAGATATCCGATAAATACATTTGGATCGGATCGCCGCTTTTTTCTCCCAGATTAAATGCGACGGTAGGAGCGGTAGGCCCCATAATGATATCGCATTGTTTGTAGGCTGCAATAAAATCCTGTGCGATCAGGCGGCGCAATTTCTGTGCCTTGATATAGTAGGCATCGTAATAGCCATGCGACAGCACATAGGTACCGATGAGAATTCGTCGCTTCACTTCCGCGCCAAAACCTTGTGCACGCGTTTTGCGGTACATGTCCGCCAGATCGCTGTACGATGAGGCACGGTAACCGTAGCGTACCCCATCGAAACGGGATAAATTGCTCGATGCTTCTGCAGGCGCCAATACATAATAAACCGGAATCGACAATGGTGCATTGGGTAATGAAACTTCGACAGTCTGCGCACCCAATTTACGATACTCAATTAATGTTTTTTCGATCGCGTTTGCGACATCCTGGCTCATACCCTCGGCAAAATATTCCTTCGGCAGGCCAATGCGCAAACCGGCCAAAGGTTTCTGCAAATCCTGTGAGTAATTCTCTGCATCGCGCTGCAGGCTGGTGGAATCACGCGGATCGAACCCGGTCATGACATTCAGCAATAACGCCAGATCTTCGGCTGATTTAGCCATCGGCCCACCCTGATCCAAACTAGAGGCAAAGGCAATCATGCCATAGCGCGATACCAGTCCGTAGGTCGGTTTAATTCCGGAGATACCGCATAATGCGGCAGGCTGACGGATCGAACCACCCGTATCGGTACCGGTTGCCGCGGGTGCTAACCGGGCCGCAACGGCGCACGCCGCGCCGCCTGAGCTGCCGCCGGGCACCGCCGCAATATCCCAGGGGTTTTTTACCATGCCATAATAGGATGTTTCATTGCTTGATCCCATGGCGAACTCATCCATGTTGGTTTTACCGATATTGATCGCGCCAGCCTGATTGAAACGTTCAATGACGCCGGCATCATACGGTGAAATAAAATTTGACAGCATTCTTGAGCCGCATGTAGTCAGCCAGCCTTTGGCGCAAAAAATATCTTTCTGCGCAATTGGAATTCCGGTTAATGGACCGGCCTGCCCCGCGGCAATCATTTTGTCTGCCGCCTTTGCCTGCGCAAGGCTCATTTCTTCGTTGACCGTAATAAAAGCGTTGTATTCAGGATTGAGTTGTTTAATGCGCTGCAAGAATTGGGTGGTTAGTTCAGTGCTGGAAAATTTTTTTTCGGCAAGCTGGGTTGAGAGTTGTTTAAGACTGGCATTAAACATGGATTTACTGATTAAGGAAAAATAAATTGTTGCGTATAATGGCTGTTCTTATGGTTCTATGAAATTCTCTGAACTCATCCCCACTACGTGCCTATTCAATGACTTGTGGAACCAGATAGAGATCGGCTTCGACTTGTGGTGCGATCGATTGATATAATTCGTGCTGATCAGTTTCAGTGACCTCATCGTCGCGGAGGCGTTGCAGGACATTTTGCGCATGAGACATGGGTTCAACTGTTGAAGTATCCACTGCTTGCATGGTTTCTATCAGATCAAAAATACCGGATAACTGACCCAAAGCCTCTTTAGCCTCGTTATCGCTAATCTCGATATAGGCAAGATCAGCAATCCGTTTTACATCACTAACAGATAAAGTCATTTTAAATAGGTAACCTTATATTCAAAGAAGTATTAGGGTATCATGCCGCAGTTTAACTGGCGTATTATTTTTTGATGGTTTTATTTATTATTCGCTCTCAGCATAATTACTAATATTGGATATTGCCACTATGTTTAATTTCTTGAACAACAGTATTCTTGGAAGCTACTTCTCAACAGATATGGCGATTGATTTGGGCACAGCCAATACGCTGATATATGTCCATGGCCAAGGTATTGTACTGGATGAACCCTCAGTAGTGGCTATTCGCGAAGAAAGTGGAGCCAACGGCAAAAAAATGATCCAGCAGGTGGGTCTCGCAGCCAAGCAAATGCTGGGACGCACTCCGGGTAACATTACCGCAATCCGTCCTATGAAAGATGGTGTGATTGCAGATTTTACCGTGACGGAGCAAATGCTCAAGATGTTTATCCGCAAAGTGAATCCGCCACGCCTATTTTCCGCCAATCCGCGTATTGTTATTTGTGTCCCCTATGGTTCCACGCAGGTGGAACGTCGGGCTATTCGTGAAGCAGCTTATGGCGCTGGCGCACGCAAGGTTGAGCTGATCGAGGAACCGATGGCGGCTGCATTGGGAGCCGACCTTCCAGTGGAATCTCCGACTGGTTCGATGGTGGTTGACATCGGCGGCGGCACTACAGAAGTAGGCGTTATTTCTCTGGGCGGTATCGTCTATTCCAATTCTGTACGTGTTGGAGGAGATAAATTTGATGAAGCCATCATCAATTATATTCGTCGCAATTATGGCATGCTGATCGGTGAAGTTACTGCGGAAATCATTAAGAAAGAAATCGGCTCAGCGTTTCCCGGCTCCGAAGTAAGGGAAATTGAAGTAAAAGGCCGCAATCTTGCGGAAGGAATACCGCGTAGCTTCACAATTTCCAGCAATGAAATTCTGGAAGCGCTGTCTGAACCGATCAATAGTATTGTCAGTGCAGTTAAATCGGCCTTGGAACATACTCCGCCGGAATTGGGTGCGGATATTGCTGATAAAGGCATGGTGATGACCGGGGGGGGAGCTTTGCTGCGTGATGTTGATCGATTATTAATGGAAGAAACCGGTTTATCGGTCATTGTTGCCGATGATCCGCTGACCTGCGTAGTACGGGGAGCCGGAATCGCGTTGGAGAATATGGATCGATCCATTGGCATTTTTGCTCGCGACTAATTCGTGCCTAGTTATTATTTACTTTTATTTTCTTTCTAGTACAAAATTAAGTCTTTCTCTTGAAGACGGAACGTAATGGAAACAGCACCACAGTTTTTCAGGCATGGTCCGGGCCCGCTTGCACGATTGTTTATATTTGCGATGCTATCCTGCTTGCTGATTGCAGAAGATACGCATTTCAAATATTTTCCTCAGCTGCGCCAAGCCATTGGCGTGATTATATTTCCGTTACAAAGAATGGCTTATGCTCCTGCGGATATCTATGATCAAGTTGAAAAAATTATTACCAGTTTCAATTTGCTCGAAGAGAATATCAAATTGAGACAGCTTTATCTGGAGCGTCGTGAACAGTTGCTGAGACTGGCCGCGCTGGAAGCTGAAAATACGCACTTACGCCGATTGTTAGGTGCAATACAGGAAATCGAAACCACTACCAAAACAAAAGTGGTATTAGCTGAAATTCAGTATACTCCGCGTGATCCGTTTAATCATAAAATCACCCTGAATAAGGGTAGTTATCACGATATTGAGTTGGGTCAGGCGGTGATTGATGATAAGGGTATCATCGGACAAATTACCCGGTTATATCCCTTGTCGTCTGAAGTAACGCTCCTGACAGATAAAGATCACGCGGTTCCGATCCAGGTTGTGCGCAATGGTCTGCGATCTGTCATATCCGGAACTGGCAAAAACAATGAACTGGAATTGCGTTATTTATCGGTAAATACGGATATTCAGCAAGATGATTTATTAGTTACCTCAGGAATTGGAGGAGTGTATCCTCCGGGGATTCCTGTTGCAACCGTGCTCAAGATCGAGCAGGACCCCATGGGTGATTTTGCGCTTGTTACCAGTACGCCGATCGCTGGTGTGGATCGGAATCGGCAAGTTTTAGTTCTGTCTTTGGCGCAAACAGAATCTAATGATTCCCAAGAGATGTCAACAATTGGATCCGGAACGAATTAAAGAAAATAATTCAATTAAAGAAAACTACTTGAGGCAGGATATGTATGTGCCTGCCAGTAATTGGTCTATTGCCATAAGTCTGATAATCGGGCTCATACTCAATTTTCTGCCATTGCAAGGTGATCTTTTAATCTCGCGCCCTGATTTTGTAGCGCTGGCAATAACCTACTGGAATGTCAATCATCCGTACAAATTGAGCATGAGCGTGGCATTTGGCATGGGATTGATGGTAGATGTTGGCAATGCCGGAATACTGGGACAACATGCTTTGGCCTATTGCGTCATTTTTTATCTGACGCTAATTTTTGGCCGGCGTTTACGATTATTCAGTTTGCTAAAACAAGCACCCCAAATTGGCTTTTTCTTGCTCATAATGCAAATAGTCATCATTCTGATAGCATTATCGAACGGATCAGCACTGCCTGGCTGGAGATATTTTCTTGCTACTGTCACAGGTGCCTTGCTATGGGTGCCGGCCTCCTTCCTGATAACCCTGCTATTAAGGCCAAAACCAGACTCTAATGCGTTATGAAACAACACGTAGAACTAAGAAATCATCCGGTTGAGCTGCGCAAATTCCGTATGCGTCTTACTATCAGCACAGGCTTTGTTCTTGCTCTGTTCCTGTTGCTTTATGCACGCTTCTATTTCTTGCAGGTTGCTCAGCAGGAACACTATCATACGCTGGCGGAAGCGAATCGTATCTCCATTGCGCCACTGGTTCCCTATCGTGGGTTGATTTCTGATCGAAATGGAAGGATACTGGCACAAAATTATTCAGCCTATACGTTGGAAATTGTGCCCAGTAAAATTCAGGATCTTGAAACGACACTGAATGAATTGGCGGCGATCATTGAAATCACACCGACTGATCGTCAGCGGTTCAAAAAATTGCTAAAAGAGAGCAAGCGATTCAAAAGCCTACCTATCAGGCATCGTTTAACAGAGGTTGAGATTGCAACTTTTGCAGCAAATCGCTACCGTTTTCCTGGTATCGAAATCAAGGCCCAGGTATACCGTCAATATCCCGAGAAGGAGATGGTTTCACATGTTGTTGGCTATATCAGTCGTATCAATGATAAAGATCTCGAGCAACTGGAAAGTAATGGCGAACTTCATAATTATCGCGGCTCTCATCACATTGGCAAAATTGGTATTGAGCAGAGTTATGAAAAACAATTACATGGCATTACAGGATTTGAAGAAGTAGAAACAGACGCAGCGGGCCGTTCCATTCGAGTTTTGTCACGAACACCGCCCACGCCCGGCAATAATTTAATTCTTACGTTAGATCTTGGCCTGCAGGAAGTTGCTGAAATGGCATTCGGTGATCGCCGTGGTGCACTGGTTGCTTTGGATCCCAATAATGGGGAAGTCCTTGCTTTCGTCAGCAAACCGGGTTACGACAA
Source organism: Nitrosomonas ureae (assembly GCF_900108305.1). GTDB lineage: Bacteria > Pseudomonadota > Gammaproteobacteria > Burkholderiales > Nitrosomonadaceae > Nitrosomonas > Nitrosomonas ureae_B. The sequence continues at coordinate 53,897 of NZ_FNUX01000013.1, forward strand.
TAATCTTTTTATCGGCGGAATTGATCAGGAAAACTGGAATTTGCTTAACAATTCAATCGATCGCCCTCTCAATAACCGGGCACTGCGAGGTGTGTATCCTCCAGGATCAACCTTTAAGCCCTTTATGGCGCTTGCCGCACTTGAGCTGGGAAAACGCACCGCCGAATACAGCATGAGTGATCCCGGATATTTTTCCCTGCCTGGCGTTAGTCGACGCTACCGGGACTGGAAACCAGGTGGACATGGCAGAGTCGATTTGCACAAATCGTTAGTTGTTTCTTGCGATACCTATTACTACAGTCTTGCCAACGATCTCGGAATAGACAATATCCACAATTTTATCAGTCAATTTGGATTAGGAAGGAAAACTGGTATTGACATTGAAGGAGAGGTATCCGGGTTATTGCCATCTTCCGCCTGGAAAATGAGACAACATAAACAAAAATGGTATGCCGGAGATACTATTTCAGTTTCCATTGGACAGGGATACAATTTGACGACACCCCTTCAGCTCGCTTTTGCCACGATGATCATCGCAAATGATGGTAAAGCCTATTTACCCCGTTTGGTTAAACAAATTCAGAACAGTCAAACCGGGGAAGTTGAAGATGTTTCCGCAAAACTGCTTTATAGTTTAAATCTTAAGCCTAAAAATCTTGAGGTTGTTAAAAGTGCGCTTGTAGATGTTACCCGCCCTGGAGGAACGGCTGCAAAAGCAGGCGCTAATGCGGACTATACTTTTGCTGGCAAAACCGGCACATCACAAGTTGTCGGTATTAAACAGGGAGAACGCTACAATGAAAAACTGATCAATGAGCGTCATCGCGACCATGCAATGTTTATCGCCTACGCACCAGCAGAAAACCCCATGATTGCTTTGGCAATTTTAGTCGAAAATACGGGCACCGGTGGCTCAACAGCAGCGCCTATTGCAAGACAAGTATTTGATTATTTTTTATTGGGTAAATTACCTGAAACAGATCTTGCGCATCTGATTGATCCGATCAGAAATCACGTGCACGATCATCTCTGAGAAGAATCAATCAATATACAATTAATTATCAGCCAGCATACATGATGCATGATTGAAATCAGAAAAATTTGGTACTACCTTACGCGCTATATAGATAACTTTCTGTTGGCGGGAATCCTCATACTGATGACGATAGGACTGATTGTGTTGTATAGCGCTACCGGCGGAAATATAACCAGAGTCAGCAATCAAGTGATCAATATATTGATAGCGCTGGTAATCATGTGGCTGATTGCAAATATTCCCCTGCAACAAATAATGCGCTTGGCATTACCGATGTACATGTTGGGGTTGATTTTACTTATCGGCGTTGCATTGTTCGGTGAAATAAACAATGGCGCCAGGCGCTGGCTTAGCATCGGTATTACTCGAATCCAGCCATCCGAACTAATGAAAATCGCGCTACCGTTGATGATGGCGTGGTATTTTGATAAGCATGAAATTACTTTACGTTTGAGAGATTATTTAGGCGCAACGATATTATTATTGTTGCCTGTTCTATTGATCTTGCGACAACCGGATTTGGGAACCGCCTTGTTAATTGCTGCCAGCGGTTTTTATGTTCTGTTTCTAGCCGGATTGTCTTGGCGCATTATTGTCGGATTAGTGACGGCTGCGGCCGCAAGCTTGCCGATACTTTGGTCGGTGATGCACGATTATCAACGACAACGCATCATGACATTGCTTGATCCAACGCAAGACCCTTTGGGGGCCGGCTATCATACCATTCAATCTTCCATTGCAATCGGTTCCGGCGGAATCGTAGGCAAAGGATGGCAAAATGGTACGCAAACTCAGTTGGATTTTTTGCCAGAGCAAAGCACCGACTTTATTTTTGCTGTTTTTTCAGAAGAATTTGGGCTAATTGGAAATACTGTATTATTATTACTGTATCTGCTGGTAATCGGGCGGTGTATAGCAATTACGGCAAATGCATCAACACAGTTTACGCGTTTGATCTCAGGATCGATTACACTGACTTTTTGCACTTATATATTTGTTAATATGGGAATGGTAAGCGGTCTCCTTCCGATTGTAGGTGTGCCGCTTCCACTGATGAGTTATGGAGGCACATCCATGGTCACGATGCTGCTAGGCTTTGGTATTTTAATGAGTATTCAGACACATCCTAAACTAGTAAAAACATGACAAATCCTGATCCTTCACTTTTTAAGATGTATAAATATTTTTCTGTACTGTTCCGATCAATTTTTGGATTGGTGCTGGTATTAATTCTTGGATTATTGGCCGCATGCAACAGTACGCCACAATATAGCAGTAACAGTGCACAAGGACAGAAAGAAACAACCGCAACCAAATTATCTGGTATTAGCACAGGTGGAATCACCAGACGGGGAGGCGGATACTATTTGGACGATGGTCCGGAAGATAATCCTCCACCCAATCTGCATCTCGTTCCGGATGCCGTGCCTAAGGCTGAACCATTGCGTGCAGCCAATATGCAGCCTTATGTCGCATTAGGAAAACATTTTAAACCCATGACCAACCTGGAGCCTTATAGGAAACGTGGAGTTGCTTCATGGTATGGACGTCGCTATCATGGCAACAATACAGCCGTGGGAGAGGTTTATGACATGTATGCAATGACGGCAGCTCACCCCACATTGCCGCTGCCTAGCTATGCCCGTGTCACCAATCTGGAGAGTGGCAAGTCGGTGATTGTGCGTTTGAATGATCGCGGTCCATTTCTTTCTGACCGTATTATCGATCTTTCTTATACTGCTGCATATAAATTGGGAATATTAGCTGGTGGTAGCGGCCAGGTTGAAGTTGAGAGCATCATACCGAATGGTGCACAAGATGTACTGACAGCTTCTCAATCATCTCTCTCGCTGCCTGTTGCCGATAGTAATACAGAAATGAGCATGGTCTATTTGCAGCTGGCTGCATTCGGCTCATCAGATAATGCGCAGAATTTTCTTTCTCAAATACATAAGAGACTTCCAGCACTCAAAGATACCGTGAGTATTACCAAGAATAAGGGATTATACAAAATACATGTTGGCCCTTATCCGGGTACAACCGTTGCCAGGCTGGCAGCCAATACGATTGGTCAACAGCTTGCAATAACACCTGTCTTGGTAAATGACTAAAACGGATAAAAAAATCCCTATTGCAAGCAATAGGGATTAAAGGGCCTCGTCATAAAATCATCCATCGCAATCAACATTCGGATGCAAAACATCTTCCTCAGTACAGGTATCGATACATTTTTACATCCGGTTTCAATATTGCGATAACTGATTTTAAGTGTATACCTACTGAGTATTTTTGAAGATGAAAACAGAGAAGGAATTTACCCTTATATCCAAACTATGACTGTGACTTTTGCCACATTCCAATAGCGATATGGTTAAATCCCGCTCACAAATTTAAAATACAGTGATGGTGTAATTGCCAAGCAAAATTTTAATTTGAAAGAGAGTACGATATTGTGTTCTCAGATTGAATAAAAAAGCGCCACTCAATTACTGAGTGGCGCCATATCCAGATTCTTTTAGTACGGCTACTCAGCCGTAGCGGCTGAATTTATGTTAGTGCAATGAGTTGCACTAAAACTCTTCCCAATCATCCCCACCACCAGACGCCACTTTGCGAGGCTGAGTTGATGCGGAATCATCGTTGGATTTAACCGCCACCTTCTTCGCAGAGCCTCGATTCGGCAACTTGGCGATTGATGCAGTACGATTACTTCTTTTAATTGGCATACCCTGCGCATGGCCAGCTCTGCCAAACACTTTGAAGACACTGACCGCCTGAGTCAGAGCCTGCGCCTGATCATTCATTGATTCCGCCGCTGCTGCAGCTTCTTCGACCAGTGCCGCATTTTGCTGAGTAACTTCATCCATCTGCGTTACAGCCTGATTGACTTGTTCAATCCCTGAACTCTGTTCATTTGAAGCTGCAGAAATCTCGCTCATGATATCGGTTACTCTCTTAACCGAAGTTACAATCTCATCCATCGTGGCACCCGCTTCATCCACCAGGCGCGTGCCATCTTCCACTTTAGCTACTGAATCACTGATCAATTCCTTGATTTCTTTCGCCGCCGCCGCTGAGCGTTGTGCCAAGGTACGCACTTCCGTCGCGACTACCGCAAAACCACGTCCCTGTTCACCCGCGCGGGCCGCCTCTACTGCAGCATTCAACGCCAGAATGTTAGTCTGAAATGCGATACCGTCAATGACGCTGATAATGTCGACAATTTTCTTGGAGCTTTCATTAATGGCGCTCATGGTTTGCACTACCTGACCAACGACAGCCCCGCCTTTTACCGCAACTTCAGATGCTCCTGCCGCCAGTTGATTGGCTTGGCGCGCATTATCGGCATTTTGCTTCACGGTGGAAGTCAATTCTTCCATTGAAGATGCAGTTTCCTCCAGGCTGGATGCCTGTTCTTCAGTACGTTGACTCAAGTCAGAATTACCTGAGGCAATCTCACCAGAAGCCGTTGCAATCTGATCAGTCCCTGTACGCACTTTACTCACCAGATCAATCAAGTTTTCATTCATGGTTTTAAGTGCTTGAAGCAAATGGCCAGTTTCATTCGTTGAATTGACCTCAATGCGGCTGGTCAAATCACCCGATGCCACTGCGTCAGCAACCGCAATGGCTTCATTTAACGGACCAAGAATGGCTCGAATCAAAAGCAGGCCAGTAATAATCGCCAGAACCACGCCCAATCCTATAGCTATACTGGTCATCGTAAACACAAAATTAAAATTGCTTTGCGCTTCTGCATATTCCTGACCCGCAACTTTTGATTGCAATTCAATCAAATCAAACATAGTTTGATGCACAGCATCAAACTTTGGCACCGCATCATTTGTAGTATTATCAGCAGCAGCCTCAAAATTCCCTGCCAAGGCCAGATTTATTGTACGGTCACGGGATTCCTTATATATCGGCCATTGCTGTGAAAAGGTATTGGCTAACTTTTCCTCTTCAGGCGTCAAGATGGTACCCATGAATTTCTGCCAAGTGGCATTAATTTCAGCATCTCTTTCTGCTGTCATTGCAGCACGCTGCTTAGCAACCGCAACATCTTGGATATTGGCTGCCATCACTGCATTGAGACGGACACGATGCATTCGATCAAGTACCAAACTCAAATCTCCCAGAACCACTGTACGATCTTCATAAACTGTCTTTAACCCATCGTTGGATTGGTCAATACCATACAAGCCCAAGGCGCCAACACCCACCAGCAATACCGACAACATGCCTATTACCAATGCCAATTTCGACTTTATCGTCATATCTTTCAACATAAAAACCTCCGTTAAAAATCCACTATCCGTTCCAAATCTGTAGAAAAGCTTTTCAGAATCTCGTTAATTCATGCCTGGCTCAATCAACTCCATACCATCGCTGTTCATTAGTTTCTCGATATCTATCAATATCAGCATGCGTTCACCGACGGCACCAAGCCCCATAATATATTCAGTGTCAATTACTGAACCCAATCCCGGTGTAGGCCGCATCTGTTCGGCCTCCAAAGTAATCACATCTGATACACCGTCCACTACGATTCCTACGACGCGTCCGGATACATTTAATATAATTACCACGGTAAATTGATCATACGTTACGTCGCTCAACTCGAATTTAATCCGCATATCGATAATCGGTACAACGATCCCGCGCAAATTGACTACACCTTTGATGAAATCAGGCGCATTGGCAATTTTAGTAATAGCATCATAGCCACGAATCTCTTGCACCTTGAGGATTTCTATTCCATATTCTTCATTTCCCAAGCGGAAAGTCAGAAATTCATTAATAAAGTGGCTAACTGTTGAACCTGCTGGTCGCTCTTGCAGCATAAATCTCACCCCATTTTATATATGAAAAACACGAACTTTCTGCTAGTTCGCAGGTTATGCTTTACGGAAAAAGAAATTCTTTCTTAAATGAGTTTGCTGATTCTATTTGAATCAGCAATCAATCAAACGTGGAATAGGCAAACAAAATCACCTTATATTTGTATGAATAATTACTGTAGTATGAATAATTGCTGGAAGAAGATTATTGACTTACAGATCCAGTCAAATGAATTCCTGGAACGTTTCGATTTTATTTATTCGTTTAGCTCACTACGTAACGCCACGTTATATAACTATATATTTTATAGGAAAAAATAAGAAATGACTGCAATAGATATGAATCATTTCACCGTATTAAGCAGCGATTTAGAAAAGAGCAAGGCTTTTTACATCAATATCCTGGGACTTAAAGAAGGCTATCGTCCACCCCTTGCATCTCCAGGTGCGTGGCTTTATGTTGGGGATCGGGCAATACTGCATATCATGGCGGGCAGATCTATGCCTATCAACCCCGCGGGAGTCATAGACCACATGGCTTTTACCGCATCCAATCTGCAAGCCACGATTGATACCTTAAAACAATACAATATCGATTATGAATTGCAACGCCTCAAAGGATTGGAAATCTGGCAATTATTCTGTCATGACCCAGACGGCGCAAAAGTTGAACTGGATTTCCCGGCACATGAATCAGAGCCTAGACAATAAGTTCCTATTTTTTGCAATTTGGTCTCTTACCGGCTGCATGTGCTTGCTGCATTATTTTATTAGCTTTCGGTAAGAGTGCCCGCAAATCATCAATACGGGTTTCATGAGACGGATGAGTCGACAGAAATTCAGCCGGCTGCTCGCCTTGACTAGCCTGTGCCATTTTCTGCCATAATGTAACGCTTTCTTCAGGATTAAATCCGGCCTTCGCTATTAATTCAATACCCATTGCATCGGCTTCACTTTCATGCAAACGGCTAAAAGGCATTATCAAACCGTATTGCGCACCTACTCCAAGCAAACCTAATGCGGTTTGCCCCATAGGTGTAGTTGGAGCGGCAACCGCCGAGATGATGGACATCCCCATTTGCGCACCCAATTTCTGCGACATCCGTTCATTGCTGTGTTTCGCCAGCACATGGCCAATCTCATGACCGATCACGGTAGCTAACTGATCTTGATTATCGACAAGATCAACCAGTCCGGTATGAACGCCGATTTTGTTTCCCGGCAAAGCAAAAGCATTCAACGTGCTGTCTTCAAACACCACCACTTCCCAATCGCCCCCAACTTCACGAGTAATAGCATTTGCAATACACCGTACAAACTGATTTTCTTGTGTATTCTGGCTAATTGATTTTTCACTCTTCATCGTCGTGAATGCCTGTAACCCCATTGCATCAAGCTCACCGTCAGACATAAAAGCCAGCTGGCTTCTTCCTGTCGGCGTGGTCGCACAAGCCGCAAGTGAAACGATAATAAATAAAATTAGCGATAATCTAAACATCATGATTAATATTCTCCATACATTGGATCAGTGAGATTTTTTATTCGATTCTATGATGATACAACGTTCAATCACAAGGTCATGCAAATTCTTTTAGTTAATAATAAACAAAAAGACTAATACAGCGGATAATCAAGAATATGATATAACTCAATTCTCAACAATAGCATAGGAGATCAAAAATGAGCGATCATGTTTATAAAATCATCGAAATAGTTGGCTCGTCAACCAAAAGCAGTGATGATGCCATTCAACTGGCGATTGCGAAAGCTGGCAAAAGCGTGCGTAACCTGGATTGGTTTGAAGTAATGGAAACACGCGGGCATATCATTGATGGCAAAGTCGCACACTATCAAGTAAAACTTAAAATCGGCTTTCGGCTGGATTAATCCTATTGATTAAGGCGATTGCATCTGTTTTAGAACGTAGTCGATCTTAGAATATTGAAGTGACGCATTTAGAGTGAATGCTCTGACCGGGATCATTGTGCTAAAAATAATCCCTCATAAGATCAACCGAATTCACTTCTGCCAACAAGTGCCAATAATAGACACATTCCATCTAAATACTTCACGCTATAATTAGCTATCTTAAGTAAAAGCAAAACTCCACGGTCATGCAAGAAAAATACCATCCCCAGGAAATCGAAAAAAACGCGCAGCAATATTGGGAACAGGCATCCGCATTCAGAGCAATCGAAACTCCCGGAAAACCCAAGTATTACTGTTTATCGATGTTCCCTTACCCCTCCGGCAAGCTGCACATGGGACATGTGCGAAATTACACCATCGGTGACGTATTGTCACGATACCACCGTATGCAGGGCTTCAACGTACTGCAACCGATGGGCTGGGACGCGTTTGGCCTTCCTGCAGAAAATGCCGCGATGCAAAATAATGTTTCTCCCGCCAAATGGACCTACGACAATATCGCCTACATGCGCAAGCAACTCAAAAGCCTAGGATTGAGCATCGACTGGGAACGCGAGATTACTACTTGTGACCCAGATTATTATCACTGGAATCAGTGGCTATTTTTGCGCATGCTGGAACAGGGACTGGCGTATCAGACCACCGGCACGGTCAATTGGGACCCGATTGATCAAACCGTGCTGGCCAATGAACAGGTGATTGATGGCTGCGGCTGGCGTACCGGCGCGCCAGTGGAAAAACGCGAAATCCCGATGTATTATTTAAAAATCACGCAGTATGCGGACGAACTGATTAATGCTCTGGATACGCTGACCGGCTGGCCGGAGCGAGTCAAAACCATGCAAGCCAATTGGATTGGCAAAAGCTACGGCGTCGACATTACCTTTCCCGCCGATACCGCATCCGGTACGCCGCAAGACTTGAAGGTGTTCACCACCCGCGCGGATACGCTGATGGGTGCAACCTACGTGGCCGTCGCCGCCGAACACCCGATTGCGCTGCATGCCGCTCAAAACAATCCATCCCTGCAAGCTTTCATCCAGGAATGCAAACTCGGTTCCGCCAAGGAAGCGGATCTGGCCACTCAGGAAAAGAAAGGCATGGATACCGGTTTATTCGTAATCCACCCTCTCAATGAACAGAAGTTACCCGTGTGGGTCGCTAATTATGTCTTGATGGGATACGGCGAAGGTGCGGTGATGGCGGTTCCTGCGCATGATGAACGCGATTTTGAGTTTGCCAAGAAATATAAGCTTCCAATTAAACAAGCAATTACAAAAGGTCGGGAAGACGGCTTTGGTGAGGAAAGTGGATACGGAGGCGGAACAGGCTCTGGAGATGGTAGCGGGCAAGGCGACAGTAGAACCGATACACCCTTTTCTACTTCTTACTGGCAAGAATGGTATGGAAGCAAAGAAATTGGTGTTTGCGTCAACTCAGGCAAATACAATGATCTCGGTCATAGCGCTGCAGTAGATGCCATTGCTTCTGACCTTGAGAAAAAAGGATTAGGCAATAAACGCGTGCAATATCGTTTGCGCGACTGGGGTATTTCGCGCCAACGTTACTGGGGTTGTCCAATTCCGCTGATTCATTGTGCCGATTGCGGCGTGGTGCCCGTACCGGACGATCAGCTGCCGGTCGTATTACCACAGGATCTGGTGCCCGATGGTTCCGGCAATCCGCTGGCAAAAACGCCGTCTTTTTACGAATGCGCCTGCCCCAAATGTGGCAAATCCGCGCGCCGGGAAACCGACACGATGGATACTTTTGTAGATTCATCCTGGTACTACGCACGCTATGCCTGCCCGGATCAACACCAGGCAATGACCGACAAGCGTGTTAATTACTGGCTGCCGGCTGATCAGTACATCGGGGGTATTGAGCACGCCATTTTGCATTTGCTGTATTCGCGTTTCTGGAGCAAGGTCATGCGCGATCTGGGCTTATTGGCTCTGGATGAACCGTTTGCCAATCTACTGACCCAAGGCATGGTGCTGAATGAAATTTTTTATCGCAAAACTGGCAGTGGAAGAATTGTCTATTACAATCCCTCCGAGGTTCAGATTCAGCATGATGAGCAAGGCAAGCGTTGCGGCGCAATTTTACTGGCGGATAATCAGCCGGTCGAATCGGGAGGTATCGGCACCATGTCAAAGTCCAAGAATAATGGCGTTGATCCGCAAAACCTGGTGCAAGAGTATGGCGCCGACACAGCCCGCCTGTTCATGATGTTCGCCAGCCCGCCGACACAAACATTGGAATGGGCCGATGCTGGTGTCGATGGCGCTTATCGTTTTCTCAAACGCTTATGGCGACAGGCTTATATCCATCTGCAGTCTGGTGTAATCAAGATCGATCCCGCTTTACATCAGGCGTTATCCCCGGAACTCAAGGATCTGCGTTGCCAACTGCACCAAACCATTGTCAAGGTAACGGATGACCTGGAGCGTCGCCACACGTTCAATACCGCCATTGCTGCTGTAATGGAACTTATGAATGGCTTGGCAAGGTGTCAGGATAGCGATCCCGCCAGTCGCAATCTGATGCAGGAAGCTTTGGAAAATATCGTACTGCTGCTGTCTCCGATTGCGCCGCATATCTGTCATGAACTTTGGCATGAACTCAGACCGGGAACCGAGCTTTTTGCGCAGCCTTGGCCCCAATCAGACAATACCGCAATGGTGCAAGACGAAATCAAACTGATCGTGCAAGTCAATGGCAAGCTGCGCGGGCAAATCTGTGTCGCCCAGGATGCAGGGAAGGAAGCTGTGGAGAAAGCCGCTCTGGCTAATGAACAGGTACAGAAATTTACTGATGGGCAAGCTATTAAAAAAATCATTATCGTACCTAAGAAACTGGTTAATATCGTTGTATGAATAATTCACACCCTGGGTCATGGTAAAAATACATAAACAGCAGTTTCTTATTCTGATCACTGTAATCTTATTATTGACAGCTTGCGGTTTTAAGCTGCGCGGACAAGCCACCGCGCTACCGTTCAAGACAATGTATGTTACGGCGCCGGATGGACATACGATCGGCATAGAGATGGAGCGCATGATCAAAGCCACGCCGACGACCCGTTTATCTCAAAGCGCTGCAGAAGCCGAAGCAACACTGGATATCGTCAATGCGTTTAATGAAAGAGCTATTTTGTCTTTGTCCGGTGGTGGCCGCGTACGGGATTTTAATTTGATTTACCGGGTAAATTATCGTGTATTGGATAACAAAGGCATAGAAATCGTGCCCAATACTGAAATATCCTTAACCCGGGTCCTACCATTCCTGGATGCGCAAGTCCTCGCTAAGGAAGCGGAAGAAAGGTTATTGCTGAAAGACATGCAATCCGACGCAATTCAACAAATTCTATGGCGTTTATCGACGATTAAGTTTCCCGCTGAAAGCACGCAGTAATCCTGTGATCGTTTCGTGTAATGTGTCTTTACCATGCGCATAAAGCTTGAGCAATTATCGCAATCCCTGCAAAAGCAAACTGCATCTCTTTACACTTTATTTGGCAACGAACCGTTGCTGATCCTGGAAGCTGCAGACATGATCCGCACTCACGCGCACCAGCATGAATATACCGAACGCGAAGTATTCACTGTAGATCAGCGCTTCGATTGGTCTGATTTGCTGAATGCCGGCAATAACCGGTCCTTGTTTGGTGAGCGCAAAATTATGGATATTCGTATCCCTTCCGGCAAGCCCGGCAAGGAAGGTGGTAAAGCCATTGAGATCTATTGCAATACGTTGCCTCCGGACACGCTGACGCTCCTCACGCTACCTCGGATCGATAAGCAAGGACAAGCAACGCGGTGGTTCAAAGCACTTGAAACCTCCGGCGCTCTAATCCAGGTCTATCCAATAGAACGTAACCAGCTACCTCTTTGGATCGGGCAACGTCTTGACAAACAGCAACAAAAAACTGATTCTGCCACGCTGCAATTTCTTGCGGATCAGGTTGAAGGCAATTTACTCGCCGCACATCAGGAAATTCAGAAGCTCGCATTGCTCTATCCCAGAGGTAATTTAACTTTCGAGCAAATCAAGGATGCGGTGCTGAATGTAGCACGCTATGATGCATTTCAATTATCAGATGCCATGATCAATGCGGATTCCTCACGCTTTATCCGCATCCTGACCGGTTTGCAAGCTGAAGGTATCGCTCCGCTACTAATTCTCGCCACCTTAACTGAACAAATACGACAACTCATTATCATCCGCAAGGGCCTCGACACTGCTCAACCACCCTCCCAGTTACTGCAGACCGCCAGAATCTGGGGTAACCGGCAAAAATCAGTACAAGCTGCAGCCAAGCGCATTAGCTTGCAAGTGTTGATGCGAGGTTTATCCGATGCCGCAATAATAGATCGGATGATTAAAGGGGTGACACAGGGAGATGCCTGGGACGAATTGATGCAATTAGGGCTGCGTCTCGCACTTCATGAAAATAGAAATTTCATCAGTATCGTTAAGTAGTCGCCATTCCGTCCCAGTAGTCGGCTACAAGTAATACTGTCACAATTCGACACCGCTACCACTAAATCAAATTTGCGGAAAAATGAGCTGATCAGCTCAAACTGAGTGTCAGATGCTTCTTGGCAACACCGGCTTTGCATTTATAAGCATTCAGAAAATTCAATGCGTAAAATCCCGGCCTTTTGCGCACTGTTACTGCGGTTAAACTGATCGCAGATCAGAGTAACAAAACAGGGATGTCAATCATTAGGTCTCCATATTATTACAAAACTTTATTTGCATCCTGTTTGATCTAGATCAATATTCTCGCTACTAGTATTTTATTTTGTGAAATATGGGTCGCTACATTGCTCACAGAATTTTATAAATACAAGAAGGATAATAGCGATGAGAGTAAATCTGCCAGTTTCTAATACCGAATACCCTATTGACGATGATACCCTGATTTTATCTACCACTGATACGAAAGGACGCATCACATATGTAAATCAGACTTTTATTGAAGTTAGCGGATTTTCCGCAGATGAACTGATAGGTAAATCGCATAACATAGTGCGTCACCCTGATATGCCACCACAGGCATTTGAAGATTTATGGAGGACACTTCAAGCTGGCAAACCATGGACTGGTCTAGTTAAGAATCGCCGTAAAAATGGAGATTTTTATTGGGTTCTTGGCAATGCCACACCACTAATAGAAAATGGATCTATTGTTGGCTATTTGTCTGTTCGCACAAAGCCCTCTCGCCAGGTAATAGAAACAGTCGCACCAATATATCGTCAATTTATTAATGGGACGGCTGGAAATCTGAAAATTGAAAATGGCGGCATTGTTCGCACCGATTTTATTGGTAAAGTTATCTCATTTCTTAAACTGACTTTGGGTAAGCGTATCGCACTTTATTTGTCTATACCGACACTATCGTTATTAAGCGCGGCAGGTGCTGGTTGGTGGGGGTTAACGCAAACAGCAACACCTTCATGGTTAGATGATTTTATTCTCACTACCACCATCAGTGGCACTTTATTAATGTGCCTGGCTGGATTCTTGATAAGACGAAATACGCTGGAACCTTTGAGTAAAGCTATTGAAATAGCGAATACACTCGCCGCCGGTGATCTGCAAACCAAAATCACCAATAAGTTTTCGGATGAGTTTGGTGCTTTGATTAAATCCCTGATGCAAATGGGCATTAATCTCAGAGCGACCGTTTCAGATGTTCGCAACAGCGCTGAATCAGTACGTCAAGCATCCAGTGAAATAGCCAGCGGAAATCTGGATTTATCACAACGCACAGAAGAGCAAGCTTCATCACTTGAAGAAACCGCATCCAGTATGGAAGAACTTACTTCTACAGTAAAACAAAATGCTGATAATGCCAGACAGGCTGATCACCTTTCGGCAGACGCAAGTAATATTGCGCTTCGGGGAGGTCAGTTGATGAATGACGTGGTTAATACAATGTCTTTGATCAGTGATAGCTCCAATAAGATTGCAAGCATTATAAGTGTAATTGACGGAATTGCTTTTCAGACCAATATTCTTGCTCTGAATGCCGCTGTAGAAGCTGCTCGTGCTGGTGAACAAGGCCGGGGGTTTGCTGTTGTTGCCACAGAAGTTCGGAATCTGGCTCAGCGAAGCGCAGCGGCTGCTAAGGAAATAAAAAACCTTATCGATAGCTCGGTAGAAAAAGTTGAAAATGGAACCAAGTTGGTAAATGAAGCAGGCAAGACTATGGAGGAAATCGTTACTTCGATTAAACATGTTGCTGAAATTATGTCGGAAATTACAGCAGCCTCCCAAGAACAGAGTTCAGGTATCGAGCAGGTCAATCAAGCAGTTACACAAATGGACGAAGTTACACAACAGAATGCTGCGTTGGTGGAAGAAGCTGCAGCTTCCGCGGAATCTCTGGAAAATCAGGCTAAGGATCTGACCGGAGCAATTTCCATTTTTAAACTCGGTCAAGCTATAAGAAATACCGCCACAATTCGGCAAATTACTCCTAATCAATCAAATTTACGGAAAAACAGGGTTATTTCAGTAGTAAGAAATAATCAAACAAAAAAGGTTGTTAACAGTGATAGGGAAAGCTGAAATGAGCTTTAAGGTGCTAAAAATGCATCAACGCAGAACTACTATCACTATTTTGTTCAAAACACCGCCAGGAAAACATTTGTAGGTGAATTATTCGATCATTCTTTATCACAGCGCGTTTTCACAAAGCTCATAAAAGATCCCCGCTACAGGAAGCGGGGCATCAATTATTCTTTTCAATGTACCGCTCTCGAGTCAGTAATGCGTTCTCAAGATCAGAAAAACAAGACTCATTAATCCGCTTGTCTTCTTAAAAAAGCTGGAATATCCATAGGATCTACACCAGATTGCCGCATGGCTGCCACTGTAGCATTGCTTCTTCTGCCTGTACGCATAACGGCTGGCTCCTCGGCAGAAAAAATAGAATCCCTGTCATCGGTTCCGGTGCGCGTATGCACAACGGTTAATGGAGAATTCTGATTCTGGCTCTGGCCGACAAGACTGCCTAATCCGGTAGCTACCATCGTCACACGCAAATTATCAGTCATATTTTCATCGATAACTGTGCCGACAATAATTGTCGCATCTTCAGCTGTCAAATCCTTAATCGTATTCATTACTTCATGTACTTCACGCATTTTCAGCGTTTGACTGGCTGTAATGTTCACCAAAATACCACGCGCGCCTGACAAGGAAATATCTTCAAGCAATGGACTCGAAACGGCGCGTTCCGCAGCCACTCTTGCGCGGTCAACACCCATAGCTATCGCTGAGCCCATCATTGCCATACCCATTTCAGACATGACCGTTCTGACGTCGGCAAAGTCAACATTAACCAGGCCTGGACAATTAATAACCTCCGCAATTCCGGCTACCGCACCGTGAAGCACATCGTTAGCTGCCTTGAATGCATCCAGCATGGAGATGTCATTACCCAATACCATCATTAGTTTGTCGTTAGGAATTACAATCAACGAATCAACGTGTTGTGACAGCTCTTCCATGCCCGCCTTAGCTGCAACCAGACGCTTCCCTTCAAATGAAAAGGGCTTACTGACAACCGCTACGGTCAAAATACCCATTTCTTTCGCAACTTGCGCCACGACCGGCGCTGCGCCTGTACCTGTACCACCACCCATGCCTGCGGTAATAAACAGCATATCCGCACCCTGTATCAATTCAGCGATACGATCTCGATCTTCAAGTGCAGCTTCACGTCCAATTTCAGGATTAGCGCCTGCGCCCAGTCCTTTGGTAATTCCTGTACCCAATTGCAAGATTGTTGGAGCTTTATTAGTTTTCAATGCCTGCGCATCAGTATTCATACTGATAAACTCAACGCCCTGCATTCCATTCTGGATCATATGATCCACAGCATTGCTTCCGCAGCCACCAACACCAACAACTTTGATGATCGCCTCTTGAGTCTCGTTATTTATGATTTCGAACATATTGTTTCTCCTTTAGTACATTGAAATTAAAGCTGTCTGACTGTTAGTACAACCCTTGAGATTTCTAATTAAAAGTTTCTTTGGAACCACCCCTTCATTCTGGAGAAAATCTGCTTGGCAGAACCTCCTTGTAATCTTGAACCATGTTGATGCTGCATCTGCTGCATACCTGCCAGAATTAAACCAATCCCTGTCGAATATCGAGGTGTATGGATTACTTCCCTTAAATTGCCATGATAATTGGGCAAGCCCTGCCGCACAGGCATATGGAATATTTCTTCACCCAATTCCACCATCCCGCGTAGCGAAGCAGACCCCCCGGTTATTACGATACCCGATGAAAGCAACTCTTCAAATCCGCTCCGCCGCAGCTCAGCCTGCACCAAACAATAAAGCTCTTCAGCACGTGGCTCTATCACTTCTGCCAAAGTTTGTTTGGAAAGCTGGCGTGAACCACGATTACCCACATCCGGAACTTCAACCATTTCTTTAGTATCTGCAAGGCTCCTCAATGCGCAACCATAGCGGCATTTGATATCCTCCGCGCTTTTGGTCGGCGTGCGCAATGCCATCGCAATATCATTGGTTATTTGATCGCCAGCAATGGGTATCACCGCAGTATGTCTAATCGCCCCATGCGTAAATACCGCAATATCTGTCGTTCCACCGCCAATATCGACCAGGCACACGCCCAGATCTTTTTCATCTTCAGATAATACGGCCATTGCTGATGCCAATGGCTGTAATATCAGATCACGCACCTCCAGACCACATCGATGCACGCATTTCACGATATTCTGTGCGGCCGAGACTGCGCCTGTCACAATATGCACTTTTACTTCCAGGCGTATGCCACTCATACCTACCGGTTCGCGCACATCCTCCTGGCCATCAATAATGAATTCCTGATTCAAGACGTGTAGAATTTGCTGGTCGGCGGGTATATTGACAGCCTTTGCCGCTTCCATGACACGCTCCACGTCTTTCTCGGTGACCTCCTTGTCCTTGATAGGAACCATGCCATTTGAATTAAAACCCTTAATGTGGCTGCCGGCTATCCCGGTATATACCTCATGAATTTTACAATCCGCCATTAATTCCGCTTCTTCCAAGGCACGCTGAATCGCGTTGACGGTTGTTTCAATATTGGCCACAACGCCTTTTTTTAACCCGCGGGAAGGATGGCTGCCCAATCCGATAATTTCGACCCCTCCTTCTGGAAGGATTTCCGCAACAATGGCTACAATCTTTGATGTACCAATATCAAGTCCGACGATCAAATTTCTATTGTCTCTGGTTTTATTCATCTAAATTCTATCTCACGTTTCTCTCTTAACAGCGGATTTATGAGGCTCTCGTTGCATCGTTTCGGGCATGCGGATAGCAAAACCATTTGGGTAACGCAAATCAACATATATCAGTGACTCTTGCTGATTTAACCGGGCGATGCTGTGGTCATATACTGAAACATAGCGAATCAGTCTTTCCTCAATCTCATTTCGCCCCAGTTCCAGTACCGTCCCCGTATTCAAATGAATGCGCCATGCATAGCGCTGCGTCAACATGACTTGTTCAATTTGTTGCTGTAACGGCGCTAATATTTGATTAAAACGTCTATATTGCTGCGTTACCTCAAGGGCACTGGCTTCATTTGGGCCAATAAAAACTGGCAAATCCGCATTAGCGGTAACTCGAAATACCTCACCATGAGTATTCACCAAGGCCTGACTTCCCCAATATGCCAATGCTTGATGCTCTTCTAACGTAACATTTAATCCGTGAGGCCATTCCCGATTTACGCGCGCGTCCCGGACCCATGGTAATTTTACAAAAGCTTCGCGCACTGCGGTTAAATTAACTGAAATAAAATTCCCTTCGATCTCTTTTCGCACGAGACTTTCTATTTGCGCATAGGTAACATTCTGTAATTTTGCATTATTATCTCCTGCGTCCTGAACAACCTGCAGATTAATCTCTTTTATTGGGAACAGCGGCGGCTTGATTAGCTGCATACCGATTTCATACAACACCGTCATTGCTACCAAAGCAAATAATGATTTGGCTAGCAAATCCAATGCATGATGGTTATTCCACATGGGATAAATTCAATATTCTCATCACCAGGTCCTCAAATGAAATCCCCGCAGTCTTAGCCGCCATAGGAACCAGGCTATGGCCGGTCATGCCCGGAGACGTATTCACCTCAAGAAAATAAAACTGTCCGGTTTGCGTCAGGATTAAATCAACCCTACCCCAGCCCTGGCAGCCCAATACCTTATATGCCTGCAAGGCCTGGACCTGAATCTTTAATTCCAGCTCATCCGCTAAACCGCTGGGACAGAAGTATCTTGTATCATTCGATACGTACTTGGCCTGATAATCATAAAGTTCGCCCGCTATTTCTATTCTCACTATGGGCAGAGGTGTTTCGCCCAGAATGGCAACCGTTAACTCCTTACCTACGATAAATTCTTCGGCAAGCACCAAAGAATCATGCTGTGCCGCCAATTGATAAGCAGACAACAAATCATTTTTATGAGTCACTTTACTTAAGCCGATTGTGGAACCTTCTCGCGCCGGCTTAACAATCAATGGCAATCCCAGCAATTCGGAAACTGCTTCAAAATTACTGTTGGTTTGCAATAGCACATACCGCGGAGACGGAATGCCGACTGCCTGCCACAATAATTTGGTACGCCATTTGTCCATAGCCAAGGCGCTACTCATCACCCCGCTGCCAGTGTAAGGCAACCTCATCCATTCCAGTACGCCTTGAATGGTGCCATCTTCGCCAAAACGCCCGTGCAGTGCGATAAACGCACGATCAAAACCTTGCCGCGACAGATCTTCAAGTGCTTGCTCCGCCGGATCAAATGGATAAGCATCCACTTCGCTGCGAATTAACGCATCCAAAACAGCTTGGCCGCTTTGCAAAGAAACTTCACGCTCTGCGGATCGACCGCCAAGCAAAACAGCTACTTTGCCAAAACCATGACTTATCACTATGTCAGTCTCCTGGCATCGCCAATAATTCGAACTTCCTGGATCAACTCGATCCCGGTTGCTTTTCTAACTCTATTGCGTACCATCAAGATCAAGGCCTCGATATCCGCCGCTGTTGCATTGCCCAGGTTAACAATGAAATTAGCATGTTGAGGTGATACCATCGCCCCCCCCACACAACACCCTTTCAAACCGCTGGCCTCGATCAGACGCGCCGCATGATCTCCCTGCGGATTGCGAAATACTGATCCGGCGTTTGGCAGGTTGAGCGGCTGACTTGCAACGCGTTGCGCCAGTAATTGCTTGATTCGCTGCCGTGATTCCGTCCGCTCTCCTTGCGATAATCTGATATACCCACCCGCAAACCATTCCAGGCTATGTCTATTTGAAGGCTGACACAGCTTTACGCTACGATAACCAATCGCGTACTCATCCGGGGCGCGCATAAAAATTCGCCCTTCCTGATTGACCACTTGTACCCGCTCGATGAATTCCCAAGTTTCTGATCCATAACAACCTGCATTCATAGCCAACGCCCCGCCGACCGTACCGGGTATCCCCGCCAGAAACTCTGCGCCAGCTAAATCATGTCTGGCAGCGAACCGCGCCACTTTTGCACACGCCACACCGGCACCTGCGTAAATGAGCCCATCGGATTGATTGTGCTCAATCAATTGCAAATCATTTAATTGAGCATGCAGTGCAATGACAGTACCTTGAATCCCACCATCCCTAACCAGCAAGTTGCTGCCCAATCCGATCACATGAATAGGTTCATACGAAAATTCCCGCAGGCAATCCGCAAAATCATCCAAATCTACTGGCATATAGTAACGTCGCGCATTACCACCGGTGCGCCACGAAGTATGCCGGCTCATAGGCTCATCAACGCGCATCTCTCCGCGGCATATCGATGGCATATTCATTTCAATAAACGCCAGATCTGCCGCTGGCATATTTGTTCTTGCGTTTTCTGACAAGCCAGTCATTACCCATTGGTCCTCAATAATCATTACCATTGACTACGATTAACTTGCTTTCCATTTGTGCAATATGTGGAGCCACCTTTGCTACTGAGCCTGCCCCCATCACTAGAACGATATCGTTATCCTGCACAACATCGAGTATGGCGATTGACAGATCATCAATATCTTCAATATAAATCGGCTCCACTTTTCCCAGCACCCGGATTGAACGGGCCAAGGATTTACTATCGGCAGCAACAATGGGGTCTTCGCCTGCGGGATACACTTCTGTTAACAGCAGCACATCGGCTAGTGATAAAACCCTAGTAAAATCCTCAAACACATCCCGCGTCCGCGTGTAGCGATGCGGTTGAAACGCAACGACTAAGCGCCTGCCTGGAAAGGCACCTCGCGCTGCTCTCATGGTTGCTTCCATTTCCACCGGATGATGGCCGTAATCATCAATCAATGTAAAGCTCTTCTGCATTGATAATCTAATTTCCCCAAACTGTTGAAAGCGTCTCTCCACACCTTTGAATTCCGCTAATGCCCTGACTATGGCAGCATCAGGCACACAAATTTCATTGGCGATCGCAATCGCTGCCAAGGCGTTCTGTATATTATGCAATCCGGGCAAATTCAGCGTGATATCCAGTCTGCGGGCCGAGCCATTTACACCGATTACTGCAGTAAATTTCATTTGATGATTGCTATGCTGAATATTAGTAGCGCGAACTTGCGCATCTTCAGACAAGCCGTAGGTAGTAATAGGCTTTGTAATCGAAGATATTACTTCGCGTATATTGGCATCATCGATGCAAACCACTGCCATCCCGTAAAAAGGCAAGTGTTGCAGAAACTCTACAAATGTTTGTTTTAATTTATTAAAATCATAATTATATGTTTCCATATGATCTGCATCGATATTTGTCACGACTGCAAGTACCGGCTGTAGATACAAAAATGAAGCATCGGACTCATCCGCTTCGACAACAATAAATTCACCGCCACCCAATTTGGCATGACAACCGGCTGCCTCGAGTTTTCCCCCGATAACAAACGTGGGATCCATATCAGCCGCTGCCAGAATACTTGCAATTAAACTGGTCGTGGTGGTTTTCCCGTGTGCGCCCGCTATCGCTATACCCGTGCGCAATCTCAGCAATTCTGCCAGCATCAAGGCACGCGGAACCACGGGGATATTTTTGTTTTTGGCTGCGACCACTTCAGGGTTGTCGGATTTGACTGCAGTTGAAGTAACTACAACATCTGCGCCTTTAACCTGCTCGCTCGCATGGCCCACATAAATCTTTATGCCGAGATTGGCTAAACGCTGGGTCACTGGATTATCCATCAAATCGGAGCCACTGACTTGATATTTCATATTGACGAATACCTCGGCAATCCCGCTCATGCCTGCGCCGCCAATACCGACAAAATGAATGTGTTTGACTTTATGCCTCATTCAGCGCTCCACTTAATTCAATGCATGCTTCAGCCACAACCCTGGTTGCCTCCGGTTTTGATCGGCTGCGAGCCGTTATCGCCATCTCGAGTAATTTCTCCCGCGACAAATCCGCTAACAAATCCGCCAATTTCTTCGCGCTCAGATCGCTCTGATGAATCAATATGGCAGCTCCGTGATCGGAAAGGAATCGCGCATTCCGGGTTTGATGATCATCGACCGCGTGCGGATATGGCACTAAAATACTGGCCACTCCGGCTATGCTTAATTCTGCGACCGTCAATGCGCCCGCGCGGCACAATACCAAATCACACGCCGCATAACGACCGGCAATGTCATCAATAAACGCAACAACTTCAGCATCCATCCGCAGATCGATATACGCCTGCTTAACCAAATTAAATTGCGTTATGCCAGCCTGATGAACAACCCGCGGACGGAGATTTTCAGGCATTAATGTCAGTGCCTCCGGCACAATGGTGTTTAATATTTGAGCACCCAGGCTGCCGCCTACAATCAACAAATTCAATTTTCCCTGCCTGCCCGGAAATCGTTTTT
This sequence comes from Nitrosomonas ureae, assembly GCF_900108305.1. Lineage (GTDB taxonomy): Bacteria > Pseudomonadota > Gammaproteobacteria > Burkholderiales > Nitrosomonadaceae > Nitrosomonas > Nitrosomonas ureae_B. The sequence goes on from NZ_FNUX01000013.1 coordinate 75,667, forward strand.
CAGGCGCTTCTATCAACATAATCTCAGTACGCACGGGATTGCCTGAATAAATGGATTTCTTTTTGTTATTCAAGATTGCATCTGGAAATCCCAGCAAAACCCTATCCGCCAGTTTTGCCAGAATCTTATTGGTTAAACCGGGCACCGAATTCTGCTCATGTATGATCAACGGTTTATTCAATAGCGATGCCATCATACCACCCGGAAAAGCGGGATACCCTCCCATTCCCAGAACCACGTCAGGCTTAACGCTTCTAATAATTCTGATACTTTGCAGAAAGGCTCTTACTAAGCGCAACGGGAGTATCAGCCAAGTAGCCAGGCGCTTGCCTCGCAGCCCCGAAAAACTGATCACCTCAGTGTCGTAACCATGCTGCGGCACCAGTTTTAATTCCATGCCCGTCTCGGTTCCAAGCCATACCACGTGCCAACCCATTTGTTTCAGATAATCAGCGACTGCCAGTCCCGGAAAAACATGACCTCCCGTGCCGCCCGCCATGATCAGGATAGTATGCTTACTCATGTGGGAAGCCCTCGCAAACGCCGACGATTTTCCCAATCAATTCGCAACAGGACTGCCAAAGCAAGGCAACTTGCGGTAATACTGCTACCGCCATAACTTAGCAAGGGCAGCGTTAGCCCTTTTGTAGGTAAAACACCCATATTGACGCCCATATTGATCAGCACTTGCACACCAATCCAGATACCGATTCCCTGCGCCACCAATGCCGAGAATGGATTCTCCAGTTTTGCTGCCAACCGGCCAATAACAAATGCGCGTGTGATAAGCCACATGAATAAAATGATTACCACGGCAACGCCAACAAACCCAAGTTCCTCTGCCAGCACGGAAAGCAAGAAATCGGTATGCGCTTCAGGCAGATAAAACAGCTTTTCCACACTGCCGCCTAAACCTACACCGAGCCACTCACCGCGACCAAACGCAATCAAAGCGTGGCTTAACTGGTAACCTTTACCATACGGATCAGCCCAAGGATCCATAAATGCAATTACCCGGCTTAATCGATAGTCTGACCTTATAATTAATTCATATAGACCAAGCGCCAGGATACCGATTAGCCCGATAAAAATTTTCAAACTGGCCCCGCCCAGGAAAAGAATTGACATGGCCAAGGCAGACACTACAAAAAAGGCCCCAAAATCCGGCTCCAGCAACAATAAAGACCCTACTATGGATAATAGGACGGTTATGGGAAGAAATCCTTTTTGCAGGGAATTCAGATCAGCCGCCTTGCGATTCACATAATCAGCGGCATACAACACCATGAATAATTTCATATATTCGGAAGGCTGAATATTTACCACATACAGCGATATCCAACGTTGACTACCATTGACTTCATGACCAATACCGGGCACCAGAACCAATATCAGCAATAAAACACCGATCATGAATAGATATGCGATGTATTTCTGCCATACCTGCATGGGCACCTGAAAAGCAATCAATCCCATGATCAGCCCCAACCCCAGATAAGCACTGTGCCGCCACAAATAATAGCCGGCACGATCGGGCCCAAACTGGGCCTCTGCAATGGCAATCGAAGCGGAATAAACCATAACCAGGCCAATACTCAGCAGCAGCAGGGCAGACCATACTAAAGCCTGATCAAAATCAGCCATGACCCTCGGTTTTTGATTGATTGCCTGATAAATCATCATTATTTAATGCTTTTTCTGTCCAAAATTAAAAAACTTGTTTTCAATATCTTTAACCGCAGCCACGAACACCTCGGCACGATGGACATAGTTTCTAAACATGTCAAAACTGGCACATGCCGGTGAAAGCAATACCACATCACCCGCTTGCGCTAACAAAAAGCTTTTCTGCATTGCTTCTTCCATGGTGGTTGCAAAATGTACAGGAACGCCACAATCTCTCAATTCATCTGCAATAATTCCTGCATCGCGCCCGATCAACACCACTGCGCGGGCATTTTCGGCAACCGCCTGCCGTAAATGCGAGAAATCCTGTCCCTTGCCATCACCTCCTGCAATCAAAATGACATTCTGTTTCATGCCATTTAATGCTGCGATAGTCGCGCCCACATTGGTGCTTTTGGAATCATCAAAAAAAGTGACTCCGTTAAATGCCGCAACCTTTTCCATCCGGTGCGGCAAACCGCGAAATTCCCGTAAGGCCGACAAAAGGGGATCCATGGCGATATCCAATGCACGGCACATAGCCAATGCTGCAAGCGCATTGACCGCATTGTGCAATCCATTAACCACAAGTTCAGAGGTTTTCATTAAGCGATGAGGGCCTTCCATTAACCACATATCATCACCATACCGTAGGATGCCAAAATCGGCATCAGTGGGCGGCATATCCCACCCAAATGTAATTTTCTTTCCATCAGCCATAGCCATTTCGCTGACTCCGAAATCATTTCGATTCAAAACTTGTGTACATACACTGCCGTTCTCTCGCAGGAATATTTTTAATTTCGCTGCGATGTAGTCTTGCATGCAGGTATAGCGATCCAAATGATCTTCACTCACATTAAGCACTGTCGCTACATCGGCATTCAAATTGCGGGTTGCTTCCAACTGAAAGCTGGAAGTTTCCAAAACCCATGCTTGCGGCCAGTTTCCAGCATCCATTTGCTCCATCAGTACACTCAGAACCGCTGGGCCGATATTTCCGGCTACCGCAACATCCCAACCGGATTTTCTCAACATAGCCCCGACCATTGATGTCACTGTTGTTTTTCCGTTCGATCCCGTGATCGCCAGAACCTTGGGTTTTGGCAGCTTGCTTTGCTCCAGCGCCCAGGAAAAAAACACCAGATCTCCAATTACCGGTATACCCAATCGAATAGCTTGCTGCACACAAGGATCTGCCATCGGAACACCCGGACTTATCGCAATAATTTCTATATCATCCAAAATTTTGGCTTCAAATTTACCCCTGTAAACTTGTACTTCAGAAAATTTTTCCATCATCTCTTTCCAGGCTGGCGGCTCCTGCCGGCTATCAGCAGCGCGAACTTTTGCACCTTGCCGGAGCAGCCATTTCACCATTGACAAGCCTGTCTCACCCATTCCCAATACCAGCACTGCTTTACCTTGCAAACTCATCTTAACTTTAATGTTGACAATCCAATCAGGACCAGGATAAAGGTAATAATCCAGAATCTGACTACCACCTGATTTTCTTTCCAGCCTTTTAATTCATAGTGGTGGTGCAAAGGCGCCATGCGAAAAACCCGTTTGCCCAGCAACTTGAAAGAAGCTACCTGCAACATGACGGACAAAGCTTCTATCACAAAAACACCACCCATAATGATCAGTACAATTTCCTGACGCACAATCACAGTAACAACCCCCAAAGCTGCACCCAATGCCAACGCGCCTACATCGCCCATGAATACTTCAGCGGGATATGCGTTAAACCACAGAAAAGCCAGTCCTGCACCCGACATGGCGCCACAAAAAACGGCCAATTCTCCTGCATGGGGGATATAGGGAATTCCAAGATATTTTGCAAAAACAATGTGCCCGGCTGCATAAGCAAAAATTGCAAGTGCGCTACTGATCATAACTGTAGGCATGATAGCCAAGCCATCCAGGCCATCGGTCAGATTCACCGCATTGCTGGTGCCGACAACGACAAAATAGGTCAAAACGACAAAACCCGCGAACCCCAGTGGGATCGCCACTTCCTTAAAAAATGGCACAATCATGTCCGTTTGTGCTGAGATTTCTGCAGTTGATGCTAAATAAACCGCGACAACAATTGCAATGACCGATTGCCAAAAAAATTTGGCTTTTGCTGAAAGCCCTTTAGGATTGCGATGAACTACTTTGCGATAATCATCGACCCAGCCAATTACTCCGAATCCCAGCGTTGTCAACAGCACCACCCAGATATAGCGGTTACTCAGATCAGACCACAGCAAAGTAGTCAACAGGATTGACATCAGAATTAAGGCGCCGCCCATTGTTGGCGTACCCATCTTCACCAGATGAGTTTGCGGACCATCTTCACGAACGGATTGCCCTATCTTATAGGCAGTCAACTTTCGTATCATCAGGGGACCGATAATGAAGGAAATCACCAATGCCGTCAGCGTAGCCAGCACGGTGCGCAAAGTGATATAGCTGAGTACGTTGAAAGCTCGTATATCCTGCGCCAGCCATTGAGAGAGCGCTAACAACATGACAATTCCTCGGTCTGTTCCAACTGTCTCACTACACGCTCCATTTGCATGAAGCGCGATCCTTTCACCAGCAAAGTGACATCGTCGGCAAGCAGGCTTTGCGTAACTTTCAGTAATTCATCGATGGAATTAAAATGGCGCGCGCCTTTGCCAAATTCTTCCGCAGCGTAGGCGCTTAATTTACCCAAAGTCAACAATTGATCCAGCCCCGCTTTCCGCGCATCCCTACCGATCGTGCGATGTAAGTCAATAGCTAATTGACCTAATTCGCCCATATCCCCCAACACCAGTATTTTTTTGCCCTCAGCCGCAGCCAACACAGCCAAAGCAGCCCGTACCGATTCCGGGTTTGCGTTGTAGGTATCATCGATTAGCAGTGCATGATGCAGGCCACATTTTTTTTGCAACCGTCCTTGTACACTTTGGAAGCGCTCAAGACCCGCAGCAATCCACTCTTTCCTGATGCCTAGAGTCCAAGCGACAGCCGCCGCAGCCAAGGCGTTATAGATATTGTGCACCCCTGGCGCCTGTAGCTTCACCTCAACGGTTGCGTCAGGCAATCTCAGCTGCAACGTATTGACTAATCGGCCCAACTGGTACACAGCGCTTACCTGTGTATTCTCTGTTAAACCAAAATCAATAATCTCTCTTGCACCAGCACATTCACGCCATAACGACGCATACTGATCATCCGCATTAATGATCGCCGTTCCGGACTGATCCAAACCGACAAAAATTTCTGCTTTGGCGCGCGCAACGGCCTCGACAGAACCCAATCCTTCAATATGTGCAGCACCTGCATTCGTAATCACTGCAATACTCGGCCGGGCCAATTGCGTCAGATAAGCAATCTCTCCGACATGATTCATGCCCATTTCAATCACCGCATACTGATGCTGCTGCCGCAGGCGTAATAACATTTGCGGTACACCGATATCGTTATTCAGATTGCCCGCGGTAGCCAGTACGCGCTCTGCCGGGTCATTGATGCTTGCATCACCACTTGCTGCTACGTGCAATATGGCCGCAATCATTTCTTTCGTTGTCGTTTTACCATTACTGCCCGTCACACCAATCACTGGCAGCGAAAAACGGTTGCGCCAATACGCCGCCAGCTCTCCCAAACCCAGGCGCGAATCCTTGACTCGAATCACGGGAAAATCACCCGGCAAACCAGCAGGCTCAGCATCTTTCTGGAGCATGACCGCTGCCGCGCCTTTTTCCCTGGCATCGGATACAAATTTACCGCCATCAAATCTTTCACCAATTAAAGCCACGAACAGCTCACCCTGCGTTAGCGTACGGCTATCAGTGCTAACCCCGGTAAAACGTACATTCGATCCGCTCCAGTCGGCATGTAATACTTGCGCAGCTTCATTCACCATCATCATTGCTGCACCTTTACTTTCACGGATAGTTCCTTCAGCACCTGTTGTACAACTTCGGCATCGCTAAAAGAAATTTTTTCTCCCTTTATTTCCTGAAATTTTTCATGACCCTTACCCGCGATCAACACAATATCGCTGCTACGCGCATTGGCGATAGCCTGATAAATTGCCAGCGCGCGGTCCACTTCTACCTGGTAACCCCCTTCGACTGCCCCGGCAGCAATATCCTCAATAATGCGCAAAGGATCTTCTGAGCGTGGATTATCACTGGTAAAAATAACTTCATCCGCCAAACGTGTCGCAACTTCCCCAACCATGGCGCGCTTTCCCTTGTCCCGATCGCCGCCGCAACCTACAACGCAGAACAGGCGCGCATTCCGGCCCTCGATACGCAAAAGCTCACGTAACGTGCACAAGACTTTTTCCAATGCATCCGGAGTGTGCGCGTAATCAACGATAATAGTCGATTGATTAACCCCGCAGTATTTTTCCATTCTTCCCGGAATAGACTGCACGTTTTGAAGTGAACGAACCGCATCCGGCAATCGAATGCCGCTTGCCAACAAAGCCGCAACGATAGCCAGCAAATTAGATGCATTGAATTTGCCCAGCAAACCGATTCTTAAATGTTCATGGTTATCCTCAAATTCAATATCAAATTCCATGCCATGAATATCAAATTTCAGATTTGAGCCGTGTACCATTTTAAATTGCCCTGAATCACGGTCTTCGGGGTAACGGAATCCGTAACCGATTATTTTAGTGGATTTATTGACAAGTTGCCGTGACAATTCAACGCCTAATACGTCATCCATATTAACCACGGCGTACTTTAATCCCGGCCAAAAAAACAGGCTTGACTTGGCTGCCGCATACGCATCCATATCCTGGTGATAATCCAAATGATCCCGGGATAAGTTGGTAAGCACCGCAACTGAAAATGCCGTGCCTATGGTTCGGCCTTGCGCCAGGCCTTGCGAAGACACCTCCATTACAACGCTTTTAGCGCCTTCATCGACGAACTTTTTGATTGAACGCTGCAAGACCGTGGCATCAGGTGTGGTATTTTCCGAATCTTGTAAATTCTTTATATATCCGCTCCCCAGCGTTCCCAGCACAGCCGTCTTGTAACCCAAATTCATCATGGCCTGCGCATACCAATGACTGCATGATGTCTTGCCATTAGTTCCGGTAATTCCCACTACCCATAACTTTTGTGACGGATGATCATAAACATAACCGGCAATCAAGCCCGCTTTCATCTTGAGATCATCTACCGCTAATGCGGGGATATGCCATTCAGATTTCCATACGAAATTTCGCGGATCATAGAGCACCGCATTGGCGCCTGCTGCGATTGCCTGGGAAATGAACTTATTCCCGTTAGTCGTATCCCCTGGGTAAGCCAGAAAGGTATCGCCCGGTTTTATCTGGCGACTATCCGCCACCAGATTCTTAATCTCCACGCCCAATTCTTCAAGCCTATGAAAATCAAATCCTTTCGATCCTTTCTTTTTTACCGTCATTAAACTCACCCTTCATCCTCCATTTCTGGTGTTGCGGTAAAGGTAATGACATTATTGGCTGGCGCATCAGGAGGAACATTCAAAATGTGCAAAGCGCCGGACATGACTTTGCTGAAAATTGGAGCAGCCACAGCGCCACCGAAATATTTTCCTGCTGATGGCTCATCGATAATCACAGCGATGATGAAACGTGGATTCGATGCTGGCGCATATCCGACGAATGTGGAAATATAGCTTTTGTTTGCATACCGGCCATCGATCAGTTTATGCGCCGTGCCCGTTTTTCCGGCAACACGATACCCGCTTATTTGCGCCAATGGCGCCGTTCCTCCGGGTTGGGTCGCCATCTCCAGCATGCGGCTTATTGCCCATGCAGTATCGCGCGAAATTACGCGCTGCCCCATGACGGGGATATTTTGCTTCAGCAAGGAAACGGGTTTCAATTCGCCACCGCTGGTAAAGATCGTATAGGCGCGCGCCAGTTGTATCAAACTGGTGGATATGCCATGCCCGTATGACATAGTGGCCTGCTCAATAGGACGCCACCGGTTATAAGGTCGCAATATTCCGCTGGCTTCGCCGGGAAAGCCCGAATTGGTCAGGGTACCGAATCCTGAGCGATTGAACATTTCCCACATTGTCTGCGGCTCCATCGACAGCGCGATTTTCGCCGTACCCACATTACTCGATTGCTGAATGATCTCGGCAACGGTTAATTCCCCTTTGTTACTGACGTCCCGTATGGTTTTTCTACCGACTTGCCATGTTCCGGGCGCGGTCTGCAGGATCGTATGGGAATTGACTTTTCCGACTTCCAGCGCAATCGCCACCGTAAACGGTTTTAATGTCGAACCGGGCTCGAAAGTATCAATCAATGCCCGATTGCGGAGCCTTTCATTATTGATGGTTGATCTTCTGTTCGGGTTATAGGCAGGCCAATTGGTAAGCGCCAATATTTCCCCTGTCTGCGCATCCAGAACCACGATACTGCCGGCTTTTGCCCGGTTAGCCAGAACGGCTTGCTTCAATTCCGCATGCGCACGATACTGAATTCTTCTATCGATGGCCAAAACCAGATCCTTCCCGGGTTTGGGAGAACGAATGCTTGCGACATCTTCATCAATGATCTGCCCTTTGTTATCCTTGATCACCCGGCGGCGGCCCAGCTCTCCGGCAAGTGTTTGCTCCCAGCCACGCTCGACACCTTCCTGACCTTCGTCATTGATATCAGTGAAACCCAGCACATGCGCGGCAAACTCGCCTTCCGGATAATACCGCTTGGACTCACTGGTTAAATAGATACCCTTGATCTTCAGTTGCATGATCTTTTCAGCGGTATCCGGCACTATGTGCCGCTTCAAATAAACAAAACGCCTATTTTCCTTGGTAAGAAGCGCATTAAGATCAGTGCTGCTCATTTCCAGCAAATGAGCCAATTGCCGCAATTTTTCAGGCTTAATCACCACCACTTTCGGATCGGCGAATATTGAAGCGACCGGCGAGCTGATCGCCATAATGTGGCCATTCCGATCTGTGATCATCCCGCGATCGGCATTCATTTCCACTACACGGCTATAACGCGATTCGCCCTTCTTTTGTAAAAATTCATTGTTCATTCCCTGGAGATAGGCAGCACGCGCCGCCAAACTGATCAAACCCAGCACCAACATACCAAACAACAACCTGGAACGCCATGCTGATAATTTGATTGTCGGTAATGCCGGTTTAATCATGGCCTAACCCTCTCCGCATTCATTTCATTTTCTGCCGTATTGATCGATACAATTTGTATGCTCGAAGTGGCCGGCACCATCATGTTCAAATGTTCTGTCGCGATCTGCTCTATACGTCCATGCGTAATCAAAGTGCTTTGTTCCAATTGCAACCTTCCCCATTCCACTTCCAATTTCTGTTCTGTTTCTTTTTCTTTTTCCAGCGCCATGAAAAGATTCCGTACCATATGCTGCGCGGTTACCACGCCTAATGCGCATGCAATTAACACCAGAATAAGGAAGATATTCAATTTGAACACTTTATTCTCCGTTTGATGGGAACTAGATTCTTTCACTCACACGCATCACTGCGCTCCTTGATCGAACATTCTCCGCCACTTCAAGTTCATCTGAACGAATCGCCCGGCTGACCGGCCGTAAAGTTTGCTTGCTGAATCGCTGCAATTCTTCTTCCCGTACCGGCACTCCACGCGGTAAATTGTCAGTACTGGCGGCCGATCGGATAAACTGCTTCACCATCCGATCCTCCAAAGAATGAAAACTAATCACTACCAATCGTCCGCCCGGTCTTAATAAATCCACACATTGCGGCAAAACCAGCGCCAACTCTTCAAGCTCCTGATTGAGATAAATCCGTATCGCCTGAAAAGTACGTGTTGCCGGATGCCGTTTACTGTCCCGCTGCCGCGTGCGAACCGCCGCAGCGACAATCCCGGCAAGTTGTAAAGTGGTCACAATAGGCTGTCGCATTCTTGCCGCGATAATCGCTCGTGCAACCTGCCTGGCAAATCGTTCTTCTCCATACTCTTTTATCACCCGCTCCAATTCGCTTTCCGTCACTGTCGACAGCCATTCCGACGCGGTCTGCCCGCCACTGGTGTCCATGCGCATATCGAGCGGACCCGCCGACTGGAAGCTGAAACCGCGCGCAATATCTTCCAATTGGGGTGACGACACGCCTAAATCGAGCAGCACGCCGTCAATCTGCGTAATCTCCAGAGCCTGAAGAATCTCCCGTACTCTGGAAAAACTGCCATGGCGAATACAAAATCGCTTATCCGTAATCGCCTCGCCCGACAATACCGCCGCCGGATCTCTATCCAACGCAATTAACCGGCCGCGCTCACCCAACCCCGACAAGATCAATCGACTATGCCCGCCGCGCCCGAAGGTTGCATCGACATAAACTCCGTCCGGTTTCAACGCCAACGCATCAACGGCTGCGTGCAACAACACCGGGATATGCACTGTTCCTTTTATCCCATCAATTACAGCGAGAATCCTTCCAGTTCAGGAGGCATGCCGCCATCCTTGAATGCCATTGCAAGTTCAATTTGTAAATTCCATTGTGCTTCATCCCACAGCTCAAGTTTCGTGCCCTGACCAACCAAAACCACATCCTTGGACAGACCGGCAAACTGACGCAGTGGTGGCGATATCAAAATGCGGTGCGCAGCATCCATGTCGACATCGCAGGCATTACCCACCAGCAACCTCTGCAAGTTGCGAGTTACCGTATCGAAGCTGGAAAGATTATTGAGTTTTTGTTCTATCGGTTCCCAGGCTGGCTGAGGATAAATCAACAAACACTTTGAGGGATCAACAGTTACAATCAAGTGTCCTGAGCAGGTAGACATCAGTTCGCTACGGTATCTTGCGGGTATCGCAAGCCTACCTTTTGCATCCAGACTGAGCTGCGTGACGCCACGAAACATGCTGTCTCCTCATATAACGGGAAAATTCATCGAGGCACACTAAATTTACCCCACATTCTCCCACCACTTCCCACTTTAATCAATAAATTCTCGATAGTCAAGCAAGAAATTGGGTTTTTATAGTTATACGACAAAGACTTAAACGGGAAGCCGATTACAGTGAATCAAGCTGTAAATTATTCAATTAAATAAGATAGATAGAAGAAACCTGCGGTGTATTTTTATTTTTGCTGCGATAATGATCTCCAATGACACGCAATGCACGCAAAATTATGCATCCACCCCGATTAGTTTTCCCGCTTCATCACACCTATGACTCCCGAATACTGGACACAGGCAACGCAGGAATTGGCCGCCTGCGATCAAGTCATGCGCCAACTGATACAGCAATTTGAAGATGCCGCGCTCACTTCGCGCGGCTGCGCTTTCACCACACTGGCGCGCTCCATCGTCGGACAACAGATTTCCGTCAAAGCTGCCGAAAGCGTCTGGCAAAAAATCATCGGCGCCATTCCCGATATCGCGCCGCACACGATCACTGCGCAAGAACCGGATTCATTACGCGCCTGCGGACTCTCCGCCAGAAAAATAACCTACCTGCAGGACTTGTCACGGCACTTTATGGAAGGAAAATTGAATGAAACCGGCTGGGCTGGCATGGACGATGAAGCCATCATCGCGCAATTGAGCAAAATAAAGGGTATTGGACGTTGGACTGCGGAAATGTTCCTGATTTTTCACTTGCAACGCCCGGATGTGCTGCCGCTCGACGACATCGGCCTGCAACGCGCGATCAGCTTGCATTACCACGGCAAACAAGCCGTCGACAAAAAAACCATGCTGGAACTCGCCCAACTTTGGCAACCGTGGCGCTCGGTTGCGACATGGTATTTGTGGCGCAGTTTGGACCCGTTGCCAGTCGAATATTAAGTAGTACCTTTGATCAATCCATCTATTTTGCGGCGCAAAACCCATCCCGGCGGAGGGGCTTAACGGCCCGATATAACGCAATCGTGCCAGCCACGGTACGATAATGAGTAATCGTTTCGACCGGATGAAATCCGGCGTCTGTCATAAAAACCGGCAATAAACCCAGCACGTTATCGTGTATCTCTTCAAACCAGCGCATTAACCAGGATATCAACCGCATACTGAAATCGTGCGGCCTGCCGAAATCCGCCACATGCAACGCACCTCCGGGTTTCAGCACGCGAAATGCCTCCCGCAGCATGTGCTGCTTGTCTTGCCGCGCCAAATGGTGCAACAGCAGACTGGCAAACACATGCTCAACGCTTTGATCCGGATAAGGCAAACATGTGGCTGTGCCCTGCCGCCACAGAATGCTTTGCCCGGCCTGCGCGGCTTTTCGTTGCGCAATACGCAATATTTCAGCGTCGATATCCAATCCATGAACGGCAACATCCGGATGCGCCTGTTTCATCAGCAACGCAAGCGTTCCTGTACCGCATCCGGCATCCAGCACGGTTTGCTCAGACTGAATAGGCGCTTGCGCAATTAAATCCGCATTGATCCCCGACTCCGGAAAAAACCACCGCATCATGGGATCGTACCAACGCGTCAGCCAATGATAATGCAAAGCAGGGATGTAACCGGAACGTTTCTTCATGGTGATAATTTGATCTTTTTATTTTAAAAATTGAATAAGGAACATCAATCGCTGCCTCTCAGCATACATCGCCCCATGCTAACAACATTTGATTGAAAATCCATGGTAACAGTCAATTTGAAACTGATATGCTCCAATCCTCAACTTACCGTTTCAAATTCTTGGACCTTGCAGCGCATCAATACAAGTACCATTGAACAAAAATAAAAGAGCCACCCCATAAGCATGAGCAACAAAGAAAGCCTTTCAGAGCGTGATATTTGCACCAAATACATTACTCCCGCCATTATCAAGGCCGGATGGGATTTGCACAGCCAAATCCGGGAGGAAGTCAGTTTCACCCAAGGCCGCATCATCGTGCGTGGAAAATTGCATACGCGGGGAGAACAGAAACGCGCCGACTATATTCTGTACTACAAATCCAATATTCCATTGGCTGTGATTGAGGCCAAGGAAAACAGTTGCAGCGTAGGTGCCGGTATGCAGCAAGCGCTAAATTATGCCGACACGCTGGGCGTACCTTTTGTATTCAGCTCCAATGGCGATGGCTTTCTGATGCATGACCGCACCGGACTGACCAATCGGATCGAGCAGGCGCTGACACTGGATGAATTTCCCTCGCCTGCGCAACTGTGGCAGCAGTATTGCCAGTGGAAAGGATTGGAAACAGCTAAAGCGCGCCATACCGTTGAAATGCCGTATTATGATGATGGTACAGGCCGTGTTCCGCGCTATTACCAGGCCAATGCCATCAACAATACCGTGGAAGCGGTGGCGAAAGGCCAGCCGCGCATTTTGCTGGTCATGGCGACCGGCACCGGCAAGACTTACACGGCATTTCAGATCATCTGGCGGTTGTGGAAGTCCGGTACGAAAAAACGCATTCTGTTCCTGGCCGACCGTAATATCCTGGTTGATCAAACCAAAAACAATGACTTCAAACCATTTGGCGCGGCGATGACCAAAATCAGCAAACGCCAGATCGACAAAAGCTACGAGATTTACCTGTCGCTCTATCAAGCCGTTACCGGCAGCGAAGAAGAACAAAACATCTACAAGCAGTTTTCGCCGGATTTCTTTGATCTGATCGTCATCGACGAGTGCCATCGCGGTAGTGCTGCGGAGGATTCCGCTTGGCGCGAGATTTTGGACTACTTTTCCTCCGCCACGCATATCGGTTTGACCGCCACACCTAAAGAAACACGCGATGTTTCCAGCATTCATTACTTTGGCGATCCGGTGTACAGCTACACATTAAGGCAAGGTATTGAAGATGGTTTCCTGGCACCCTACAAAGTTGTGCGCATTGATATCGACAAAGATCTGCAAGGCTGGCGGCCAAGCAAGGGCCAGACCGACAAGCATGGCGAAATGATTGAAGACCGCATCTACAACCTGAGCGACATGGATCGCACACTGGTGCTGGAAAAACGCACTGAACTGGTCGCCTGGAAAATTACCGAATTCCTGACGGCAACCGATCCTTACGCCAAGACCATCGTATTCTGTGACGACATCGACCACGCCGAGCGCATGCGTCAGGCGTTGGTAAACTTGAATCCGGAACGGATCAAGGAAAATCGCAAATACGTGATGCGCATTACCGGCGATGATATCGAAGGCAAGGCCGAATTGGACAATTTTATCAACCCGGAAGAACGCTATCCGGTGATCGCCACCACATCCAAGCTGATGACCACCGGCGTCGATGCGCAAACCTGCAAATTGGTGGTGCTGGATCAGCACATCAGATCGATGACCGAATTCAAGCAAATCATCGGGCGCGGTACCCGCATCAACGAGGATTATGGCAAGTTCTGGTTCACCATCATGGACTTCAAGAAAGCAACCGAGCTATTCGCAGACAAGGATTTCGACGGCCAACCGGTGGTGGTTTATGAACCCAAAAGCAATGAATCCCCCGCGCCACCCGATCAGGAATACGGCATGCATTTTGATGAATCAGGCACCCCACTTCCCCCCTTAGAAAAAGGGGGGATCGAGGGGGGATTTGAAAAAGGAGATAACGAAGAAGAATCCGGCCTCAAGCGAGTGAAATATGTCATGGGCGATGTCACCGTGCATGTGATTGCCGAGCGCGTGCAATATTATGGACCGGAAGGCAAACTGATCACCGAATCGCTGAAGGATTACACGCGTCAGACGGTGCGGCGCGATTATGCTTCGCTGGATGAATTTCTGCGCCGCTGGAGCCAGGCCGAGCGCAAGGCGGCCATTCTGCAGGAGCTGCAACAACACGGCGTATTGCTCGAACCGCTGGCGGATGAAGTAGGCAAGGATTTCGACGCCTTCGACCTGATCTGCCATGTCGCTTTTGACCGGCCGCCGCTGACCCGGCGCGAACGCGCCGAGAATGTGAAAAAGCGCAACTACTTTGCCAAGTACAATGAACAGGCGCGCCAGGTGCTGGAAAAGCTGCTGGATAAATACGCCGACACCGGCATTGAAAACATCGAAGATATCAAAATCCTCACGCTCGACCCGTTCAGGAACATGGGCACAGCCAGTGAGCTGGTATCCGTCTTTGGTGGCAGGCAAGCCTACCTGGCGGCCCTGCATGAGCTGGAAGACAATCTCTACGTCTGATTTCAAATCACTAATACAAAACCTAACTGATGAGTATTTCCTCCACTATCAAATCCATCCAGGACATCATGCGTAAGGATGTCGGCGTCGACGGTGATGCCCAGCGCTTAAGTCAATTGGTATGGATGTTATTCCTGAAAATCTTTGACGACCGCGAGAGTGAATGGGAATTGCTGCAAGACGCTTATCAGTCACCGTTGCCGGAGAAATTCCGCTGGCGCAACTGGGCCGCCGATGCCGAAGGCATGACCGGCGATGCGCTCAAGCAATTTCTCGATAACGATCTGTTTCCCGCTTTGCAGCAGCTCGAAGCCAAAGGCGGCGACCAGCGCGCTTATGTCATTCGCTCGGTGTTTGAAGATGCCTACAACTACATGAAATCCGGCCAGTTGATCCGGCAGGTGATCAACAAGATTCAGGAAGGTGTCGATTTCAACAAAGCGCAGGAACGCCACCTGTTTGGCGATATGTACGAACAATTGCTGCGCGATTTACAGGCGGCTGGTAATGCCGGTGAGTTTTATACCCCCCGTGCCGTGACTGAGTTCATGGTGCGCATGGTTAATCCGCGCCTCGGCGAGAAAATATTGGACCCGGCCTGCGGTACCGGCGGTTTTCTTTCTTGCAGCATTGAACACATGCGCAAGCAGGATGTGAAAACCGTAGAAGACGAAACCCAATTGCAGGCCAGTATTTCCGGCATCGAAAAAAAACCGTTGCCGCATTTGTTGTGCACCACCAACATGATCCTGCACGGCATCGACGTGCCGATCAACATCCGCCACGACAACTCGCTGGCGCGCCCTCTCATCAGTTGGACACCGAAAGAACGCGTCGATGTGGTCGTCACCAATCCACCGTTTGGCGGCATGGAAGAAGACGGCATCGAAACCAACTTCCCGGCAGCGTTCCGCACCCGCGAAACCGCCGATCTGTTTTTAGTATTAATTATGCAACTACTCAAGACCGGAGGCCGCGCCGCACTGGTTCTGCCCGACGGTTTCCTGTTCGGCGAAGGCATTAAAACCCGCATCAAGGAAAAGCTGCTGCAAGAATGCAACCTGCACACCATCGTACGCCTGCCCAACGGCGTGTTCAGCCCGTACACCGGCATCAAAACCAACCTGCTGTTTTTCAGCAAAGGCACGCCAACCCGGCATATCTGGTTTTACGAGCACCCTTACCCGCCCGGCGTAAAAAGTTACAACAAAACCAAACCGATGAAAATCGAAGAATTCGATGCCGAAGCGGCATGGTGGGGCAAGGAAACCGAAGGTTTCAAAAACCGTGAGGCCAGCCAATATGCCTGGAAAGTCAGCCTGCAAGATATCCAGGCGCGCAACTACAACCTCGACTGCAAAAATCCGCATATCGGCGAACAGGAAATCCACGATCCCGATGCGCTACTAGCGCAATATCACGCCATGCAAAATGACATCGCCGCACTACGCGGGCAGTTGAAAGAAATATTAGAAGCAGCATTAACCCCCAAATCTTCCAACTCAGACAACCAACCACCCCCCTTAGAAAAAGGGGGGCAGGGGGGATTTCAAACGGAAGATTAAGGATGATGCAACCCTACAAACCCACCCTAAAACCCTTTTCCAGAACCTTGCGCAGCAACCTAACCGACGCCGAGCAACTCCTCTGGTCAAAATTATGCCGCAAGCAAATTCTAGATGTGCAGTTTTACCGCCAAAAACCCTTGGCCAACTACATCGTCGATTTTTACTGCGCAGCAGCCAATCTCGTTATCGAACTGGACGGTTCGCAGCATTTTGAACCAGATCACCAAGCCAGCGATGCGGAACGAGACCGGAAATTGGAATCATTGGGTTTACGGGTGCTGCGCTTTGATAACCGACAGGTTATGCAAGAACTGGATGCGGTGATGCGGGTGATTTTTGAGGCGGTGGAGAAGGGAATTCCCCTTGGAATCCCCTCTGAAATCCCCCCTGGCCCCCCTTTTTCAAAGGGGGGTGGAGTATGAGCGCTGGAACTCCTGGATTTGCTTCTGACAAAAATCAGGACACTAAAACACCCACATCAAAAACAACTCCCGCAACACCCACAACCACCATCCCCCCCTTTGAAAAAGGGGGGCCAGGGGGGATTCACGGGGGGCCAGGAGGGATTATTCCAAAAGAGCCAGAGTGGATTCACCACCTCGATATCTGTACCACCGCCGAAACGGAAAAGAAATCAGGCCGAGGTCGCAGCGGCGGCAATGGAACCAGCGTATACGGCATCAAGAAACTGCGAGAATTGATTCTGGAATTGGCGGTGCGGGGCAAACTGGTGCCGCAAGACCCGAATGATGAACCGGCCGGTGAATTGCTGAAGCGCATACAGGCAGAAAAAACCAGGCTGATAGCGGAAGGCAAGATAAAAAAAGATAAACCGTTACCGCCGATTTCGGATGAGGAAAAGCTGTTTGAATTGCCACAGGGGTGGGAGTGGACAACATTAGCATTGATATCTTTAATTAATCCGAGAAATAATGCGGAAGATAATTCCTCTACTTCATTTGTTTCAATGGCAATGATTGGTGCGAAATTTAATTCCTCCCACGAACAAGAGATTCGTTTTTGGAAAGAAATAAAGCAAGGATTTACGCATTTTGCAGAAGGCGACATTGGAGTTGCCAAAATAACTCCATGCTTTGAAAATAGTAAGGCATGTATATTTTCTGGTTTGTTGAACGGAATTGGTGCAGGTACAACTGAGTTGCATATTGTCAGGGTAATCAATAAGACTGTTGACGCTAACTCAAAACTGACCAGAAAAGGCTGTTTGTGCTAACTGAATTTTGACCAGGTAATCCACGTATCCTGCTTAATTTTTAAGCGGG
>NZ_FNUX01000012.1 GCF_900108305.1 Nitrosomonas ureae
TCGACTTATCCACAGTGGTATAGTACGCTATACCACTATTTCACCTAGTCAAATTTCAATTAGCACAGGTGGTCAGTTTTCAGTTAGCAGCAACAACACTTCAGCCCAACGAGGCAATTCTGCCGCTATCCGGTCTTCTTTTTTCGTATTCATGGCACGGAAGATTTCGCTAATGATTTCGTGCGTATTTGAGGAATCCTTCGCGCTCATTTGAGCTATGGTGTCGGTGAACAGGCCGTTGCCAATGAAAATATCCGTATCTTCGGCGAAGAAGCAGAATACAAGCCGCGCCATGAAATGATTCATGTCATGACGGCGGTGTGTACTCCCCCATTCCGGGTTATCTTTCAGTAGTTCCACATAAAGACGATTGAGGCGGCTGGTCGCTCTGATATCAAAAGCATTTTCACTAATTTGCTTGACGGTCGAAATTCCAGCGAGTGGCAGAAAGAAGCCGAAATGATCTGGAAAATCTTTGTATGCGCAAACTATGGTTTCACCGCTGATGATGTCTTCTGCTTGAAACTCTTCACCATCGGTAGCGAGGATAAACTTGGTTTTCTGGCGGCTGGTTGCTGGGCTGTTTTTGAGCCTCTCCAGCGTTTTCAGTACTTCACCAGTTGGGCAGGCTGAAATATGTATGTTGTTGTACTGGAGGACTGCACCTGCTATATCGGTTTTATTCGTGTTGCCACTTCTTAGGCGATTGATTGTGGTTGCTTTATTTCCAAATGCCTCCAAAAAAGCGTAGGGAAATTCCGCCGGAACAAATGGCTGCTCTGCCAGTTTGTGGATATTGCTTCTTCAATCTCTACAGCGTTCAAAGCACCGCCTTGTCCGATTTCTTATGGCTTTTGATAAAGGTTAGGCTTTATACAGAGCAAGACCTGCCGATAGGTCAGAATAGATACCAGCAATGGTTTGTTCATCGCTTTTATATGACGCAGCTCTTTTGAAACCCATTTCACGCAGATGAGCTCTTATTTTCATAACATCACTCTCATCTTCACAATCGTAAGTGTAAACACAAATGACATAAACCTTGCCTTTGCTTCGCCAAGCAGTGGATACTTTGGCTTGTTTCCATAGTTTCCCGTCTTCAACAGCTTTCTTTACATTGCGCCATGTATCGTCAATGTATTTTTCAGCAACAAAGAACAGCCATTTGCCTAATCGTATTGCCTCTGCCTGAGGAATATTTCCTCTGTAGTGTGCAACGATAAATGCCGCGTGAGTGACTTCACTAGGATTGCCTCCTTCAGCAGACTGCACGACATCTGGTTCAGAATCTTTCTTTGCGCCATATAGTTTCTTATTTGTCATTTTTGCATGCAGCAGTTTATTGGCGGTAATTTATTTATAGGCTGAACGAGATGGACGCTGCAAGTGGTAACTTTTGTACGCATAACTTATGCCAGACAAATCAAATTTTCAATGTTCTTTTATTCTTAAGCGTATCTATCGAGATCAACGTGGCCTTCTCCCCATCATACATAATGGCTACATCTTTCCCAGCAACTGGTTTGCCTTCAACAGCATTTAATTGATGCACAATATAATCTTTGTTGACCTGCTGATAAAAAACAGCATTTTCTTTATCAATATGAATAATTTGCCCCTCATATTGTTTTTTATCAACTGGTGTTTTAGTTAAATAAATATTGTAGACACCTGGCTTGATACCCTCATCAACCTTCTTGATAGTGCCAACCGTCTCCCATTCATTATTATTTTGAGTTTGTAGAATCTTTTGGCCATTCATTACAATCATTCGTAGCTTTGCGGGTGTCGTCATTTCAAATTAGTTGTTAGTAGGATTGATAGCAAGTCTAAATTATCCCGCTTCCTGTTGTCCGGCAATTTCATCCAGTATTTTCATAAGATCAAAAGGCTCAGCTCTTTCTATGCCATGCAGAAAGGCGATCAACTGCAGTGCGCCGCTGCCCTTGGCTGAGAAGCTGCCATCTTGCAACGCTTTTATGGTGAACTGAACGATATTTGGGCAATTTCTGCCTTGCTCAAAATAATCACTAATCTTGGTCTTTAGTAACTCTTTATTATCGTTAGATAGATCACGCATTAAATCCTGTGGCTTGCGTTTGTCTTTTTTAATCAAATTGTAAATAGAGTCCAGCAATGAATTCGGTGTGGTTTGTTTTTGATCGATGTTATTAGCTGAAGTGGTATTCGATTTGCCTTCAGCATTGGATGCTTGATCATCCGCAGAATTAGACGGGGGCGTTTTTTTAAGCTTTAAGAATTTACTGAATTGGTATACGTCCAATCGTGATATTTCTTCCTGTGTACTGAGTGCCAGCCATGTGATTACTTCTTCTGTGTTAGCTTTATACAGCCTTGTTAAATCATAGAGTGCAGTGACATCAGTGCAACGGCCTGTCCGGTACACATCTGCGAGTGGATCAGGCAGATCAAGGAGTGTGGCATGCATGGTGATATAAGGATTGGTTTTGCCAATGAGCCTGGCAATTTCAGATTTGGTTTTACCGCCTGCCAGTTGCCGCCCAATGAAGTCAGCAATCTCTCTGGAAGTTAAGTCATCTCTTTGCAGATTCTCGATTACCTGATCAGCTTCACTGTAATCGGTATCAATGAATGCCGGAATCTTTGTTAACCCGGCATGAATGCTGGCGCGATAGCGTCTTGACCCATGATTAATAATGTAGGTTCCCGGTTTATCCGGATTGGGGCGAACCGATATGGGTGATTTTACTCCGCGTAATTTAACCGTTTCCGTTAATTCCCATAACGTTTCCTGATTAAATTCCTTCCTGGGTTGATGGATATCTTCGCTGATCAGCGTGATGTCAATTTCTGTCGCGCCGATAGGCGCAACGAGCCCTTTTTTATTTTCCTTTTTTCTTCCTGTCATTTTTATCGTGGGCCTAACTTGCGCTCGTTATACCGGGTAAAAATATTTATTTAGATTAAACAATTCTAACCATTTATGATTAGCGAGATAGAAACTATGGATGCAATTATCAATAAATAAAAACGCGCAAAAAATTATCTTTGCACTTCGGTGTTTTTGTTCTTCTTGATCAGTTTATTATTGAATGCTTGATCCTCGTATCAGAAAACGGCTTACGTTTTCAGATTCTCAAGATTTTCTATTAGTTACTCATCTACCCTCTATCCATAACATTCTAAGGTAACTATCAATATTTATTATATTTATACAAATCAATGATGTAAGCAATTATTGATTTGAATTCTATTTTAATCCTATTATTAATAATTATCCATAAACTATGTATATAACGAATTATTATTTGGCCCTCCATTGAATTAATAAATTTGTATTTTTATTTTGGATTAAAATAGCAGCAAAACTGCTGCAAAACAATGGTGCTGATTAGTTAAGCTGCTTAAACCCTAAATATGGCAGGGCTATTATATGTACAATTTAATCTTAATCACAAATATTTTGCGTATCCTTGATGAAAAGGATATGACCAAATCAGAATTGGCAGAGAAGGCGGGTGTCTCCATCTCTTTTTTTACCGATCTGACCAATGATAAAGCCAATCCATCACTCAGAATTATAGAAGCGGTCGCAGAAGCACTCGAGACCCCACTGCCAATGCTATTGGATAGTTCGGATATGAGCACGGCCGATCTTGAAGCATTAACCAATCGAAAGTTGAAGCATTTGCCTAAAGGCTTTGTCTGGAAAGGTGGCGTTCTGAGCGAATATGAGGCGTATCAAGTCGAACAGTGGGATAAAAAGAACAGAGCGTTCTTATTAAAAAATAAAAAGTAAGCAAAATAGAAAGTAATAAAAAAGCAGTAAAAAAAGTATTGCGTAAAATGTAATTACGTTATATTGTAATGTCTTGTGCAAGTTGTTGGAGTACTCGCATGACACTGCAAGATCAATTACCTCACATCACAACCGTTAAAGATCGTGCAAAGAGCAAGCTGGAGCGCGATGCACGGGAAATACTGTCCGCACTGCAAGATCCTGAGACGGTTGAAATCATGGTCAACGCCGATGGCCGTATCTGGCAAGAGAGACTGGGTCAAAAGATCCAACATATCGGAAATATTCAGGCTGCCCAGGTTGAAGCCGTCATCAAAACGGTTGCAGGTTTCCACGGCAAGGAAGTCAATCGATTCAATCCAATGATCGAGGGAGAATTTCCACTCGATAACTCACGCTTTGCCGGTCAACTACCTCCCATTGTTTCATCCCCGACTTTTGCCATTCGTAAAAAAGCCATTAAGATCTTTACGCTTGAGCAGTATGTGGAAACCGGTGTGTTGTCGCCCAGACATGGAGATGTCATTAAAGAGGCTGTGCGCAAGCACCGCAACATTCTAGTCATTGGTGGCACTGGATCCGGTAAAACAACATTGATCAACGCCATTATCAATGAAATGGTTTTGAGTGACCCGGATGAGCGCATCTTCATCCTGGAGGATACCGGTGAGATCCAATGCGCTGCCCGGAATTTTGTTCAGTATCACACCACACTCGATGTCGATATGACGCAATTGCTCAAAACAACCTTGCGTATGCGCCCGGATCGCATTCTGGTCGGTGAAGTGAGAGGCCCTGAAGCACTGGATTTGCTCGATGCTTGGAACACCGGTCATGAGGGAGGAGCTGCAACTTTGCACGCCAATGATGCGCTATCAGGACTAACCCGCCTGGAATCCCTGATTTCACGCAATCCTTCAGCACCTAAAGAGATCATGTCATTAATCGCGGAGGCGGTTGATATGGTGGTACATATCACGCGCGCACCCCACGGCAGAAAAATCCAGCAGATTATCGAAGTGCAAGGTTTTAAAAGAGGAAGTTACCAGATCAAAAAGTTGTAAATCATCCATAGGAGCCAGTCTATGAAACTGATTCATATCAAGGATATCTCTCCATTCTTTTGTTTCTTCTCAATCGCTTTTTTGTTTGCGCTTTTGTTTTCAACCGATAACGCACAAGCGGCTGTAGGCGCGGGTGGCGCGCTTCCCTATGAAACCTGGTTGGTTAATCTCAGAAACTCCGTCACCGGCCCGGTTGCTTTTACCCTATCTATCGTCGGCATTGTCGTTGCAGGCGGCATTCTGATCTTTGGTGGTGAACTCAATGCATTTTTTCGCACATTAATTTTTATTGTGCTGGTTATGGCATTACTCGTAGGTGCCAACAACATCATGACCAATTTGTTTCAGGGTGCGGTTATTCCGGGTGAAAGACCCCAAGACCAGGAAACAATCCTCAATTCACAGGAATAGGTGGCAAACTCATGGCGCTTCGAACCATACCTATCCGCCAATCGGGAAACCGTCCCAACTTGTTCATGGGTGGCGACCGGGAACTGGTTATGTTCTCTATCCTGATTGCAGCCACATCCATCTTTGTAGCGATGGAAATCAAGGCTACGCTCTTCGGCATAGCACTGTGGATTTCTGCACTGTTTGCACTGCGATTGATGGCTAAAAATGATCCACAACTACGTCATGTGTATTTACGTCAGATTCGATACGAAACATATTATCCGGCGCGAAGCACTCCTTTTTATGACAATACGCTCACACAGGAAAAACAGCATCTATGATTGCCGCCATCACAATTCTTATTGCATCCTCTGGAGCTGCGCTGCTCTTGATACTGTTTATCCGTATCCGTGATGCAGGTAAAGAATTAAGACTGGATCAACATCGATCCAAAGTGATGGGTTTTGCCGATCTGCTGGTGTATGCGGCGGTGGTGGAAGACGGCGTGATTGTCGGCAAAAACGGTTCATTGATGGCTGCCTGGGTATTCTGCGGCGATGATACGGCCAGTAGTACCGAGATCGAGCGTGAGCGCGTGTCATTCCGCATTAACCAGGCTTTATCTCGCTTAGGCAATGGCTGGATGATTCATGTCGACGCCATCAGAAAATCCGCACAAGGTTATTCAGACAAAGCGCTTTCCAATTATCCCGATCCGGTGACCGCTGCCATCGATGCTGAGCGGCGCAATCTGTTCGAGCGTATCGGCACAATGTATGAAAGCTGTTTTATCGTATCACTGACGTACTTACCGCCAATGCTGGCGCAGCGCAAGTTCGTTGAACTGATGTTTGACGATGAAGCCCAAGCACCGGATCAAAAAGCCAGAACACAAGGCTTGCTGGAATATTTTCAGCGCGAATGTGCCAACTTTGAATCCCGATTATCCAGCGTATTTCATTTTTCGCGCTTAAAAAGCCGCAAACTGGTGAATGAAGACAATACCACCATCACCCATGATGATTTCTTGCAGTGGCTGCAATTATGCGTGACCGGCCTGGATCATCCAATGGTGTTACCGGCCAATCCGATGTATTTGGATACCTTGCTCGGTGGTCAGGAAATGTGGGGCGGGGTCGTACCTAAGATTGGCCGCAATTTTGTTCAGGTGGTCTCGATTGAGGGTTTTCCGCTCGAATCCTCACCCGGTATGTTAAATCTGCTCTCTGAATTGCCGGGTGTGTATCGCTGGTCATCACGATTTATCTTTATGGATACGCATGAAGCAGTCAATCATCTGGAAAAATTCCGCAGACGCTGGAAACAAAAGATTCGTGGATTCTTTGACCAGGTGTTTAATCTGCAAAGCAGCAACATCGATGAAGACGCGCTGAATATGACTGAAGATGCGCAGTCAGCCATTGCAGAGACCAACAGCGGTTTTGTCGGGCAAGGGTACTATACCAGCGTGGTGGTGCTGATGATGGAAGACCGGGCAGCATTGGAAGAAGCCGGGCGAAAGGTAGAGAAAGCCATCAATCATCTGGGCTTTGCTGCACGGGTGGAAACCATCAACACGATGGATGCGTATCTGGGAAGTCTGCCCGGTCACGGTGTCGAGAATGTGCGCAGACCCCTCATCAATACGATGAATCTGGCCGATTTGTTGCCGGTCAATACTATTTGGACAGGCAAACCCATAGCACCCTGTCCGATGTATCCACCCAATTCACCGCCGCTGATGCACTGTGTCACACAAGGTGCTACGCCCTTCCGGCTGAACTTGCATGTACGCGATCTGGGCCACACTTTTATGTTCGGACCGACCGGTGCAGGTAAATCCACGCACTTGGCGTTGATTGCCGCGCAATTGAGACGTTACCCCGGCATGTCGATTTATTGCTTTGACAAGGGGCTATCGATGTATCCACTCACAAAAGCCGTGGGTGGCCAGCATTTTACGGTAGCAGGCGATGATGAATCGTTATCTTTTTGTCCATTACAGTTTTTACAGACCAAAGGTGATCGTGCCTGGACGCTGGAGTGGATTTGTTTGATGGTAGAACTCAACGGCATCACGGTCACCCCGTTACAGCGTAACGAAATCAGCCAGGCCATTACTAACATGCATCAAAGCGGCTCAAAAACCTTATCGGATTTGTCAGTGACGATCCAAGATGAATCCATACGTGAGTGTCTTCGGCAATACACCATTGACGGCATGATGGGGCACTTACTCGATGCTGAAGCCGATGGATTGAATCTTTCAACCTTCACCACGTTCGAGATCGAGGAATTAATGAATCTCGGTGATAAATACGCACTGCCCACCTTGCTGTATCTGTTTCGCCGTATTGAGCGCAGCCTGCACGGGCAACCTTCCGCCATCATTCTGGATGAAGCCTGGCTGATGCTGGGGCACCCGGTGTTTCGCGCAAAGATCCGTGAATGGCTCAAGGTCATGCGTAAAAACAATTGCCTGGTGTTGATGGCAACACAAAGCCTGTCGGATGCGGCCAACAGCGGTATTCTTGATGTGATTGTTGAATCCACCGCCACCAAGATATTTCTACCCAACGTATTTGCGCGCGATGAGGAAGCATCGGCACTCTATCGGCGCATGGGATTGAATACTCGTCAGATTGAGATCTTAGCTTCTGCAATTCCCAAACAGCAATATTACACGGTGTCCGAGAATGGCAGGCGGCTCTACGACTTGGCGCTTGGGCCATTGGCTCTTGCGCTTATAGGATCTACGGATAAGGAATCAATCGCCACGATTAAAAACCTGTGTGACAAATATGGCGACCGTTGGGTTCACGAATGGCTGGCGATCAAAGGGTTAACGTTATCTGATTATGGAGTGGCTGCATGAATATGATCAACGAACTATTCAAGATAAAACCGGGTGCGGGTGAGACTATGCGTATCAATGACGGTGTGATGGAAGGCGGTCGCCGCTGCGGTGAAAATGAAAATCCCTATCTGTCAGCAAGGCGTACTTGGAATGATCATATGCGGGAAGTAATTGCTTCGCGCACTATGTGGCAAATGCTAGCATTGCTTTGTTTATTGATTGCGCTGGCAGGAGTGGGGGGTGTGATTGCAATCGGCAGTCAGTCCAAATTTATCCCCTATGTGGTACAGGTCAATAAACTGGGCGAAGCCATCGCGGTTTCGCGCGCAGATATCGCTGCGGTAGCCGATCAGCGCGTTGTGCATGCATCAGTTGCCGCATTCATCAATGATTTGCGCATGGTGACCCCCGATATCGCCTTGCAACGTCGCGCTATCTTTCGTGCGTATGCCATGCTATCCAATAACGATCCCGCCACGGCAAAAGCCAATGAATGGTTCAGTAGTGGTGAGGCAAGCAGTCCTTTCAAGCGCGCTGAAACACAAACCGTCAATGTTGAAATCATATCGGTGATTCCCCAATCGCCGGAGACCTGGCAGGTCGATTGGCTGGAAAAAGTCTATGACCGGCAAGGGCATTTAACCGAGCCGCCTTTCAAGATGCGTGCTTTGCTCAGGATCTATAACAAGCCGACCACACAAAGCACGACGGAAGAGCAGATCAGAAATAACCCGCTGGGTATTTATATTCAGGATTTCTCCTGGTCGAAACAAACATAAAGGGGTCACTCATCATGAAACCGTTATTCGCTTTAAGTATCCTGAGCACATTGATTTTGTCCATCGGATTCGTTGTCCCAAGCTATGCCAATGGATTGTCAGAAGCGTATTTCACCGATAAGAACCCACAACTCACTCTGCAGGAACGCGCGGCTATTGATCTCGCCAAGAAATGGCAGGCAGTCAATCCCGCCAGTACAAAGCCGGTTGCAGGGCCGGATGGCTCCATCCGTTTTCTGTTTGGCTCTCAGCAACCCAGCATCGTTTGTGCGGTATTGCAAGTCTGCGATATCGAATTGCAGCCGGGTGAGCAGGTGAATTCCATCCACCTAGGCGATCAGGCGCGTTGGCTGATAGAACCGGCAGTGACCGGTCAGGGATCTTCTGAGGTGCAACATTTGATTGTTAAACCATTGGATGTGGGACTTGAAACATCCCTGGTGGTGACGACCAACCGGCGCACGTATCACATGCGTCTGCGTTCTCATCGGCGCGATTTTATGCCGAGAGTGAGTTTTACTTATCCGGAAGATGCGCTGATTAAATGGGATGCGATTAGAGATAAAGAAAGTCATGCGATGGGAATCAGGAAATCGCGCACCATTTCTGAAACCGGAGAATATCTGGGTAATCTGGATTTTGCGTATGCAGTGTCTGGCGATGCTGCTTGGAAGCCGCTGCGTGTCTATAACGATGGTCAAAAAACCATCATACAAATGCCTGCCATCATGGCACAGACAGAAGCACCGACTTTGTTACTTTTAACTAAGGAGGGCGGCATTTTTAGCGATGATGAAACGGTTATGGTGAATTACCGTTTGCAGGGTGATCGCTATATCGTAGATACCGTGTTTGACAAGGCTATTTTGATTGCCGGTGTTGGTGGCAATCAAAGCAGGGTGACGATTACGAGGGGAAATTGATCATGAGATCCAATATTTTAATTATCATTTTGTTATTGCTCCTGGGCGGTTGTGCTTCGCAACCGTATGGTAATTTTATTCAAAATCCGTCAATCGTAACCAGCAAAGTCATGGCTGATGACGTGACAATCCAAATAGTGCGGCTGTATCCGGCGGCCAATACGCAGTTTAATTTGCGCCACGTGGTTAATGATCCGTTTGGTCATGCCTTGATCGAAAACCTGCGTCTTGAAGGGTTCGCGGTTCAGGAAGCGATTCAGCAATCAATTCAGCAACAAATCTTTGCTGTGCCGAATCAACCTGATACTGAACCGCAAAAAGGCTTGATCTTGAGTTACATCATTGACCAATCAGGTGATTTGTATCATGTCAAACTCATGATTGACGATATGCGCTTATCGCGTGCATTCGCGGTACAGGCCGACAGTATCCATCCTGCCGGTCTTTGGGTCAGAAAAGAATAAGGGGATAAGGGTGATGTCAACCAATTCTAAACTCCTGTCGCCCGATTCATCCCCGGATGTAGTTGCCAAAAGCGTTGGGGTGCGGCGCGTCAATAACCTTCCGATTATTATCTTTGGCGGGATTATGTTGATTTTTATGCTGCTCATGATGATCGTCGCCATGAATCGCGCAGCTGAGCGCGGTCAATACGATTTGGATGGCAATCATGACACTCAGTCGAGCAATTCCTTTGCCTCACTGATTGCCAAAGACTATATCGGCGGCATTATCGAACCTAAAATTCAGCCTGTAATTCCTGAATCCTCTGCAAAGCTATCTGCGCAGGGAATTATTATTGAACGGCCATCAGATCTGGATCGGCCGCCTTTGCCGCCCTCTATGGATACTACCGATCCATCGCTTCACGCTGATATTGCTCATATTAGGATGCTGAAACGCCAGCAACTGGAAGAAGCGATCAAGGCCAAAACCAATGTCAATGTGATTGCACCCAGAAGTACCGGATCCTCGCCGGACTTAACCAATGTCGGCGCGCCCAAAACACGCGAGGAAATGTTGGCAAAATTAGCATCGGTGCGTCAACAGATTGATGCAAATCTGCGCGAAGATCCTACGGCTGCGTATCATGCGCGCCTGGCGCAGTTGCGGCAGGATGGGGGAACGACGGGTGTGGCGGGAGGATTGGGAGCACGTAGGGATGATGAATTCATGGATGATGGCACCCCTCGATTGCTGAATGACGAGACTGGTACACGGGATAAGGATTATTCGCGCTTTGATTCGGTAGAAGGAGAAGCACGCTGGAAATTGAATAACGAAGTCCAGAAACCTGCATCGCCTTACGTACTGCAAGCCGGGTTTGTGATACCGGCAGCCTTGATATCCGGTATTAATTCGAGTCTGCCGGGGCAGATCATGGCACAGGTGAGCCAGCATATTTATGATTCCCCGATAGGAAAATGGCGTTTGATTCCACAAGGATCCAGATTGGTGGGTACGTATTCCAGCGAAGTGGAATTCGGTCAGGCGCGTGTGCTGGTTGCCTGGCAGCGCATTATCTTTCCGGATGGTAAAACCATGGATATCGGTGCTATGCCGGGTGCTGACGGGGTGGGTTATGCTGGGTTTAAGGATCTGGTCAATAACCATTACCTGCGTATCTTTGGTTCAGCCCTGATCATGTCGGCGATTGTGGCTGGTGCCGCGTACAGTCAGCGTGATGCAGGCGGTGCGTTCGGACGACAAAATGCTGGCAGCATCATGAGCCAATCGCTCGGTCAGCAATTGGGGTTGGTGACAGCCAATCTCATTCGTAAGAACCTGAATATATCGCCCACGCTAGAGATCAGGCCGGGATATCGCTTTAACATCATTGTGACCAAAGACATGAAGTTTTCCAAACCATACCAATCATTTGATTATTAATGACAGGAGGTTCAAACATGACAAACAGTAAAAATCTAACCACCCGATTGATCATGATACTGCTCGTGTTGGGTAATACCGGTTATTCACCGGTTATCAAAGCAGGTGGAATGGCTGTCATTGATGTGGCAAATATCAAACAAACCACAATTACCGCGCTTGAAGCGATAGAGCAGACCCAAAAGCAAATAGAGCAGTATCAGACGCAATTGCAGCAATATGAGAACATGATCCGAAATACCGTGGCGCCCCCTGCTTATGTCTGGGCGAAAGTGGAGTATGCGATGAATAAGCTCATCAATTTGACCAATACCATACGCTATTATGAACAGCAGTATGGCGGACTGGATGGTTATATGCAACGATTTCGCAATGTTGAATATTATCGCAGTTCTCCCTGTTTTAGTTTGCAGGAAAAATGCAATGAAGGTGCCTGGAAGCTCCTGAAGGAAGGACAAAATACCAGCACGGACGCACAAAAAAATGCCAATGATTCGCTCCTACGGGGTTTAAGTGAACATCAGAATCAGATTCCAGTGGATGCTGCTCACCTGCAAGTCTTACAACAAAGAACCGAGTCGGCCCAGGGACAAATGGAAGCGTTGCAATATGCCAACCAGTTGGCCGCGTACCAGGCAAACCAGTTGTTGCAAATGCGTCAGATGCTGATTGCGCAGCATAATGCCGCCAATACGCAAAGTCAGGCCGAGGTAGATCAAAAGGCCATGCAACAGGCTGCGCGTGAGGCGGCAACCAAGCGATTGAGTCCTGAAATATTGCCAGCTGGTAGAAACTGGTCTGTAAGAGATGCCTTTTGAAACACTAACTAAAGGAGATACCGATGAAAAAAGGTCATTCGAGTATTGCAGTTATTTGTTCATTGTCTTTGTTACTGTTGTCAGGGTGTTATAAGGATGGCGATGGCAAGCTTGAGTTGAAGGAGCCTAAGAAAGAATTAAGTGAAATGCCGGAAAGAAAGAACTGGCTTGAAATGGATATTTCTGATCCTGATAAATTTAAGAAACAAATGGATGGTGCTGAGTAGCTAATTACATATTTTGGGAATAGCAAGATGCTTAAGAATCCAGGCGTAATTTTCCTTGTTTTTATTGTATTGTTAAGTTTCTCATCTGTTGTATTTGCAGAGCTTGCTTACATTGATCCAGCTACGAATCAAAGTGTATTAGATCAGGTAATTCAGAAGTTTTTAGGAAAAGCCAAATCTTGGCAAACGGTCATTCAAGGTGCTGCTGAGCGCTTGTTCTGGACGATGGTGCTGATTTCCATGGTGTGGACATTTGGAATGATGCTATTGCGGAAAGCCGATATCGGGGATTTCTTTGCTGAGTTTACCCGTTTTATTATCTTCACCGGGTTTTACTTCTGGTTGTTGACTAATGCAGTGTCTGGACACAATATTGCGGGTACCATTATTGCCTCGATGCAGCAGTTAGGCGGTACTGCTGCTGGCCTACCAAGTGGTGCCAGTCATTCCAGTATTATGGATATAGGTGTTTTAATCTGGAACCAGGCAACGAGTAATCTTACATTACTGCAACCGGTCGATAGCCTGATTGCTGTCATCATATCGTTGATAGTTCTCATTGTTTTAGCGGTAATTGCAGTGAACATGCTGCTTTTGTTAATTTCATCTTGGGTACTCATGTATGCAGGAATCTTCTTTTTAGGCTTTGGCGGCGCACGCTGGACATCCGATATCGCCATCAACTACTTTAAAACAGTTCTGGGTGTTGGTATCCAGCTATTTATAATGCTTCTGATTGTTGGTATCGGTAGTGACCTGTTATCCAGTTTTTACGCCAAAATGGGTAAAAACGTTCTGAATTATGAAGAGCTGGCGGTTATGCTAATTTTTACGATTGCATTTTTTGTATTGATTTCAAGATTGCCGCTGTTGCTGGCTGGCATTATAACGGGTAGTAGCATAGGTTCGACTGTCGGAATTGGCAGTTATGGCGCCGGTGGTTTTATGGCAGCGGCAGGTACGGCAGCAGCCGTTACGTCTTTTGGCGGCACACTGGCAGCAAGTCGGCTGACAGCAGCAAGGAGTGCAGGAACGGATGCTTTGCGTAATGCCATAGAAAAAGGCCAGGCTCAGGAATCGTCAGGTATGAACAATATTTCGCAAGGAGGGGGTAAATAATGAATAAGGTATTTAAGCGATTCGATCGATGATGGATTTGTCACCGGATCTGCAAGAAAGAGTGGTGTGCTCAATCACTGCTGCCGTCAAATATGAGATACCCGCCAATATCTTGCTGGCGATAGCCGAGAAAGAAGGCGGCAAACCGGGCCAATGGGTGCGTAACAGTAACGGTACGCACGATGTTGGCTCGATGCAATTTAATACCGCATATCTTCAAGATTTATCCAAATATGGCATCACACCTGATCATGTAGCAAATTCGGGTTGTTATGCCTATGATCTGGCCGCATGGCGTGTGCGGTCACATATCAAAAATGATCAAGGCGACATCTGGACAAAAGCGGCCAATTATCATTCGCGTACGCCAAAATATAATGCAAAGTATCGCGCTGATCTGATTGTCAAAGCGGTTAAATGGGCAGACTGGTTGGAAGATCGGTTCCCTTCGGTCAAATAACATAGTAAATAAAATTAAAAAAACTGATCCCGTTTCTTCAGTGCATGATCTACCCTGGTAAGATCATTGGGAGATGTTATTTTCTCCAGCAGCAAGGTATGGTTTTTATAAGGATCGTTTTTTAACAGGACGTCGCGGGTACTGAATAGTATTACTCTCTGGCTAATCGGCTATATCACTACAATATCTGCATTTGTCATAGCCAGCCCGGCACTGAGTGTAGCAATCTGTACTGCAGCACCAGCGCCATTTCCATTCGCATCATATAGCAGTGCTCCTGTTACATTGTTGTAAATGACGAATCATTATTATCTTGCGCTTGTGTGCCTACCTTAAACTGACCAGCCGCAAGAGTTTCTGGTGTTGTCAACGCAGTAAATACTGCATTTTCAAGCTGGATAGTGTCATTTACGATGTTGAAATCTGTGATCGAGTCGATGTGACCTACGGTAAGAACTTGAATAAATCATTGCCTGTTCCACCAGTCAAAATGTTGGTTCCGGTACCCCATCAAGGATATCATTACCATCGCCACCATTCAGGGTATCGTTTCCTGCCAGCTCAGCTAACTAGTTGGCGGCTGTATTTCCGGTGATGACATTCGTCAAACCATTGCCAGTGCCATTAATTGCTGTTGCACCAGTCGAAACCAAGTTTTCGACATGCATCAATATATACGGGAAGTTGAAGCGGAGCCAGTGGCGTGCATATTGTGCATTTTATTGGGCCTGCCGGGTTAAGAGGAAACGCGCGGGTATATCCAACACTGGTTAAGAAACTGTTAAGTTCAAGAAAAATCAGCTCAGAAGATATTCAGCGCGGCTGACAAACTCATGAAAGCCGGGCAAGTTAAACCAGAGTAACCACTAAGGCCCCGAAAGGGGCTAACCGAACAGGAGAATCAATAATGAAAATAAATTTTTAGCAGATCCCGACCACAGCTGGGCGTAAGTTAAAAGGCAGCTTCTAATCGATCTAGGTACTGAAAAGGAAATCTCTCAAGTTATTCCTACCAGTTTGGGGAATGGGTTTATCTCGAAGAAGATTGCGACCTATCGCTATTCCTTGAAAAGATCAACGAGAAGGGGGTGAAGATTGAGTTCAACGATAATTTTGCCAGAACGCAATCGAAAGTTCGCAGTTATCAATCATTCAGATCCATTACAGCACAACAGGTGAAACCATGAAATTTTTTCTACTATCAATATTGACCCGGTGCTATTAGTCACTACTTCCTAATACATCTCCATATCTAACTTGAGATCATTCCAAGAAAATTTTAAAAAAGATATGATTGTGCCTTAGTAAAAGTTGGTATCTGATTAACTAATTACCTAATCACATGTTAAATAATAATCTTATTCTCTCTTTAGGAGGGGTGTTTTTAATAGCTGTTACAGTTTCGGCACAATCTTCAACGGACTTTTCTTTCCCCGCAGATTCGGACATTCGTCAAATCATTTTGGATCGGATCGAAAGCCGTAAACAATCCATGGGTATCGTTGTGGGATTGGTGAAAGCAGGTGAGCGCCGTATCGTCGCTAATGGCCATTTAGGTTCAGACGATCTCCGTCACGTAAATGTAGATACAGTTTTTGAAATCGGTTCTATAACCAAAGTTTTTACAGGTTTTCTGCTTGCCGATATGATGCAACGCTCCGAGGTCAAGCTTGATGATCCCATTGCAAAATATCTTCCTGAAGAAGTCGTAGTCCCAAAACGGAATGGCAAGGAAATCACATTGGTTGAACTGGCAACCCATACCTCAGGCTTGCCACGGATGCCCGATAATTTTTTACCAGCAGATCCAGCCAATCCATATCCTGATTATTCCGTTAAACAGCTCTACCAATTCCTTTCAAACTATCAATTATCACGCGATATAGGCACGGAATGGGAATACTCCAATCTCGGTTATGGACTTTTGGGCCACGGTCTTGAACGTCGCAATGGCACTGATTATGAAACCTTGATTCAAGACCGCATTCTCGAGCCTTTAGGCATGAGGAATACTGCTATTATTCTTTCTCCCAAAATGAAAGCAAGACTTGCCATCGGTCATAATTTGGCATTAGAAGCTGTTACAGATCGGGATTCAAAAGCACTTGCTGGTGCGGGGGCCTTACGTTCAACGGCGAGCGATTTGCTGACCTTCTTAGAGATGTCGCTTGGCATAAAGGAATCACCACTTGCTTCTGTTTTTGCTGCAACGCTTGAAGTACGGAGGCCCATTGGGGGAAATAACGAAATGGGACTCGGCTGGCTTGTTATGAAAGATGGCGAAGATGAAATAATTTGGCACACTGGTCTTACCGCTGGGTATTCCTCTTTTATTGGTTTCCTGATGAAAAAGAAAGTGGGGGTCGTTGTACTTTCAAACACATCCGCTAGCGTCGAGGACATTGGGAAACACCTGCTCAATCCTAAAATACCTCTTTCTCCTCCACCTAAGCTGAACATTGCAGTCACCATAGATACCAATTTATACGATGCCTATGTCGGGCGATATCGTTATAAACCGAACTATATTTTGTCCGTAACACGGGAAGGCGATCGTCTCTTTGTGCAGGCCAACGCTTATGAAAAGGTCGAAATTTTTCCGAAAGGAGAACGAGAGTTCTTTTCTAAAGCAGTGGATACTCAAATCATTTTTAATTTGAACGACAAAGGCCGTGCAGTAAGCTTTACTCATTATCAAAATGGGGGGGGCGCAGAATTGCATCGAATTGGGGAATAGTGCGCAAACCAAGTAGCTGCAATGGTCTTGCGTTAAAGTATAAGAATCTTGCATTTTTAGTTGGCAAAGGGATATCTACAGCTAATAAACTAGGATAGCCTCAAAAAACCATTCCTGATAGGGATTTAAGCCAAACCGCCAGAATTATTACAATCTAGTTGATGAGAAATATATTGGTGAGAAACACGAACCCGAAGATTCTTTTAAAGATTCTGTTATGAAATAAAACAATTTATGAAGCGATTTGTCTGACTGATCAATAAATGTAAATTTTGTACCCAATTTAGGAGTGACGAATGTACGTGGATTTAGAATCGGGTGACGGGTATTCTTTCGGTATGCCACTAATATTCTTGGCAATCATTAAAAGCTTTACTTCGAATGTGAATCCACGTTTTTGTTTTCTTAATAAGCCTCAAATACCTAATTCTAAAATGAAGAACCCCATCCCTTAGGGCGAGGTATCTGGGGCTAAAACAGAGTCAACTGCATGTCTTTATGTAACTTATAATAAGTGATGGCACCGGTTTGCGCCTCGATCAATCGCAACGAAATGATTGACGGAAACCGGGTGAATGCCTTCATCGACGATGTGACAAGGCTTGTCATTGGATATCTGAAAAATGCGCCAAACACAGACCTCGCGCGCTGACAACGAAAACTGCGTTGTCAGACGCGCAACGAATATCCCCAACCGATTCCGACTGCAATCATCAGCTGCAGTAATCCGGATTGATAAAATCACGCAAGCCATGGTGTTCGAAAATCTCGCAGTAGTCCGTCTTGCCGCTACTGGACCAGTTGCTGTGCTTGTCGAGGATTTCCATCAGCCGGTTGGCATACTCGTAGCGATCCTTGTAGGTCGATCCGGCCATCAGATCTGCGGAGGCATCCATTTTGGTAGGTAACCATTTTATCGGGTGACTTTCCCAGAATAACGGTTGTTTGATACTTTTTCAGAGCCGACTACTTAACAATCCTCTTACAATCACCGACACACTCAAATACGGCAATACTCTTATTTATTATTTCTTTCAAATCTAACATAGTTATCGCCATTCTCATGATTTGACCTAAATCTTACTCTCTCAATAGATCTTCCAATTTCTTCGATGTTTATTGCAAGATGAATACGACGCATTACTTCATTTGAGATATCATCGAGATCAATAAAGTCTCCCGATTCGAATAATTCTTCTAAAGAATCACGTATTTCTGGATATTCTTCGATACAAGCAATTAAATTTGTGACAACATCACGAATAGTTGGCTCTTCGATCCCCAGGGTAACGTGCAGACTATCGTCGATTGCTTGGGCAGAATGCGATGTGCCTCGTGGAACATACAACAAATCTCCGGCACTCAGTTCGAGAGATTTAGTCAAAATTCCGACATCAAATTTAGATGACTGAAAGTGTTGGCGTTCTGTTGGTTTGGCGAAATTATTACTGTAGAAATCCCAACGTTTTTTACCGCTGATTTGAATAATAATTACGTCATGGGCGTCATAGTGGGGGATAAGACCCGATTTCTCACTTGGCGTCAGATATAGATTTGCTCTGACATTACATTTGAACATTTGCCGAAGTATTTCACATGTTTGCCCTAATCCTGGATGAAAAAAATGTGCACCCCGGACATTAACAGTATAGCCAGGCTCATACCATTGTTTTACTTTCTGGATATCTACTACATTTTCAAAAGAAAATTTTCCGTACGGTATGTTCCGGCAAATTGCACTCATTGGCAGTATCCTGCCTTCACCAGCCATCCTTATAGCTGGTCGGTGCAACATATGATCATTCAAAATGCGATCAAAATCCCCGGGCAAAAATATTTTCGAGTACAAGAACAAAGATTCTTAGGCTATCTCGGCGGATGCTAAGCGTGGATATTTACCTTGAAAGGTTTTTCGCCATTCACTTGGAGTTACATTAAATCTATGTTTGAAATGTTGACGCAGGGAAACAGTAGATTGAAATCCTACTTGCTCTGCAATAGTATCTATTGCTAAAGAGGTAGATTCTAACAATTCCTGGCTTCGCTGAAGACGCTCAATTAATAGCCAATCTCCAACTGACATTCCCGTTGCTTTGTAAAATTGTCGGGTGAAGGTTCGTCGGCTCATCATGCTATATTGAGCAAGTTCATCCAAACCATGTATTTTATTTAAATTATTTCTCAAATAATCTAGAAGTCTATTGATTCTGGCATCTTGTGTTGAAACAGGCACAGGACGTTCAATAAATTGTGCCTGACCGCCTTCTCTATAAGGAGGAATCACCATACGTCTAGCCAATTTATTAGCAATTGCACTACCGTAATGTTGACGAACTAGATATAGACAACAGTCAAGCCCAGCTGCTGTCCCCGCTGAAGTAATCAAACGATCATCATCAACATATAATGCATTACAGTCGAGTTTTACATCAGGAAAACGATTTATGAAATCCTGTTCAAACTCCCAATGCGTAGCCGCCTTATGGTTTTTCAACAACCCTGCATACGCGAGTACATAAGTGCCTAAACAAAGCCCTACAATCTGGCTACCGCGTGCATATGCCTTAATCATTGCATCCAGCATTGCCTGGTTCGGCTTTTCAGCAGGATCTCGCCAAGAAGGAACAATAATAATGTCTGCTTTCGCCAATTCCTCTACACTAAGTGAAGATTGAACACTCAGCCCCTCATTTGAACGTATCGGGCCCGATTCCTCTGCATAGATCTTCAGTTCAAATAATTTTTGATCGTGTAGGAGTTCACCAAAAATAATACATGGTACCGATAAGTGAAAAGGGCTGAAATGATTAAAGGCGACAACCGCAACTAATGGGACAGCCATATTAAAACCTCGCAGGTTAAACTTTTTTACCGTTCAAATAGTATTTATGATGAAAGCTTGTAAATAATCAGACAATATATGTAAAAAATAATGCATCAATAAGGTAGATGCATTATTTTGGCCTCAGAATGTATATGATTCACCATCATGTGGTACTAATACTCGTTGCGTCATTTCCTTTACTCTAAGAAATTCACCCAGCTCTTTTCTGGTTAAAGTGGCATGATTCACTGCTTCCATGTGGCTTGCAATAATGGTTGCATTAGGAGCGGCTTTGTAGACCTCATAAATATCTTCCTTGCCCATGATAATGGATTCATTACCAATAACTTGTGCATCACAACTATTTAATACAACCACATCAGGATGATATTTTTTCAAGCTTTGTTCGACTTCCGTACACCAAACCGTATCTCCAGCGATATAAAATGTTTTTTCATTTGGATGTTTGAAAATGATACCGCTCACTTCGCCCAGCAATTCTTTCATGTCTTCAACTACCTTCGGCCTGCCGTGTTGTCCTAGGGTTTTAATCAGCGTAATACCCTCATAATCGTTGACTTCATTTAGTATTTGAACATTGTTAAATCCGGCGGATTTGACGGCTTTTGCATCTTTTTCATGTTGGGTAAAAATCAACATGTCTTTAGGAATTGCCTTTTTAGCCGCATCATCCCAATGATCTGGATGATCATGCGTTAAGATAACCGCATCCACATCAATTATCTCATCGATCGGCATAGGTAATTCCGACGTTGGATTACGAATGTGCTCATTGATCGTCCCGCCAAATCCAGGTAAGGCTCCTTTTTCCGCTAGCCAAGGATCAATTAATATTTTCTTACCACCATAATTAATTTTAAGTGTGGCATTTCTGATTTGAGTAAATTGCATTTTGTGGTGCTCCTCTAATGGTTTGTGTAGAAGACATTATGAGGAAGCTAATAAAAAATTATTAGTGGCCCTAGGGTCATTTATCAGAGCTTTTGGGCCATATAATATAAAACCGCTAATGGTTGCTTTAATCTTCAGATTTTATATACATCTAGGAGGGAGAGGGTTAGCAGTCTGACAAGCTTCTATTTTGTTGCTAGTGATTCCAGAATAACCTATTAATCTGTTCAATATCTTATGTTTTTAATTTATCTGAAATTTATTAAAGTTATCTCCTACTCATGCAAGAGTGCATGAATGCTCTTCCCGCTAAGGCACATTTATCATTTTGTTCCAACTGATTAGAAGTATCATATGTCGCGCAGCCGATTAAGCCACAAATAATCATTAAAATAATAACGAGAATTTTCATTTTTTCATCTTGTGATTCCCTGTGGTTTTGCCACGGGAATCTAATTAGGTTTTAGCATGCTGGGATGCGAGATGCCGTAGAAAAGGCGAGCCACTATACGTGGTAGATACATTATCACATTGTATTTCCTGTGAAATACAGACGAGGGCTGTTAGACGAAGCGGTTGTAAGAATCATTATGATGACTACGAAAGAGATAGAAGAGCGCTACGACATTGAGTTTGAGCAGATAGGTTGCGCAAAGACCACGTCATATACTTTGTACAGCGCATCCGAAGATTGCACCGGGTCAGATTGTAAGGGTGTTCAAGAGCATTACAGCGCGAGAATTGTTTAAGAAGAGGCCGGAAGACCTGTGGAATGGAGAGTTTTGGACGGATGGCTATTATCGCAACTGTAGGGGGAAGAGCGGATTGGAATGTCGTTGAGCGGTATGTAAAGAACCAAGGTAAGCCAAAAGAAGAACTGCGTCAGCTTGCGCTTTTCTAATACCCCGTGGTCTTGCCAGGGAGGTTGTTTATTTCTGAAAATCTGAAACAAGTTGATTATTTGCACTAACAAGCACCCAATCACGCCATGCGAAAAGGTAGAAGTGTCATACGCTCAGAAAAATAATAAGCTCTGCTGAAATGATTTTATGTTTGAACCTTATTTAAGCCGATGGAATCTCCTTCCCGATGGCGACCCCATTGTCGCGCGCGGCAGCTATTTATTGCCCGTGCGTATGGATGGGCACATAAATGGCAATCCTGCCATGCTGAAAATTGCCCTGGATGCCGAAGAAAAATTCGGCGGTTTAGTCATGCAATGGTGGAATGGCGATGGCGCAGCGCGAGTGTATGCTTACGCAGGTGATGCACTACTGATGGAGCGGGCACAAGGAAAAAATTCTCTCATGGAAATGGCGTGCCAAGGTCAGGATGATGAGGCGAGCTGCATCGCTTGCAATGTCATTGCCAAATTACACCAACCCCGATCTATGCCGCCGGCAGAGCTTATCCCGTTAAATATTTGGTTTGAAGCGTTAGAATCGGCTGCACAACGTGAAGGTGGTTTGTTTCTCCAAAGTCTAGCTGCCGCCCGCGAGCTGTTGGCGTCACCGCGCGACATTGTAGTGCTGCATGGCGACATACATCATGAAAACGTATTAGATTTTGGTCCGCGCGGTTGGCTTGCCATCGACCCGAAGCGCTTAATCGGTGAACGCGGCTATGATTATGCGAATCTTCTGTGCAATCCTGAATTGCCAACGGTCACTGATCCCATCAGATTTATTCGCCAATCTCACGTGATTACGCAAGCTGCTAATTTGGAACGACGGCGCTTATTGCAGTGGACATTGGCGTATGCTGGCTTATCGGCTTCATGGTTTTTGGAAGATGGTGATCGCCAAAACGCAAATTCGGATTTATCCATTGCTAAACTCGCTCTGCAAGCCCTGTTATGGGAAGTAAATAATCATGACGACTTCCATTGACGAACTGCGCATTGAACCTATCACATACGATAACGCGACCGATGCTAAGGTAATTGATGGAACATTTATCATTAATACTCGCTTGTTGCTTTCGACTTCATCTGATGGCTTCCGCTACGAGATAATCTCCATAAGGTTGCTGTGTTTGGCATATTGAAACGCGGTGGTAAGGTCTATACGAAGGTTGTTGGAGATACCAAGACAGAAACGTTGATGCCGCCCATTACTAGAAAAATAGCACCTGACAGCATAGTTTATACAGACTGTTACCGCAGTTATAATGCTCTCGACGTGAATCATTTTTACCATGAACGGATCAATCATTCCACGCTATTTGCTCAAGGTAAGAATCACATCAACGGCATTGAAAACTTTTGGAATCAGGCAAAATGCGTCTTAAGAAAATACAATGGTATTCCTAAAGGATCATTTCCTCTGTTTCTCAAAGAATGTGAATTTAGATTTAATTATGGAACACCTAAACAGCAACTATAAATACACAAACTTTGGACCCAGATTTAACCTAATCTACTACAGCCCCTATTTTTTTAAATATGCGATGAGCTGGTATTTAGTGCTACTGTTCTTGCAATTGGTGTAGAACCGATTAAAACAAGATTCTTATAGAATTTTATAAAAATATTGCGTGGCTCTGGATTGTTGTATCGTTAAAGCAAGAAGCTATATGGGGCACGGATACTTGATCTTGTGCGGCATAACCTGCTCTAGTAATAGAAAGTGTGTTGTGCAACTGTAGTGCTTTTGTTTTCAGTGCGATTGCTAAATAAAAGCTCAACATCTATAAACTGATGCGATTATGGTCAAGTGAATAGTGAACGCATGCATTTATTGTGGTACAAACCATCTTTGTCGTTGGATGCAGATGCGCTCGACTTGATGTATTCATAATCAGAGCGATCTTTTCTGAACACTAGTCGTGCATGGGTTGTGTTAAAAAAACTGGATACTTTATATAGTTACTGTTCAATGCATAGAAAATTGGTGAAATAGCGTGGCATCAGAATCTCTCAAAATTAGATCCCTTTCTGGCAGTTTATTGAGATACCCGGGTGGAAAAGGCCGACATGCTAAAATACTCGTGTCTATTTTTAAGCTGAACAAACTGCAACCGAAAACATTTATTGAACCATTCTGTGGTGGAGCTTCAATTTCTCTAAACCTACTGGAAGCTGATGCAGTTGAAACAATTAGTCTAAATGACTTAGATCCAATGATCGCATCTCTATGGAAAGCTGTTTTTTCTACCTCCGATAGCAAATGGCTTTGCGAGCAAGTAATGACCGCTCCTTTGACACTTGAATACTGGGATTATCAAAAATCAAAAACTCCTCAAACACTTAGAGAACAGGCATTCCAATGCCTCTATCTCAACAGAACCTCTTTTTCTGGTTTATTACATAAGCATGCAGGTCCTATTGGAGGAAGAAAACAGGATCGCTGGACAATTGGATGTAGATTCAATCGAGAAAAATTGGCTGCACGGATAGAAAAATTGTCTAGTTATGCAGATAGGGTAAATTTTATTGAAAATAAACCTTGGAGGAATTTTATCTGTCAAAGCATTACTTCCTCATGTTTTCTTTATTTTGATCCCCCCTACTACAACAAGGCGGATAGACTTTATAGATATGTATTTGATGAAAATGAACACGCTGCATTATATGAATATTTACATAATTTTTGCGATATTCCTTGGGTTTTATCGTATGATGATTCAAAAATTATTCGTGATATGTATCTGTCTGGAAAACAAGTTAACGGCTGCATAATTGATAGTACATACTCAACCCATCCAATTGGTGGGAATTCATTTATTGGAAGAGAGCTACTATTAACTAACCTGAAAACTTTGCCAAAGTTTGATACGAACTATTATCACAGTGGAATTTCAATAAGAGATTTTGATGCTAAGTCATCAAAATTTATGAATCAAACAAATAATTTCATTCCAGTGTAAATTATTAAGCTTAACTGACCATTTTTTATTAGTGAGTTCAAAAATGAAAAGTACAACAACTGATTTATGCAGGTTGTGCTCAATCGTAAAAAGCAGACATATAAACGGAATTGTCGATAAACCAATTCATGAAACGCCCAATTACATGGTAATTCCTTCAATTGGGGCTTTTATAGATGGATGGGTAATGATTGTTCCAAGAAAACATATATATGACATGTCAGAACTGTACGAAGATGATGAATTTGTAAGATTGGCACTAAAAATTTATAAATATATTGAAGAAAAATTTGGTCGGCCAGTAATGTTTGAGCATGGTGCATCATATAGCGGCTCTCCAACAGGATGCGGCGTTGATCATGCTCATTTTCATTTCGTCCCATTTGTTGAATCTCTATTAGAAGATTTAAAAGAGACTAGGTTACCGTGGCAAAAATGTATCGCAAGTGAAATTACCAATAAATCATGTGGCCGAGACTACCTTTTTTATAGTGAAACACCACCAACTCTTAGCAAAATTAATGGGTATTTGCACATAGTTGATAGACCAG
This sequence comes from Nitrosomonas ureae, assembly GCF_900108305.1. GTDB lineage: Bacteria > Pseudomonadota > Gammaproteobacteria > Burkholderiales > Nitrosomonadaceae > Nitrosomonas > Nitrosomonas ureae_B. The sequence continues at coordinate 25,203 of NZ_FNUX01000012.1, forward strand.
TTTCTCAATTCTTTAGAAAAATATTGGCAAGGAAAACAGGAAATGAGCTTATTAGCGACTACAAGAATTTTCCCCTCCTTGAAAAAACCCAACGAACAGCACTAGAGCTGCAAGGCCTAAGCTAGTTTCTGGAATAAATCCGATGAGTAACAATAGCCATGAAGCACATGATCCCAATGCGAGCACGGCTGAGCCTACTGATGGAAGGCAACAATATGAATGGCAAAGCAAATATCCTAAAGATGCGATGCAAATTATAAGGTTCGAGTCTATCTATCTATTTATTCTGCTTCTTATGTCACTTCTCGGAATACTTTTAACGTGGAATAGATATCTCGAAAACTTTCTTTTTAATCCAGAAATATTAGATCCAAAAATTTTTCGTATTTACAGCTACTATTGTTTTGCGGGACTATTAGGGGGAACAACCTTTTCGATAAAGTACATGTACCGGGTAGTTGCGCGTGGATATTGGCACCTGGACAGACAAATTTGGAGATTGTTATCACCTTTTATGTCTATAAGCATATCTTTTGCTGTCGGTACATTAATTAGCGCAAGTTATATTGGGTCAGATACCATTAAATTTAGTCATTCAGCAGCATCGGCTATAGGCATTGGATTCTTAGTTGGTTATTTTGCTGACCAAGCAATCGGAAAAATGTATGAAATTGCAATGGTTCTTTTTGGTCCTACAAGCTTACATCATAAAAAATAAAGTACATAAAAGTGATGTCAAAAAATATTATTAATGGATTAACTCCTATCAATAATATTCTATTGGTACATAAAGATGAAATTATTGAATTATTACCCGATCAAGTTTCAACTGAATTAGTAGGTGAAAAAGCTTTCGGTCTTGCTTGTATTCCATCTTTATGGACACTCCCATTTTTTGTAGTCTCTGGAGAGCTTGTAGCATCTGCAAGCAAGATGGATCACTCACAACTTCATTTGCTAATTGCAAAATGGTTTCTCGAACTAACTTTTGCACTTAAAAAGACTGGATTAGATAATGAAACGCATCTAACTTTGAGATCTTCCGGGATAAACGAATCCATCCAGAATCGAGGAAAATTCCATACAAAAATAGCAAGATCCAATAAACTAGCTGATGACCTAATAAGTTGGCTAGTACAGATCATCTCAGATGAAACGCTAAGAAACGAACAAATAAATCTTATTATTCAGAAATACTCGTTGGTTTCTGCCAAAGGTCATCTATCAAATGAACGAAGATGCTCCAAAGAATCAAGAGATTGGTTAGGTGAAATAGAAAATGAAAAAGAGCCATTTCAAATTAATTTGCGCAATTGGCGAAGTAAAGAAAATAATTTTGAGTCTGCGCTAAAACCCCTAGATTGTAATATCAAAATATCTCTACAAAATGTTTTAAAGAAAGCAGCATCATGGGGAACTGCACATCAATGTCGATTGCATTTTGAATGGGTATGGGATGGCAAAATCATATATTTGGTTCAGGCTGATGTTGAAAGTTTATTAGGAAATTTTGATCCTGTAAAACACTGTAAAAAAAATAATCAATCACATTCTTCCTTCGTGCCCAAAATACTTTCTAAAATATCGAAAGAACATGGTAGGAAGTATCATAAGATTAACAATGTTTTTACTTATATGGAACTTGATCTTCCGATAACCAGTTTATATGTTCTAGATAATCAGGGAGTAATAAAAGAAATTTCTAATGGAAATTTCCAAGAAGAGTTGTTACACGATATTGGTGAATTGGTAAGATCCTCATTGGTTATAAGAACCGATATTGTTAGTGATGAACTATCAAATAAACAGCTTCTTCCTCGCACACATGAAGTCAGAAATATTGAAGATGCAAAAGAATGGTTAATAAATAAATCTAAAATTCTTTTGAGTCAAGTTTCAGGGCCTATAGAATTAGCTTTCATTTTTCATAACTTTATTCCTGCTGAAGCATCAGCTTTTGCTTTCTCTGCACCAGGGGAAAGGAAAGTCCAAATTGAAGCTTTATGGGGTATTCCCGAAGGATTGTATTACAACTCACATGATAATTATATTGTTGACACACTATATTCAGATATCGATAAGGCTAGTACATCAATCGACAATTACGTTCTCACAGAGAAGAAGAACTTTAAACGTAATTGTGTTGCCCCAAATGAAAATGGTACATGGATAAATCAAGCAATTTCCAAACCGTATGATTGGAAAAGCAGCATTAGATATAAAAAATGGATCCAAAAAATAGCTTGTGATTCTAGACTGATATCGACTCAAGAAGATAAGCCACTAAGCATCATGTGGTTTGTTGGTGTCCCAAAGGAATTTTCTACAGCTTCGGTTTTACCTTGGTATCATGAAGAATATGACTTAAAAAAAATACAAAGAAGTCATGGTCATAGAAATAAAACGCATTTTGATAAAATATTTGAAATTAAAAATTTTGAAGATATTGCAAAACTAGAAGCACTTGTAGATTCGAATGACAAGAGTATTAGAAGAGTGCTTGTAAAACCTCAAGATGAAATATTGTTACGTGATAGAAATGCATTACAAAAAATTGGTGGGCTAGTTAAAAAAATTGATGCTGTTATTTTTCTAGAAGGAGCTACTCTTTCTCATGCTTATTATCAACTTCTTCAAACGGGCGCAAATGTAGAAGCAGGTACTACATTTAAAGGTGATAATGAGCAGCAGGTATTTAATAAGTTAGTTAGAGACAAGATCCCTCAAAAAATTGAATCGGGTGGAGAACTTGTAAAAGCTGAACGTTTAATAGGTGATGACCTATTAAGAGCTTTATGTGAAAAACTGGTAGAAGAATCTCTTGAAGTTTTAGATGCGAAAGATCATGACTCAATAATCGAAGAATTATCAGATGTCCAAGAAGTTATAGATGGGATATTAAATAGTTTAAAAGCAGACATGTCCGAAGTCACAAAAGCAAAGGAAAGAAAACTAAATAAAGTTGGTGGATTTAAGGATGGTGTTGTTCTCGTAAAAACCACAAATCCATTGCCTTCTACAAAATACAATTTAGATTCTTCTCAAAATTCACTGCCTCTAAACGAATTTCAGAGTGTCTCTAATTATGCACCTTATCGTCGTTCCGAAACTAGAATAAATAAATGGACTGATAAAAGAGAACATGCGGCAACTAAGGAAATTTTATTAAAAGTTACAGCACCAATTGTACTTGACTCATGGAAGAGCGAAACACCGCAATTTTTTATTGGAGATAAAACCATAAGTGCGGAAATCACCACAATTAGAAAAAAAGGGGATCTAGAAATATCACTTTCAGTTTTTGCACAGCAAACACAACTAAAGCTTTTCTAATTGAATTCAATACCGCCACAAATAGTCATCCAGTCCGCTACCTATTGCGTCCTTTGCCCCTTAACTTGGTTAATCCGCCATCTTCCTTCACAAAGGATCTGGGCTTTCTAAGAATGGCGCTTATTTCACCGGGCATTGACGCAAATAATCCTTCTTCCCGCAATGAACGATAATCAGAGCCCTCTACGGTTAGCACATCTTTTAAGATGCCAGCTTCACAGGCTTTGGATAATACCGGGTGTCTGTAATCATTGGTGTTCGTGATGGCAAATACCGTATTGACGCCAGAATTGCGTGCAAAATTTTGTAGTCGTGCCAGAAGCAGATTTTGAGGACGCTCCAATACAGACAGGGGTAACTCACTTAACGACAATACAAAACCTGTTGCACTAAGCCCTATCAAGTTAAAAAACTGATCTCGCTTTTTTAAAGCATGACCTATCTTTGCCAGATCCTCCGGTGAGGCTATTTTCTCCAAAAGCAGCTCATGACTTTTATAATGATTATTCTGATAACCTCCTGCCTGATCACCCATCCAATCCACAAAATCGACATGACCGTCTTTATCAATGACACTGTATTGACTGGTATTGATTACCACATGGCCTTTGAAACTCGGAACAGTTGATGCCAGTATCTCTGTGAGTCTGACATCCTGACTCGATGGCGTAGCACTACCCGATGGATGATTATGCAATAACCAGTAACCATCTGCTTTAACATGTCGTCTAGTCTTTTCTACTAAAACACCCAGATCATGTTTGGCATGCCCAATCTTCTCCAAATAGACTGCACCCGGTAATCTGGAACTCACAGCCGTATGATGAATGATGCGATTCATACGGGTATAGAAGATTCTCAGTGTCTCATAACGCGGATCGCGTAATATTTGCGTCATTATTGCCAGATCATGGCCTGACTTGATGCGCTGATTCAGGAAAGTGGTTCCTCCTTTTTCTTTGAAGTCTTTCGGGAAATCACAACCCAATAAGGTGCCACCTGCCCATCGAGCATGAGCTTCAAGCAGTTCTGTATAGGCACCTCTTCCTTCTTTCTTTTGCTTTTCTGTAGTACCGGGACGAGTCTCAATTTTTTCATAAAGATCACCTTCATCAGAATCGAATGGGTTTCCTGGAATCTTCAGCATATTATCGCGCATCTTATGGTCTCCTTAAAAGATTACCTGGTCAATGCACGTTTTTGCTTGATTTCCTGCTGCTTAGGTTCAATAGGGACTTGTAACTTCAATAAGCTGTCCTGCTTAGCCTGCTGAGATATTTTTTCAACAACCGATCCAACTTGTCGTTTGACTGCCTCAATACCCAACGCGCTTTTATTGGCGAGATCATTAAAATCATTTAATTTCCTTGAGTTCCGTTCACCCGGCGCAAAAATCGGAAATACCACAGCCCCATTTACCAATGTCGCTGCTTCCAACGCTTTTTCCTTGCCGGGGTTTTTGCCGAGAGTGAATTCCAGGTGATGATCATCGTCGCCTGCGATAACGATTGGCTTGTGCGGGTATTTATGACGTAAATCCTGCGCGACTTTGGGCAAATTGCCCGAATCAAATGCTGCGACAACAGGATAACCCAGCGCCTGGGATAGCGTGTCTGCGGTGGCATACCCTTCAGCAATCACGATGACAGGTGCTGTATTGATGGCTGCTTCCAATCCCTTACCGTTATTTCCCACGACATGAAAGGTATTCTCCTTTTTACTGCCCGCTGCAAAAAGCTTTGCACCACTCGCCTGTATCGTTTGCACACTCCAGATTTGTCCATGAATATCTTGTGCGGTCAGCAACAAATCACCGGCGGTAAATACCAAACTGTCAGGGTATACTTCGCGCAGCGCTTTGACTTCCTGCCAGTTTTGACCAATTTTGATGATTGAATCATTGGGTAAATCATCCGCATTCTGCGGCACGATTCTCAGATTGCCTGGCCGGACACGCTTGTCTTTCAGATAAGGATGCTCGGAATCGGCAGCAGGTGCGATAGTCAGCAATTGTTGAATTGCATCAGCAACCTTGATGTGCAGTGCCTGTTGCTCGGCTTTTCTATTTTGCTGCTTGATAGCAGCTTGGGCGATCAATTCTGCTTTTTGCTCATCTGTGAGCGAATACCCCTTGGCCTTCCAACGCGTCTCTATACCGGTTCGATTGTTCTTGAAATATCCGGCAGGATGACCATCCAGATGCGCCACATAAAAACCTGATTTCTCGCCCGACTTATCACTCTCAACTTTAATTCTGTGTTTGCTACCATCCATCACCGGATGATTGCCATCAACCAAACAACCTTGAGCGCGCAGCAAGTCAGCAAATTCCACGTGAGGATCGATAGCCGGTTCTTGCTGGCTGGAAACATTCTCCGGTAGCCAGCGTTGCAGTGTTTGAATATCTGCTTCTGACCCTACATACCAGGCACGGGCCTTTTTGTCCCAGCGAGCCCCAGCGGCTTTTGCTAAATCCTTATCACGATAAGGAACAATCAAATATTGACGAGCATTGTCATCGTCTTGCTCGGTTTTGGCTCCTGATATCGATACTTCAGTACTAATTAGATCATTTCGAGTGCGGTTTTCATGGATGTTGACAAGCTTGACGGCTTTTTTATGTTCATTCTTTTCGGCAGCGACATCAATGAGTGCAAGCAAATTGGTTAAATCTTGCGCTTCCTGTTTGGATTCACAGTCTTTCACCCATTGGAAAGTCTGATCATCACGCTGCATAGTCACGCCCCAGAATTGCGGTTCACAATTCAGCATTTGAGCGGATACCACAGATTTGTTGCCATTTTCATCGGTTTGTATCGCATTACCCTGAATCTGTATCTGTCCATTCCAGTCAGCCGGAATGCTAAAACCCAGTTTGTCTGAAGATACTTCTTCAAACTCCAGATTATCAATGCCGCCGCCCCTCGTAAACTTGAGTGCATCGGCTACCAGAATGATGGCATCCTGATCTTTTTTTGGCATATCCTGTGTTAGATCATTAAACCGTTTGATATTGTGGGATGCGATGGTGGCCAGATCAGGTGAGAGATTCAGTAAATGAGCTGTGGTGTTTTGCTTGATTTGATCCATCTTGATTGCCTCCTGCATATCAATTTCCTGTTGTTGTGACAATGCCAGTACATATTCCTGGATTTTTTCAGCATCAGCAGCAGCACGAAATATCTCTGTCGGATCTTCCTGTAGCGCTTTGATCCATGATCTCACATAAGCCACATGCTGCCCCGGATCATGACCAATACCCAATTCACCGCTGAGTAGCATGCTGGCAATTTCAGCGCGTAGCTCTTCTTTGGCATAACCCTCGCTACCGAATGGATGCGATAGATCACGACTTAGGCGCAACTCATGACCTGTCCAGTGGCCCAGTTCATGCATTGCTGTTGCGTAATAGCGATCGGGTGTCGGAAACTGGTGCTTATGGGGTAAGTGGATACTGTCTGTTGATGGCCGGTAAAATGCGCGATCTGCCTCGCCATGATGGATTACGGCATTGGATGCTTGTAATATGTGCTCAGCCCGCTCCAGTGGATCCCAGTCAGGGGCTTTAATATTGAGTTCAGGCAGATTATCAATCTGCTGCGCATTAAATACGGCGGCATAAAACACCCTAGGACGCTCTAGTCTCACCTGTTCTTTAATAGGATTGCCTTCATTATTGAGTACAGGATTATTGTTGTCATCGGTTTTGATGTGCTCCTCAGTAAATTTCCAGTATTGCACGAGCGTGCTTTTTTCACCTTTGCGCACCTGTGCGCCAAGATTTTCTGCTTGCTTGTACGTCAACCAGCGCGGATCCGTATGCGCACGGCTCATCAAGTTCAGGCTATTAATGCCCCGGTAGCGCTTACCTGTAGTTGGATTGACAGGTAATACGGCCAGCAAATCACCGGGTTTCCACGGCTTCTGCCAAGGTGCGACTCCCTTTTTGAGTTGCTCAATCAGATTCTCAGCGACTTGTTCATGAAAAGCCTTCTTAGCCTCTTTCATCTTCAACCTCCGTCGCATGATCAATCGTGCTATCCAGTGCATCCTGTTCAGTTAAGGCGTCTTCCTTGAATGCGCCCAGCCTTTCTGCCTCCAAGGGATCAAATTCAGCTTGGAAGCCCGGTATTTCTGCATCAAGTAGCTTTTCCTGTATCACCTGCTCTTGAATGTCAGGATTGTTTGTTTCAGCATCAATCGGCGGTCTATTCATGGCGTTGACTCCTTTTAATTAGTGACTCCAGTTAAAAATCGGACGAACAACCTTTTGAATCTGATCACGCGCAATTAGCCCGAAATAGCGCGCATCGAAGGATTGCGGGTTTAAATCGGATAGCAGCAGATACTCAGCATCATTCAGCACAACGTTAAGCCGGTATTGCGGCAATGGTTGACCCTCAGCATCCGCTTTTAGCTGGGCGCTGTTGGGTAAGTGTTCGCCATTCACAAAGATACCAGCCTGATCGATGGAAACCGTATCTCCGGATTGTGCAAACACCCGTTTCAGCAGCAAGCCATAACCGCCCGGACAGTTGCCTGTATTGATGTAATGTCGCGCCACGGCCATATCAAAAACCGCATTCTGTGGTGGGCAGAAAGCGACATAAGTGCCGCTTACAACCGGTTCATCAACGATTCTGTAAAAACCCATTGGCAAGCTTGGCGTGGTATTGATATAAATCCCGCTGATCTGAAAACCAATACTCAGAATAAACAGGCTAACGCTCATGGTCAGAATCAAAACAGCCAGGATTTTTATGGGTTTTTTCATGAAATTGACTCAATAGAGTTCGAGGTATCTCACAGTCCGGTTAATTTATCGCTGAAACTCGGGGGGGTAACTTTTGCCCGTGCCGCAAAGGTTTCATCCTGGAAATACAAAGGTTGCGTGCCATAAATGGCCGGGAACCCGGCAACATAAATAATCATGTCTCCTGGCTTGGTGATCTTGCCGTCAGCATCTTTCATGGGGCCTGGCAGTCGCATACATTCATCCGGGGTTAATAACGCGCGCTGCGTCTCCTGTAGGGTACGGGTAACATGCCCATGCATCATTGATGAGCGGCGGCCGCTGGTGGTAATCTGCTCTTTGATAACCGTGGTTTGCCCGGTCAGTTTGGATAAGTGTTCCGCTGTTTCAATTCGGTTGGGTGCAAACGCGGTCTGAATGTGACAGTTGGAAGTAATCGCTTCATCATGCCCGTAGCCGGTCTCGCGACTTTTGAGTTGATTTAAGTCCTGGCAGATCAGATAGGCTTTCATGCCGTAGCCTGCGATAAACGCGAGTGATTCCTGAAATATTTCAAGTTTTCCTAAGCTTGGGAATTCGTCCAGCATCAATAGCAACTTGTGTTTGTAATGCGCGGCTGGTTGACCGTTTTTAAACGTGATTCTATCGGCCAGCTTTCTGATGATCATATTGATCAGAATGCGGATTAAAGGACGCAACCGCGATTTGTCATTGGGGTGTGACACAATATACAAGCTGACGGAATACTCATGGTGCATGAGGTCGCGGATTGCAAAATCGGAATCACTGATGTTGTTGGCGACGATCGGATCGCGATATAAAGATAGATAGGATTTTGCAGTTGATAGCACGGAACCTGCTTCTTCTTCAGGACGATCCAACATATCGCGCGCACTGGCTGCAATCACTGGATGACTCTTGCCATCCAGATAGTCCTGCATGGCCATTTCCATCCACAGTTCCCTGATATCGCGATCAGGATCAGACAGCATGGAATCTACTGTGGATAATGTGGCAGGAGCTCCTTCTCGCTGTGATTTGTATAAAACATGTAAAATGACACCTACCAGCAATGCCTGGCTGGTTTTCTGCCAATGCGTTTGTAATCCCTTGCCATCCGGATCGACGATTAAGGTGGTCAGGTTTTGCACATCGGCCACTTCCATGCCGCTGCCAATCGGGATTTCATCTAACGGATTCCAATGCGTGCTACTGGTTGATGCCGGATCAAAACGCAGCACCTTGTTTTTGGCGTGAAGCTTTCTCCAACCGGCAGTTAATGCCCATAACTCACCTTTAAGATCAGTAATGACTGCACTCTGAGTCCAGGAAAGCAGGGTCGGTATAACCAGACTGACACCTTTGCCAGAGCGAGTCGGGGCATAACACAACACATGTTCCGGGCCGCTGTGTTTCAGATAGCGGGTTTTGCCGGAATTATCCCGCCAGCCGCCGACATAAACCGCATCACTGTGATTACTTTTGCCGGTTGCCAGCAGTCCCGCGCTCTCAATATCTTGTTTCTCGGCCCATCTGGCCGATCCATGTAGTCCCTGATTGGTTCGGGATGAATTGGCCAGAACCATTTTAATGACCAGTACCAGAATCAAACCAATACTGGAAAATAAAATACCAAAACCTGCCGCCAGATCGAAGATGCCCGAATACTCGCCATACCATTTATTCGCCCACACCAGAATTGCCCAGGGTTCATAAATATGAAAAAGGTGTGTACCTAATTGCGGTTGATAATTGAATTGTTGCGCAAAATACTGAGTGGCGACTTGGAATCCGCCAACAAGGCAGACAATGGATAATGAGCGAACAATAATTTTGTCTTTTGTGATATTTCTGCTGTCTTTAGAACTCAGATTGATGTTATTCATCAGAGGCTCCTTCGGGTGGTGACGGAGGTGGTGGGTCGTTTTTGACCAACCGATTGCTCTCTACTTAAAGCATGCTGTTTCGTTAACTGCTGCCGGTATTGTTCAAGTTGCTTTTCATCAAATATCACGCGCATTTTATTTTGCGCTGCAACCTGTGCTATCTGAAGGCGAAACTGTTCTGTCCCATTGATCGCCAGGTGGCTGCCGTACTTCTTCATGGCCACTTGCAAAATATCTCTCAAGGCTTTCTGCGATGTATCCGGCAGAACGATGAGCCGTTTGCCGTCATCGCGGATAGTGGTTGATCCTGCTTTATAAGTGACTGTGCCGATTTTGGTGATCGATTCCACCAAGACATCCTTGAAGTAGCTATTAGCGATGGAACCATCATTGCTTTGCTTAGCTGATACCTGGTTGCCCTTAAATTGACCGGATCTTCTGGATCGCAATACGGCCAATGCTTCAGCATTGCCATTTTTGGCCTCAAATGTGAGCCAATCCAGCCACCCCATTCTGGAATGATGGGCCTTAGAGTGCTGATAGGATTTTTGATAATCACTTTTAATGACTTCGATAGTCGTTTTGAATTGCTGATGTGCGGTTGCATACAGCGCTTTTTTGGCCAATCTCCCAGCTTTGATGCTTTTAATGATGTTTCGCTTGAGTTTGGCTTCCCGTTTGGCGCGGTCAATGAGTTGATCTCTGCTTTGGCGCAACATAACCCACTGGCTTGAACGATGTCTGACGCTATTCGCTTGCTCTTGCTGGTATCTTGAATAGAGCTTTGAAGTATCCATTTGATTTTGTAGCGGTCTTGGCTGGTATTGTTTGGTGTCTGGGCTTGAAGATTGAACAGAATGCTCACCAGATACAAAAGCGCCCAGTCTTTGGGTCAAATTGCCTTTGGAGAGAGAACGGTCAACCGAACTGGCTTTAACAGCCACACCATTGTTGGCAACCAATACAAACCCGTTGCCACGCTCCTTGATTTCAAGGCCATGTGTTTTAAGCACCTGATGCAAATCCTGCCAGCTGCACGACTGCTTCATTTCATCCAAGCACTTACGCTTGATCCAGCTAAGCAAGCTCTCCACACCGGTTCTGGTTTCAATTTCCTGCGCCACTCTGGATGCTTTATCACTCACAGTTTCATGATTAATCTTTACTAAACCATATTCCTGTTCGATTAGCTCGCAAAGATTGGCTATTTTTTTGTAGTCATAGTAGGGGCTATGGATTGTGAGGGCTCTGGGGTGAATCTTATTGAGTGCAATATGCACATGTAGGTTATTGGTATCATCATGCACAACGCTGATGCGTTGATGGCCACCAAAACCCAGAGCCTCGCAAAATCGCTCTTCAATAGCATTCAGGTCAGAAAGGGATAAACGTTCCCCTTCAGGGAAGCTCAGTACCAAATGACAGGTTTTGTCTGATTTAGCGCGAGTGTTCATTTCCTGTGTGTTTTGTATCTCTATCAATGCAGCCATCTGATCGTCTGAATAACAGTTTGATACCTTGATCTGACTGATACGTTCACTCTTGCCTTGAGGATCAGTCAGATACTGTATCAGCGCAGAGTAATTGCTTTTGCGCACTGATTTGATGGGTATGATTTTAGCGATCATCGTATTTAAGCTGCTTAAGTCAAAAAGGACTATTCCGAAAGTTATTTTTTAAGCTTCATAATGGCATCCAGCATCGTGCTTTGCGTATTTCGGATACTGTCCAAGGTTAAATGCAATTGTGACTTGCCAACATATTTTGCACGCTCGTCATTGGTAAGCCAAAGTTTGATCAAGCCACCCAACCTGCCAAGATCACCATTGATTTTTAACAAAGCATCCATTTTCCGATTATCTATAATGCTGTGCACCTGATAACCCAGACCCAGGTTGCGCAGGTACTCGGCAACGGTTAATCCGGCATTCGCTGCTTTATTCTTTATTGCAGCTTCCTCGATTGGCAAAACAGGAACCCTGAGCTTCTTATCTCTTCTTTCTTTTTTGATTGCCTTGGGGTTCTTTTTGTCAATCATTTCAGTTTTCCTCGAAGAGCAAGATCAACGTTGAGCACAGAGTGCGAATAAGTTGTGGTGGAGATGGCCATCTCCACATATCTTGCCCGGTTCTGTGAGTTTCAAGAAATATACTAACACTATAATCGATGTTTGCAAATAATTTATTTCCGTTATATCATAATTTCAAACAGCATAAAAACACTTGAAAGAAGCTTTATTCAACTAAATAACAGTCACTTGGAAACAAAAAGAAAGGGTAGGAAATTAATTGATACTGAAAGCAACAAAAAGAAACAGAAAGGAAAGCAAAAAACTAAAAGCTGTTTGTACGCCAAGATAAATATTTTTGTAAAAATTGTGATGACTAAATCCTTATCAGATCGAATCGCACTTTATGCGGATAAAAACAAAAGTACCGGTAAGCAATTTTTACCGGCGTTCATCGCGTTGAAACCCGATATCGAGCAGGCATTAAAGGATGGCTGGACGATTCGCCAGATCTGGAACATTTTGCATCAGGAAGAAAAAATCAAATGTTCTTATCAATGGTTCAGGACTTTGGTCAATCGACATATTGGCGAAAACAAAAAGCAGCATCCGTGCATTGATCAAGGAAAGTCAGCTGGGAATGGTCATGAAGGATTTCGTTTTAATTCTGCAACTGAAAAAGAGGAGTTAGTCTGATGGCTAAAATACATATGATTTTGCAAGGAAAGGGCGGAGTAGGCAAGTCGTTCATATCATCCACGCTAGCACAACATAAGTTTGCCCAAGGCGGCAATCCATTATGCATTGATACAGATCCGGTTAATGCTACTTTTTATGGCTTTAAAAAACTCAATGTTAAGCAGATTAATGTGATGAACAATGATGAGATTGATCCGAGAAAGTTTGATGATTTAATTGAACTCATCGCCAAAGCTGAAAATGACGTCATTATTGACAATGGTGCCAGCACCTTTGTACCGATGTCGCATTACCTCATCAGCAATCAGATACCCGCCTTACTTCTGGATATGGGGCATGAATTGGTTGTGCATACTGTCATCACCGGTAGTCAGGCTTTGCTGGATACATTGAACGGTTTTGTACATCTGATTAAACAGTTTCCCAAAGAAGCATTATTTGTCGTCTGGTTAAATCCCTATTGGGGAGAAATCAGCATGAATGGCAAACAGTTTGAAGAAATGAAGGCTTATGTGGATAACAAAGCGCGAGTATCCGCCATTATCCGAATTCCGCACTACAAGCCTGAGACTTTTGGCAAAGATTTAAGTGAGATTCTGCAATCGAAATTCACCTTTGATGAAGCGCTTAAAAATAGCTCTTTGCCGGTGATGGTACGCCAAAGGTTAACGATTATCCGCAGGCAGCTCTTCACCAACATTGAAAATGTGGCTGCGGTTTTAACATGAGTAGCGACAAATTAGATGCACTCATTGAAAGAATAGCATCGGAACACGGCATTGTACTGTCACAGGATGATCCGGTGTTGATGATGCATACGCTCAACGAAGTATTGCTGGAACAAAATGAAAAAGCCCATGCTGAGCTGCTAAGCAATTACCAGGCGATATTGGAAGAAAACTTTAATCGATGGTGTGAGTACTCTACCAAAAAATCCAATGCCATTATCAGCGCATCCATGAGTAACGCGCAATTAACACGAGACCAATTCCTGGAAAGCTGTATTCAGCTGATCGATGACAAGATAAAAAGTGGAGTGGATCAGGAAACTTATGATCTAGTTAGAATTTCCAGACAGGCGGCCATCATCAATTTACTAGCATCAACCTTACTCTTGGCTTCGGTTGTAACTATCTTTTTGATTTTGTTATAGCAAGATTTCTAAAAATAAGTTGGATACTACATGAAAACATTAAATTTAAGTGAAGCTGCCCAATTCTTGAAGTTGCACCCTGAAGAAGTGCGTCGTCGCGCTAAAGCAGGAATTATTCCGGGTGCAAAATTAGGTAAACGGTGGGCATTTATTGATGATGATCTTGCTGATCATATTCGCTCGTTATATGCTTGCACTCGGCAAGCGTTGCAAGTGGGACATGAGGAGAAACAATTATGTCACTCTGTAAACGTGGTAAGACGTGGTGGATTAGTTTCACCACACCAAGCGGCGAGCGAGTTAGATGCTCTGCTGCAACTGAAGATAAAACCCAGGCGCAAGAATTCCACGATAAGCTGAAAGCGGAATCCTGGCGGGTTGCAAGACTAGGGGATAAGCCAAGGCGAACTTGGGATGAGGCGGCTTATAAATGGCTGATGGAGACGCAACATAAAAAGTCACATCATGAAGATGTGGCTAAAATAAACTGGATCCAACAGTTCTTCAGAGGCAAGTATCTGGATGAGTTGACTCGTGATGTAATCGCAAACATTGGTGAGCTAAAGCTTCAGCAATCAAGTCCAGCAACAGCTAATCGCTTATTGGCGCTAATTCGTGCGATCTTGCGGCGATCTGCTTTAGATTGGGAATGGATTGATAAGCCCCCTGTTATCAAGCTGTATCGTGAAGCAAAGCGCCGAGTACGTTATTTAAGTGCAGAGCAAGCAAATTTGCTTATCCAGGAATTGCCGGAACATTTGGCGGATATTGTAAGGTTTTCATTAGCTACAGGGTTGAGACGGTCGAATGTCACGAAACTGGAATGGTCGCAAGTGGATATGCAACGAAATGTTGCATGGATTCACGGTGATCAGGCTAAAGCTGGAAAGCCGATTCATGTAACGCTCAATGCGACGGCTATAGCAGTATTAACCAAACAGATCGGCAAGAATCCCAAGTCAGTATTTAGTTACAAGGGCAGACCAATCATCCAAGTTAATACAAAAGCTTGGTATAAAGCGTTAAAACGTGCAGGTATTGAAGATTTTCGCTGGCATGATTTGCGCCATACTTGGGCAAGTTGGTTAACTCAGAATGGTGTGCCATTAAATGTCATTCAGGAGATGGGCGCATGGGAATCTGCTGAGATGGTAAGACGTTATGCGCATCTAGCTCCAGAGCAATTTGCTCAACATGCCAGAATCGTGGATAACGTACTTAATGGCACAAATTTGACACAATCGAAGTAAAAGCGGTTCGGTTATGTTTCTAAGTCTTTGTTTAATGGTGCTGTTGAGAGGAGTCGAACCTCCGACCTACTGATTACGAATCAGTTGCTCTACCAACTGAGCTACAACAGCCCGGCTTAAATTAAGCGAGGTATTATAGATGGTTGAGGAATTGCGGGCAAATGATAACGGGGTGAATGCAATAGTTTGTGTTTTTGTTGTATTTTTTATTGCCGCAAAATGAACTTTTTCTCAATAATCCCATTCAATACTTTTCTGACAATTTTCGCTTAAGTTCGGCGAATTTCGTCAAAAATCTGTACATTTCTCGTACAACGGTACATAATTAGCAAATGGACTCAAAAAAGACGAAAGCTGATAATATCTTGATTATTCATGGACCCAACTTGAATTTGCTGGGTGTTCGGGAGCCCGAGCTATATGGCGGTGCAACCTTGGAAGATATTAACAGAAATTTAAGTAAATTAGCTGAGAATACTGCGTTTAAACTGGATTTTTTTCAGAGTAATGCTGAATCGGCATTGATTGAAAGAATTCAGCAAACGATGGATGATGGAACAAATTTCATTATCATCAATCCGGCGGCCTATACGCATACCAGTATCGCCATGCGGGATGCGATTGCCGCAGTCAAGCTGCCATTTATCGAAGTACATTTGTCGAATATTTATTCTCGTGAACTCTTTCGTCAACGCTCCTATTTCTCGGATTTGGCGATTGGTGTTATCAGTGGCTTGGGTGCCAAGGGCTATGAATTGGCGCTGAAATATGCGATGACATCTTAAGAATCTGTTGTTGACTATAGTTATAAAACTTCCTTACGGCGAGACAATGTCTCGGGAGATTGGATATGGATTTAAGAAAGCTGAAGAAACTTATTGAGTTGGTTGAAGAGTCAAGTATTGCTGAGCTGGAGATTACGGAAGGCGAAGAGAAAGTGCGTATCAGTAAATCCGGTGCGGGTGTGCAGAACTACGCCTTCATGCCGCCTGCCATGGCGGCAGTGATGCCTCCGGCTTCGCAGTCAGCGCCGGCAGCGATTTCTGAAGCCAATGCATCTGCTGAAACAGCAGACGCCAACCATAAATCCATCCCGGATGGACATATGGTCAAGTCTCCGATGGTAGGTACGTTTTATCGAGCTGCATCGCCTGGAGCCAGCCCATTTGTTGAAGTTGGACAGAGCGTTAAAGTCGGAGACACACTCTGCATCATTGAGGCAATGAAATTGCTCAATGAAATAGAAGCGGATAAAAATGGTGTGATCAAAGCGATCTTGTCAGAGAATGGGCAGCCCGTTGAGTACGGTGAACCTTTATTCGTGATTCAATAATGCTCTGAATAGAGATCGGATACTATGTTTGAGAAGATTCTTATTGCAAATCGCGGTGAAATTGCGTTGCGAATTCAGCGCGCATGCCGTGCGATGGGCATCAAAACCGTGGCCGTGCATTCTGAGGCTGATGCAGAAGCCAAATACGTGATGCTGGCCGATGAGTCGGTTTGTATCGGCCCGGCTCCTGTCGGGCAGAGTTACCTGAATATACCGGCTATTATCAGTGCCGCCGAGGTGACCGATGCAGAGGCTATTCATCCGGGGTATGGATTTTTGTCAGAAAATGCGGATTTTGCCGAACGGGTTGAAAAAAGCGGGTTTGTATTTATTGGCCCAAGATCGGAAACCATTCGGTTGATGGGAGATAAAGTCAGCGCAAAGAATGCCATGAAAAGCGCCGGTGTTCCGTGCGTCCCGGGATCGGAGGGTGCTTTGCCGGAAGACCTTGATGAGATAAGAAGGATTGTCAAGGAGATCGGCTATCCCGTAATTCTTAAAGCCGCAGGTGGAGGCGGTGGACGCGGTATGCGGGTGGTGCATACCGAAGCCGCGCTCTCCAATGCGGTTGTCATGACACGCAATGAAGCACAGTCGGCATTTGGCAATCCGACCGTTTATGCAGAGAAATTTCTGGAAAATCCGCGTCATATTGAATTTCAGTTATTGATTGATGAGCATGGTCATGCCGTTCACTTGGGCGAAAGGGATTGCTCCCTGCAACGTCGTCACCAGAAAATTCTCGAGGAAGCGCCTGCGCCCGGAATATCCGAGAAATTGCGTAATAAAATCGGTGAACGTTGTGCGGATGCGTGCCGCCGTATCAAATACCGCGGTGTAGGCACGTTTGAATTTCTGTTTGAGAATAATGAGTTTTACTTTATCGAGATGAACACCCGCTTACAGGTGGAGCATCCGGTAACAGAGGCGATCACGGGTATCGATCTGGTTCAGGCACAAATCAATGTTGCGGCCGGTAATGTTTTACCAATAGGTCAGAAAGATATCGTGTTCAAGGGCCATGCCATTGAATGCCGCATTAATGCGGAAGATGCTTATAAACTGACACCTTCTGCCGGGCGTATCACGCAATATCATGCGCCAGGCGGTCCCGGAGTGCGAGTTGACTCGCACGTTTACCATAATTATATGGTGCCGCCCTATTATGATTCGATGATTGGAAAAATCATTACATATGGCGATACGCGTGAGCAAGCGATTGCACGCATGCGGATTGCGCTGTCTGAAATGGTGGTGGCCGGAATCAAGACCAATATCCCACTGCATCGTGACTTGCTGAATGACGCGACTTTCTTGCGCGGCGGGGTTTCAATTCATTATCTGGAACAGAAGCTTGCGTTGCACAATAAAACCAAGACGGATTGAGCGCCGGATTGGGCCGTAAGCCTACAGTAAGTATGTCCTGGGTTACGTTAATTATCAAAGCTGATGCAGCGAATGCCGAGTTGTTGAGCGATGCATTGATGGAACAGGGCGCGTTATCGGTGGACATTCATGATGCCGCTGCCGACACGCAAGACGAGCAAATGCTGTTTGGAGAACCCGGAGAGCCTTGCGATGAAATCTGGCGCAATGCTGAAATTTCTGCATTGTTCAATCAGGATGCCGATGTGGATGAAATTCTGCACAATGTGATGAATAGCGTGCAGCCGGAAGGACAACTGGATTTTCGCCTGGAACGCGTTGAAGAGCAGGATTGGGTGCGTCTGACCCAATCACAATTTGATCCCATTCGGATTTCGCAGCGATTATGGATTGTTCCCACTTGGCATCAGGCGCCTGATCCTGATGCGATTAATCTGATACTGGATCCGGGCTTGGCTTTTGGAACCGGTAGCCACCCCACAACGCAATTATGTCTCAGTTGGCTGGATCAAAATTTGCAGCCCGGGGATAAAGTCGTTGATTATGGCTGCGGTTCCGGAATATTGGCGGTAGCTGCTTTAAAACTGGGTGCCAGTCACGTCGCCGGTATCGATATTGATCCCCAGGCAGTTAAAGCCAGTCAGGAAAATGCAGTCAGGAATCATTGCCCTGCATCTCAATTCTTTTTTACAACCGATCATCAGACGGCTACCCGTAATTTGCAACCGCAGGGGGCGGATATCGTGGTTGCCAATATTCTGGCGAATCCTTTAATCATGCTGGCTCCGGTTCTAGCGCAATTGGTTCGACAGCAAGGCTCCATCGCATTGTCCGGAATCTTGCAGCAGCAAGCTGCAGAAGTTAAGCGCGCCTACCAACAGTGGTTTGATATGCACAGTGGCGAAGAGCAGCAGGAATGGGTGTTGTTAACCGGAAGTAAAAGGTGAAATAATTACCTCTTTATCGAGTCTCCGGACTTGCAGATCAAATCACTGATCAATTCAACGTGATGATCCAATTCAGGCAATAACCTATGGCACTTGTAACACTTTGTCCCGGTTGCAGCACCACCTTCCGTGTGAATGCCGCGCAATTACAGGCGCATGGAGGTGATGTGCGTTGCGGGTGCTGCCAACGGATTTTCAATGGATTTGCCACGCTGATTACGGTCAATGAATCGGCCATCGAATATACATCCCAGATTCAATTGCAACCTTTCAACACGCCTGAAGATGCGGTGGAAAACCAGGCTACTTCCGAGAACCCGGATAGTCCGATCGAACTGCAAGTTATTTCAGATTTAAATCAGGAAGTAACTGAAACTACAGAAATAACGGAAACTGCTGCGGATCAGCTATTTGCAGATGAAAAACCGGATAAGCGATCGTATCTGAAGTGGGGTCTGGTGAATGCTCTTCTGGGGTTGTTCCTGATGGGTCAGATTGCCTATGGCTATCGTACCGAGCTGACTATGATTGCACCGGAAATCAGGCCTCGTTTGGAACGATTGTGCGAATTCCTGATGTGTACAGTGCCTTATGCGCAAGATATTGACCAGATCGGCATCGAATCATCCGAATTACAGAAAAATACTGCGCAACAGCCTGAAGTGACTACGATGTACGCGACCATTCATAATTACGCATCTTTTCCACAAGCCTGGCCCGCGTTGCAATTGTCGCTGCTGAATGCACAAGAAAAATTAATTGCCAGCCGCATTTTTACAGCGCAGGATTATTTACAGGAAGCGGATAAACCATTGCAATTTATTCAACCTCATCAGGAAATAGAAATTAGATTGAACTTTAACAGCGATCAACTGGATGCGTTAGGTTATCGCCTGCTCTTGCTATATCCCTAAGCCACCTGATCCCGCGGTCAAGTGATATGTGCTGTCAAAAATGGAGTCCATCGATTTAAGCAGCCAGTAGATTGACATAGTATTGCTGCGTAAATTGTGCTGGTGACAAATATCCCAGTCTTTTCTGTTTTCTCTGTCGGTTATAGAAGATTCTATATATTCGGTAATCTCCCGAATGGCTTGTTGCCGTGTTTTGAATCTCCGATGATGCACCAGCTCGGTTTTAAGTATTCCCCAGAAACTTTCCATCGGTGCATTATCATAGCAGTCACCCTTGCGACTCATAGATGCGGTCATGCCAGTAAGCATACCGAAAACCTGAGAAGTATTTCCAATTAGCTATAAATAGCTCATTCCAATCAGTAAGTGCTATACCTTAAGTGTCATACCGTATATAAATCATTAGGTTAAGTTGTTAGCATAAATACTCACCCACTTATTTGGAGGTGTATCATGTCAACACAAATCTCTCATTATCATAAAACTGACCGCGTCAATGTCCCCGTGATGTATTATGTTTTGATATATGGTCAGATAATTGCAGGCCTGATTTTGTGGAGCATATAAGTATTTTTAACCACCCCTATAAACCCGTCCCGGCGGGTTTATAGGCACGCAATCGAGCAGAGAGCATTTTTATAAATTCGGATAATAATAATTCATCAGGTTCTTTGTGTTTATTTCTTCAATTACTCTTTGCCCATACATCTTCGGAACAAATGGCGTTTTTCTTCGGTCGTATGGCTTTATTCTTAGCGAATCGGTTATAGTGGGCCATTTATTCGCTGCAAAACAAAAAAATCATGCTGATGAAAACCATGAAATCCAAAATCCTTCATCCATTATTTATTTTTCCCAAAAAACCGGCATGGGTACTGGTGCTGGGATTCTTAATCTGCGCTCAGGCTTATTCTACTGAATCATTGAGTATCAGGCCACAGGAAACCCCCGATGCCTGCAACACGGATTTCCCGCAAATCAGGGTGACCGTTCATGGCATTGAACCACACGGTGTATTGAACGTTGAGTTGTATGATGATCCGGATCATTTTCTTTTTAAAAAGGGACGCAAGCGCAAGGTTCGCGCGCCTGCGGAAGAGGGATCACAGCAAGTCTGTATCAACCTCGAACAGCCGGGAACCTACGCCGTGGCGGCCTATCATGATCTGGATGGGAATCGTAAATTAAAAAGGCAGTGGAATCTGTTACCAAGCGAACCGTTTGGCTTATCAAACAATCCTGAGCGGCACGTGGGCTTTCCGAAATTCAGCGATTCCGCATTTACTGCAACTGGCCTGGGTGCGGATATTGTGATCAATCTGAAACAGCCTTGATTCATCGTGCCATGCGCATGCTGCTGAATCTGCTCTTTTCGCTGTTTGTTGCATATCTTGCGATGGTTTTATTGGTTTATCTGGGTCAATCCCGTTTGGTGTATTTTCCCGACAAGCAACTCAGCAATACGCCGGCTATGTTCGGCCTGGATTATTCATCCATGAGCATCGTCACCGCTGATGGCGAAACACTGCATGGATGGTGGGTACCTGTGCCGGATGCCACAGGCACGGTATTGTTTTTCCACGGCAACGCCGGAAATATTTCCCATCGCATCAATTATCTGACCATGTTCAAGCGGTTGGGCTATAACACCCTATTGTTTGATTACCGGGGTTATGGCCAGAGCAGCGGAGCTCCGTCGGAATCCGGCACCTATCTGGATGCCCAGGCCGCCTGGCAGTATTTGACCGTAACGCAAAAGATCGCACCTGAACAGATCGTATTGTTTGGCGAATCGCTTGGTGGCGCGATGGCAGCCTGGCTGGCTGCGCGCGAGAAGCCCGGCCTGCTGGCGCTGGCGTCGACGTTCACCTCGGTTTCCGATCTGGCCACGCAAATATATCCCTTCTTGCCGGTACGCTGGATCAATCGCTTTGAATACAACACGCTGGGATCATTGCAATCGGTAACTTGCCCGGTTTTTATCGCACATAGCCCGCAAGATGAAATCGTCCCGTTTCAGCATGGTCAACGATTATTCCAAGCGGCTTCCGGGGCGAAACAATTTTTAACCCTGCAAGGTGGCCACAATAACGGATTTGTTTTTATGCAGCCTGTATGGCAAAAAGCTCTGGGAACATTTATGGATGAACATCTGAAATCACCCACGGATTAGCTCGATTTTGCAATAGATAAAAGACAACTTACCCATGACTCGTGAAACACCCGATTTTGATCATGATCAAGACCTTTTCGATCTCGCCGTACGCGTCGGGGAGAATCTTATGCAGCGCGGATGGATGCTGGTAACAGCCGAATCCTGCACCGGCGGTTGGGTGGGCCAGGCGGTTACTGCGGTGGCGGGCAGTTCAATCTGGTACGATCGAGGCTTTATCACGTATAGCAACAGATCCAAATGCGAAATGCTGGGAGTGCAATCCGCACTCCTGGATCAATTTGGCGCCGTATCGCCGCAAACCGCACAAGCGATGGTCACCGGAGCGCTTACCCGAAGCCATGCGCAAATAGGTTTATCCATTACCGGCATTGCCGGGCCTGCCGGCGGGACAGCCAAAAAACCGGTGGGAATGGTATGTTTTGCCTGGGCGAGCAAGGATGGTTCGGTGCAACACGAAACTCATCACTTCAAGGGTAACCGTGAAAGCATCCGGCGTTCGGCAGTAACTACTGCCTTACGGGGCATATTGCATTTATTGGACAATGCCATTGTTATGGCATGATGTTCTAGCGGTAAAAATACTGAGGGTACCTTGCGAATACCCTCAGTATCATCGTCAAGCATTACCGTGAAAACCAGCAGCAATGCCGGGAACAGGATTTTAAATGATTACAAAGTCAGCGGCTGTTAACGCAGGTATTCCCGTCAGTGTTGCAAAAGCCACTTGTGCGCCGGCACCATTGCCGTCGGCATCGTAATAAAGATTTCCATTGGCGGTGTTATAAATCAGGAAATCATTACTATCCAAAGCAACTGCGCCCGGGCCGGATACCAGCGTATTCGCGGGAATAGCGCCTGTGGCAGCAAACTTGGTAAAAATGGCATTCTCCAAGCGGATAGTGTCATCAGCCACGTTAAAATCCGCAAGCGTATCGACATTGGTAGTCGCATTCAGCGCGGTATTGAATACGATGAAATCAGAACCCGTACCCCCGGAAATATTGTCGGAACCTGCAGCTCCATTCAGGACATCATTCCCGATTCCCCCGTTGATGGTGTTGTTTGCGCCATTGCCAGTAATCGTGTTGGCGAGTGCGTTGCCGATCCCCGTTGTTGCAGGCCCGGCCAAAAGAAGATTCTCAACATTCGCACCCAGCGTATGATTTGCTACATAACTGATCACCAGATCGGTACCGCCGCCGACCGCTTCGGAATACGTATCGCCTGCATTCTCGACGATAAAGGTATCGTTACCTCCTCCGCCCACCATGCTGTCATTGCCATCGCCGCCATTGAATATGTCATTGCCGGCACCGCCTGTAAAAGCATCCCTGAACTGCGTACCCTGAAAAATATCATTTCCGGAAGTCCCTGCGATTGCAATCGGTGCTGCAGGAGCGACGCTCTCATTATCAATGATTGTTGCACTGGCCGAGGCGTTACCGATCGTTGCATTGACCGCGCCACTCAAGTTGAGTGTAAAGTTCTCCTGCGCTTCCGCAATGATATCGTCAACCAAGGCAACGCGGACAATTTTGGATACTTCACCGGGTGTAAAAGCCAAGGTTCCGGAGGCATGAACATAATCCGTTCCGGAACCGGCCGTCCCTGCAGCAGTACTGTAATTTACACGAGCACCGCCAGCACTGGGTGCTGCCAGCGTAATCTGGAAGTCAATAAATCCTTTATCTTCGGATGCAGCGACATTGGCGACATTGATCACGGGCGAAGCCACTGCAGCCCTATCATTGCCAGCTATAATGACATGTCCGCGCCCGTCTCCCACCGTCATGCCAACCGGGTTGCTTAATGTCACATCAAATAGCTCCGCATCTTCAACCGCATTATCGTTCAACAGGCCAAATGTAACCGTTTTAGCTGTTTCACCTGGCGCGAACGCCACCGTGCCGATGTGCAGATTGCGAAAATCACTGCCATTGTTAGCCGTTACATTCTGCCCTGCCACATTAACCTTCGCGCCGCTGACGCTGGGTTTATCGAGAATAATAGTGACGGTTGCCGTCTGGTCGGTTTCATCCACAACAGTGTCAGTAATTCTTGCGACAGGCACACCAGAGGTTGCATCATTGTCGATGATGGTGCCAAATGCCGTAGCATCGGCTAAGATCGCATTGGCGCTGGGTGAAGATAGATTGAGTTCAAAGTTCTCGATCGCTTCAGCGATTGAACCGTTTGACATCGTGACCCGTACCGTCTTAACCATCTCTCCCGGTGCAAAATTCAGCGTTCCCGACGTAAACACAAAATCCTGATTACCCCCATAAGTGGCGGTATTCAAATCCGTGCGGTAATTGACGGTCACAGGATTGATATTCGGCGCATCCAGGCGCACCAGAAAATCCGCATAGGCTTGCAACTCATCGACAAAAATATCGTCGACGGAAATCCTCGAGTTGCTCACCGCGGCTGCATCGTTTTCAAAAATGATCGCAGTGCCAATAGCATCCAGCGTGGTGGCGTTGGTCAGCGCGGACAACGCCAGATTGAACGATTCGGAGGCTTCAAATGCTGCGTTGTTGATCAACGTGACTTTCACCGTTTTGGCGGTCTCGCCCGGCGCAAATTTAAGCGAACCATTCGTGGCGACAAAGTCCGAGCCCGCCAGAGCGGTGCCATTCTGCGTGGCATAGTTCATCGAAACCACGCTGGTCGATGGCCGGTCAAGCGCGATGACAAAAGTGGCTTCCTTCGTCGCTTCGTCTACGGTAAAGTCATTGATCGACACCACCGGCGTGCCCGACGGCGCATCATTATCGAAAATCGTTCCAAGCGCGGATGCGTCAACAATGATTGCATTGGCGCTGGGTGAAGATAGATTGAGTTCAAAGTTCTCGATCGCTTCAGCGATTGAACCGTTTGACATCGTGACCCGTACCGTCTTAACCATCTCTCCCGGTGCAAAATTCAGCGTTCCCGACGTAAACACAAAATCCTGATTACCCCCATAAGTGGCGGTATTCAAATCCGTGCGGTAATTGACGGTCACAGGATTGATATTCGGCGCATCCAGGCGCACCAGAAAATCCGCATAGGCTTGCAACTCATCGACAAAAATATCGTCGACGGAAATCCTCGAGTTGCTCACCGCGGCTGCATCGTTTTCAAAAATGATCGCAGTGCCAATAGCATCCAGCGTGGTGGCGTTGGTCAGCGCGGACAACGCCAGATTGAACGATTCGGAGGCCTCAAATGCTGCGTTGTTGATCAACGTGACTTTCACCGTTTTGGCGGTCTCGCCCGGCGCAAATTTAAGCGAACCATTCGTGGCGACAAAGTCCGAGCCCGCCAGAGCGGTGCCATTCTGCGTGGCATAGTTCATCGAAACCACGCTGGTCGATGGCCGGTCAAGCGCGATGACAAAAGTGGCTTCCTTCGTCGCTTCGTCTACGGTAAAGTCATTGATCGACACCACCGGCGTGCCCGACGGCGCATCGTTATCGAAAATCGTTCCAAGCGCGGATGCGTCAACAATGATTGCATTGGCGCTGGGTGAAGATAGATTGAGTTCAAAGTTCTCGATCGCTTCAGCAATTGCATTATTGGTGATCGAAACACTGACAGTTTTAGATACCTCACCGGGATTAAAGGTTAAGGTCCCCGATGTAAATACAAAATCCTGGTTACCGCCATAAGTGGCAGTATTTAGGTCTGTGCGGTAATTAACAGTGACCGGAGCGGCATTTGCGACATCCAGCCATACGATAAAATTTGCGGTTGCATTGGTTTCATCAACAAAAACATCATCAACTCGAATCGTCGTCATTTTTATTATCCTTATAAAATTTATCAGGCGCTATCGTTGAAATCGCCTTTTTATTAGTCTTTGGCTACAGCATGTCTTGGACCAAATTCCAGCCGCGACTGCCATACCTGCTTATTCCATTTGTAATGGAACAAGATGAAATCTTAGCACTGAATTCAGTTGAAAATACAATTTTTGGAGGGGCGTTCGAAAATAAATATATCGATGTTTTCATTGATATATTTATTTTATGAAGCGTACTGGAGGAACTCAGGAACTCATCAAAGTGATCCATGATCAGGGCGACCAAAAATAGTCTGATGCGACGGTTACTTTAAAGGCGATCGTAAAACAATCAGGCATCAAGCAGTAGCTTTACCGTTATACATAAACAGCGTGCAATTACTGATAATGCAATGACCGTATCTTAAGACTAACCATGCAATCAGTGCCCACCTGATTGTTGGCCGGTCTGAGAGATCAGACGGTCACAGTAGGCAATAGCCAAGGCTGAAAGCAAGAACGCCATATGTATTCCGGTTTGCGCAATCAACGTCTTTTCGTCATAAGCACTGGCGTTGATGAACGTTTTCAGAAGGTGTATCGACGAAATACCGATGATGGCGGTTGCCAGCTTGACCTTCAGCACGGACGCATTGACATGCGACAGCCATTCCGGCTGATCGGGATGCCCCTCCAGATTCATGCGCGACACAAAGGTTTCATAACCGCCGATAATCACCATGATCAGCAGATTCGAGATCATGACAACATCGATCAGCCCCAATACGACAAGCATAATGGCCGTTTCAGTCAGTTTCTCCGGCCTATCGGCACCTTTAATCGTAACGGTATCGAGAATATGCTGTAACGCGCTTTTATTTCCCATCACGGCACCGATGAGATCCACCAGCTCGACCCAGAAATGAAACACATAAATGCATTGCGCCAGCACCAACCCAAGATATAAGGGCAGCTGCAACCAACGGGTGAGAAACAAAAATTTCGCTATCGGATGAATTCGCCTTACCGGCCGTCCTGGTAAATTATTTTCCATATCTTTCATTGTTCATTCAAAAGTGCGCAAGATTATCATAGCGACGGTTAAAACAAAATTCAGTCTCTTCAAAACCAATCTTTGTCCGAAATTTGGTGTTGCGGTTCAATAACTCGGTAGGATGTGCCGATCGCAAGAAGGCGCATCGAATGTATTATTCAAGCCCCTCAACATCATAGTCCTCACGATTTCCCCAATTTTCGGGATAGACGCCTTGTTCGACATACCGATGAAAACTGGAATAAGGCCAATCACTGACTCTTTTAGCCCAGCCATGTTTAACAGGATTCCAATGAATATAATCAATGTGCCGGTTAAAATCATTTTGGTCACGTAACAGATGTTCCCAAAATCGACGTTACCATATTCCTCTTTCCCGGCGGGACTTCCGGCTGGCGGAAATTCTTTCTCCTTTGGCTACGTGACGGGAAAAGCAACTTTTCAACAGTTTCCATCGGGTTGAAAAATCTGCATCGGTTTGCGGTAGCGTCCAGATACAGTGCAAGTGATCCGGTAAAATAACGACCACATTCATGCGAAAAGGGTAGCGCTGTTTGGTGTATTCAAATGCGCTGCGCAGTAAATCGATTTTCTCCACTAATAGCCGATTGTTCTTGCGCTCGGCAAGATTGACCGTAAAAAACCAGGAACCTCCGGGAACATACACACGCCGGTATTCTGCCATTTCGTTTGTTTCCCTGTTTTCACACGTTTTTGATGATGCGCCTCCTTGCGGTCGGCACATCCTACCTGGCTCCAATTGTAGGTTGGGCTGACAAAGGAAGCCCAACATCTATCGCTTATCACGGAACGAACCCTTTGTTTTTACCGCTGTTTGATGTTGGGTTTTCTCCGGCATCCCAACCTACCGCACTCGGAAAACAAAAAACCCGGAAATATCAGTCACCGGGTTTTTATTTTATCAACAACTACAATTACGATCACAACTTCGCCAGCACTTCTGCCACCGTCTGCCCCATCAGCGATGGCGTCGGGCAGATCGTGACGCCGAGTTCTTTCAGCATTGCCACTTTCTCGGCGGCGCTTTCTCCGGCGGAGGAGATGATCGCACCGGCGTGGCCCATGCGGCGGCCTTCGGGTGCGGTAAGTCCGGCGATGTAGGCGACCAGCGGTTTGGTCATGTGTTCCTTGGCGAATTTTCCGGCGTCGACTTCCTGCGGACCGCCGATTTCGCCGATCATCAGTGCGACTTTGGTTTCCGGGTCTTGTTCCAGTCGTTTCAGAATATCGCGGTGCGAACTGCCGGGGATCGGATCGCCGCCGATGCCGACCGATGTTGAAATACCAATACCGAGCAGACGCATTTGATCAGCCGCTTCGTAGCCCAGGGTGCCGGAGCGGCCAACCACGCCGACATTGCCGCGAATGTAGATATGACCTGGCATAATGCCAAGCATGGCACGGCCCGGGCTGATGGTGCCGGCGCAATTCGGGCCGGTCAGCAGCATACGTTCCATTTTCGGAAAGCGGCGCAGGAAATTCTTGACCGTCATCATGTCTTGCGTTGGGATGCCGTCGGTGATCGAAACGCAGTATTTGATTCCGGCATCGGCGGCTTCCATGATCGAATCCGCAGCGAAGGCCGGTGGCACGAAGACGATGCTGGCTTCCGCACCGACTTGCTCGATCGCTTCCTTGACGGTGTTGAATACCGGCAATCCCAGATGCGTTTGCCCGCCTTTGCCGGGCGTAACGCCACCGACCACGTTGGAGCCGTAGTCAATCATTTCCTGAGCATGAAAGGTACCGATTCTTCCGGTAAAGCCTTGCACAATAATTTTTGTTTTTTCGTTGATTAATATGGCCACTTTGAACTCCTAGGCTTTTTGAGCGACGACTTCGTTACGGGCACGGACGACTTTTTCCGCGGCTTCCGCTAACGTATCGGCGGTGATGATGGGCAGGCCGCTGTTCTTGATGATGCTACGGCCTTCTTCGACGTTTGTTCCCGATAGCCGAACCACCAATGGGATTTTCATATCGATGTTCTTGACCGCTTGCACCACGCCTTCCGCAATCCAGTCGCAACGGTTG
Organism: Nitrosomonas ureae; assembly: GCF_900108305.1. Lineage (GTDB taxonomy): Bacteria > Pseudomonadota > Gammaproteobacteria > Burkholderiales > Nitrosomonadaceae > Nitrosomonas > Nitrosomonas ureae_B. The sequence continues at coordinate 53,916 of NZ_FNUX01000012.1, forward strand.
ATGCCCGCGAAGATATTCACCAGCATCGCTTTAACGCCTGAATCGGCAAGCACCAGACGGAATGCTTTTTCGGTGCGCTCGGCGGATGCGCCGCCACCGACGTCGAGAAAGTTTGCCGGTTCGCCACCCGCCAGCTTGATCATGTCCATCGTCGCCATCGCCAGGCCTGCACCATTGATCATGCAGCCAATGTCGCCATCCAGGCCGACATAACTCAAACCGGCCTCGGCAGCAGCGACTTCGCGCGGATCGACTTGCGTATTGTCACGCAGTTCAGCGATTTTATGACGGCGGAACAATGCGTTTTCGTCAAATACCATTTTGGCGTCGAGTGCCACGATTTCGTTATTGGCGGTGATGACCAGCGGGTTGATTTCCAGGATATTGGCGTCGAGATCGCGCAACGCACGATAACAGCCTTTAATGGTTTTCACCGCATGGTTCAGTTGTGCCGGATCGATACCCAGGCCAAACGCCATTTTACGCGCTTGAAAATCCTGCAATCCGACGGCAGGCTCGATATAAATCTTGATGATCGCTTCCGGATTGGTCTCTGCCAGTTTCTCGATTTCCATACCGCCCTCGGCGGCACCGATCATGATGACGCGCTCACTGGCGCGATCGATCATGAAGGACAGATACATCTCCTTGCTAATATTGGTTCCGGCTTCAATATAAACGCGGGAACAAATTTTTCCAGCCGGGCCGGTTTGATGGGTCACCAGTTTCTTGCCGATTAATTCCTCTACCGCCTGCTCGACTTCCGTATGCGTTCTGCACACCTTGATGCCACCCGCCTTGCCGCGCGCACCGGAATGAATTTGCGCCTTGACGACCCATACATCACCCTCTATTTCTCTGGCGCGCTGTACCGCTTCGACAACGCTGTAAGCCAAACCGCCTTCAGCGATCTTGACGCCGTACTCCGCCAGAATTTCTTTTGCTTGATATTCGTGAATGTTCAATTCAATTTCCCCAACAATTGCAATAACTGCGTTAACTCAATAAATTCAATTCATTGCATGATAAAAACAAAAGCCGCAATCAGCGGCTTTTTTAGTCATTCATCGCCGGCCGTTTTTGACGGCAATCGCATCGGCGATTTTCACCACATTATTGGCCATTCTTTCCGAAGCGGCGTCAATTAAACGGCCATCCAGCGCTGCAGCGCCTTTGCCCTGGGCGGCAGCTTCTTTAAGCGCGGCCAGAATGCGCTTGGCTTTCTCAATCTCTCTTTCCGGTGGTGTAAATACATCGTTGGCCAGTTCAATCTGCGTGGGATGAATGGCCCATTTGCCTTCGCATCCCAGCGCAGCTGCGCGTTTCGCCGCCAGCGCGTAGCCATCCGGATCTTTGATATCGCCAAATGGCCCGTCGATGGGCCGCAAGCCATAAGCACGGCAGGCCACGATCATGCGGCTGATGGCGAAATGCCACTGGTCTCCGGGATAATCCGGATTCAACCCGCCGATATTGGTGGTTCTGGCGCGGTTGCTGGCGGCATAATCGGCCACACCAAAGTGCAACGCTTCCAATCTCCCCGTTGCGCCATGACGCGCGATATCTTCCACATTGGCCATACCCAGCGCGGTTTCGATCAACGCTTCCAGACCGATACGGTTGGTCAGGCCTTGCTGCTTCTCAAGCTGCGTCACCATGGCTTCCACCATGTAAACATCGGCATACACACCCGCTTTCGGGATCAACAGCGTATCGATCTTGCTTCCGGCCTGCTCAACCAGATCCACCACATCACGTACCATATATTGTGTATCAAGGCCATTGATGCGCACTGAAACCGTGATGCCATGCCCCTTCCAATCCAGATCGTTAAGCGCTTGAATAACATTCTTACGTGCCTGAACTTTGTCATCGGGAGCAACGGCATCCTCCAAATCGAGAAAAACAAAATCTACGCCGCTGTTCAATGCCTTTTCAAACATCCCCGGATTGGAACCCGGAACGGCCAATTCACAGCGTTGTACCCGCTGTACGGTGGTTTCATAAAGCGTGTGACTCATTTTTCCTCCAGAATTAATAAATTTTTAAGTTTCAATAGCGCTAATTAACGAGCATGCCGGATGAGTTTAGAGGTGCCCTTAAGGCATTCTGTGATTCGTGGATTAGCAACGCAGGTAATCTTGATGAGGTGAATTGTTAGAATAAATAGTTTTTGGTTTCTTATTGTAAAGGCTAATTATTCAGAGAATTATATCTTCTCCACGGGAATTTATCTACTGACAGCCTTTCCCGATATGAAATGAACCCGAGCACCGAGATCCAGAATCAGGCATTCTGCGCGCCGGAATGATCGATGGGAATGAGGCAAAAGTTACAATCTAATTGAGCATCGCAATGCTAAAATGACATCACTTATCCAGTGATAACCGATCCCCAAAATACAAAACTATCGTGATTTTTCTTCATGCTTGTTCTAGGTATTGAAACTTCCTGCGACGAAACCGGAATTGCGCTTTTTGATACAGAGCGCGGCCTGTTGAGTCACGCATTGTATTCGCAGGTAGAAATGCATAGTGAATATGGTGGCGTGGTGCCTGAGCTGGCATCGCGCGATCATATCCGGCGCGTATTGCCTTTGATTAAACAGACATTGACCGCTGCTAAACGTGATTTGCACCAAATCAATGCAATCGCTTATACGCAAGGCCCCGGCCTGGCCGGCGCGCTTCTGGTCGGTGCCAGCATTGGCGCGGCAATGAGTTTTGCATTAAAAATTCCTGCATTGGGCATTCATCATCTGGAAGGACATTTGCTGTCCCCGTTATTATCCACCCCGGCACCGGATTTCCCATTCATTGCTTTACTGGTATCGGGAGGACATACGCAATTGATGCAAGTGGACGCGGTCGGCCACTATGGATTGCTAGGTGAAACCGTAGACGATGCTGCCGGTGAGGCATTTGATAAAACAGCCAAATTACTGGAATTAGGTTATCCGGGTGGCGCGGCGTTATCGAAACTCGCCCGGCGCGGCCGGCCCGGACAATTTAAATTGCCACGGCCAATGCTGAACAGCGGGGATCTCAATTTCAGTTTCAGCGGACTGAAAACTGCGGTTCTGACTTTAGTCAGCAAACAGGAACTTACAGAACAAATCCGCGCGGATATCGCTCTGGCGTTTCAAGACGCGGTTGTGGAGGTATTGACGCAAAAATCGCTGACAGCCTTATCACAATCGGGGCTAACGCAACTGGTGGTAGCCGGTGGGGTCGGCGCCAACGAGCAATTACGTGAAAGTCTCAATTATAAAGCGGCTCTGAAAGGCGCGACGGTCTTTTATCCGGAACTTGAATTTTGTACCGATAATGGCGCCATGATTGCATTTGCCGGCGCAATGCGGCTCCAGGCAATGCCGGAAAAGAATTGGCAACCCGCCAGCAGTTTTACCGTCAAGGCACGCTGGGATCTGGAAATGCTTGAGATACCGGAAACTGATTAGGGAAGCACTGATTAATCCGGCGAACGGGATGAGGCACGAGCCGCGTAACGAAGTGATTCGCTCGTGCAGCCAATGAATCAGCGTTTTCTTAAATACCGGGAGATTTTTTTTCGCCAATGCGACCTTCCTTGCCTGCCAGTAAGTTAACAATATTCGACTGATGCCGCCAAATCAGTATCAATGACATCAACAACACAGCTAATGTATTGCTTTCAAAGCCCAACAGAGTTGCGGCATATACCGGAGCCAGCGCGGCTGCAATTAAAGCCGATAGCGAAGATATGCGCCAGATCAATGCGGCCAGAATCCAGGTTCCGATAGCCAGCAAACCCAACCAGAAATCCAATCCCAGCAATACACCCACTGCAGTTGCCACACCCTTGCCACCCTGGAAACGTAAAAATACCGGAAACACATGCCCCAGAAACACCGCCAAGGCAACCACCGCCACTGCTTCGTTCCCCAATCCCCAGGATGGGGCGTAAGTTTGTGTCAGAATCACTGCAACCCAGCCTTTTCCGGCATCGCCCAGCAGAGTAAAAACCGCCGCCGCTTTCTTGCCGCTACGCAAAACATTGGTCGCCCCAGGATTTTTTGAGCCGTACGTGCGCGGATCCGGTAATTTAAAAATCCAGCTGGATATCACGGCAAAGGAAACCGATCCCAGAAAATACGCCAACATAGCACATACCCATAACGTCATGTAATTAGCACCACCCGGACAAAATAGAATAGAATCGCGACTTGTTCGCACCCATGAAGCTTTTGATACCTCCAGAATAACCCCCATATTTTAGCGCTTAATCACCGATGGATATTATTTTTCTGCATGACTTCAAGGCCAAGACCCTGATTGGCATTTACCCCTGGGAACGCATCGTTCCGCAAACCATCCAGATCGACCTGGAAATCGCACTGCCCACCAGCCATGCCTGTCAATCCGATAACATTGCGGATGCACTGGATTATGCTTTGATCATTGAAAAAATTAATGAGATTCTGGCGACACATCATTTTTCACTGCTGGAAGCATTGGCCGAGCATATCGCACAAACTGTTCTGACGGAATTTCAATCCCCGTGGATCAAGGTCAGCGTTGCCAAGCTTGGTATAATACGAGGGGTTAAAAAGCTGGGAGTGCGTATCGAACGGACATCCGACGCTATATCTGAGATTCGTTCGCACATAAGTTTAGTTAACAGCTAATCAGGGCTTTAGATACGAGCTCGCACCTTTCCGCTTTCCTGATTTCAAAACCATATACTTGCGAACGCCTGGTACAAATCTTGCCGGTTGTCCGTTTGCTTGACTTCAAGCAGACATCTTCGCATCCAAATTTGAAGGAGATGCAATGAAATATGAATTGCTGGGTGAATATCACGCCTTTATGAAACAAGCCAAGAGTGCAGCGGAAAAACGCTTTGCCATACTTCACAATCTTGCGGTACAAATACGCAGCTTAGCTGAAGATCCGATCCGGACAATTGATGCGGAAACAGAAGCAATAGAAAGAGCAATAGCCGAAGCTAAAGCAGCGGAATTTGAAATGACTGCCGCAATCGGCTGCGTCAATGAAACCGCCAAGTTATGCGGAAAGGAAGAAATTACGACAGGCAATTTCAAACGTTGAACCGTAAACCCAGGAGTCCGGAAACTCCTATGTTTCTCCACGCCAACGCAATAAGCAACCAAAATGGTGACGGATAAAAAACAATCGGAGCGGACGCTACGCTGCGCTGCGGATTGATCTTCTGCAATTTTGCGGTCTCTATAAGAGAGACACCGTATCAACTTCCTTATGCCGGTTTCGTAATCGCCGGGGGCAAATATACAAAACGACTGCGTGCATGGAATTCACACTGCTCGCGCCAATTACATTTTATTTTTCACCAGACCGGACAAATAATTTAACAACTCCTCTTCTTTATAGGGTTTACCTAGAAATATATCAACGCCTAAACCCTTGGCAATCTTGCGATGCTTTTCTGCGGTTCGTGAAGAAATGATGATCATCGGAATATGAGCTGTTTCCGGGTTTGCGCGTACCTTTTCGATCAATTCAAAGCCGTTCATTTTAGGCATTTCCAAGTCAATCAGCATGACGTCAGGGATGATTTCCCGAAGGCTTTCGGTCGCTTCGATGCCATTTTTCGCGATCACCACATTGCAACCTTCACGTTCCAGAAGGCGGCAGGTTACTTTACGCACGGTTAATGAATCGTCCACTACCATGATGGTGGGCGTTTTGACAGATTTCTTCTGTGTCGCGGCAGCTAATTCAGGCATCGGTGTACTGAGTGTTTTTTGTACATCGCTGCGTTGCATCAATTTGACCGGATTCAGGATCAGAATGATTTCGCCGTCACCGGTGATGGTGGCGCCTTCGATGCCGGGCGCATGAGCGAGTTGCGAGCCGGCATTCTTGATCACCACTTCGGTATCGCCTAGAAATTCATCAGTGTGAATCGCCAGATATTGGGTACCGCTATGCAGAAATAACACCGGGTTGTGCCGGGCAATCTCCGGATTGTGACCGGATTCGCCCAATAAATGCGCCAGATGGGAAAACGGATATTTTTTTCCGTTAAATTCAATACAATGATCCTGATAGATTGTCTTTAATTCCTCCGGATCAAATTCCCGATGATGCTCCACAATGAACGCCGGTATCGCATAGGTTTGTTTTCCCGCGCGGATCATGAATGTCTGCGCCACGGACAGCGTGAGCGGCAGAGACATCGTGAAGCTTGTACCTTGATGCAGCGCGGAATGGACGCTGATGCGGCCACTCAGCATCAGGATTTCATTCCGCACGACATCCAATCCAATGCCGCGACCGGAAATTCCGGTGATGGAATCGGTAGTTGACAGACCTTGCGCGAAAATCAATGACGTGATCGCATCGTCGTCCAGGGCCTCGTTTTCCTGAATCAATCCAAGCCGTTGTCCTTCCTCGCGGATACGCGGCAGACTCAAGCCACGGCCATCATCGCTGAGCGTGATAATCACTTCATTGCCTTGCTGGCGCAATTGCAGGGTTATTTTCCCGGTCTCGGGCTTGCCCGCCTGTTGCCTCTGCACCGGTTCTTCGATGCCATGCGCAATGGCATTGCGTAGCAGATGTTCGAGTGGGGGGTTGATTTTTTCCAATACATTGCGATCTATCTCAACTTCCGCGCCAAGAATTTCCAAATGAACTCTTTTTCCCATATCCTCAGAAACTTGTCTGACAATGCGGTAATAACGCTCGGCATAATTGCTAAACGGTATGGTGCGAATCTGCAGCAAGGATTGCTGCAACCGGCGGTTGATGACGGATTGCTGCGCAACGGATTCTTCAGCGGCATGATGTGTCGTGCGTAGACTCTTTTGCACGGTAATTATGTCATCAACACTTTCCGCCATCAGTCGCGTCAATTCCTGCAAGCGGGAAAAACGATCGAATTCGAGAGGATCGAATGCATGTTGATTTTCATGTTGTTGCGCAAGGTGGGATTGCATTTGCGTTTCCGCCTGAATTTCCACTTCGCGCAACTGATCATGCAGGCGGTGGGTGCTTTCGGCAAGATCCTGCAAAGACTGCTTGAAACTGTTCAGTTGCGCTTCAACTCCGGATCGCAGAATGCTGGCTTCTCCGGAATCATTCATCAGCCGGTCAATAAGCTCGGAATTGATGCGTAAAATGGCCTTGGATTGAAGCAGATCTGTTTTCTCGGGTGAGGCGTGATTCTGCTCTGATGAATCCGCTACGCTAGGGATATCGACTGGTTCCGAAACCGCAGGAGCGCTCATACTTTGCAGCTGTTCAATCTGGCTGCTGATGATATCAAATTCACTCTCGAGCTGATCCAATGCAGAATCCGCTATGTTACGCTCATGGAAAGCCGCTTCGACATGACTTTCCATGGCATGAATCGAGTCGCCCAGCAATACCGCTCCCGCCATGCGGGCGCTTCCCTTCAGGGTATGCAGCAGTCGTAGCATCGCATGGTGAATATCATCATCTTCCGGCAACATGCGCCAAGCTCGCAATTTGCTGCCAATTTGCGGAACAATGTCATAAGTTTCTTCAAGAAATGCCTGAAGCAGCTCCCGGTCGATCTGCCCAATAGCATCGGAAGCCGGAGTAGATCCCGCTGATGGGGGGCGAGGCGATACCTCCGGCAATGCGATCAATTTTTCGGATGTCACTGCGAGCTCATCGGCATTGGCACCAGCGCTCATAGTCCCGGCTTTTGTCTGTTGAACCAGCAATTCTTTTGCCGCCAGCAACAATGTCTTAGCGTCAACATGAACAGCGCCCTGTTCACGCAACTCTCTGCACCATCCGGCATAAGCCTGGTGCGCACGGGTGATCAAGTCTGTTAATTGATCGGTAATCGGTCTTTGCTCATCCAGCCAATGATTCAGCACTTGCTCCAGATTCCATGCAACATCGCTCATTTCCTCCAGCTTGACCATGCGGCCGCTGCCTTTCAGTGTGTGAAACTCTCGCCGCAAGCTGGAAAGTGCATCGCGATTGGCAGGATCGGCACAGCACCTCTGTAGATCACAGATCATTTCCGCCAGTACCTGATCCGCTTCTTCCAGAAAAATCTCGAGCAACTCCGAATCAACATCGGTGCTTGTTGCTTCATTACGCACTGTTTCCGGTTTAGCTTTGGTAGCGTGCAAGGCTACATTTTCCGGATTCGGTGGCAAGGCGTCTTTTTGTATCGCTGTCATTTGAAACAATGCAAGCGCTTCCTCGATAATCTGAATACAATCGGGTTGCCCGCTCCTGAGCGCTTCAATAAAGAAACCCAGGCTGCTTAATCCATCCACAAGCAGAATCTGTTCTGACTCAATGATTTCATAATCCGGCTCTAGCAGTCTCTCGACCAGATTCTGGCAAAATTTCGATAAAGTTTGAGCGCGCTCCAATTGCAGCATCACCAGAGCGCCCGAAATTTGCTTGAATAAACCTGAAAGCAAAGACAATTCGTATCGTTTGCTTGGCTCAAAAAAGAATTTATCCAGAATGCACTCGATTTGCCCCAGATTGGTCAGCATTTCTTGTGCAACCCGCGCCAGCAAATCTTTATCCTGCGTATTACTTTCTAACGCATTAAAAAAAGGAAGCGCGGGTAATTCGTTAACGTTGACATCGCCAGCGGTAACGCCCTGTAAACGGGAAACCAGTACATCGACCTGATGTGGCAGCTCCGGCGGCAGTTTGTAGAAATCATCGAGAATGCTCTCAATCGTCAATAAAGCGGTAGCCATTTCCATGGCCAATTCCTCGTTCATGTCTTGCGGCTGGGCATGCAAATACACGGCGGTATTGCTCATTGCTTCGATCAGCTTTATCAGCGGCGCACATTCCGTTTGCTGCGCTTGGTGCAAGAGCCAGTCGATATACTCTGACAACGAAACCAGACTTTCCTGATCCCCGGCACAAAACTCCCGCCAGATATCATTGGTTTGCATCAACGTACTACGCAATCTCTCCAATACGGGATTCAGAAATTCCGATTGTTCAAAGGTCACTGCACCGGTGGCTGACAGACTTGGCCAAGCAAAGCTGCGCTTGATTTCATCAATGCGCTGCCCGGTCGATGCGCTATGCGCCAGGTGATACAGCAATTCACGCATTAACACTGCAGGGTTACCCGGTGCTTCGGCAGCAAGATGACGAATCGCTTGCTCAATTTTCCCGCACAACCGCCGGATCGTGAGGTCAATATGAGTACTATCCAAATGCAGCAAATCTTCCAGGAAACCAGCCGCCACCCACCAGAAAACACGTTGCTCGGGAGTTCCCGGGAATGTCTCGATCTGATTCACAGCCACTGCCATTTGCTGCAAACCCTGCTGATCCGAAGGATCACGCAGCCACTTCAATAAGCCGGCCTGATATTCGGCGCCCAACTGTTTGGCGAGGGATTTGACGGATACTGCATCACTATGCACGGCTTGGGCTTTCAGCGCCGGATTCACCGTTAATCGCGGGAAAAACAAATCGCTCTCGGGCGCATTCTCGGAACCATACACTTGCATCAATGCGCGATAAGCCGGAAACAGCCGCAGCGCATTTTCTTCGGCGCCATCGATGAGTTCGTTTAAATAGAACAATAAGGCTTTGGTGGATTGTCTCAGCGCGTCGATAACCGGCGCACTAATTTCAATCTTTTTATAAATCAGTGCATCAACCGCTTGCTCCATCTTTTCGGTGACAAGGGTGATACTCGTCAGATTGAGCATCTCCAGCAAGCCATCCAGCTGATGAATATAATCCCGGCAGTCTTTGATCAGCTTGTCGTTGCCGGGATGCTGGCTATATACCTCCAGATTCTGGTCTATCAATGCAAATATCTGATAAATACCGTCCTTGATGCCGATAATGGCCGAAATGTTAAGTTTGGGTTGAGCGCTCATTTATCCGTACTATCAGTTCATAGTGAGATCAGCAATACCATCACACCTTGAAATTAGACACCGATGCTTTCAGCTCGGATGCAAAACCCGTAATCTGTTTAATCGATCCGGTGGTTTTCAGGGTTCCTTGGGTATTCTGGCGGGTAATATGAAGAATTTCTTCCATATTGGCAACCACCTTGTGCGCTGCCCGGGTTTGCGTATTCGTCACATCAAAAATATTCGCTACTAATTGAGCGAGCCGCCCGGACACTTGTTCGATTTCCTCCAAAGCCCGTCCGGCCGCATCCGAACGCTTTGCACCTTTAGCCACACCCAGCGTGCTTCGCTCCATCGCAGCGATGGCATCCTGAGTATCACCCTGAATGGTAACAATCAATTCACCGATTTGCTTGCTGGCTTCTGCCGAACGCTCGGCAAGACGCTGCACTTCCTGTGCTATCACAGTGAATCCATGCCCCGCTTCGCCGGCAGCAGTCGCTTGCAGCGCTGCATTCAACGCCAGAACATTGGTTTGGTCCGTGATATCGGTAATCAACGCGACAATCTCGCCAATTTCCTGCGAACTCTCACCCAGACGCTTGATCCGCTTCGAGGTATCCTGGATATAGGTGCGGATCTCATTCATCCCGGTAATTGATTCACGCACCGCCGATGCGCCTTTCTCCGCCGTAGCCAACGATTGTTTCGCCACCCTGGCAGACTCCGTCGCCATATCCGATATTTCGCCGATCGACTCAGTCATACTCAAAACTGCAATCGTTGTTTGTTCGATTTTCTCCGTTTGATGTTGCGCCGCAGTCAGTAATCCGGATGAAACCTGTTGCGCCTGATTGGATGCTCCCACCACTAACGCGCTGGCCTGATTGACTTGCTCCACCAGGGTATGCAATTCCTCAATGGTACAATTGATGGCATCGGCAATGGCGCCGGTGGTGTGATTGGTGATATCGGTGCGAACCGTCAGGTCGCCGTCGGCAATTCTTTTCATATCATCCAGCAAGGTCACAATGGCTTTTTGTGTTCTGGCCACTTCGTTGCGGCTGGCCAAATCTTGATAACGCGCATTCTGACGCACTATCCGGATAAAGAAGATCAAGGCAAGCGACGCACAGGCACCGAGTATTATCATCAGCGTATTTAACCACGAAATCGTATGCATGGTTTGCGCTTGAATCTCATCGCCCAGCTCACGCGCACTATCCAACATAACATCGCTCTTGCCCGCCATTGCATCTATTGCCGACTGCACCGTTGCTGCAGCGGAGATCTCTTTCTGAATCACATGCAGGTGGTCGTCGAATTTTCTTACCTGGGCATAGACATGCGAAAGTAGATCCTGGATCATTTCATCCCGGCTGGAAGCTATACCCAAGCCGTTATCGCCTTGACTTAACGCATGCGTGATCGCCGAAATATGGGCATGATCCTGCGTCAATTGCGCACTAACTTCCGCCAGTGACAATTCCATTGGCAACAGCGTTTTAACATTTCTTGCAACGTTGCGCGCATGCATCCTTATGACCTCGACCGTGCGGATTTCATGAGACAGATTGCCAATTTGCACCATACGGCTGATTAATTCTTCACTGCGCCGGTTAAGCTGACTATGCGCAATATGGATCGCCCGGATACTGCTAATGAGCTGCAACAGTGATTCTTCCTGACTCAAAATCAGATGGATGTTGCCTTCCTCAATTTGCCAGTTTCCAAGATACGCATCCAGGCTCGGCGACAATGCGTCATCAACAGCGGAAATAGTCGCGCCATGATACGAACCACCCTGTGATAACAGTCTGATATATCGATTCATTTGATTCCGGCTATCGTGCAATAGTGCAAAAGCTGAAATATTGCCGATGGTTATTTGCTGTGCTGCATTTGATGAGCGTAAATGCTGCAATTGCAACTGTGAAACGAATTCGGGTTGCAACCCATTGTTTCTGGCCTGCCGCACACTGCTTATCAGTGTAATCAGCAGCAATATAGTGAGAAACATCACGACGAGGCCGAGTATCCAACTGTGGTTAAGCAAGGAGATTTTTTTGGGAATATTCTTTTTCGCCGGTAGCGATATAACCGGCAGCTTCTTTCCTATCGCGACCAGGCTGGTCGTTAATTCAAATTTAGAAAAATTGTTTTCCATTGTTTTCTCCGGCTTTAAGTTCAGCTTGCCCGAATCCTCAGGCACATTGGCGGCAAAACGCTTTCGGTATTGCCACTATCAGCCGCTAGCTTAACCGCAGAAACAGGCGATCAAAAACAGAATAAGGCCTGGAAAATGGTGTCTTTTAGGCAAACGCTGAATAGTTTGGCGGGCACGATGAGATACAAGGCGGAGGGAGCGAAGACCAATGGGACCTATCCTGGTGATAAGCGAATTTTCCAGCACCGCCTAACGCAACGGAATTTCACAAGCAGTATGTGTGATCCCAATCGCATCATGGGTGACTAAGCGAGAAATAATTTATACGCCGGATTTCTGGTTTCGTCCCAATAACGGTAGCCCAATTGATCCAGAAAAGCCTTGAAGCCGGTTTTTTCTTCGGGAGGTACTTGAATGCCGATCAGCACGCGACCATAATCGGCGCCATGATTGCGGTAATGAAACAAGCTGATGTTCCAGTTATGGCTCATGCTGTTCAGGAAATTCATCAATGCGCCGGGACGATCGGGAAACTCAAAACGATATAGAATCTCGTTCTTCACTTCGCGCGCGCGCCCTCCGACCAAATGCCGGATATGCAGTTTGGCCATTTCATTGGCGCTCAGATCTTCGGTCGCCAGACCGCTTTGCTTCAATTCGCCGATCAGTTTCTGAGTTTCCTCTTGATTGCGTACCGATACGCCGACAAAAATATGCGCCACATTCGGATCGGCATAGCGGTAATTAAATTCGGTAATACTTTTAGCTCCGAGCAAATTACAGAACTTCTTGAAACTGCCGGGTTGTTCCGGAATCGTCACTGACATTACCGCTTCACGCTGCTCACCAATTTCCGCGCGCTCGGAAATATGCCGCAAACGGTCAAAATTCATATTGGCGCCGGATGCGATCGCCACCATGGTTTTATGCGTAATTTTTTCACGTGCGGTATAGGCCTTGATACCGGCAATCGACAGCGCACCGGATGGTTCCATAATCGTGCGCGTATCTTCAAATATATCCTTGATCGCCGCGCAGATGGCGTCGGTATCAACCAGTATCACTTCGTCAACCAATTCGCGGCATAAGCGGAAGGTTTCCTTCCCCACATGCCGCACCGCCACGCCATCCGCAAACAACCCTACCTGTGCCAGCTTGACACGGCGGCCACTCTGTAATGAACGGTACATGGCATCGGCATCCACCGGCTCAACGCCGATGATTTTGATTTTCGGATACAAGCGTTTCACATACGCAGCAATTCCGGCGATCAAACCACCACCCCCAATCGGCACAAAAATGGCATGAATCGCGCCAGTATGCTGGCGCAGAATTTCCATACCGATCGTTCCCTGTCCGGCAATGACATCCGGGTCATCGTAAGGGTGGACAAATGTGGTTTGTTCCACTTTTGCCAGTTGCACGGCATGGTCATACGCATCCTGATAAGAATCACCATGTAGCGCTACTGCGGCGCCTAACGCCATGACCGCGTGCACTTTGATTTGCGGCGTCGTTGCCGGCATCACGATGGTTGCAGAACAATTGAGTTTCCTGGCCGCCAATGCCACCCCTTGCGCGTGATTACCGGCGGAAGCGGCAATCACGCCGCAATTACGCACTGCAGGCGATAGTTTGATCATCTTGTTATACGCACCGCGCAACTTAAAAGAAAAAACCTGCTGCAGATCCTCCCTTTTCAACAATACCTGATTATGGAGGCGTGCGGATAAATTGGCGACAAGCTCCAGCGGAGTCTCGATCGCCACATCATAAACCTGCGCGGTCAGTATTCTTTCAAGGTAATTGTTTTTCATGACGAGAAGTGGATAAATTCGGATACTATTTTAATCCGGAACGGGGAAAGGGATTTTATCACGATCACGGAGAACATAAATTTTGTTGCTCAGCGAGCTATTATTAAAAACAAAGCTACTATCTCTTGCATTGCATGGAACAGCTTGTAAATAGCGGTGAAAATGTACCACTTAGGTGGAGTTGTCCCATTTTAACGGACTGTCTTTCACTGCGTCGAGAGAGTCTCGGTACGTGAAAGAGGATTGCAGTTTATCGCAATCTGGTTTTGCTTTTTCAATCTTTTTTCAAAATTGTTGGGTGATAAGTATCCCAACCCGGAATGCCTACGAGTTGGGGTGTACCAGGACTCGATCCAGATGAATATGGACAGCCTTGCTTCAGTTTTGTTTTTCCAGGAGTGGAAAGCAAAACAATTTCAACAGTTAATTGCAACATAACCGGTATGTTCTTTAATGTTCGACTTATTTCGTTTTCGGCGCCAACGGATTTAGCATCAGTTGCTGATAGTAATTCACCCACGAAAAGTATTTCTCCGGCATGGCCCATACGCGATAATGCAGACGTGACATGATGACGGGATCGCTCAACAGTACCAAACGGCGATCGAGATTGAGTTTATCCGGGGTTTCATTCAGCGCCTGCTCAACATGACGATCGCGGGCAATCTCAAGCACTTTACTTTCGCGGTGGCGCGCGGTGGCCATCGCTGTCGCCAGTGCGTTGAAAGATGGATGAAACACGGCGTGCATAAAGCCGTCGCCCAGCGTGCGGTTGCGATTCATCACCAGATAGTTGTCTGTATCCACCAGTACCTGAGGCGGCGAATACTCTTCCGGAATCATGAACAACTTCCAGCGCTTAGCGCGCAGGCCAACGGACGCGCGGCTGGAAATGACCGACACGAGCGGTGACAGAATCAACGAGAAGACAATAGGCGCCAACCAGAACAAGAAGCGCAGATCAAGCCACGCCATCCCTAGGGCCCATACCAGCCCCAGCAAAAGCTGAGAACCATGACGCATAAAGGCTTCACTCCACGGTGTGGAATCATCGTCACGTTGTGGCGAGTTCCACACCACCTCCCAGCCAAGGAACGCGCTGATCACGAATACGGTGTGGAATAGCATACGCACCGGAGCCAGCAGCACCGAGAAAAGCACCTCCAGCAACAGAGAGATCGTGACGCGAACGAACCCACCGTACTCTCTCGTCCCCTTGCACCAGATAAGCAGAATACTCAACAGTTTGGGCAGGAACAGTAGCGCCATGGTCGAGGCTAACAACGCGATCGCCAGTTCCGGCCGCCACTGCGGCCATACCGGAAACAGCTGGCGCGGTTGCAAAAAGTATTGAGGTTCCGTGAGCATATACACCACCTGCAGCACAGTGGAAAGTGCAAGGAACATAAACCACAGGGGCGCGGAAAGATAGGACATGACGCCGGTGAGGAATACCACACGATGTACCGGATGCATGCCTTTTACCAGGAACAAGCGGAAATTCATCAGGTTGCCGTGACACCAGCGGCGGTCGCGCTTAAGCTCATCCAGCAGATTCGGTGGCAGTTCTTCATAAGAACCCGGCAGATCGTAAGCGATCCACACCCCCCACCCCGCCCGACGCATTAATGCCGCTTCCACGAAGTCGTGAGAGAGAATGGATCCTGCGAAAGACCCTTCACCCGGTAGAGGCGCCAGCGCACAGTGCTCAATAAACGGTTTCACGCGGATGATGGCATTGTGGCCCCAGTAGTGCGATTCCCCTAATTGCCAGAAGTGCAGGCCGGCAGTAAACAGCGGCCCGTAAACGCGTGTCGCGAACTGCTGACAACGCGCGTAGAGGGTATCCATGCCTGAGGCTTTCGGCGACGACTGGATGATTCCGGCATTCGGGTTAGCCTCCATTAGGCGCACCAGACTGGTCAGGCACCCCCCTGACATCACCGAATCCGCGTCCAGCACCACCATGTAGCTGTACTGGTTACCCCAGCGGCGACAGAAATCGTCAATGTTGCCGCTCTTACGCTTCACGCGGCGGCGGCGGCGGCGATAAAAGATCTGGCCTTCACCCTGAACCTCTGCAATCAATTCCATCCACGCTTTCTGTTCCGCAACGCAGATATCAGGATCGTAGCTGTCACTTAGAATATATATATCGAAGTGCCGGTGTTGCCTTGTCGCCTTCACCGATTCCCAGGTAGCACGCAATCCGGCAAATACGCGATTCACGTCTTCGTTGCAGATAGGCATGATCAACGCTGTACGGTGCTCGGGATTGAGTGGCACATTCTGTGCCATCGATGCGGAAAGACTGTATTTGTCTTTACCGATCAGCAGTTGCAGAAAGCCCATCAGCGCCGTCCAGAAACCGGCGGATATCCAGCAGAAGAGGATAGCGAAGAGGATCAAAATACCGCCTTGCAGTATATAAGGCAGCAACTGCATAAACGATACCCACGCATCCTGGCCAATCATATCGGCCAGGTTGATCAGCGCCCAACCCTGGTAAGGAAGGATAGTTTTCATATACCAAGTCGCAACCACGGTTTGCGACAAAGTCAGCAGCAACAAAATGTAGCGGCGGATGGTGCCGACGGTGCGCCATTTCTGTTCGTGAACCTGCTCTTCCTTCGCCAGTCGCGACTCATACCGCGGCGTGACATCACGCCCGCTCAGATTATCCCAGAATCGCCCAATTGGATTAGTGCGCCACGGTTCCGGCGACATTGATGAACGCGTCACTTTGGGCATCATTTTCAGTTGTGTACGCTTTTCATCGTCTTTAATCAGTTGCCCGCCAGCCAGAGAATCAGGCCAACTCATCTCAAGTCGCGCTTTCACAGACCCCAGCGGCGAATCATCTTCACGCTCATAGTGACGATGATCAGGATCTAGCGCCCGATGAAGGGCGCGGATATCCGTTGTTGGAAGGGTCGTTTTCTCTGCGGCAGTCAGCGGCAGCGCGTCAATATACTCAGTTACCTTATTCATCAGCAGGCAGCTGATAGCTCCAGGTTTCACTCAGCGTCTGGTCACCGTTGACTAATGCAGCGCGCATCTCAGTGATTTTCTTCATATCTATCACTTTTACACGTAGCGTCAGGCGCCAGCCTTTAATGACCGGATTGTAACGCACACTGCTCTCGACAATATTACCGTTGTCGTCAATACTGACCTGAGCTGCAACAGGAGTATCCTGCGACAGCTTCTTCATCGCCGCACCGGTGAAATCGACGACGAAGGCAATCGTGCCATCAGGTCGACGAATGAGATTAGACTGTTTTACATCACCCGTTGAGCGAAGAGTTTGCACGACATATGCGTTATCCGGCGAATGCAGCTTATCTTCGTTGCGGCTGAAGGTGATGGTATACTTGAAGTTCATTTCTTTACCCGCTTCCGGCAGTTGATCCGGCGTCCAGAAAGCGACGATGTTGTCGTTGGTTTCATCATTTGTCGGAATTTCCACCAGCTCGATTCTACCTTTACCCCATTCCTCTTTCGGCGTTATCCACGCACTCGGACGCAGATCGTAACGGTCATCCAGATCTTCAAAACGCGAGAACTGGCGGCCACGTTGCAGCAGACCAAAGCCCTGCGGGTTTTCCATGGAAAAACTACTGATGGCCAGGCGTTTCGGGTTGTTCAGCGGACGCCAAATCCATTCGCCATTACCGGCGTGAATCGAAAGACCATTAGAATCGTGTAACTCAGGACGGAAGTTCGTCGTCGGAGAAGGCTGGTTAGAACCAAACAGGAACATACTCGTCAACGGTGCAATGCCTAGCTTGCCAACCTCGTCGCGCAGATAAACTTTCGAATGGACGTCGACCATGATATCGCGGCCAAGAGTCATGACAAAGCGATAAGCGCCCGTCGCGCGCGGAGAATCGAGTAGTGCATAGACTGTCAGATGCTTGTCACTCGGTTTAGGCCGCTCGATCCAGAATTCCCGGAACCGGGGAAACTCTTCGCCAGAAGGCAGAGCGGTATCGATAGCTAGCCCGCGTGCTGAAAGACCATAAACCTGGCCTTCGCCAATCACGCGGAAATAGCTGGCGCCGAGCATACTAAGAATTTCATCGTTTTTATCTTTGCTATTGATCGGAAACAGCACTTTGAAGCCGGCAAAGCCCAGATCTTTCAGCGCGTCTTTGTCATACTCGATATTGCCAAAATTGAAATAATCAGAACTGTATTCGATTTTATGTACCGACGTGGCAGTTACTTCATTAATTTCGACGGGCGTATCGAAATACATGCCCTGATGGTAAAACTCAAGCTTGAATGGAGTCTTCAGATCACTCCAGTAAGCTTTATCATGAATAAACTGAATCTGCTGATAATCCGCATATTTCATGTCGCGAAACACGGAGGACAAGTTGCTTTCCGGTGCTTCATAGCTTTTGCCGGCTAATGATTGAGCCTGTTTTGCGACATCATCGATAGTAAAGGCCCAAGCCGACGAGACATACAGGGCAAATATCACTGCCGCACCCAACCAGTGCATTTTCATCATTTGAGGTTTATGTTTCATCAGTTCATCCTTTGTGTGATTATATTGATCCGGTCCATTCTAATGAATACTCAGACAATCCAGCAACAGAATTGCCGCCTTGTTCAGCGCTCTGCTCATGGATTAAGCAAGTAAAAGTGTGAAGCATGCTGATTCTCCGGAAGTCCGAAGTTTCATAAAATGAAAACATGAAATGAAGGATGAAAATAGAATTATCTCGTACTCAATATATTCAGGAATCTGCCACAGTTAGCAAAACGAGTGCAGCCCATTCAACAAAATCAATCATTTGATCTAAGCTGCAACATGCAGAAACAAATAATGGATTTTTTCAATTTTTCCAATATTTAGAGCAATCCAGCATTAACGATCATCTAGCTGGTAAACATGTTAAATGCTCTACTTCTTTAATTATCTGTTGCATTCCTTAATCGCTAGTCTCAGTTCATTGATTAATCCAGGATAAACGCAAAATAGGACAACTGACAAAGAAGCATGCAAGATTTTTAACGACTGAAGAGCAGTAAGTGCAAATCCCCTTTCCTTCACGCTCAGCATATTCCAGATCCTTCCCTGGCGTTTAATTCGTCCCAGAAAATAGGTAATGTATCAAAGGCATAGGCCCCCACGAACAATCCTATAAAAAGACCAGGAAATCCAAACAATAGGGCACCTCCAATCACACAGACAAAAGCGACAATTGGTGGAATTTTACTTTTACCAAAAGTGGCGATCCATGATCTCAAGATATTGTCTACCACACTTGTTAAAATTCCCAACACACCTAATATAATTGCAGCGGTAGCGCTGTCTTTAAAAAAAGCCAAAATCGCAAAGATAAATGCAACAGGCGCTGCACCAACTATTGGGATGAAAGATAAAATCAACGTAACAAAGAGAACCACAAAGAAGTCCCCCATTTGCAGCATACTCACACCGGCAGCAACCATCAATGACTGTACGCCACCTGTCACAATATTGGAAAGGTAAACCTGCCTGGAATCCCTTATAAAAATATTAGTTAGCTCTTGCATACGAGCTTCAGAAAATCCTGTTATTTTCTGAAAAAAATTCTTTACGTGCTCAGCATTACCAAGAAATGAATAAGTGCAAAGAATCATAATGATAAACAGCACGACCAATGCCGGAAGGCTGGCTGCAACTTCTCGAAAAAAATCCAGCAGAAAATTATTGACCACCTCTAGATAATGATTTATTTTTTTCTCATTTAAGAATTCCAAAATATCGTATTTCGAAGAAAACTTTTGAATTGCCGAAACAATCTCGTTATGCATATTCAAAACTAGTTCATCAATACCCTGATCCTTTAATTTTTCGTTAAATGACATCTTCTCAAGTTGAGTGGTGACAGCATCTGTGCCTTTGATAATAAAATAGAAAAAAGGAATAGAAATAAAGGTTGTAAAAAGTGTAGTAAGCAAAGCAGCAACATGATTTCTTTTCATGCCTTTTGACTCTAATTTAAGCTGCACAGGATACAGCGTCAAAGCAATCGTTGACGCAAAAATTAGTGGTATAAAAAAGGGCGAGATAAAAACTAATAACGCTATCGAAAGGATCATAATATAAGTAACTCTGATAACCTTATTTTCATTAGTCATGGTTTCTCCAGAAATCAACTTGTTTATTTGCCTTTATAATCTATGCTCAGAGCTTATCTTCACGATTAGTCATGCATCCTATAACTAGTGGTTTAATGCGGTCATGTGGCAATTACGTATCCCATCATCATGAAATGTATGAGTCAAATAAGCATTAGAACCTCTCGATAGGAATTCGACTTTCCATGCTATGCAGTTAAAACGATCACACAATTCTTTGTAAGTATTTTATCGATGCCCCGGTAAATTCCAAGCAAGAATGCATGACGGTGAACGAAGGCACCCATACCCATGTGTAACCATTCTTCAGCTCTTTGGCATGGCACCTGGGAGCTTTGAGGCTGCATTTTTCCGATCTCAGCCTTTTTAGTGAGAACATCACTTCGCAACCATTTTCAGGCCTCACCGCAACAAACATGATCGCCGCCGCAGCGAATCTGGTGCAACGCTATTTCAAAGCAGCAATCACGATGGGTTGCGGATACTTACATTTCCTTCTAGTCAGGCTTCCTGTACTTGGCTGTAATCATTGATGTATTCAGCTGCAAGGTGACAGGCGCAGATAACTCGAATAGAACATGACGACAAGCCCTGGTGATCAATGTTCGCAAACCAGTTGAAGTAATTCACCTCAGTGCTCAAAGTAGTTAATACGCCTGCGTTGTGTTCGGTCCAGCGATGCAAGAAAATGGGCGTACGCTCCTCAATGAGTAGTGTAAACGCAATGGCTGACAGCTTCTTTGCCAGCCTGAAATGTGACCTGATCGACACGCGTGTCTGGAAAAACAAATCTGAAGCAAGGCTGGCCATATTCACCTGGATCGAGCGCCGGTAAAGCCCGACCCACAGGCATTCCGGGATTGGATACTTGTCGTCAAATAATTTTGAAAGAAAATTGAATGAGAAGAATCACATCACGATAAACCGCAATCCGCTTTAAAACTGTTTGTCAAAATGGGACAACTCGAACCATTTGACTACACCTGTGTTATTGCAGATCATCCTTTCAAAATTATTAGGAAAAGCTACTAACTTCCCAACTCGTTATTTGTATCCAGGATTGACCCGGAAACCAGTACAGCAGAACTTGAACGCATTTTACTTGCTTAGATAGGCTGACTCGGAAAAAAAGTAAGTTTTATTTATCCGTATTTTCTCTAACGCTATCTGCATCATCTTCTAATCTATCTGCGGTATCCTCGGCGGATTCTCTTATTTGTTTAGCCTCCTCCTCTTTTCTATCGGCTATCGCTTCACCGGTTTGTTCAGCAGCTTCTTTGTTTTTATTATCTTCTTTTCGAATTTGATCGGCTCTGTCTTCCAAACGATCAGCTTCATTTTCTGCCGTATCACTGGCAGAACACGCAACTGTTCCAAATACAATAAAGAATATAAAAATTACGAGAAAATGAGTATTTATTATTTTATTCATTGCCTTATCCTAAATTAATTGAGATTTAAAAATTAACGCCATACATCATGAGGGCGTTCATAAGACTAATTCGATAAATTTACTGAGTCTGTTCGCCAGCATACATACGTAAGAAAGTAAGAAAGTATTAAAATTAAAGCGAATAATGAAGCTTCTGATTAAAATCAGAAAGTAATAATGAAAGCTTGAAATTAAGCTGCAATAAGCATTGAACCCAAATAATGCCTGAATGCCTGGCAGCACGATGCGGCATTCATTTAAAAGAAATTCTGCAGATTTTGTTAATGAAACACTCTCTTCGCTTTTTAGTTACTTTCTGATCCTGCATATCCATAATTTTTATTTATAAAGCACCCGCTTTATTTAGTTGTAATAGCAGAGAATTAAATTTTAATCAAAAAATTAAACGATAGTCTCAAATTGATTTTGTAAACGTAATCAGTTATTACCTGGCAAATTTAAATTTATCATTGCTTGCAACTTATAAGAAATACAGTGATACCTATGATGGCAGTCTCCTGGTTTTCCGTCGCGCACATAAACCGCTCAAGCGTAGACGCCGCTCATTTGTATTTTTGGCCTTCGGCGGGTATCTTGATTTTTGTGCCGGGAGGTATGGCATAGGCATCGGATATTTTATTGAGTTGCTGCAAGCGGGATACATTGCCTACTGATCAAATGCTGCTCGGAAATATTCCAGAGATTATCTTCTGTCCTCACGCTATAGCTCCCTTCATCCGCAACAACCTGGGTGGAAAATAAAAGCAAGCTAGTTAACAATACGCAGCGAGCAAATCCGAATCTTTTAAGGATCAATCGAGATTCCATTTTTCCTTCCGAATGCAATCGCTTATTCAGAATGTTAAGGAAAAATCAATCTATTTTCTATGCAATTATCTCAACTTCTGTTCCTGGGCTGACTTGATCAAACAATTCCACCAAATCGTTATTGCGCATGCGGATGCATCCGATGGATCCGGGCTCGCCCATTTCCACGCTATCCGGCGTGCCATGTATGTAGATATAACGGCGCATGGTATCCACCGAACCGAAGCGGTTAAAACCCGGTTCACAGCCGGATAACCATAAAATACGCGTCAGAATCCAATCGCGTTTAGGAAATTGCGCAGCGAGTTTCGGTGAATAAACTTCGCCGGTTGGACGCCGCTTAATAAAAACCGTATTGACCGGTTGACCGGTTCCAATCTTGGCGCGAATGATATGTTTCCCGAGCGGCGTGCAAAAACTGCCATTTTTTTGCCCTGTGCCGTTCTTTGCCGAGGAAATCAGGTATTGGCGGGTGATTTGTCCCTGTTCACCCATTAAATCCATTTGTTGTTTGGCAATATAGATATTAATTTTCATTTTCATGTATATTCCGTTGCGCTGCATGACGTCTTTGTGCAAAAAACTGCCTTAACAATGTACCGGCTTCAGGCGCCATGATCCCGGCATCGACCAGTAAATGATGATTCAATCGTGTTTCCGCAGGCAAATCCAAAACACTGCCGCAGGCACCGGTTTTGGGGTCTGCAGCGGCATAGACCAGACGCTGGATCCGCGCGTGAAAAATCGCGCCGATGCACATTACGCATGGTTCCAATGTGACATACAACGTACAACCCGGCAAACGATAATTGGCCATATGACCACCGGCATCGCGCATTGCCATAATTTCGGCATGTGCAGTGGGATCGGCGGTAGAAATCGGGCGATTATAACCACGCCCGACTATGACGCCGTGCCGCTCTACTACGGCGCCCACCGGAACTTCACCGTACTCTTGCGCTTGCTGCGCCAGTTCCAAAGCGGCTTGCATGAAATAATTATCTGTCTTGGTATTCAATGGGGCGCATTCAAAATAATTAACAGGTGTGATTCCTTCGCATCACGGTTTTTATGCTACATTGCGGTTCCGTATCCATAGCAATCACCATTCTCGTTGCCTCAACATGAACATTTTAGCTTCCCGGTTTCCTTATTACTCATGATTACCCAAGTTCATTCGCAACTGCGTACCATCCGCGATTTATTACGTTTCGCAATCAGCCAATTCAACAAGACCGGCCTGCATTTTGGCCACGGATCGGCGAATGCGTATGATGAAGCGGCGTATCTTATTCTGAAAAGCTTATATTTACCACTGGATCAGCTGGAATCGTTCCTGGATGCGCGTGTCACGACGGATGAATGCAAACACGTACTGAAAATAATCGACTCCCGTGTCAAAGACAGAATTCCAGCAGCCTACTTGACGCATGAAGCCTGGCTTGGGGAATACAGCTTTTATGTCGATGAACGCGTTATCATTCCCCGTTCTTTCATTGCCGAATTGCTGCCAGCACAGCTATTTCCATGGATCATGGATCCCGATACTGTTGCCACCGCACTTGACCTCTGCACCGGCTCTGGCTGTCTCGCGATTTTAATGGCGCACAGCTTCCCCAATGCCACGATTGATGCCACCGACATTTCCGCCCAGGCGCTTGCCGTAGCACATAAAAATATACAGGATTACGGGCTGCAAGAACGAATTAATCTGATTGAATCCAATCTGTTCTCAGCGTTACAGGAAAAGCGTTATGATCTGATTATCAGCAATCCGCCTTACGTCAACGCTGAATCGATGGCGCAATTACCTCAGGAATATCGGCATGAACCGGAAAATGCGCTTGCCAGTGGCATAGACGGACTGGATGCAACACGCCAGATTCTGCAACAAGCCATCCGATACTTAACTGACGATGGAATCCTGGTGGTTGAGATCGGACATAACCGGGCAGCATTGGAACAAGCCTTTCCGGAATTGCCGTTTACTTGGTTGGAAACCAGTGCAGGAAATGAGTTTGTATTTTTGTTGCAGCGTAACCAGCTAATCCGGTAACCAAGGTATTATTAGCCCATCTGCTGAACAGTAACGCACCCATTAAGAATCAAATAACCCAGCATTCTTCGCTCCACTCCTTACAATTATATTTAGAGATTATCGATCAGATTTTGCCGGACTGATGCATTCAGTCTTATAAATTTTTCTGGACAAGGCTATGTGATTCTGGTATTAAGAAAGCGGTCTTTTCGTTTTGTTTTTGAATGACCGAAGAGCTGTTTCACTTAACTCATATATCATAGGTCTTTAATTTTATAGGAGATAATGGACATGAAATACTCTCTATTAATTGCTGCTACTATTTTCGCTTTCTTTTTAACTGGATGCGGTGATCCGAAGCCAGGCCAATATCCACCAAGCCTCTATGATGGCAATAAGCAAGGGGATTCTCAGTAAATTGTCATTATGGATTTTTTGAACTTTACAGAGAATCTTTTTGAAATTGATGCAACGGCAAAATGAATTTAAACCGCAACAAACTGTTAAATTTTATTTGCTAATTATAGGGCCTGGAATTTACGCCAGGCCCTATCCAAAAGTAACCCTAGTGTTTTTACCGGCACAACGATCCTGCATATCCCAGTAATCTTTTCATAATCAATCGATTGCGCCAGAAAACAGAAATCCAGGCTTCTGTTATGTCTTTGGCAACTGGGAAGCCGGCACACAAAACTCATTTCTCCGATGGCGGCTTATCTTGCTAAAAACATCAACTGTAATGGCCGCACTCGCATTCTGCGATCTCAATGAATCCATTGATCCGGTTTATGCTCAAGAAGCTTTATTCGATGAGCGGCTTGCGCATGATCAGGCCGAATGGAGATTCTGCGCAACTCCGGCATGGCTCTCGATATAGCGCTGATGTTTCTTTTGCTTAATGGCATCAATATGCACCAGAATCAAGGCATCCACACAATTTGAAAATTTTGGATCGATATTAAACCCCAGAAACTCACAACCGCCCGGCTCGCACAGCTCCACGTACTGCTTATACAAGACCGGAATTTTTACGCCGAGCACATCCATTTTCTCTTTGAACTTTACATACGCTTGCTTATATTCCACCTCATTTGCAACCTGCCTGAATGGCGCAAAATCAACTACCGTATCAAATTCAAACGACAGCCTGGGCAGTGCAAGCTGCATGTCATTGCCAAAAAGCTCTGTATAAAAACTGGCAATCACCTTTTGCGCAGACTGCGGTAGAGCAGTACTCATCGAAACCGGTCCAACCAGATAGCGAATCTCCGGATGCTGATACAGATAAGCGCCAACGCCATACCAAAGGTAATCCAGGCTGCGTTTTCCCTGATATCTGGGTTGAATGAAACTGCGTCCTAACTCGATCGCCTGTTCGAGATAAGGCATTAAAACCGGATTAAACTCAAACAGGCTATGCGTGTACAAACCTGCCTCCCCCCGCGCTTTAAGAATCTGTACCGCTTCACCGATGCGATAGGAGCCAATGATTTCCAGTTCGTCTTCGTCCCATAGAATCAGGTGACGGTAATAGCGGTCGTAACTATCGATATCCAACGCGTTGCCGGTGCCTTCCTGCACCTGACGGAACGATAATTCACGCAACCTTCCTATTTCCCGCATCACACTGGAATTGG
Organism: Nitrosomonas ureae; assembly: GCF_900108305.1. Classification (GTDB taxonomy): domain Bacteria; phylum Pseudomonadota; class Gammaproteobacteria; order Burkholderiales; family Nitrosomonadaceae; genus Nitrosomonas; species Nitrosomonas ureae_B. The sequence goes on from NZ_FNUX01000012.1 coordinate 79,829, forward strand.
GCATATAATCAAACAAATAAATATGCTTACCATCCTGAGTTTTGCCAATCAGCTGCGATGCTTTCAGTTCTTTGCGGATCAACTTGGTGCGGACAGGATGAATGATATTTTCGATCGGCTTGAACAATTCCTTTTTCTTCTTTTTCCCAAGCAAATAGACTTGCTTGCGCATCAGCTTTGCCGCCGCTTTCTTGGACAGATTCATCGCCGCAATCGATTCCCATGGAATCGGCTTGCCGACACGGAACAAAATCTCACCACCTTTCTTATTGAACATTTCGTTGACCAGCATCATCGTCCCGAGGGGTTTGTAAATACTCGATAAGCCGTAAAACAGGGTGGAATTCTTGCCACCGATATACACCGGCACAATGGGCGCCTTGGTTTTCCTGGCTAAGGACAAAAATACGGTGTTCCACCTGCCATCACGAACCCCCAGCGGAGAAATACGCGACACCCCTCCGGTGGGAAACAAGATCACCGCCTGCTCAGACTCCAATGCCTCGATGATCTGACCCATGCTGTCACGATGAGTGGCGGATTGGGATAAATTATCAACGGACAGAAACAAGCTCTGCAGCGGATCAATACAGTTCAGCAAGGTCGTTGCAATGATTTTTACATCGGTACGGATCTCCGATACCAACTTCAACAGCGCCAGTCCATCCAAAGAGCCCAGCGGATGATTGGCCACGATCAATACCCGGCGCTGATCCGGAATGCGCGCACGATCTTTGCTGGATACCTGGAACGAAAAATTAAAATGCTCCAGCACCGCATCGTTAAACTCTAATCCTTCCAAATGCCGGTGCGTTGCAATAAAACGATTGATCTCTTCCTGGTGCAGCAGTTTCTTCAATATCGAAGAAGCGGCTTTCATCAGCGGTTTATCATTGATCTCATCTGTATGCTGAAAATAGTCTTTCAGTATTGCATCTACATCCAGCATAATCCTGGCTCCATTTCAGAAATTGGATGCCTTATAGGATAGCCAGGTAATATGACGCGACGATGACAATCAGTTAATAATCAAGGCGCATTGCATCATGCGTTCAGCCCGATAGCGGAATGTGCTCCATTTCATCAGTCACAAGCTTGATGCTTCACAATTCGAGATTCTCAACGCAGCGATCAAAAGTGCAATTGAAAAAGAAAAGGCAATTTGGTTCCGATGCAATGCGCAGCAATAAGACAATCGATGATTCTTCTAATTACATGCAATCATTCGCCAGGATATTGCAAGCCAATTTTCTCTCTGATCTGATCCATCGTTTCCATCAAAGCCAGCGATTCGGCAAGAGTCACTGTTGGGCTTTCCACCTTACCCTCCCGAATGCATTGACTGACTTCAGCAGCTTCGTATTGATATCCCGCTCTACCCCAAGTAACGTGAGGCAATTTTCTTGAACGCCAGAGAACAGCCAGGCGGGCACGCCAGAACATTGGCATCCAAATCATTCCCTGGGTACCCATAATAAAAGCGTTATGCGGTGTGCGTGTTTGAATAGCGCTTGATAGCAAAGCAAGCTGCCCTTGCGGATATTGCAGCATGATACCGGCCTGCTCGTCGACACCGGTTGCACCGAGGGATGCCAACGCTTGAATTTCCGAAGGCCTCGAACCGAACAGATGAGATGCCAAAGCGATTGGATAAACCCCGACATCCAGTATTGATCCACCAGCAAGCGCAGGATCAAATAATCTACTTTCGGATTGGCCGGCTGCCCTGAACCCGAGATCGGCGTTGAGTATCCGAACTTTCCCGATCAATCCCTCCTTGATCCACTGCATCGCCCGCCTATACACAGGATTAAATCTCGACCACATGGCTTCCATAAGAAAAAGCCGTTTCTCGCCTGCACAAGCAATCATCTGTCGCGCTTCTGCCGCGTTCAGTGCGAATGGTTTCTCACATAGCACGTGTTTTCCATTTTCCAGACACAGAATCGTATGGCTCTTGTGGAAATTATGGGTTGTAGCGACGTAGATAACGTCAATTCCCGGATCTTTTGCCAACGCTTCATATGCGCCATACACGCGGGGAATTCGATGCTTCAACGCAAATGCTTCCGCCCGCTGGATTGATCGTGCAGCCACAGCAACAATTTCTGTGCCCGGAGTCTTCCTGAGATCGACAGCAAAGCGGTCAGCCATTCGTCCCGCGCTTAATATACCCCACCGGACCAATGCAACCATAAAAAAACTCCTTTATTTAATAGACTGAGGCGATTCGGTTTTTTCCATCGTTGCCGATAATTCTATCGCAATATCATTCAGATAAAGTGTGATGTGATGTTATTGATTAGCATCAGCTCTCAACTTGAATAGTTTTTATGGCTGAGAATTGAATATAATCTCAGCCATAAAAACAATGCCTGGTTTCAGTAAAAACCCGAGACCTGATGCATCAATAACTTAAAGAGCCTCTGAGATTTGGATTGCGTTGCTGTTCAGTTCAATTCGATCCATCACTTTTAATTTTAAAACAGAGGAATCACTTACCGTGCTTCACCACACAAAAAAAGTCGAGATTAATCTGGGCTATGCGTGCAACGCTAAATGCCCTTTTTGCTATTACTACGATTCCGTCATCACGAAATCCAATGAAAACACGCTGACTACAGAACAAGCGAGAAAACAACTCAAACAAGCGAAAATGCTTGGAATACAAGAGATAGAGTTTACTGGCGGAGAAGTGACGCTGCGCAAGGATCTGCCCGAATTGATCACATATGCCAAGAAAGAACTCGGCTTTTCCATCGTCTGCCTGATTACCAACGGCATCAGGTTAGCCAAGCGGGATTATGTCGCCAGTCTCGTTGCTGCAGGCATCGACGACATTTTGTTTAGTGTTCATGGTCATGATGCGCCGACGCATGATGATCTGACCAAGGTTCCGCGCAGTTTTCACCATATTCTGCAAGCTATGGATCATGCCAATGAGTTTGGCTTGAGGGTGCGCACGAACACAGTGGTGTGCAAAACGAATTTTATGCATCTGACTGAAATCATGCAACTGCTCATTAGAAAGAAAGTCGATAACATCAATTTTGTGATGTTCAATCCGGTTCTGCAAGCAAAGAATATCGATATTGTCAAAGAAGTGTATGTCAATTACGCGGATGCCGGCAAAGAGATCATTAAAGCGATCCAATCGTGCGAAACCGAGCTCCCTCATTTTAATGTAAGGTACATGCCCTTTTGCTTTCTTCCCGGCTATGAGCAATATGTGACGAACATTGATCAAATGACCTTTGATCCGGACGAATGGGATAATTTCGCAAGTTTCCGGATCAGAAAAGGCAGTCTGGTCACCTGGCTTTGCCTGATACCCGGCATTCTAAAAATACCGTACCTTGCTTTTGTTGCCCAATACGGTTTCAGGGCCGTATGTACAGCCGGGATCAGCCGATTCTATGTCTTCAAGGATAGAATTAAAACTCAAAGCTGCAAAAAATGCGCCTATGAGAAGGTATGCGATTACCTTTATCGGCATTATCACGATATCTATGGCGAAAAGGACATAACTCCCATATCCGGGAAAAAAGTGTGTAACCCGGCCTGGATTATGAATGCGGCAAAAATCCGCAAACCGGGCGAATTGCCTAAAAAGATGAATTGAATCAGAAATGAACCTCGATGAATCTTTATACCGCCTCCGGAGACAGGCATCGCTTGCTGTCATGTGGATCAAGCAATGTACGGGTTATGGCTTACCTTTTAACAAGAAGGTCAAGCCGGAAAACCATACCTTTTGCCGCAGTAAATTATCTTGTCTTCCGCAACTTCCCTGGTTTTATGAAAATCTGGCGCTATCTGATTTCATTACAAAAAATGACCAGCAAGCGTACATTATTCCGAATCCGGCAAATCTGACAGTTTCCGTCGACGATCTATGCTGGCACAAAGCACCGGAAACCGGACGCTCCTGGCCCCTGAAATTCTTTGCGCGAATCCCTTTTGCCCCGGGCAATCCAATTGGGGATATTCAACTTGCTTGGGCACGTTCCCGGTTACAAAATTTGCTCATTCTTGGCCTGATCAGCAATCTGACGGATGATCTTTGCATCAAACGCCAAGCTGTCCAATACATGGAAAAAATAATGCTGTCATGGATTGATGGAAACCCATGGCTGAAGGGAATAAATTATATTTCCACTATGGAATGCGCACTCAGATTAATCAGTGTCTGCCATGCATTTGATCAGATAAGAAATGAAAAAATCAATCCGCAAGTCTGGCAGGGACTGGTGTACCTTGTGCATAGTCACGCCTATTTCATTCGACGGAGGCTTTGTCTCTATTCTTACGCCGGCAATCATACTCTCGGAGAATGCGCGGGACTCGTTTACGCCGGCCTTCTCTTTCCCGAACTACCCGACGCAGAAGAATGGCTGGCTGTTGGTTTAACCATCATGGAGCGGGAAGCGAATGTTCAAATTCTCCCGGATGGAGGAAATCGCGAACAATCCTTCCGGTATCTGGCGCTGATTGTCGATCTATGCGGACTTGTCACCTGCCTGTTAAGACATCGTGGCAGATCCACACCTGACGGTATCGAGCAAGCCTGGATGCGTGGTAAGGATTATTTGCAAGCATTTGCCTCATCACCTGACAATTTACCCGCAATAGGCGACAGTGACGATGGCTATGCATTATCTCCGTATCTTCGGTTATCGTGGAAAAATAGCCTTCATGCATCCGAATTACTAGCCGGTTCGCTGCAAATTTTTGCAGCCTCCGGGTACTCGAAAATTCCAGGCGCAGCAAATCATGGCACGATGCGGCTCAGCCATGGAAAGCTTGGCCTGGCAAGTGCGTTCGGGCATGGGCATGCCGACGCTTTGTCTGTTTGCTGGGATCTTGACGGCAAATCCATATTAGTCGACCCAGGCACATACCTGTATAACGGGGATTCGCATTTCAGGCGTTACTTTCGCGGCACATCCGCTCACAACACCATTGTGGTGGATGAAAATGATCAAGCATTGCAAGATGAAAAAAACGCGTTTGGCTGGTTAAGCGCATACACTGCGAAATTAATATGGCACAGTGCAAATCTTGACGGCAAAACGGTACTTCTGGCCAGTCATGATGGCTATTCCGCTAGCGGAGTCATACACTGGCGGGCACTGATCTATGATGATCAATCCGGAAGATGGATGATATGGGATCGTCTCGATGGTATGGGCGAACATACTCTGGCATTGCATTGGCATGTTGATGCACATGCCGGAATGACGAATGATGGGATCATCATAGACTGCATGAACAGCTCATGGTTCGTTAGCGTGAAAGGCGGAAAGTCCTGTTTGTATCGCGGGAACGAGCAATTGCCATTGGGCTGGATTTCCAGAAAATATGGCACAAGAGAACCCCTTAACATCCTGAAAACAGAAATCCGCACTCGTTTACCCCATGAATTCCTGACGATCATTACCCCAATGCAAGGAAATCAAACCCAGTTTCCTATCGATGATAACTTAATCGATAGACTGCGAAACAAATGCTCGGAATCCTGACTTCAAGCTAGAAAACTCGATAAACAGTTAAACTCGAGCATTGCGATAGTGCTTTGTGTAATACAAGTAAATTGACGCACACAACTAAGAAAACACTGAATAATTGCCTGCGCTCCGTTTGCCTTGCATCTCATCTTGCCCACCAAATTATTTGGTGTTTCCTTAATAATCGCGCCAATTTATAAAATTCTGGCGCAAAGTTTGAACCACACGATCACCTACTCCACGATCGCCATAGACGGGTGGAAACTGCTGATGACCCAAGCTTTTTTGCGAACATATCTTGTCCCGAATTACTATAGGAGAGAAACCAGTCAGCACATTGGCACCCGCTTTAATCGTTTCGGGCCGTTCGGTGTTATTTCGCACCGTCACGCACGGGACGCCAAAAATGTAGGCTTCTTCCTGTATGCAGCCACTGTCCGTAATGATGAGCGATGCAAATTTCTCATAAGAAAGCGATGTAAAGGGATCAACCGGATCAATCACCGTTATGCGCGACAAAAGATCAAAGCTGAGTTCATAATTTTTCATAGCCGCCCGTGTCCGCGGATGCATGGGAAAAATCATTGCATCAAACTCATCCACCAATGCGTTGAGGGCTGTAAAAACATCAACCATTCTTGTGCGGCTGTCGGTAAATTCCTTGCGATGCAGGGTAATGTATGCATACGCATCGGTACGCGGCTTAACCAATTCGGCAGAAAAGTCATGAATTAAATCTACCGTGGTATTGCCGACATTGAAAATCCGGCCACGCAAATCCTGAATTTTATCTAAATATTCAGTATGATATTGCGTATAGGTAAACAAATAATGCGCTGCACTATCGACCATGATGCGGTTGCGTTCTTCGACCATGCGATTATCATAAGCCCGCAGACCCGCCTCGACATGCGCTAATCCAACATCAGAATAAACAGCAGCAACGGCACCCACAATTGATGCCGCAGTGTCCCCGTTGACCAGGATCAGATCAATTTGCTGCGTGCGAATGATTTTACATACCCAATCAATTGCCGCCCCAATACTGTAAGGGCGGGGATAGATAAAATCCGGCATATAACCCATTTTGGCAAATACCACCTCACGGAGCAGCGGATCCTGATGCTGATTGGTATGCAGAACGACAAAATCCAGATTTGCTTCGCGCAGAGCCTTGACGATGGCATAATTTTTCATGACCTCGGGACGAGTGCCAATGACAATCCCGATTTTCATCGCTCTAGAATGGCTTTGGCAAATGTTTCGGCGACAATCTGATTGCCCCGCTCATTGAAATGAACGGAATCCACGTAGCAGTCGCGACTTAATCCATCAATCGGTGTGTAATGAATTCTTTTATTTTCGGTTGAAATTTTCCTGATTGCATCATTATATCGATTACGCCGTTCTACCGCTTCTTTGCGGAAGAATATATGGCCATCGGGAAAAATGGGAGGGATTTCACCGCAAAATATAGCCTTGTATTTCTTGATCAAAAATGCTCGAACAATCTGCCGGTAATATTCTTCAAAAAGCTCCAGGGGTGTTTCATTTCCCACATCGTTGGTACCTATGAGCACGCATACCTGATAAGTATCGCTGATGAATTCAATTTCATTACTGAGCAGAAACCATAAATCCCGGGCTGTATATCCATTAACGCTTCGATTAATCGTACGCCATTGATAAGGCGTTTGCTGAGTGAGCATTTGAGCCAGATATAACGGATAGCATCCATAAGTCCGCGCACCAAAGGTTTGGCTATCCCCAATGCACAGCAGATTCTGATAATGCATATTACATTTTCCCTAATTATCGAATACCTACCATGACTGCAATGGACTTAATTGTCGAGGGGCATCTGGAAAAATGATGACGAGATGAGTGCATGAGCCTGGCACCCGCCTTTCTCTGGAAGGGAGAAGTTTCTTGATTTTTGAGTGAATAGGCATGAATTTGTTTTCATTAATTTTCTTTTTAGGAAGCACTGATTAATTGGCTGCACGAGCGGATCACTTCGTTGCACGGTACTCGCGCCTTCGCCTATCTCGTTGATATGTCTCAGTTGCTGCGTTCCGGGCGCCTCGTGCTTCATCTCGTTCGCCGAATTAATCAGCGCTTCCTTTACTTCGCAGGATTCTTCCGGTCACAATAAATTACATTAATAAATAAACAGCGATTAAATTATTTTCCGAATCCGGACATGCCGGATTTTACTTTACTTATCAGTTCTTCGATACCGGCACTTAAAACACTGATGCTGTGCCACGCTAGCTATGGATAGTATTCAGATTTTAGCAAAATTAAAAATACCCCATTGTTTGATCACATTTATCAACCATGCCGGATCATCCAGCGGCAGATCATGTCCCGCCGATTCATGTTGCGCGTAATCTGCACCCCAAGCTTGTGCCAGTTTCAGACTGCAACGATAATCCACCAGACGATCAGCCCGGCTGGTTACAACAAGTAGCGGTTGTTGCGGTTTTGTGGAAATGGAAAACTTTACGGCAGCAAAGAACTGATTTCTGGCGCTTGCCCTGGATACCGGACATTGCTGTTGCCACTGCTGCCATAATTTCAGCAGTGTGTTGTCATGTTGATGACGGTTTGAAGTCAACCTCAGAATATCCGCTTCCTTTTGCGCTGCGGACTGAAGAATCATGCGCAGGATTTGCGGATAAGCCGTCCAGCGCAGACGATGATAAAATGGCGACAATGGTCTTGCGCTGGTGTTGATCAGCACCGCAGCCTCAACTTCATCGGGGTAGCGTGTCATCCAGTCAATCGCAATCATTCCACCCATTGAAAGCGAAATCAGCCTCAGTGGTTGACCGCTGCCTATTTGCTGACGCAATGTCTCGGTCATCCCGGCGATGGTTTCCGGACTGGTTGCATGATAGCGCAGACCATTGCCCGGAATATCGGGCGTGCTGATAATGGCATCAGGAAAGTGTTGTTGCAGATCGGTAATAAAACTCCCCCAATGCCTGGCTTCCCGCAATAACCCGCGTATCAGCACAAAATGCTCACAGCCTTTCATGCATACCAATGCGTTAGCGCCTGCTGTTCCAGTTCCTTCGCATCACTGCTATTGATCCAGCTTTGATACGAGAGTGTGGCATGCAGCAAGAATTCCATCAGAATCAGATGACTTCTTAGCACCCGGCTAAGTCGATGCGGCTTGATCGGATGATACAGGCCAAGTAATTGACGCAGTTGTAGCGGATTCTTGCGAATCCAGCGCCATGAGCCCATTTCCAGCGTCAATGGCAGAAACACATTATCATTTTCGAGTGACTTCATATATAAAAAATCCCATAAATCGCCATGTACCAGATAATGTTGCGATTGCGGCTCAAACAGATAATCCTGATGGGGATAGGTCTGCATAAACAGTTTGCGCAAATAGCACACTTCCTTTAAATGTTTGATCGGTTCCAGCCTGCTTCGGGCATAAGGAAACCAGATCTGGTTCCGAAAACCGAAGCCGGAATGGCAGTCGAGCGCCAGGCTGAACGGTGCCGGCAAAACTTCTTTTGCGATAAAATCACACAATGCCTGCGCTTCGGGTTGCATCGAATCATTCGCTTTTCCACGATACCACGGCAGAACAGAAGAAATCCGATGCCCTCCGGCAAGTAAAATGGTTTTTTCCTGACTATCCACCGGCGCATTGCGCATTAAATCGACCCCTTGGCCATTCGCGCGGGTTTTATTCAGCATCCCGATCGGATTAACAATAGGCAAAAAATGAATGCGCACCCGCTGCAGAATCTCAGCCAATACCCGATCCCACTTCAGGCGTTCCAGCAGACCCTCGAGAAAAGCAATGACCACTTGCGTGCCGATGCGCTCCAAACCGTGAACACCGGCAACATACGTTATACACGGCACATCCGGAGCGCGATTACCGAGGGTCAGTGCGTATACTGGCAGCTCATCATTGTCATGCGACACCCGGCAAAGTATTTGGCTGTGCAAATACATCGCATTGTCTTCTTGCAAAATGGCTTCAACTTGTTCCAACTCTGGAAATGATTGTTTAATCATGAATGGAGTGCGCATCTCTTATGGATTGAGTGCCAGCAGAATCTTGACACGACAAAAGATAAATCTTACTTGAATCCTTTCCTTCGCTGCAAAGAATCAACACAAAAATAATTCTGCCTTTCTTTTTTCACAAAGAATTCATCAATATTTCATAAATGCTTCAAGGAAGCTTAACAATACCGCTTTATGCTGTGCACCATCACTCATTCACTTAAAAGGTACTTATGATCAAGCATCAGACTCCTATCAAGGTGAGAAGCGTTTGGATTTCCGATGTGCATCTCGGATTTCGCGGTTGTCAGGCGGAAGCCCTGCTGCATTTTCTGCATTCGGTTGAAACCGACTATCTCTATTTGGTTGGGGATATCGTCGATTTCTGGAGTCTCAAGAAAAGCCCGTTCTGGCCTCAGCATCATACCAACGTGATTTTCTCCATTCTGGGCAAGGCCAAGCATGGCACCAAAGTAATTTATGTGCCGGGCAATCACGATGAAGCTTTGCGCGATTGCGCCGGGCATGTATTCGGTAATGTGGAAATTCACCAGGATTATGTGCACACCACAACCGATGGCAAGAAGTTACTCGTCATGCACGGCGATGAGTTTGACATGATTGTAAGAAATAGCCGCTGGCTCGCCAAGCTGGGCAATATCGCCTACGACACCTTGCTCGATCTCAACCACTATATCAATGGCTTGCGTAAGTTCCTGGGTTACTCTTATTGGTCTCTTGCAGCCTATCTGAAGTTAAAGGTAAAAAATGCGGTCAGTTATATCAGCAGCTTTGAAGATGCGCTGGCGCATCTGGCCAAGGATCGCGGTGTTGATGGAATAGTGTGCGGTCACATTCATCATGCCGAATTGCGGGAGATCAATTCGGTGTTGTACTGCAACGATGGTGACTGGGTAGAAAGCTGTTCCACCCTGCTGGAACATCTCGATGGATCCTTGGAACTGGTTTTCTGGTCCGAGCGATTTGAGCAATACAAAAACCACCTGGAAGAAGAATTGCTGGCTGGCAAAAATGCAGCTTAAATCCATTTGAACCGCTCACCGCACTCAAAAACTGTTTTAAGCCTGGATGGCGGCGGCAGTCATCTGCTCATTCAACTCGGCGTCCTGGCATGCCTTGAAAATGATACCGGCACATCGACCTACGACTTATTCGATCTGATTGCCGGATCGTCGTCAGGCGGATTGATGACTTGTTTGATCTTGGGACATCGCTGGAGCGCACATCGCATCATTGAGAAAGTGCTGCATGAGAAATTACTGGAAAAAATGATGACAGAGCACCGCTTCAGCCGTTTGATGAGTAAACTGCAAATCCGCCCCAAGTATCGAGGCATTCCCAAAAAACTGACGTTGCAAAAGGAATTGGGCAATCTAAAACTGTCATCGCTCGACAAGCAACTATTCATTCCCTGTTTCAATCTCAACCAGGATCAACTGGAAATTTTCACCAATGACAGTCAACCGGATTTTTTGTTAAGCGAAATCGCCGATGCGTGCACTGCTGCCCCTTCGTATTATCCGCCGGTACTATTGCAAGATGGCGGTTGGCGCATCGATGGCGGTATCGGCATGAATAACCCCGGTCTAAGCGCGTATCTTTATGCCCAGAAATGCTGGAATCAAAACCCAATCAAAATGCTATCCATTGGATCCGGCTGGCGCAGCTTCATAGTCAACGGTACGAAGGCCTGCAAATACGGTGGCCTGCAATGGTCAACGCAAGGCATCGCTTCGATCATCCTCAGGGAAAAAATGTTGGCCAATGTCAGAACGACCACGGAAATTTTAGGTAACCAAGTGCTGTACATCAATCATTACCTGAAAGACTATGACATGCCTGATCAGATGGATTCAGCCAACAATAAAATTGTCCAGAAAAAAGCTCTGGACATTGGGAAACACTGGTATGTCCTGCACCGGGAGCAGATTCATCAATGGCTGAAAAACCAATAACTGTCAATAACTTATCCACTGACAACCGCAGGATCGATCCACGCCAGACCCGCACAATTCATACCAGCGTCAACTGTCACAAAACAACCAAAAAACAGTCATTGTACTGTCATAGTCAGCCGCTAGACTGCACAGCGTTCTATTGAATAATTCATGATACTGAATCCAATGCGAAAGACTCATCCATATCACAAACGACCATGAAAATATTTTACGGAATCCAGGGAACGGGAAACGGCCATATTACACGCGGAAGGATTATGGCCAGGGAACTGCATGCCGCCAATCTGGAAGTTACTTACCAACTCAGCGGCAGACCACGGGACAAATTTTTTGATATGGAAGTTTTCAATGGTCATCAATGGCGCCAAGGATTAACTTTCGTTACGGAAAAAGGAAAAATTAATCATTTAAAAACCGTGTGGCATTCAAAGCCCTTACGCTTTTTTAACGATATTAGGGAACTGGATTTGAGCAGTTATGATTTGGTCATCTGTGACTATGAGCCGGTCACCGCTTGGGCTGCACGGCGGCAAAACAAAAAAACCATTGGAATCAGCCACCAATACGCGTTTCATTACAACATACCCCGTGCTGGAAATGATCCGGTCTCTGAAGCCATTATGCAAAATTTCGCCCCGGTCGATACCCGCATAGGGCTACATTGGCACCATTTCCATCAGCCCCTGTTACCACCTGTCATCGAAACGCCTTATGTGCCGCAACAAATTCAGAAAAACAAAATCATTGTCTATTTGCCTTTTGAAGATCAGCAGCAAGTCATGTCAATATTAGCGCCTTTCAAGTCATTTGATTTCTTTCTGTACTCCCCTGAGGTTATTCCTTCCGTGCATGCGCATATCCACTGCAATCCCTTATCGTTGCAAGGCTTTCAGAAAGATTTATCGGATTGCGCAGGCATTATTTGCAATGCGGGGTTTGAGTTAGCCAGCGAATCACTGCAGCTCGGCAAGAAAATTCTGGTCAAACCTCTGCATGCGCAAATGGAACAAGCTTCAAATGCTCTGGCTTTGCAAACATTAGGTTATGGGCGAATGATGCCTATCATGGATGCAGCAATCATTGAACAATGGTTACATGAGACCCGCGCCATCCGCGTAATTTTCCCCAATACAGCCAGACATTTGGTGCAATGGATCAAGGACGGTATGCCACAGATCAATCAATCATGGTGCAATCGGATTTGGTCCGAAGTCAAGGTCATTCCCGTTGAAATATCATAAATTCCAGACGACTTGAATTCACTACACTTATGAACGCCAATCTCCTGTTTGAACCTAATCAATTGATTATAAAAATACCTTCACCGGAAAAGATTTTGATTATTTACAACCCGATATCCAGCGCCGGCAACACGGAAGCACTCGCGAATAAGCTGGATGAGGAATTAGCGTTTCACGGAAAAATTGTTGAAGTATTAACATCCGAGAAAAAAACCAAGGGCTATACCCGCATCACAGAAAAAATTGCCGCCAATGATCTGATCGTGATCGTAGGCGGAGATGGAACCATCAGAAAGCTGCTGGATTTGATTAATAAAACGAACACGCCTATTTACGCCATCCCGGGTGGCAACGAATCATTATTCGCACGCTCTTACGAAATGACGACCAAGACCGATGATTTGATTCAAGCAATCAATTCAGGAACATGCCTGCAGCAATTTTATGGCCTGATCAGCGGTAAAGGAATTAAGGGCGGCAAGCCTTTTTTCCATATGGCCTCGATGGGGCTGGATTCGCTGACCGTCAAAAATATCGGTAAGCGCAAAGGCCCTCTGAATGATTCAATTTATATCTGGCATGGACTCAAAGCCTTGTGCTCCTTGCATCATCCCACTGTCTCAGCGAGCGTTGACGGCCAGCCCGTCATTGATCACGAATCCGGATACGTGATCGTCGCCAATAACTCAGCTTACGCCAAGAACTTACAACTCGTTCCCGCTGCCAACCCTTCCAGGAGCGAGCTAATTCTCGGCTTTTTACCCGGAGCACGACACCAGCACGAGCTGGTTAAAGCAATGAAAATTCTGCAACGTAAACCCGCAAAACTACCCATGCGGTATTTCTCAGGAAAAAATATTTCCTGCACACTGCATGAGAAATCCTATCCATTACAAGTCGATGGCGATTATTTCCGCAATCGCGATATTGAAGCTGAAAGAACAATCGAGTTTAGCGCCAGTCCAAAGCCCATAAGGGTATTGATTCCACCTTTTTTCAGTACCAGTTGCCTCTCAAACTGAATCAAGGGCGTCCATATATGCCTTCAACTGAAATTCTCGATTCGGGTTAGTAAGTTCATTCCCCACCCCGGGAGGTGAAAAGTGAACTTACTGCTCCAAAATTTTTATCTATCCTTAACTTCCGATCACTCCGCCATCATCCTTAGTAATCACTATCACCGAAGAACGGGGTTTCGACGCGGATGACCCTGTAAATGTCGTCGGCCCATTGTAACCATTATCTGGCCACGTGGAATTATCGGTGAAGCCGATCTTCCAATCTTCGCCTGGGTGCTGAATGCCCACAAACATCGTTTTACCATCAGGCGTGGTAATAACACCGGTTACCTCGCTATTGGGCGGGCTGGCAAGAAAACGCCTGGTTTCACCGGTGAATGAGTCTGCGCACATCATCACATTACCGCCGATGTTCACCCAATCTCCACTGGCATCACCTGCCTGATCCGTCTGAATCCACAAACGTCCCTCCTTATCGAACCACAAACCGTCAGGCGCACCATAATCATCCCCATTGATACTGCCCACGTAACCATCATGACCGGCAGAATCATAGCTGCTGCCCAAACTTTTGGCGTTAGCCTTGTCACCGCATTGCGCAAAGATATCCCATTTAAAGGTAGTGGCAGTCACGCGCCTTTTATCTTCCCGCCAACGGATAATCTGACCGAAATCATTATCAGGACGCGGGTTCGCAGCATCCACCGGCGGATTGGCGCTACCTGCGCTACTGGTTCCATCAATATTATTGCCCGAGACAGGTGTATTGCCACGACGGCTATTGTTGGTAAGCGTCATGTAGATGTCGCCGGTGATAGGATGAACAGCGCCCCATTCAGGACGATCCATCATGGTGGCCCCCAGGCGATCGGCTGCCTGACGCGTCTTGATGAGCACTTCCGCCTGATCGGCAAAACCATTCTTCCGCGTCAATCCATTCTTGCCCCATATCAGGGGCAGCCATTGACCGCTACCATCGGCATTAAATTTTGCTACATACAATGTGCCGCGATCCAGCATATTCCGATTCCCGGAACGGTCTTTTCGATTAAACTTTTTGTCGCAAACAAACTTATAAATATATTCATTTCTTTCATCATCCCCCATGTAGAAAGCAACATGATCCTTATGATCGATCACAACCTGCGCGCTCTCATGCTTCATTCTGCCCATGGCAGTGCGTTTGATCGGGGTGCTCTTCGGATCCCACGGATCGATCTCCACTACCCATCCAAAACGATTCGGTTCGTTGGGATGCAAATCTGCACGGAAACGTTCGTCAACTTCGTGCCAGCGATAGCCGAAACCGCCTTTAACCACGCCGTACCGAAGTTGACTCTGAATAATTCTAAGCGTGCGTTCTGGATCCGGTTCTCCCGCCATCTCTCCGGTTTCATTGGAAAAATAACCATTCCAGTTTTCTTCGCAAGTCAGATAAGTACCCCAGGGCGTATATCCATGAGCACAATTGTTAAGCGTCCCGAGAACCCTGGTACCGTGAGGATCGGCCGCCGTTTTCATTAACTCGTGCCCGGCGGCGGGACCACTGATCTTGCACAATGTATTTCCCGTGATACGACGATTTAAACGCGACTGCCGATTAACTCGCCACTGGTGATGTTCCTTATCAATCGTAACAATATTGATGCCATGAGCAGCTTGTTGAGCGCGAACCATATCGAGCGTGATCGCAGCTGTGGCGTAATTGGCTGCGGGAACAATATTATTCACCAAAGGAGGGTCACAATATTCACTATTGGTAACCAATAATCCACGTTTATTGCCAAATGGCCCGGGGAAAGGAAAATAGTGCATACCGTCCGTGTGTGCGCCATAGCAATGCAATTGGGTTGTTTCATCCATAGCACTTGCCGTATCCCAGTGAGATTCAGACGTCAAGGAATCCCCCCATGAAACTAAGATTCTGGCTGAATAACCTGTCGGCACAGTCACGCCATCCGTCATAGGTATCGTATTGGCGCTGACCGATGTAAATCCGATTGTTCCAAGGGGGTCCAGGCTGCGTGACACTCCGGTGCCATTTAATACTTCCCCAATCGCCGCAGTACTGAGTACGGATAAAGCGGTCACGGTCGCTGTAGCACCCGCAGAAACCACAAGAAAATCACGTCGCGTAAGTTTCTGTTGCTCAACGATCTCTTGCAGCGTGCTGTTACCACTGTCATTACTGGTAACATCGCTAGGATTAAGTTTTCCATCCGGATGAAGTTTGCTGCTCATATCTTGTTCTCCTCGCATTTTTAAAGGTATCAGAAATACCTTTCACTTTAATCCTCAGAAGTGACAGCCCTATAACAGTCAAATTAAGAGTTAGTGACAAATGAATTACATGTTGAGAACTTGAGCAGATCAAGTAAAACCGGAAGCCTAGTTTGGAGTTATCCCCTTAGAACGGACACATTATGTTCAGTTTAAATGAGAAGAAATATTGATCTGGTTTAATGAAACCGGACAGTCCAGTTAAGAGAAAATAGCTTAATTGGAGGAAGAAAATGACAGCAAGAAAGCAATACACAAAGGAATTCAAATTAGATGCAGTCGGTCTGGTATTGGATCAGGGCCATACGACATCGGAAGTATCTCGAAGCCTGGAAATCAGTGCAATATGCTGATGAGGTGGATCAGGGAATACCAGGCGGATGAAGCTGATCAGTCATTCCGGAGTAATGGGAAACTGACCCCGGAGCAGGAAGAAATTCGGCAGTTGAAGGCGCATATTTATGAAATGAAGGGTTTCGATCTTTAAGACGAACATAGGCCGCAACATTTGATTGAGCTAAATCTGGTCTATCGATATGATTTAAATATAGATCGTCGTCGTAAAAACAAGAAGAATCAGATTCAAGTTCGATGCCTGAGGGCGTACGTTGCAATCAGAGCTGTTCGGAGCAACTGGGTTCAATTCACAGCGCCCAAAGCGAGTACCACATCGTCTAGTATGGGCTGTCAGCAATTTTTCATCAGCAATCAAAATAAATTCTAATTTGCTGTAGCTCACAAATCAACGATATCCACTATAACCGAAGCCGGTTTGTGAAAACGTTTTGTACTGGGCGAATCGTATCCAATCATCAAGTGTTTCTTGTCAAACAAAGCAATCGCTTCAGCATGATCAGCCCCTGCTTCAACCTGCTTCCAGGTTGAGCCTAGGCATTGTTGCACAAGCACATATTCTGAACGCCAGATAAACTTCTCTTCATCGTCACTCATTTTTCCAAATGCCTTGCGCGCTGCTTTCCATCGAAAAATTAATGGTGGTGAGTCAAGACCTGTAGTTGGGCCGGCAAGAATTAAAAGATCATCGCCATCCCAGCACAAATCACGAATCCCATGCCCAGCCAGATCCAAAAAATGGCGACGATATTTAAGCCCAGTGGGGCCAATTTTTGTCAGTTGCAACTGATCTGCTTTCGTATCAGGTGAATCAATCCGCTCCGGCGCTAATTCAAGAACAATTGCAATTCCTCGTAGCACTGGCCCGCGCATTCCTACAAGCACTCTTCCATTGCGCGCACATGCTAAGCCCTCAATATCAATGCCATTGTCCTTGCCAGGAATTCCATCATTTTTGTCACAAAAACGAGTGAATAGCGTATCGCGTCTAATCTCATCCAGCAGTTCACTTGTGGTTGCATCACATCTAAGCTGAGCTGCACGTGTGTTGTTATCCCCCTCACTCAGAGAAAGTCGGAACTGCTTATTTTTGTTTTTATGCAGGAACACGCAACCTAGAAAAAATCGATTTGCATCTGGTTCCACTTTACCGAGTAGTTCCAAATTCTTCTTTGTATCAAACGTTGCCTTCGCCCTGCCACGCTTCAGACTATGCGATCCAACCATCCATAAGAGCTGATTTGTACAGTCAAAATCCATTCCTTCAAGATCAATTTCCATTATCTGGTTTGTCTGTTCTTGCAGTGGTGGAATTGGCAAATCAAACCAACCACTCAAATTGATCAATTCTTTGAGCTTAAAGCTAGTGCCGTCATCAGATTCTTTAAGTCTGGCTAGATCGACCCCTTCATCGCCTGCTGCAAAAATAGAATCCCCTAAACGTACAAACGCTGACAGAGATTTCGATATTCCTCCCCCTTCTTTCTCAAATTCGAGCTTGATTTCTTTCATTGATTCACTCCAGTAAAAATTTACTTAACGTACAAGGCAGCCTTCGCGACTAGGCTTTTAGTGTCATGAACCGCCCCGATTTTTCCGGAGACTCGTTAGTTTGAGTCAAGCTGTGATGCCTGACACTTTCAGTTGCGAATAATACGCTCTTTCCAACTCTG
>NZ_FNUX01000070.1 GCF_900108305.1 Nitrosomonas ureae
GAGCTATGATCATTTCTGGTGTATGTAAGGAGAAGAGAGCGGTGTAATCTGTTGATAAAGATCTGCCCAGATCGATTATCAAAATAAGGAGAACACCGCAATGACAGATGATAATGTTTTTAAGCTGAATAAACCAGATCAGGATGATCCACTGCAAGCAGTACTGCGCGAAGGTGCGCGAAAAATGCTGGCTGCGGCGATAGAGGCGGAAGTATCCATTTTCATTGAGCGAAATGTTTCTTTGGAAACCACTGAAGGTAAAGCGGCGGTGGTCAGAAACGGCTATCTGCCTGAACGTCAGATTCAAACGGGGCTGGGAGGCATTGGGGTCAAAGTACCCAAGGTTCGAGATCGTTCCAATTCTGGCATCAAGTTTAACAGTAGCCTGATACCGCCTTACCTGAAACGCACCAGGAGCATTGAAGAATTTTTGCCCTGGTTGTATTTGAGAGGTATTTCAACGGGGGATTTTTCAGAGACGCTGAAACATCTTTTGGGGGCGGATGCGACGGGACTGTCGGCAGCCACGATTAGCCGTTTAAAGCAGGACTGGGAGCAGGATTACCAGGAATGGAGCCGACGTGATTTAAGTAAAAACCGTTACGTTTATGTGTGGGCTGACGGTGTATACAGTAATGTCCGGATGGATGACCGGTTATGTTTGTTGGTGATTATCGGCTCCGATGAAACGGGGCGCAAAGAATTGCTAGCATTGTCTGATGGTTACCGTGAATCGGCGGCGAGCTGGGAGGAAGTATTAACTGACTTGAAACAGCGTGGTCTCAAGATGGCGCCTAAATTGGCTATCGGTGATGGCGCTCTGGGATTCTGGAAAGCCGTGGCCAGGCTCTGGCCGGAAACTGATCAGCAACGCTGCTGGGTACATAAAACTGCCAATATTATGGAGAAACTGCCCAAAGCCATGCAACCCAAGGTCAAGGAAGCCCTGCACAATATCTGGCAGGCAGAAACCCGGAAGGAGGCTTACAAAGCATTTGACGACTGTATTGAACGGTTCAGTCCGAAATATCCAGGTGCAATGAATTGCCTGGCCAAGGACAAGGATTCCATGTTGGCTTTCTATGATTATCCTGCCGAAAACTGGCAGCACATCAGAACCACCAACCCGATTGAATCCGTATTTGCTACTGTCAGACTGAGAACTGCCAGAACGAAAAATTGTGGAAGCCGGATAACAACACTGACGATGGCGTTCAAACTCATGGAGACAGCACAGAAAAAATGGTTCCGCTTAAGAGGCTATAACCTGTTAGCAGACGTCATCAACGGCGTTAAGTTCGTTAACGGTATTAAACAAACAGCAGATCAAAAACAGAATGCCGCTTGATTCCCTATACACCAGATTTGACTATAGCTC
>NZ_FNUX01000019.1 GCF_900108305.1 Nitrosomonas ureae
ATCCAACCAACCAAAGTTATTCTCCACATTGAATGGAAATATCAGATTCAATTTCTCAACAACAATTGTTGGGTACTTTTTTCAGGGATGACTAAGTAGTTTCGGATAATTTACATGTTAGCTTCAGATAAAGGCGGTATTTCTGCATTACGTTTATCGAAGCAGATTAATGTATCGTGGATGATAGAAGGACGAAAAACTAGAGGGAACGTGAACGGGACATCGAAAGCAAAACACCGATACTGGTTACAGTTGAGAATCGAGGCAAGCGCGCTGAGTTCATTACCATACAACAAGTTTCAGGTATCTGCCGGGAAGCAGTATCGCAGTATGGCGCCGTTTGGAATGAACTTGTGTCAGCTTCCAGAATGGCATCCAGGATGCCGGTGAATCCAGCTAGCTTAAGGGAAATGGGCTCTTTCTTGCACCGGCAGTCTTTTGCGGTAAACTCCAAAATACCGCGCAACTTCGCATTCGCTTCTGCCTTACACCATTACCACTTGTCGAATCTTCACATATGGTTCCACCGAATATATGCTCATCGCATCCGTTTAAAAGCTTTAGATTGGTACACCATTACTTATATGAATCCATTAAGCCGCTAAAACAAGTTGATGTGTGGAAAAAACTCCTAAGGACACTTGCCCAAAAATTGGAGCCCTCTTCTATAAGCCTGGATGTAAAATTCACTTCAAGCATCAAGATAAACAGTTGACTTGGACACTCTATAAGAATACTCAGAACTTTTTTGTACATTAGCCTTATTTTTTAATTGATTATGATCCATCAAGATGAATAAAGTCATATATCAAAAAATGATAATTCATTGCAAGAGCATACTATTATGATTAACCATATTGATTTAAAACAATCCCTCGAGCATATCCACACACTACCCGCCATGCCAATTATTGCAAGAAAAATGCTTGCATTAGCATTAAATACCGATGAAGGCGAAACTCAATTACTCAAACTTATCGCACAAGATCCACAGATTTCTGCACGTATTATCGGCTTGTCAAACGCTTCCTTATTTGGTTCACCAAGTATAATTTCTTCTATCAGTGATGCTGCCATGCGTCTAGGATTAATACATATTAAATCTGTTGCTATCGGCATGGCAGCCATTTCAGCATTCACCAGTCCGCCCGAAGGAAAGCTGAAAGCAAGAGATTTATGGATTCACAGTCTCACTATCGCTTCTACAATGCGTACCATCGCTAAACACATGCCCGCACAAATCCGCCCGATGGAGGATCAGATTTTCCTTGCAGGTCTCTTGCATGATATTGGCTATAACGTTCTGAGCTTCATCGCCAAAGATCTCAGTGATGCACTTCACGAAAGATTGAAAACAACTCCCGAAATATCGCTATTAGAGATAGAACATGAGCTGCTGGGGACAGATCATGGCGAGATCGGCGCACAACTTGGTACTTATTGGGAATTACCTGTGGAAATTATCGCCGTGATACGCTACCACCATATACCCGAGAAAATGGATTCGAAAATGAATCAATCCTTGGTCAGGCTGGTTAATATCGCAGAAAAATTACTGCCTGACTCAGGAATTACTGAGCACTCCGCACAAAAAATTACTCAGCAGGAATGGGGCAATCTAGGTATCGATTCCAACGAAGCCGATGCAATTACAGAAGAAATCCGAATCATTGCCGAACAAGTCGCGCAGCTTGCCAATGCTGCCTGAGTCCTCAGACTTAATCAGAATCTTCTGATTTTTTATGTGAGTACTCCAGCATACAATTAGGAGAGCATAAAATGCAAAAAGCAGCCATGAAGTGATACCGCAAAACTGGACAGGTAGTTAAGCTCTGTTATGGACAGGATAGAAGATCATGCATGAGCAAGAAACGCAAACAATATTCCAGTGAAAATAAAGCGCCCCGCCGCGAGTTGCGGGGTATTGAACTGCACTCTTTGATCTTCTGGTTTCGAGCCAGCTTTCACTCCGAGAGGCGGAAAATTTAGCTAGAAGATATTGATAAATATAAAAAATATCCACTATTAAGCCAGAGTTTTCAAACAAGCCATTCAATTTTCACCATTCCTGTTAGAAGTTCGTCAATTCCCCTTTTGCTTCGAAGCATAAACATACCCCCCGATTCCACCCAGAATAATCCCCAACGGTGCTGCGATAAAGATTCCGATCATAGGTCCTTGGTTGGTGTCTTTGGCGATAATCATCGGCCCTAAAAAACCTAGTGTAAAAAATAATCCTCCAAGAATTAACGCACCTCCAATGACGGCAGTAAGAGCATTCATTTTCTCGCCAGCGATCAGTTTCCATGCAAGCCCAGCAGCTAGAACAGCACAGGTCAGAGAAAAAAGTATATTAACCCAATTGGAAAAGCTGGTCGTGATTGTAAGTATTGTGTTGATAAAAAACAGCACGGTTAAAAACATTAGAAGCGATACAATTGGTTTTAATATTTGAATCATTGCTCAATACTTTCATCCCATAGATATAAAATGATGCAGCATTGTAAACTATCTCGCCGCATAAAACCTTGTGTCTATCGCGGAGTTTAAACATAAGGCTACATATAGAATGAAAATATCAGATCTAAAGCGGCGTAAATTATTGCAGTATGGATTTATGAGCTTGGGAGCGTTTTTTGGTAACACCTTGCTACCTTCCCCAGTCAAAGCTGCCACCATGGCATTATCACTAGCTGCACGCGGCAAGCTTTTACCGCCGGATCAAAATGGTGTGCGTTTGCCTGCAGGATTTACTTCACGTATCGTGGCGCATTCAGGTGAAAAGCTTTTTGACTATACTTGGCACGCCGCACCGGATGGAGGCGCCACCTTTGCTACTCCGGATGGCGGTTGGATTTATGTTTCCAACTGCGAACTGGAGAATAAAGCGGGCGGCGTAGGCGCATTACGCTTCAATGCACAGGGAGAATTGGTTGATGCATATTCGATTTTGAGCCAAACCAACCGTAATTGTGCAGGTGGACATACACCCTGGAAAACATGGCTATCGTGTGAAGAAACCGATAAAGGGCAAGTATGGGAATGCGATCCATTTGGCCACAAACCGGCGCAGGTCAGAAGATCCCTAGGTTTATTTCGGCATGAAGCCGTAGCGGTGGATATGCGCAACAAACAGCTATATTTGACCGAAGACAAGCCGGAAGGCCGATTTTACCGCTACACTGCACATTCATTCGATACTGCCGGTAATCCTAACCTGGATGACGGTGTTCTTGAAGTTGCCGAGGTGATTGACGGCAACACCGGTGCAGTTCACTGGCACGCGCTGACAGATCCCTCAGCGACCAACATGCCGACACGCAAACAAGTTCCCAGTAGCACCGCATTCAATGGCGGTGAAGGCATCTGGTATCACCAGGATTTTATCTACTTTGCCACCAAGGGAGATGATTGTGTGTGGGCTTTTGACATACAGAAACAGCGTCTCAGCATCCTCTATAATGCAGCATCATATCTCTCGCCGGTGTTAACCGGTGTTGACAATATTACCGGCAATGCCGCAGGCGAATTGCTCGTGGCTGAGGATAGCGGCAATATGCAAATTGTGGTGCTATCCGGAGATAATGTTCTGCCCTTATTACAAGTAATTGGTCATGACCATTCAGAAATAGCCGGGCCAGCTCTGAGCCCCGATGGATCACGGTTATATTTCAGTTCTCAGCGAGGCAAAACCGGAAATAGCGCGAATGGCGTAACATTTGAAATAACCGGTCCATTCTGATGTGATTTTTCCGATCTTCAGGAATTCGACAAGACTCCAGCATTTATACTTCCATAAATAACTGAAAACTGCTTCAAATAAAAAAACAGAACAGGAACATTAACCTGAAATTCAACCATTGAATCTATTTCACTCTGTCGTAAACAACACAACAGCAATTTTTTGGTCATGGCACAACCAATTAATTTTAAAGCGAGCTCTTAACTATCGAAATGCATTTGTGCATGACAATCTGAAATCATACATACACCCCCGAAACCTTCCATCGCGGGTTGCAATTCATTGAGCACTTTCTGTGCCAGATCTTCCTTACAAGCAAAAACTGTTATCGCATTTGCATCGGGTAAAATTCTATCATCAGGATTTCGAAAACCCCGCGCTCCCAAGCCTCCCGCATCCTTAATAACAGTATATCCGCGTATTCCGGATCTTTCTAGCAATTCAATTAACGCATCATGATATTCTGTTTCTACAATGACTTCGAATCTTTTCATTGCTATTGAATTGTTCATTACATCCTCCAAAAAACATGATAATCGTTAAATAGCTTTAGGAATTTTGATTAAGCTCTTCGATAAGCTTGGAACGAGGCTGTGACGTATTGATTTCGTGTGCCCTAAACATCCAGGATCAAATACCAAATCGGTATCAGTGAAGCAGCATACAAATTCGTCAACAAACACAGCGCATTTCAGCTTGTTAAGCTAAATACCCCATTGCGCTTTCTATTAATTCCTCTCAAACGTTAGGGTATGAGGCGATCTTAATATAACCAACACGATGTGCCTATTAAGGAAACTATTGTTTTTTATTAAAGGAAACCATTAAACAAAGCAATCCATCAGCTACATTGAGAACAAAGTGAGGTATGCTGATTTTCATGGAACCCGAAGTTTCTTAGAATGGAGAGATTAAATGAAGGATGAAGATGAAATTTATAATAACTAAATACAATCATGATGTTGGCAAGAAATCGATCAAGTTTTTTAAAGAAAGCGAGTCAATCGGCAATTTATAGCAACCCGGCCAAATCAACTACGGGTTGCAGACATTACCTTTGTTGCGACTTAGACGGGATTTGTTTATGTGGCTTTTATCACCGATATTTTTGCCCGGTGTATTGTTGGCTGGCGGGTTTGTAATTAATATCCGCAATCCGGTAACGTTGCCGACTATTTTGAAATGGAGAAGGGTCAGATTTGAAATCGCACTCTTTGACAGCCGATGGCGGTCAACTGAATACGTGTTCAAACCGTACAGATAAGGATAAATAAAAAGAGCATAATGTCCGCTATTATTCGTTCATTTTAGCTAAATTGAAGATGAATAATCCACGCCAGCCCGGATGTATGCTCGCACTTAACCGGAGAGCTGGAAAGTTGCCCTTATCCAGTACGCGCTCCCTTCACCCTCCTTCACTGCGTACTGGATACCCTTTTATGGGCGAAATTGTGCAGTGGAATTTCTGCGAAACCATACCTCGCCGGCTCCCGCATGGTTTTGCCCGCCCGTTTTAATTAGTCGTCCCTGAAAAAGGATCCTGCAATTGTTTTTTAAGATCGAATCTGAAGTCTCGATTGTTTGTGAAAAATAACTTTCACTCGTTGAAGTATCAATAACCCAACCATCAATCCACGGTATCGCTGATGCAAGCTTCAGCAATGGATCATTGGGATCAAGCTGACATAAAAACGGTTCCATACAAATTGGATTGATGAATCTTGCTGCTGGGCGTGAGCATTCTTATGCGCATTCTGGAACACTCTGAATACTTCATCTGCGAAAGCTTGATCAATCTCTTCAATGCCGTCAAAGTCGAGAACTACTGTGCTGAATTTTTCAAAACATGAGCTTGGAGCTATCCGGCAGTTCAAAGAATAGACGCGCGAAATGTAATAGAATGCAAGAATTTATCAAGCATCCGGAAAATCAATAGCAATGAAGGGGTCAAACTTTTCGGTATTAAGCCAGCACGACGAACAACTGCTTCGTCTGGGTATGTTGGCTGAGAAGTATTTTGCGGATGATCCAAATACCTGTCTTTTAAAGCTGCGCCAACTAACGGAGTCGCTGGCGCAACTGCTGGCTGCGCGGACGGGATTGTTCATTTCCGCGGAAGAGACGCAATACGATCTGCTGCGGCGTTTGCAGGATAATGGCATATTGCCGCGCGAAATGTACCAAATGTTCAATGAAGTACGCCGTAGCGGCAATGCGGCCAACCATTCGCTATCCGGCGATCATCGCAGCGCATTATCCTCGCTTAAGCTTGCCTGGCAAATCGGCCTCTGGTTTCATCGCACATTCCAGGATGCCGGATTCAAATCCGGCCCCTTCATACCGCCTTCCCCACCACCAGATGAAAGCGAGGAATTGCGCGCTGAATTGGATCGTCTCAAAAAGCTGGTGAATGACTATCAAGCGTCGCATGCCGTCGTCACGGAAAAATTGAGCATCACCGAATCCAGTTTGCGTGAAGCCAAGAATGAGCAGATATTCTGGGAGCAGATGGCCGCTGAAACCGAGCAAGCCAAGCTTAAACTGGAGAAAAGTATCCTTGACCAACAGCAAACCGCATCGGCACAACCGAAAGAGGCGCTCGCGAAGATTGCCGCTGCTGCCAATTCGGCTGCCGAAGCCGTGCAACTGGATGAAGCCGACACGCGTAAACTCATCGATCAGCAATTGCGCCAAGCCGGTTGGGAAGTCGATTCGGATACGTTGACTTTTAAAAAAGGCGCCCGGCCTGAAAAAAGCCGTAATCGTGCGATTGCAGAATGGCCCACGGCAAGCGGCCCAGCCGATTACGTTCTGTTCATTGGTCTTACGCCAGTGGCGGTGGTTGAAGCCAAGCGCAAAAATATCGACGTATCCGGTGCATTGCAACAAACCAAACGGTATAGCCGTTCTTTTACACCCAGCGGCGAAACCGAGCTGCCGCTTGAAAATTGGGGCAGCGATGGCAACTATCGCATTCCATTTGCCTTTTCTTCGAATGGCCGTCCATTCCTGCGCCAGCTTGCCACTAAAAGCGGTATCTGGTTTTGTGATCTACGCCGCGCAGATAACCTGGGCCATCCACTGGATGGCTGGTATACGCCGGAAGGTTTGAATACGCTTATCAAACGTGATGAAGCTAAAGCGCACGCGCAACTGGTGGAAACACCGTTCAATTATGGTTTTCAGCTCCGTCATTATCAGCAAGCAGCGATTCTCGCGGTAGAAAAAGGGATTGCTGAAAATCAACGGGCAATGCTGCTGGCGATGGCCACCGGAACCGGCAAGACGAAAACCTGTATCGCGTTAATCTATCGCTTACTCAAAGTAAAACGCTTTCGCCGCATCTTGTTTCTTGTGGATCGCTCCGCTTTGGGTGAGCAAGCGGCGAATGCGTTCAAAGATACCCGCATGGAAAACCTGCAAACTTTTGCGGATACTTTCGGTATCAAGGAATTAGGAGAACAAGCGCCCGATGCGGCTACCTCAGTGCATATTGCCACAGTGCAAGGTATGGTGAAGCGGCTGCTGTTTGCTTCGGAAGACGCAGTGCCGCCCAGTGTCGATCAATACGACTGCATTGTGGTGGACGAATGCCACCGTGGTTATTTATTGGATCGGGAGCTTTCCGATACCGAAATGACTTTTCGAGGCTTTGAAGACTATATTTCCAAATACCGCCGTGTGCTGGATTACTTCGATGCTTACAAAATCGGACTGACGGCAACGCCTGCTTTGCACACCACGCAAATTTTCGGTATACCGATTTATACCTATAGTTATCGGGAAGCGGTTATTGACGGCTATTTGGTGGATTACGAGCCGCCGATACAAATTAAAACCGAGCTGTCCACTCAGGGCATCAAATGGGAAATCGGTGAAGATATCAAGGTGTTCAACGGCTATAACCAGATCGAGCTTTTCAAGACGCCCGATGAAATCAAACTGGAAATCGAGGATTTCAATCGCAAGGTCATCACCGAATCGTTCAATCGTGTGGTATGCGAGTATCTGGCGCAAGAACTGGATCCGCTCTCACGCCAGAAAACACTAATTTTCTGCGCAACGGATGCGCATGCCGACATGGTGGTCGATTTGCTCAAAAAAGCCTTTGCCGGGCGCTATGGCAGCGTGGACGACGATGCAGTCATCAAAATCACCGGCGCTGCGGATAAGCCCTTGCAATTAATCCGCCGCTTCAAAAATGAACGCAATCCCAATGTAGCGGTAACGGTCGACTTATTGACGACCGGTATCGACGTGCCTGAAATTTGCAATCTGGTATTTCTGCGCCGGGTCAACAGCCGCATCTTGTTTGACCAGATGCTCGGCCGCGCCACGCGCTTATGCGATGAGATCGGCAAAGACGCCTTCCATGTGTTCGATGCCGTGCGGATTTTTGCGGCATTGAATAACATGACCGCCATGCAACCGGTCGTGGTCAATCCCAAAATCAGCTTTACTCAGCTGATCCAGGAATTGGTCACGGTCAATAACGATGAGTCGCGTCAATTGGTGCGCGATCAAATCCTGGCCAAGTTGCAAAGTAAAAAACGGCATTTATCCGGACAGTCCGTGCAAGACTTTGAAACCCAGGCGGGTATGCCGCCGGAAGCATTTATCCGCAAGATTAAGGCCATGCCGTTAAATGAAATAACCGCTTGGTTTACCCAAAACCCGGATCTGGGTGAAATTCTTGACCGCAAGCGTGAAGGAACGGCGGCAACCCTGTTTATCTCTGAACACGAAGACAGGCTGCGAGACGTGGAGCGAGGGTATGGCCAAGGGAAAAAGCCGGATGATTACTTGAAAGAATTTACAGCCTTCATTCAAAGCCACAGTAACGACATCCCGGCGCTGCTCACGGTTCGTACCCGTCCGCGCGACCTCACCCGCAAGCAATTGCGCGAATTGATATTAGCGCTCGATAAGGCAGGCTTCACCGAAACCGGTTTGGCAACCGCCTGGCGTGAAATCACCAATCAGGATATCGCCGCGCGCATCGTGGGTTACATTCGCCAAGCCGCCATCGGCGATGCGCTCATTCCGTACGATGAGCGTGTCGATCGCGCGCTGCAAAACCTGCTTGCCCGCGGCAGCTGGACAACGCCGCAACGTGATTGGCTCAAACGCATCGCGGCGCAAACCAAAGCCAACTTGCTGGTGGATCGCGCAGCGCTGGACGATCCCGATCTCGTGTTCAAGCGCGAAGGCGGCGGATTCAACCGGCTGGATAAGCTTTTCAACGGTGAACTCCAGCAAGTGCTGGAAACCTTTAATGACGCACTTTGGCAACAAACCGCCAACACAATAAAAGAATAAGGAATTCTCCATCCGCATGAGCAAAATCACCTCCGATATCGTCGCCAAGTTATGGAATCTGTGCAACATCCTGAAAGACGATGGCGTCACCTATCATCAATACGTCACCGAGCTGACCTATCTGCTGTTTCTCAAAATGGCCAAGGAAACCGGCACCGAGAATCAACTGCCGCAAGGTTACCGCTGGACCGATCTGGAATCCAAAGCTGCGCCGGACCGGCTGGAATTCTACAAAATGCTGCTGATCCATCTGGGCGGTCATGGCGCTGCATTGGTACAGGAAATTTTTGCCAACGCCAGCAGTTTCATCCGCAAACCGGCCACGCTGTCGACGCTGGTGGCGGAAATCGACAAGCTCGACTGGTACAGCGTGCACCGCGAAGACCTCGGCGATCTGTACGAAGGCTTGCTGGAAAAGAACGCCAACGAAAAGAAATCCGGCGCGGGGCAATATTTCACGCCGCGCCCGCTGGTCAATTGCATGGTCAACGTAATGCGACCGGCATTAACCGACATTATTCAGGATCCGGCGGCGGGAACCGGCGGTTTCCTCATCGCCGCCAACCATTATCTGCGCACGCACGGGGTATGTTAACTTCTCCCAAAACGCCGTACACTTTTTGAAAGAAGTACAAAATGAGGAGAATAAGCTACCTTGTCACTGCTAACTTGTTATTACCCAATCGTTTGAGTAATCCCATATAAGCATTGATTTCTTCTCGAATCACATTATCCGGTAGCATTGCTTTTGTGACTACCACTCGACCTAATTGAGGATGCACCCTGATCACACCCTGCCGATCCACCACAAAATCAGCCCTTCGCCATCGTTGTAATGCTACCAAAGATGATTTTATCAACTACCGGTCTGAGCGGCTCCATCAAATCGTAGACCAGCGATGCACGGCCATCCTGATCAGCATGCAAGCTTCCCACTGCAACATCAAGCCCTGTGATTTGCAAGGCTCGCTCCACTTGTCCAGCTAATATTGCATATGGTATTTTTATTTCCAAGGTATTTCGCTATGGCTCCAGGCTGACCAATAAATGATTGCAGCTCTTGCTTCTATCAAGCACAACGATTCTATTGTATCGGCTTGATCAATAGAGTTAACTGTTTAAGGAAATTTATTTACTTGCTGAGAATTTACAGCTTTAATTATCGCTTTACTTCATAATAAATATTAGTAAAAATGAGGAAAAGGTTTATATATATATCAATGCCCAATCCAACATTCCCCAAGAATTATTCTGTAATTCTTCTGTTATTCGTTATTTGGTTTTTTTTTTATTATCCATCAACTCAAATTAAACTAATTATTTTCAATTTTATATACACGTTGTTCTGTATAAATATTTGTATTGGTAGCACGCTTGCATGGCAGTATATCCATACTATTCAGTACGCTTACTAAATCGTCGATACAGCCTTCCGGATCGATTGTATAGCTCGACCCCCAACATCGCCAGAATTGCCAACCAACTCGTTCCATAGTCCGTTGCCGCTTCCAATCTTCCATCCATTTTTCAGGCGGATGGTATTTGTCACCATCTAATTCTATTGCTAATCTGCGATCATTTTCTCCTTCAATAACTAAGTCAATTGAAAATGCACCTACTTTTACTTGTGGTGTAATGTTATATCCTTTTTCAGCGAGTCTTTTATAAAAATCTCTTTCAAAATCTGAATCACATAGATTAATAGAATTATCAATATGTTGATATTGAGGCATAGGCGCTCGGAAATGACGCAGTATCTTCAAACGTAAATCTGATTCATTAGTAAGATTTTCTTCCTGAAGGCTTCGGTAGAGATACATCCTATCTCTTGCTCTAGATAATGCGACATTAAATCGCTGCTCTGCTTCCCGTTTTGTCGCTGATGAACCTGTTACTTTATCCTTAGTAGGATTGTAACTATCTACCATTGACAAAAATACAATATCCCTTTCTTTACCTTGAAAAGTCGCAGCATCGCCACAAGCAATTTGATAGTCTTGATATACATCTTCTCCCAAGGTAGTCAGCAATTTGTCTTGAATATATTTTGCCTGTTCATTACCTAGTAACGAAATAACGCCAATACTTCGCCCATTGAATTTTGGATCGGAAACCAAAGTTTTTATTTCAGATATAATCGCCTCTGCTTCTGATTCGTTGACTTTCTTCCGTTCGTCACGTAAGCCACCCTTGACAAAAACATCAATCAGAGGAGGAATAAGTTTCTCTGAAGATTTTGGAATTCTTAATGGAATTAACGGTTCATTATAAAATTGCATACTAAACCGTATTATTGGCTCAACACATCGAAAGTGCTCTGTTAGCATTATGCGTTGACCGGGAAATGTGGCATTAGCTAGATCATATATGGAAACTCCGGGAAGGAACAGTTCTGAGAAAGGCTGATCTCTGAGAAAATTATGTTTAAGCTGCAATATTTTTTCCTCAGCAACAAATGCAGCCGTTGGGCTTACTTGTTTATCATCACCAACTATTAATAATTTCTTTGCCCTTAATATAGCAGGTAGTGCTGTTATGTCAGATTGTGATGCTTCATCAATTATTACCAAATCAAAAGTACCAAAATCTGAGGGTAGACTTTCACTGATACGCCATGTGGGCATAATCCAGCATGGGACTCCACTATAACAATCTTGCATTGCTCGGTAAGCATCTTTGCGGTGTCTAGGTGCTCTTTTTCCTGTGCCTTTACCAATTTTTGCAAGGGAAGACAAAAATCGCATCAAAGCACCTTGAACTCGCTCTGTCATGCTCATATGCAGACCGATATTCGTTTTTAATCTTACAAGCTCAGAAAACGTCTTCTTTAGATCATGATCTAGTGTCGATCTTTTTTTCGACAGTCTTTTAAGTTGATCACGTCCATCTATTTCATATAAATATTGTTTACGTCGTTTCCATTGCCATGTTCCATACCAATCAACTGGCGTCAACTCATCATCAGTTCCTAATAACGGTTCGGATTTTAATTTTATACTCCAAATAGGCGCCCCGGAATCTGATATTTTGTCCGTAATTAATTCAATTTCACTTAAAAAGCTAGAAAGTTCGTTCAATCTATTCAATTCGACCACAAATCCTTGCCACCCTTGGATTATTTTATCCGATGAATACATTGGATTACCTATATTATTCTCAATAAATTTCCTTATTTCTTCTGAGATTTCTCCTTCAGCTTGACTTAGTTTAACCATTAAGTCTTGCAACTTTAATCGTTGGGCACCCAGACTTATTCGCGATGTATTAAACTCAATTGCTTGAATTATTTTTACAATTTCTACCTTATCTCTGGCAAGTTTAGAAACATCAATCCCGTGCGGAAACAGCTCTGAAACCTCACGACTAATAAAAATCCATTCGTTAGTTATTTTTTTTGTGTTTGTAATTAAATAATGAATAAAGGAAATTTCTGAATATAAACTGCCATAAGTATATGTAAATTTGGGTAATCCAAATTCCTGGCCAGCATGATTCCATTTGATTATAAATTTTCTCATTTCGTCTTGAAAAATTACATAATCTAGAACTAACTGCCACTGTTCTTCATTTTTAGGTTTTTCGCCATCTACACTTACTTGATAAATAATTTCTTTGACGTCTTTGTTGCCAAAAGAAAATATACTGAATGCCCTTTTGCCGTTTACAAGATTTTCTAAGGCGGTTTTTGCATTTTCAATACAGGAAGAGACATCAGCCATCTCTACAAGGGTTGTTATAAATTTCTGTCTTTCTCTAATCAATGATGATAGAGCATTTAACAAGCTGGCAAAAAGTTCACTGCTCTCCGAGTCATTTTTTATATTCTCAATCCCTGAGGAGTAAATTTGCTCAAGCCAATCATGTTTCTCAAAGTGATCTAAAAGTTCAGACAATTGTTTTAGCGACTTGGCTAGATTTTTTGCTCGCTCAATTGATCTCTCAACTGAAACTGCGAGAGGTGGTATATGGCTATTCTTTGAATTGTTTTCAATTTCTATGGAGGTCAAAAGATCACTGTGAATAGCAGCGATGTTTGCACTATCGAGCATATCCTGCAATTTGGGTAGGTTCTTACCTACATAAATAATATCTTTACCAACCTTACGTCTGCAGACTTTAATTTTTGAAATATCTGAATCAGTAAAACTAGGAACATACTTTTCTGATGAACCAAGCTCGTCCGGTAGCCATTCATGGTTGCCAGAATCGTTTATAACTTGTTGAGCCAGTTCCATTGCAGTTATTCCAGTGCCTGCGTCATCAAACTGTTTCTCAATCGGATTAAGCTGCTTTAGTCCCCATTCCTTAATTTCTGAATCAATTTGGGTAATCTCGTATTTGAGTTGCTTGACGCGTGACTCACTTGCTTCTATTTCCGTTTTTAAATCTGTTATGTTAGTTTGACTAACCAAAGCAGCTAGCAGTTGTACAGCGGTTTCAAGCTGTTTCATACCCTGTCGTTCATTTGAAAGAAGACTTATCGTTAAGCTTCTTAACTCTTCAGGTATTTGATTTTGTAATACTGATAATGCAGATTCGCCTTTAGATGTGACTAGTACGCTCCGCCCAGTAGCTAAATAATGGCAAATGATATTAGCAATAGTATGTGTTTTCCCAGTGCCGGGAGGGCCCTGAACTACAACTCCATCATTTTCTCCAAGCCTATCAATTATTTGAATTTGTGATTCGTTGAAAGCTTTAGGAAAAAATAGTTCTGAATTTTTGTTAATATGTGATGATAAGGTTAGCGAAGATGAGGACGAATCGCCATCTAAGGAGCCGCTTGTTAATATTGTTTTTTTGTCGGATAGCTCAGTAATCAATTTCTTAGTCGGGCTGGGAATATATCCTACTAAGTTATCTGATTCTTCAAGATTCTTTTGAAAACGCTCAATATCTTGTACAAAATTAGTTGTACTCCTGGGTTTTGCAAAAATTACCCAGCTATCTGTTATCTCAAGAGAATCACTTACTTTATTTGGCTCACGGTTTTCTTTGTTAGGATTTATATCTGGCCAGTATATTCCGCTTTCACTCAAATGCGTTGCTGCTTGCCTAAGTACAGGCTCAAAGCTTTCATGGATATATGGCGAAAAATCAATATCATCAGACAATTCAGAAAAATGTTTTTTGCTGAAGCGCAACAATGTATCGACTCCCGGATTTTCTAACGCAAAGAATGCGCTAATTGCTAGCTCTGGCTCAATGTTTCTTGGGTGTATGAGGATAGCACCATCTTTTTGGTCAATTTCGATTTCAATTGACTTTTCGAGTAATGGGTGATCAATTTTATGACCTTCACATGACCAACGAGCTATCCCAATACCTAATATCAATTCATTTGGTTGTTCATCACCTTGGGCTTCAATGTTTTGTTGCAAGCTAAATAAAGAGTCGTATAATTTAATAGTTTCTCTACGTGGCTTTTCTTCTTCAGACCAAGGCAACCATTGTTCGCTGACATAAGTATCAATGTCTTTTTTTACCTGGGGAATATTTTCAAGTCGAAATATCACATCCTTATTTTTTATATCGGTAAATTGTTCGCTTAAAGGTTCAATAACATCTATTTCTGCAATAACTCCATCACTAACAAGCTGAATAACATCAGCTTCAGGTAGGGTTTTTATTAATTTGTCGTTAATATGAGGATTGCTTTCTGGATCATTTTCGATTGATACCCATTCAATTAAATTTTTAGGGAGAGATGGAGGCGCTAACCTCTTTAATCGTTCTATTCTAAGCCAGATGAAAATGCCATCGGTATCAACAATATTATGCTGGATGCCAATTTTACCCTTAAGTTCGTGTTCCCATATATTTAGTTGCTTGTACTCATCAATTCTGAAAACTGCTTTTTGATTGAGAATTCCCAAATGACGTACATAGCTAAGTAGTTCTTTCAAGCGTTCGATTGTTTTAGAATTAGATTTCTCAATTTCGTTAATCACATTACCTTCCTATGATCTTTAGTCTCTTAGAAAATAAATCAAGGCTCTTGAAGCAGAGATTAATAATATCTGCTGAATTGTAATAGTTAATCTTGTTGTTTTAATGTACCTCGACCACATATGAGCTTAGCAGTTAGTAGTTAAACTTGGAAGGAATTGAATTTATTTCAAATTTTTGAGTAAGCTGCTAGTAGCCCACGTTGTGTTGTTTACGATTTCTGTATATTTTTCGCAAGTTATTAACTAAACAATCTCTCTAAGAATGCCTGCGCTGCAAATGCTGCCTCCTAGTTGCAATCTTTAGCGAAATATGAGAAGTAGATATAAAATTTCTGTTTAAATGCCGCAAGTCTTTCTTCAGTTAAATTTGATCGTTGTCGTTCTTCAGACTTAATTTTACTCATATTTATAATTAATAATTGGGCCTAGGTTTATATTGCTATTTCCATCAATAGATGACAATTTAGAACATTCAATCTATTTTTCGGTATATTCTAGTAATACGGTCAAGCTTAAATTTATTTCAACTTATTCACAGCACTTTCAATTTTCCTCATAGTATCCCTATTTGGTTTCGCTCCCTTTCGAATATCATACAATGTTTGCTTAGGAATCCTCGTCAATTGAATCCATTCTTTTATAGGTTTCTGTTTGAGCAATTCAGCTAACCCCTTTCTTCCATATTCCACAACTGCTTCAAGCTCAATAATCCCTTCACTTTCCTCACTAATGTCATCCTTGACGCGATTGGTTTCTTTTCCAATAAAGATGTGCTCAATTATTTGAAGGTGTTGCCGCTCCAATATACCAATTCCTTTCGGGTTAGATGCCTTAGCTTCTCCATGTAAAAAATAGTCTGCTACACACTCAGCCAATGTTTTATGCTCAATCTTTATCAATTGATTGCTATCCATCCGTCTAATTTGATCATAAACAGCTTGATATGACTTAGCGTATGGTGCATAAAAAGCAACCCCTTTTAGTTCCATTGGATTATAAGGTTGGGCCTTTTTATCAGTTGTGACTGCTTCAGTTATTGCCTCAAATTGACTTTGCGATCTAGCTAACAGTTCGAACTGATTGAGGGATGGCAACATCACCATGAAGGAGAAAGGCCTTATGTCAGCAATATGTTTAAATCTTCTCAGTAACTGAGTTGTAGAGACAGTTACATTTGTTAGTGCCGGTTCAGATAGAAATGGAAGATTGATTAGAGATACCCTCGATTTTCCATCTTCAATTTCTGTAATTGCGTGATACCACAAATCGTACATCCATCGATGGCCGCCAAGCTTATACACATTCTCCCAAGGCTCCGGTGTATTGGATTGATACTCTGCTGGCTTCATCCAGCCACCCGTACCATGTGATGAGAATTTCCTTATTCGATAACCAGTATCTGTACGGTTATACAATGCATATCGTTTTGCCGAAATAGCTATGCAGTACAATGGTTCAAGTTGATTGGTGAAATAATTTAAATCTTCAATCTTTAATATTTCAGAAACATTGTTGTATGGGGATAATGATTTAAAACAATCACAAATTTCCTGAATCTTAATTCTGAACATTTCCCGATCCATATCCTCAGGCTTGGCAAATGCCATTGAATCGGTATCGCACAACACATAATCGATGCCTCGATCACTTGCCAATTTTTCAGCCATCGATAAAAGTAAACGTCCAGCAGCAGGAATTAACGCTCCACACGGCCCCATGAAATAAGGCCCTGGTTCTTCAATCGCTTTGGTCTTGCCTTTGCTGTATTGATCGGCATAGATATGCACGGGAATATTTTTGCTTTCGCTATCATCAGGATTGATTTCTACCAACACGCCATAACTGGTTGAATTAGCGATTAGCTTGAGGGCTTGCTGCAAACCATCAAGATAAAGAGATTCATTGCTGCCTACTGGATGATCTTTCATTTGTTTCTTGATATCTGCGCGCATTTCAATGACACGTGCAAACAGATCATCTGTTGTCAGGTCGATGGAGAAACGCTCATCACCAAATAGTTTCCATTGGTTGGTTTTAATTTGGCCTTGAGGTAAAAGCTTAAACGCATCTACAATCTGAGGGTTTCTTCCGATCAACAATTTTGAAGCCAGTACATCAGCTAAACAATACCAAACAGATAAATGAGAATTAGCATAATTTAAGCCAATGTTAGTGGCTGCGCTTTGCTCTCCATAAGTTGTGCGAATAGGTAATAAGTCGACATCAGGTATTATTTTTACAAAGCATCGGAGTAAAGGCCATGTTTGTTTTTTCAACAAATCATTTAACGTTAAATCGTTTAATAGTAGCTGCGCTTCTTCAATACAAGGCTCTACCGATATTTTCTCGGCAAGCAACAATTGCTGAATATTCATTAAGGCATTAACTGTTGGATACTCACTCGTGAAATCGGTATATATAACTTCAGTCGGCTGCAATCTAATACGAACTTCAGTTCTTCCGCCATAATATGCAGTCATGGCTTTGCCGATTGCATCCTTTGGGAAATCTGCGTGTTGTTTAAGAAATGGGAGAATCCCCAAATCTTTCAAGTAGGTTTTGCCAATGGACGCTTCAGAAAAGATTTTCCAAGGTTCACGTGACAAACCATGCTTGCGATAAACTTCTCGTTCTGCTTGATATAGCGCCCAAGTCGCTTTTACATCCTGAACGGCATATTTCAGATATGTTTCAGTAATGACTTCTCCATGATTTACTTCTTCCCCCATTTTTTCCACACGTGCCTTAAATCGCTTGCCCATGCCTGAAAGCGTTGTATCACCAGGCCCGAGCAACGCTTTTCCAAAAGTAGACGTATCCAGAAACCGCCCCCGATAACGATTTACTTTTTTGCTTGGTTTACGCTGGGTACGGAAATCAAATAAAGCTTTCTTACCACCTAGCGTTTTAATACGTATTGGAGGATGATCAAAGCAGGAATCGTCCTCGCGACAACTGCAAAGCGTTAACCAGAAACCGCCATAAAATTTTTCCTTGGCTTCGCCCCAATAGGTAGCCAATCGTGAAAGATCGAATGGCAGATTGTGGCCAATACATAAAGCTTCTCGTTTATAAACCCACGGATAAAGTATTTTGCAGATAAAATCATCTCTCACGAGTAGTTCAATATCATGGGTTGCAGCAAAGCTTTTTATGATAATCAGTTCTTCATTACTGATCTCATCAGGATTATAAAAAAGACCCGCTTTAACAAATTTATCCAATGCATCACGATTTAACTCGCCTTTTCGATAGAGCCACATGCGGGTTTCCTCATCAATGCCATATATCGCATAAACACCAAAACGCAATGCTTGGCGGCTATCGGTTGTGGTTTCGGTATCCAATACAAAACAATAGCCGCCATAAGGCCGTTCAATCTCCCAAATGGCTTGAGCTTCGATATTTAGCTCATCTTTAGCATTACTTTGATAATCAGCAATTAATTCAATTTTAGTACTCGCTGAATTATCTTGTTTTTCTGTATTTATGCGGTCTATGAAACAGCGTAGATACTGTGAAACTGGTTTTACTGCTCTATCGCGTGATTCTGTCATATTAATAAATATCGTTATTAGTTCTGAACGGATGCTCGGGCCATTTTTAGGCCAAGGATTAGAACTATGGCTAACGGCATTAATTTGACTAAAAATATCACTGCATCGATTGCTGTCCAAATAGTGTCCTTTGCCATTTGCTGCGATTTTTCGCTTAACACTTCCAGAGGCATAGTTGGATCAGTATATAAAGCGCAATAGTCCATAAAACCAACAAATAAGAAGGCGACACAAGGTTCGCATCGCCATAGATCGGGCCATTGGTATTGACGGCGTGACAGCATGGCATGACAGTTAAGACATATGGGAACCGTCCGATGTGCATGCTTTTTACCTGCTAAGTGATGAAGTTCAATAGGCAAGTCATCTTGACGGCAAATCCAACAATGACTGTGACTATGTGTTTTGTCAGCACAGTTATGGCATAGATTGCGATCAAATTTTCGTAAAGCTGGTTTACGATATTCGGCGCATTCACTACAGGAGCGATAATCGTTAACCATGATTCATCACCCTAAATGCACGTTGTTCGGAAGAAAACATTCGTTCATACGCTTCACGGTCAGCATCATTCATTTGTTCCATGATGGAAATTAAATCATCTACTATAGTTAGTAAAGAATATTGATTTCCGAACAAGTCAAATACGACAATATTTGAGAAAGTTGTTATTGCTGAGGTATCCCCTAGATAAGCATTATGAGCCGCATTCCAATATTGACCTACTATGCGAGCATTTTTGCGATCAAGTAAAACCTCTTTAAATAGCTTCCCATCTTTTGTTAGGATAGGAAAACTCGCAGAGCTTTTTATCTCCCACTTATGGTTGTTTAAAAAATGTAATGTGTTACGTTCAATATCAAGCTTTCTGATTGTCCCTAAAGAAATTCGAGCCTCCTTAGATGCTTTGGAGAGTGATTTCCCGGATGCGATTCCATTAATAGCTTGATAGTAGCGCTCAAGCGTTGATTTGCGTGTGCGATCAATTATCCCTGAACGTTTCAATTCAGAAATCTTGGATTCACTTTTGCGAGCATGGCCTCGAGCTTGAGCGATAGATAGTCCTCGCTCTATTCCTAATTGTCGTCTGCGTTGATACTCGGCTTGGTAGTTGCGTTTCTTTGATGGCATAATTTTATTCATTTTAATCCTCCATTAAATAATTAAAGAAATCACTAAATGCATCTACCTGTAATAGAAAGTTTAGCTATAATAAGTTTTCTCCTTTATAGTACATTAATATATTTATATTGCTGATGAATAATGTTATTTTTCATCAGTTAGTGCGCAACAAACTAGGTTATTTTGCATACCTCTGAAATAATAGAATGACTTGTATTCCGTACCTCTGTATAATTTGATGTTATGAATGATCAACTTACCAAAGAAAAACTAATAAAAGAGGTTGCGAGATGTCATTCTGATCATCCAGTGACAGAACCACAGCTTAAGCGCTGGGTAAAATATGGACTTTTACCACCACCTAAAGCCGGAAAATCCAGAGGTAGGGGCCGAGGTATTCCACAGTACTGGGAGCCAATATGCATTCCTATGATTGAGTTGATTGTTGCGACCTATAGGAAAAACAAGCCAAATATGGACGAG
Source organism: Nitrosomonas ureae (assembly GCF_900108305.1). GTDB lineage: Bacteria > Pseudomonadota > Gammaproteobacteria > Burkholderiales > Nitrosomonadaceae > Nitrosomonas > Nitrosomonas ureae_B. The sequence goes on from NZ_FNUX01000019.1 coordinate 20,175, forward strand.
GCTGGTAAAAGGATATTTGCAAATGGATTTTTACTTCGAGGAGATTTGATTCGTAAATATTTGGAAGAAATCCCAGACAGACTTGAATCAAATTTGAGGCGACAGCGCTCATTTATGGAATCCAAAATCTCGGATTCATCGAAAGCTTCAAGACTTACAGAATCTGTCAAGCGTAGACATTCAAAAGACCAAATACTTCACGAACAAAAGCCAACGGAATGGATTAATGCACTTGCTGAAGTTGTTGTTGGAACTGCAAAATTATCAGTGTCGCAATCCACTTACGAACAGCTTGGGGAGTTCTTAAATCCCTCTGCACTAAGAGACGCATTTCAGAAAGTTACAGATGAAACACTGCCAGTTATATTTACAAAATCCCAGGATGAATTTAGTTCGTTTGGATTCGCAACTCGATCAATAACCAATTTGTTTCGCGAGCATGGTTGGAGTGGAGCGATAGAACCCATTATTCCACCTATGCATTCTAAGGATACAGATTACGTGCTCACGTTTGAGTTTCGTCGTTCAGCCCTGCTGTGGGGTGTTCTGTTATATGTGCACGGTCAAGCTTTTGCCCAAGTATTGCAAGAAGTGATTAGGCAGCAATTTGGTCAAGCTGTTGAGAATATGGTATCAATCGACAAGTTGGAGCAATTGAATGTTTAATCTAATATGTCTAAATTGCAAAACCAAATTTGCAACCAGAAATAAACTAGCTAAATATTGCTCCAAGCCTTGTTCTAATAGTGGCAGAGCGCACTTAAAGCCGCATAAAACTGAAAGTCTTTCTGAGCCTTTACATCGGAAAGATAATTCCAAACAAACAACAAACTCAGTTGGCACATTACACGCCATTCCCGCTATTAATGATCATAGACCCCTTGAAGTTATCCCGACCGATAATAAACCTGCATTTATTCAATTTAATCTCGATGGCAAAGCATTTGCTGAATCTGGTGAACGTTGGGCAGCAGAGGCCAAAGAAAAAGATGTTTTAACATTAGCAGGTAATGGATGTAGTCTTCAAGTGGAGAAAGGACAATTGGTTTTAAGATCGGGTTATAGTTGTTCTACTGTTACAGAACGTGAAAAGCGCATAACTCGGGGTGTTCATGCGGTCAGAGCAATTATCGTGATCAATACGACGGGCAATTTATCTACAGCAGCAATTCAATGGTGTTCTGATCAGCGCATTGCGCTTTATGTATTAGATCGTGATGCTCATTTAACTGCATTAACGCATGCTCCTACACCACATGTCGTATCGTTAAGGCGATTGCAATATAGTGTGGAAACATTAACGCTCGCTAAAGAGATTTTGTATCGTAAATTTGATGCGTGTATTAAATGCATGCCGATACTCGCTCAAAGTTTTACTCAATCGGCAGATTCAATTTTGTATGCTAATACATTAGAAGAAATGCGCCTTATAGAAGCAAGAGCTGCAATCATTTATTGGTCGACTTGGAATAATTGCGTTATAAAATGGAAAGAAAAAGATGTGCCGATAGAATGGAGAGGGTTTTCTCAAAGAGCCTCGGGAATTTCTGGGAAAGGTTATAAAGCTACTCATCCGGTCAATGCCATATTAAATTATGCTTATGCGATATTAGCAGGGCAAGTGGAACGGGCTTTACAGATTGTTGGGCTTGATGTGGCAGTAGGTAGCTTGCATGCTGATCAGGACGGAAGAGCATCGCTAGTCTATGACTTGATGGAGCCATTGCGACCAGTTATCGATAAAATCATTTTTGCTTGGGTAACTTCGCAGCAATGGCGTAGGGCTGATTTTGTTATTGATCGGCAGGGCGTGATAAGAGTGCATCCTCAATTAGCTCGCATTGTGGTAACAAAAGCTATATTACCGGATAAGGTGATTCGAGAAGAAATTAATGCTTATGTGGGATTACTCAAACGATTGGGTAATAACAAGTTAGCAGTGACAAGGTAGCTTATTCTCCTCATTTTGTACTTCTTTCAAAAAGTGTACGGCGTTTTGGGAGAAGTTAACATACCCCATCTGCGCACGCACCATGATTTTGACGCACTCACGGAGGCACAGCAGCGTAAATACCGCAACAGCACCTTCTACGGCATGGAACACGTGCAGGATGCGCACCGGCTGGCGTTGATGAATCTGATGCTGCACGGCATCGACGGCGGCATCCATTACGGCGACACCTTGAGTCCCGAAGGTGCGGCGCTGCCGAAAGCGACGCTGATCCTGACCAATCCGCCGTTCGGCACCAAGAAAGGCGGCGGCCTGCCGAGCCGCGACGATTTCACCTACGCCACCAGCAACAAACAGTTTGCATTTTTGCAGCATATTTACCGTGGCCTGGCTCCGGGCGGGCGCGCCGCGGTGGTGATGCCGGACAACGTGCTGTTTGAAAGCAACGTCGGCACGCAAATCCGCCGCGACTTGATGGACAAATGCAACCTGCACACCATCCTGCGCCTGCCGACCGGCATTTTTTACGCGCAAGGCGTCAAAACCAACGTGCTGTTCTTCACGCGCGGCCACAGCGACAAAGCCAACACGCAAGAAGTGTGGATTTACGACCTGCGCACCAACATGCCGCAATTCGGCAAGCGCACGCAACTCAACGCCGAACACTTCGCCGGATTCGAAGACTTCTTCGGCCCCGACCCGCAAGGCGGAAACACTCAACACCGTCATTCCCGCACTGGCGACATGCACCAGAACACGGATCGTAGTGCTACGAGCAGTAACGATATCCAACACAGCGACAACACCCAACATCGTCATTCCCGCGAAGGCGGGAATCCAGAAACCGGCCGATTCCGCGCCTTCACGCGCGAACAAATCGCTGAACGCGGCGACAGCCTCGATATCAGCTGGCTCAAGGACGACAGCGCCGCCGGTCACGACGACCTGCCGGAACCGGCGCTGCTCGCGCAGGAAGCCATCGATGAACTGCAAGGCGCGCTATTGGAATTGCAGGGGATTCTGGAGGAATTGGGAGAAGAGGCGGGTGAGGTGGAAATGTGAAAAAGCTTCCAGATAATTGGTGTGAAGTATCACTGGGAGAAATTTCCTCAACATGCAGTGGTATTGGATTCCCGTTGCAATTTCAAGGAAGGACTGAAGGAGAGCTTGGATTTTATAAAGTCGGAGATATATCAAGAGCTGTTATTGAACAGGGAGGATTCCTCAAAAATCCTCAGCACTGTGTATCCAAAGAAATCGCTATTGAATTAAAAGGAAAACCGATTCCTTCAGGTGCTACTGTTTTCGCCAAGATCGGAGAGGCTGTTAAATTAAATCGAAGAGCTTTTGTTGTTAATGAATGTTTAGTTGACAACAATGTGATGGCAGTAAAGGCTTTTCTGAGTGATTCAGATCGATACATATACATGTTTCTACGAACAAGAGATTTCACGGAATTATCCCGGGCAACCACAGTTCCATCTCTTCGAAAGGATGATATAGAAAGTCTCATTATTCCTTTAGCACCACTCAACGAACAAAAACGCATCGCCGACAAACTCGACAGCATTCTTACCCGGGTCGATGCCTGCCGCGAACGCCTCGACCGTATTCCGGCCATCCTCAAACGCTTCCGCCAATCCGTCCTCGCTGCCGCGACTTCGGGAAAATTGACGGAGGAATGGCGTGGCGTCTCAGAGACAATTGGATGGATAACGATACCTCTTTCAGATGTGTGTCTTTCAATCACGGATGGAGATCATCAGGCTCCACCACAAACTGAAACTGGTATTCCATTTATTACAATTTCCGCCATTAATGATGGTCGCCTCCGGCTGGAAAAAGCGAGTCGATTTGTCCCTCAATATTACTTTGAAGCTTTGAAGGGAAATCGAAGGCCAAATCGCGGTGATATTTTGTACTCGGTTACCGGCTCTATTGGTATTCCGGTACTGATTGATACTGATTGTGCTTTTACTTTTCAAAGACACATTGCAATCTTGAAACCAGATTACTCAAAAATCACTAGCAATTATCTAAAGTATGCGCTGGAAGCAAAAAACACCCAAAAACAGGCATTGGCTGCAGCTACAGGGACTGCGCAACTTACTATCCCGCTAACCGGTCTGCGAACTTTTCTCATCAAAGTGCCATTCATCGAAGAACAAACCGAAATCGTCCGCCGCGTTGAGGAACTGTTCGCCTACGCCGATCGCCTCGAAGCCCGCTATGCTGCCACCCGCGCCAAAGCCGACAAGCTGACGTCCGCAATTCTCGCCAAAGCCTTCCGCGGCGAATTGGTGCCGCAAGATCCCAACGATGAACCGGCCAGCGTGCTGCTGGAACGCATCCAAAAAACTTTACCAGCAACGAAACAGCGCGGGCGCAGCAAAACAAATCCGGCTGCTGCAAGCTGAGTTGTTCGAATGCGCAGTTACCTCGTTTTCCAATGAAAGGCCTGAATGTATGTTTCATCTCATGCGTTACCGATTCACTTTATTGCTATGAATATTTTGCGCCATATCGTCGAGCCATCGCGACTATTGATGACCTGGCAATCGCTGGATATGAATGCGCCATCGCGCACGCGCCGCGTCATTGGTGAAGTCTGCCGGGAAAATGATGGTCAGATCGTTTTTCGCTATCTAAAAAACACCCCCGATTTTGAGGCAGCCCGCAAAGCGGGTTTTAAAGGCTTTCCGGCTTTCCGGCTGGAAAATGACGAAGTGCGTCAAGGCGTGATTGAATCATTGCTGCGCCGTTTGCCGCCGCGTAATCGCGAGGATTTCGCTGAGTTCCTGGCGCAGCATCGTTTGCCTTGTCCGTTTAGTTATTCGGATATGGCTTTGCTGGGTTATACCGGCGCACGCTTACCGAGTGACGGTTTTGCTTTGGTACCCGATTTTTCGCAAAATAATGCACCTTGTGATTATCTGATGGAAGTCGCGGGATTGCGCCATATATTTAATGATATGCAGGCTATTCATGAAGGTGATAGCGTCAATTTTGAGATTGATCAGGACAATCCTGTCGATCAGGACGCTTTACAAGTGATTTGTCATGGCCGGGAACCGAGGCCGTCGATCTGGCGCAGCGGCACGGCGTCAGCTTCGAGAAACTGTCGCCGATCCTTGCGGTCAGCACCGGCATGAACTTCCTGACCGTCGACGCCCAAACCGGGCGCGAGCAGTACCATGCCTGGGACGGGCCGGAGCAGGACTTCGTGGCCACCTACAACATCATCACCAAGGACTTGCACCTGGCGTTGAAGTTGGCGGAACAGGCCGATGTCGAACTGGGGCTGCTGAAAAACGCATCGGAGTATGCCGATGCGGCCAAGGCCGATCCGCGTGTCGCCGAACGCTGGAAGCGCATCGGCGACGCCTGGCCAAAGCGCATGCCTGGCGATGGCGTATAACTTGAAAAGACCGCTCAAACTCTTCGCTGACCGACCCTAGTTAACACAGGAAGAATAGGCTCTGGGACAAGCTGCATTTAAACCACCCGCACGGGTATTTCTTTGTTCCTTCCAATTTAGGACTTCCAGTACTTGCTTGTAATGTTTTTCCCGTGTCCAGAAGATATAGTTAGCATTTAATTTATCCCGCGCAAAAACCAGAATCTGAGAAACAGTCGGCACATAACCTTTTCCATCACCTCTGGTATTTTTATAATTATCTGGCATAACCGTAGGAACCATAGGTATCAAACCAGAGAAATCCTCATAGTAATTATAAACTCCCTTATGAGGATCATATTTTGTTCCTTGAAAATTCAAACCTTTTTCTTCGATAAAAAGATCCGGACTACTCAATGCAGTTCCAATATTCCTGAGTTTTCCCACAAACGATGCAAGAATAGGACGCGGATAATTTGTTTCCTGAATCGTCATTGTATTGGGAAAAGATAAACGCATTTGCTTCTGCACGTTAATCTTATTGTTATAAAATTCAGCGATCTGGGCATTCGTCAGTGGTTTGATAGGTACCCCCATAGCGGTTTCTATCATGCCGATACCTTGAAAATAAGGGTGTGAATTATAACGCTTTCCCATTGCCTTGAATAAAGCAGTCAGGCGATTCTGTACTTGTGAGTTCCATAATTTAATATTACGTCCGGTTACTACGTTATTTCCATAATCACTGATATTAAATTCACCGCCTTCGTATTCAACCGTCTTCATATAATTTGGCACAACCTGCCTGCCATTAAATGATTTTGTTTGTACCTGAATAACAAGACGCTTTCCTCTAGCGGATAATTCGGCGAGACGTTTATCAATGGATGAAAAATCATACACGCCTTTTGCTTTCTCCAGATCATTCCAGAAATACCGTATCATCATTCCCTTTAATGCGGGAGTTGCATTGAGTTCACTATAGACCTCGGATAAGTAGTCGGCATTGTTTTTTTTCGCCCCCCTGATTATGTAATAGTGGCCTGGATGCCATTTGACAGCGGTAGGATCCATCGTCGCTGCTACTGCATTCAAGGGCATTAGAATCATACCCATCAAAAAAAGTAGCAGCACCTGTAGAATATGTGCGTGATTATTTGACTTGTTAGTGCTCGGTGTTGCCAGACCGGCATGAATGCTGATTTTCATACATTAATTCCTTTCTAAAGTTAGCAGATAGGAACTGCGTGAATACGCTACAAAACTTATTGCAAAAGAACCCTGCAATCGTAGTAGAAAGTAAAACGGGTAGCGCGATCAAACAGTTCTATGATCTTAATGTGCTGTTCCACTGAGAATCCGGTAGACGCTTAGCGAGCTATTAAGAAGAATGAATATCTCGACCAGACAAAAACAAATGAAAAAGCGAGCTTTAATCTATACAGGATGTATAGGCAGCTGGACATGCGGGATTTAACCCGCCTGCGGGCGCGTTTCTTTGTGCATTCAGATTTAACACTTCCAATACTTGCTCGTAATGTTTTTCCCGTGCCTCCCGTGCCCAGAAAATGTAGTTAGCACGCAAGGTATCGCGCGCAAAAGTCAAAATCTCTGCAATAGTCGGCACATAACCCGTTCCATCGCCTTTCGTATTTTTATAATTCTGTGGCATAACCGTTGGAACCATAGGTATCATGCCGGAAAAATCTGCGTAGTAATTATAGATTCCCTTATTAGGATCATATTTTGTTGTTTTATAGAGCAGGTCTTCTTCCTCAATAAAAGTATCCGGGCTACTCAATGCCGTGCCGATATCTTTGAGGCTGCCCACGAATGATGCGAGAATTGAACGAGGATAATTTACTTCCTGAATCGTCATCGTATTGGGAAAAAACGAACGCATTTGCCGATGCACAAAGATCTTATTATTATAAAATCCAGCAATCTGAGTGCTTGAAAGTGGCTCAATAGGCTGTCCGAGAGCAGTTTCTATCATGCTGATACCCTCAAAGTTGGGATGTGAGTTGTATCGCTCCCCCATGGCTTTGAATAAAGCAATCAAGCGACTCCGCACCTGAAGATTCCATAACTTGATATTACGTCCTCTTATTTCTGTGCTGCCATAGTCGCTAGTATAAAATTCGCCACCCTCATATTCGGCTGTTTTCATATAAGTTGGCACAACTTGCCTTTTATTAAATGATTTTGTTTGCACTTGAATAACAAGACGCTTTCCCCTGGCGGCCAGCTCGGCAAGACGTTTATCGATGGACGAAAAGTCATACACACCCTTCGAATCTTCCAGATCCATCCAAAAATACCGGATCATCATTCCGTTCAATGCGGGTGTTGCATCGAGTTCGCTATATACCTGAGACAGGTATTCAGTGTTGTTTTTTTTCGAACCTTTGATTATGTAGTAGTGCCCCGGATGCCACTTGACCGCTGTGGAATCTGATGTTGCTGCTACAGCTCCCAATGGGACTAAGATCATACTTATACAAAATAATATTGCAGCCAACAAAATATGCGCTTGGTTATTTTGCTTGTTAGTGGTCGATACCCTGAGACTGATTCCCGATAAGGTTTGAATATTACTTCTCATACCATTCCCTTCTAAAGTTGAAAGATCAGAATTGATTGAATGAAGCACGTAATTTCATTTCTATGAGACTTGTACAATCTATATAAGAAAGTAAAACGAGAGCGTTATCCAGCAATTCTGTCAGTTTGATTTGCTCCACCTCTGGGGTTTGCCAGATATTCAGTAGAACATTGAAAAATTTTCAAGAAATTGATCAGACAAAAAACCATGTATGTCTAATCATTAGGCTTTTTCTCAGCATAACAGCGGCGACACGAAGGTATACGCCCCGAATAATGAAGGCCTGAAACTACAAAGGGCATTTAAAATTGTTGCGAGCTAAACTCACATAATGACAATCAAACCGGAATAAACGAGCAGCGATTTAGCACTTGGAAATAATAATCGGAACGGACTCTTTGAGTTTAAGAATACGGATTATATCTAATTGGCTCCCCGACCAGGGCTCGAACCTGGGACCTGCGGATTAACAGTCCGTCGCTCTACCGACTGAGCTATCAGGGAACTGGTGAGATGCGCATGTTAACGTTTTGAAGCTTCATGGTCAACCATGATATTCACTCAAATACAAAAAAAATCATACTAAAAAATTCTTTTTTGAGTCCTTACGGACTTTGAGCAACGGCCACAACAACATCGAACCACATCTAATAGCACAATCCTGTATTCAACCTACAAATCCAGCATGCCGTTGAAAAAAACATTCTCTTTGCCGCCGCAGTGATATGCAACAGCCTGATCACTTGGGAAAAGCAGATCAGCTCATTGATTATTTGAAATAAACCAGCAATTAGTATTAGTCATTAACGTGTATAACAATTATCTTGCACATCGCAAATCAAATAGCCTTGTTATTTATATTTGCATGGTTCAGCCTGTTCCCCCCATCCCCCGCTCGAATGCAGCCATTGTCATTCTAAAAAAAAATGATGTTACTGAGGCTGTCGTTATATAAAACTTATTCAATCTTACGATCTCCCAATATAAATATACACTTAAAATGGATTAAGAAGACACAACGATCCTCTCTTAAAAAAAATCCAATCCCCTTCCATCGAAAATGTTTATTCTATAAAAATTAAAAAAGTTCAAATCGTAAGGAAAATTTCTCATCATTTTTGATTATGTTATTGAAAAAAAGAAATAAGTTAATTTCACAATGCTTCTTATCACATACTCCGCGTAGAAAACCAATATACTTTGTTGCAAAATTTAAGTAACAAAATAAAATCGCCAACAATCGAGTTGTCTAATCTAATTGAGAAATCTACGCAGCCAACCTTTTAGCAGAACACACCAACTTATCCCAATCATTTCTTTGTCAAGAAAATAAATTATGCCCTCCGGATTAATTTTTAGATTATTGACAATTGTTCTAATTTAATAAATAACAGTGCGTTTAATACACTTAAACAACATTATTCTTGGGTTAGTATTATGTCTTACTAATTCGTTGAACTGCTATGCCCAACTCAGTGGAAACATTACCGGAACAACAGACTATTTTTGGCGCGGCTACTCGAAGAGCAACGAAAAACCAGCAGCGCAAGCCAATATTGATTATGAATCCAAATCCGGTATCTACCTGGGCTCGAATATTACAACTGTTAATTTTGCCGACTTTGGACTTGAAAATCGTTCCAATCTGGAATTCCGTCCTTACTTAGGTTGGGCTTATAAGGTATCTGATGACTGGCGATTTAATGCTGAATGGACACGCTATATTTTTAATGGAAAAATATTCGATCAAAAGGCCGATTACAACGAATTTTATATCTCAGGTCATTTTCGTGACTTACTGACATCCAATTTCTTTTTTTCTGAAAATAGCTATCAACAAAATCACCCGGCATTCGGGTATGAGATTATCGGACGTTACTCAATTACTAATTCAATCCAAATATCCAGCACCTTAGGCTATAATAATCAAAAAAAAATACTACAGTATAACTATCTTTACTGGACTGCCGGATTAACTTGGCATTTCGCCCGCAATATAGGCGTAGATGTTCGTTATTATGGAGCCACACATACTGCAACAAAGCATTATGCCCCATTATCGCCGCATTGGGAATTTCACCCACATGCCGTTGACGATCGCATATTATTCTCCTTTACTGTAGGATATTAATTTTTCAAAATTGCTTACTATACTGAACCTTTTACTCAATATAAGTAATAGACGGTTAAATTTTAGTTGGCGCAGAATCAATACAATAAATTTAATAGATAACATGCGGAAGTACTCGACTTAAAAATGATGCAGAAACCCTTTAGCTCGCAAGAACAACAAGCTAAGGAACGGCACTTGATTGCAGAAGCCGCGGCTGGCAATGGAAAAGCTTTCGAACAACTTTATCAACTCTATTTTAATCGGTTATATCAATTTATTTTTCGTGTTAACAGGCACCATGATTGTATTGAAGAAATCATCAATGATGTGATGTATGTGGTTTGGGAAAAGGCCGCCACTTATAATCAAACGTGTCGGCCGTCAACATGGATTTTAGGTATCGCTTATTTAAAATCATTAAAAAGCGCCAAACAAAATACAAAAAGAGAAGATGAATCGGTTGAGTTTAATGATGAGCTGGATTACTTCCCTGACCGAGGAGTCCATTGGGTCTCGCAATTAGAAGACAGTAATTGGCTTGAAGTCGCACTTGAAAAGCTATCGGCAGAGCAACGCGCCGTTGTGGAAATGACATATTTTCAAGGATTGCACTACAGTGAAATTTCAGAAATTATGCAATGTCCGGAGAATACAGTAAAAACCAGAATGTTTCATGCGCGCAAAATTTTAGCTAAATTTTTTCTAGAGCTTAATAGCAGGAGTTAACGGATGATATCCACGCAGATCAAAATGACCAATCAAAGTGAACATCAAAAGGCATGGGATCTTTTACCTTGGTATATAAACCGATCGTTAGATCCTGCTGAACATGCTATTGTAAAAAATCATATCAAAACCTGCATTACATGTAGGATTGAATTAAATCAACAAGAGCGGCTATTCAGGGAGATACAGCAAACTGATTTGCTACAGCAAGTATCACAAGCTTCTTTTGTCCAGTTGAAGAAACGGATTGAAACACAACCAGAAGTTTATATTTCGAGTAACTATGATGTTTTAAATAAAAATTTAATATTTTTCCCATTTCAAATCCGGTTTCTTAGCTTTGCAAAATACACTGCCTTAGCAGCTAGCTTGCTCTTCCTGACAGTGCCATTCATGCTTAATTCTTTGACTGCCCAGCCTGAAATAGAAGGCGCATACAGAACACTGGCCAGCTCAACTGAAAGCGCAGACAATATAAACAACGTCGTTAGGATCGTTTTTTCAGATCACCCTGATTCAGAGCAGATTGACGCCGTAGTGCACAGCGTTTCAGGTCATATTATTAAAGGACCCTCTCCAAATGGCGTTTACGAAGTTCAAATTGGCGATCATCAAACAGATTCTCATCAGGTAAATGATGCAGTTTTTCGTTTGCGAGAGCATTCATCTGTTATATTTGCCGAGCTGGCTCAAGGGTTATCTGTTTCTGAATAGGTTCATACTTTGATGTTGAATAGCCATACAAAAATCTATCTGGGCGTTGCCTTATTGTTAATGGCAATGATTTTTGCTTTTCCGGTAAAAGCCGGATGGGATCTATTTATCGATCCTGAAATTTATGATAATAAACAAACAAATCGCATCATATTAGTAACCTACACTGATATGCACATCACCAATATCCCCATTGGGATGTCCAATCTAATATATCGCCAAAGGGGCAGCTATAGCAGTTCGACTTGGAGCAAACGAATAGCATCCAATATCGGAGATGACTACAAGTTAAGAATCCTTTCCCAATGGTCAATCAGTGAGATTGGTGAGCATTGTGTCGTGTATGCAATTGATGAGGACCGCTCTATCGATGATGTCATTCATGCGTTAACAAATGACCATCGCGTCAGTGGCGTGCAAGTAATGAGCACGTTCCAGGTTATGGCAAGTAGTGAATACACCGATCCTTATTACCGCCTGCAAACCAACATTCAGTCAATGAATATCAATGAAATACATAAGCGGACTACCGGAAGGAATGTAACCATCGCAATCATCGATACCGGTGTTGATACCAGACATCCTGACTTGGAAGGCCAGATTCAGTACAGTAAGAATTTTGTCGCACAAAGGGCACTGGAACAACAACCATCCACCGAACTTCATGGTACAGCCGTTGCCGGGGTTATAGCAGCCAAAGCAAATAATGGAGAAGGCATAGTCGGCATTGCCCCCGATAGCAATGTAATCGCGCTAAAAGCTTGCTGGGAAGTTAAAGCCGGTAGCCTGGAAGCAATCTGCAATAGCTTTACATTAGCATTAGCAATCAACACAGCTATCGAGATGGAAGCAGATATTCTTAATTTAAGTTTAACCGGCCCGTATGATCCTCTTTTGGCCAGATTGATCGAGAAAGCCGTTCAGCGCGGCATCATTATCATTGCTTCGAGAGCTGATAAAGACGACGAAGAATCCGGATTCCCGGCTCAGCAACCAGGCGTCATCGGTGTTAGCAGCATTAGCGCCAACAATATCATGCAATCGTTATACGAAAATCATCTTCTTACAGTATATGCACCCGGTGAGGAAATATTAACAACCTTACCCAAAGGTACCTATGACTTTGTTTCCGGAAATTCTTTAGCAACAGCGCATGTTTCAGGTCTTACCGCTTTATTATTACAATTGAAACGAGATTTAACGAATCATCAGCTTTTCAATCTGCTAGTAAAAGCAAACGAACCAAGCTTTCATAAAATATTCAGAAATCGCCAATTAAATAATGCCGTTAAACTCACATTGAAGTCTGAAAAGCAAAGCAAAAACAGAGTTAATTAGTTGATCAAGAAAAAACACTAGCTTGGCTTACAAGCATTCTGAACAATCCCATCAATCAACTTGCATTACAACATATCCTATCAATGCTCTCTGATCTTAACGTTTACAGGCGCACGGTTGTTCTGAACCGACGCACGAGTTCGATTTAGCCCCAATACTGTAATGCGCTGTGCGGCACTGAATCTGGGCGCACCATCTTTGTCCCGCAAAATGGACGACACTTTGTATTCTAGGCTGCTTGAATTTGGGTCAAAACGAATATCGTGCAACCAAATCCCGGCTCGTTGCACTTGTTGTTGCTCACACTCATACGAAAGATCCCAGCCGGTCAGCAGGGGTACAGCATAGTCAAAAGGCAAATCTCTGATGCGGAATGTCTGAGTGCGAACAACACCATCGACATTTTTGCGACAAATACCGGTTTTTCCAGTGCGAGAATTCAAGGCCAGAAAATCTGCGCGCAATTTAACGCTACTGCCACGGATCATTGCAGCACGTGCCTTGATCCGGTACGTGCGTGCGCTATTATCCTTAAACAATGTCTGTACGGTCCAATGCGGACTACCATCCAAACTGGGAAACGTGCTGGATTGAGAGAGGCTGTACGCGGCTTGCAGCAAGCGATAATCCACGCGATCTCCCCACTTGCAAGGCGGGAATCGCCACTCGCATTCAAATGTATCATCGAACTGAAAATCAAATCCACGCGGAATAATCGCAATGGCGGCGTTACCTTTTAGCGTACCTCTGCTTCCAGTATTTTCCAGCGTAGCAAGTGCGCCTTGATTTTTGTCCTGTAAGGTTGAAACTTCAATTCCATTGTAATCGTCTTCAATCGTGGCATCAAAAAAGACTGAGCGATAACCAAAACCGCTATAAAATACACAAAATTCATAAGCATCTTTGCGATGCTGATCACTTAATTTACCTTGTGCTTCAAATACTAAAAAAGTAGAACCCTCACTCTTAATCACCTTGCTATGCGTGATGTCCGCAAGCATCGAATTGACTTCGCGGTCGCCATGCAAAAATCGCAGATCCCAACCATTCAATACTACTGTGCCGCTGTCCACGTAACTGGGCAGTTCAATCCATTGAAGCACAGTGGCCGCCTCTTCACCACTGTCATGCTGAATACATTTACTACCTTCAATCAGAATGAATTTTCCTTCATCCTCAAAAACCGTTCTTCCTTCTGACTTGAAGGTCAGTTGTTCAAAGGACGTCGGAGCTTTTATTTTATTCGTTGAATTGCTCGCTTTCTGTTCCTTGTATTTGCTGGCGCAGGCGGGAAGCAAGAGTAAAATGAATAACGCAAGCAACATATACCCGTAGCGAATCATTTACTCCCTCCAGAAATTAGTATCGTCATATCACAACAAGCCTTCTTAATTCATTTTTGCAGAATCCTGTTGTTACTAGAATAACAAAATGATCCTGGCGGTTGGAATAATCAGGTTAAAAAATTGGTGATTGCAACAAATTTTTCCACTGGTAAATTTTCAGCACGTAACCCAGAATCAATACCCAGCGCGCTAAAATCCTCCTCAGTTAAATAGTGCTGCAGCGCATTACGCAAGGTTTTACGGCGTTGCGAAAATGCTGCTAATACAATTTGTGAGAATAATGCTTCATCAACAGCCCTCAACAATGATACCGGCCGGGGAATCATGCGCACAATAGCCGATTCGACCTTCGGTTGCGGACGAAAAGATTCTGCCGGTACGTCAAATACATATTCCATGTCGAACCGGTACTGCAACATGATGGAAAGCCGCCCGTAATCGGATGTCCCCGGCACGCCTACCATGCGTTCGACCACTTCCTTCTGCAGCATGAAGTGCATATCAGAAATATGTTCAGAAAACTGACTGAGGTGAAACAATAACGGTGTAGAAATGTTATAAGGCAAATTACCGATGATTCGCAGCCGATTGCCAAGAACAGAAAAATCAAACTTCAATGCATCAGCCGTATGAATAGTCAGATTCTCATGCGAGAATTCGATCTTCAACTTATCCACGATATCACGATCGATCTCTACCACATGCAGATGATCAATTACTTGTAGCAGAGGTCGCGTTAACGCCCCCAAGCCCGGTCCTATCTCAATGATGCTATCGTCTTTCCGCGGATAAAATTCCGTTATAATTTTATTAATAATATATTGATCAGAAAGAAAATTCTGACCGAAACGCTTACGGGGATTATGCCGCATGATTATGAAAGAATGCTTGGTTACTGGCCAGCTGGGCAGCCATGTCAATAGCTGTCAGCAGACTTCCGGCGCTTGCCTTCCC
The DNA here is from genome assembly GCF_900108305.1 of Nitrosomonas ureae. Taxonomy (GTDB): domain Bacteria; phylum Pseudomonadota; class Gammaproteobacteria; order Burkholderiales; family Nitrosomonadaceae; genus Nitrosomonas; species Nitrosomonas ureae_B. The sequence continues at coordinate 35,319 of NZ_FNUX01000019.1, forward strand.
GGTTGCAGCCAATTCCAGAGCCGTGCCATGATCAACTGAGGTTCGAATAATCGGCAATCCTAATGTGATATTTACGCCGCCGCCAAAACTCGCGTGCTTCAAAACAGGCAACCCCTGATCGTGGTACATGGTGAAGATGCAATCATATTGCTTAAGTTGTGCAGGGCTAAATAACGTATCCGCGGGAATGGGACCGGCTAACTGCATGCCTTCAGCCCGCAGTTTATTCAAAGCGGGAATAATGATATCAATTTCTTCGCGCCCCAGATGACCGGATTCGCCCGCATGCGGATTGAGTCCCGCGACCGCGATGCGTGGTTTATCGAGCATGAAACGGGTGATCAAATCACGCTGAAGAATGCGCAATTTACTTTCAATGCTATCTGCTGTAATCGCCTTTGCCACGTCCTTGAGCGGCAAATGCGTGGTCGCCAGCGCGACACGCATGTTTCCACCCGCTAGCATCATGACAACCGGACTATGCATCAATTCCGACAAGTATTCTGTATGACCGGTGAAAGAAAAACCGGCATCATTGATCACTCCCTTATGCACCGGCGCAGTCACCATGCCGTTAAATTGTCCTGATTTACAAGCTTCAACAGCGCGATCCAATGTAGCCAGGACATATCGTGCATTTGCCGGATTGAGCTTGCCTGGCATTACCGGTTCCGCAACAGGAATATGCAAAATCTGCAGACTTCCCGCAGTATGTTGACCTGGAGGAATCGCAGAAACCTCGATCAGATTTAAAGGAAATCCAAGTTGTTGCGCACGTTGCAGCAATACATCGCCATCTGCAATCACCACCAGCTTGTATGACAATGATTGTTGCGCGATCTGTACACATAAATCAGGGCCGATTCCTGCCGGTTCTCCTGCTGTAAGCGCCAATACCGGAATGAATTTTTGATTCATAATTCCTGATCCAGACGATATTCGATATAAGCTTGATCACGCAATTGCTGTAACCAATCCTGAATAACCACATCGGCCTTGCGAGTCCGTATCGCTTGCCGTGCTGATTGTCTGCGCCGGTCAAGACTGATATCCTGAGTACGGCGCTCCACAACTTGAATTAAATGCCAGCCAAATTGAGATCTTACCGGATCACTGATTTCACCCGGCAGCAGCGCATTCATCACCCGTTCGAAATCCGGCACGGTATCACCGGGTGAGAGCCAACCCAAATCACCACCGGATGATGCGCTGGCATCCTCAGAATAAAGCCTGGCAACTTCTTCAAAACTCTCTCCTCTATCTAATCGCTCTTTAAGCGCAAGAATCTTTAGCTTTCCATCATCCTCAGAAGTCAATTCATTGATTTTTATTAATATATGACGTGCATGGGTTTGGTCTATAATGACTGTCGGTGTTTCCTGAGTACGCCTGCCCAGTAATTTAAAGATATGAAAACCATTCGGGCTTTGCACGATTGATGTGATATCGCCCGGTTGAAGCTTTTCCAGTATTTGGGCAAAAGCCGGTCCCATTTGAGAAATGGGGCGCCACTCGATAATACCACCATTTTTTGCATCTGCCGCATCAGAAAACTCCGAAACTATCTGTGAGAATTCAACACCCTCTTTCAGTTTGGTCAATGCCATTTCAGCGCGTTCGGCTCTTTGCTGGATCTGATCTGAGGTCATATTTTCCGGCACCAGGATCAAAATATGCGCAAGGCGGTATTCATCATCACCTACAGCCGACGCCTCCTGCGTCTGCAGAAAATTATCCACCTCGCCTTCTGTAACATTGACCTGATGTTTAACTTCCCGTTCTTTAAGCCGCGCGATAATCATTTCTTCCCGGATTTCTTCGCGAAACTTGTTATAGCTGATGCCATCATTCTCCAGCACAGCATGAAATTCCGGCAAAGTTAATTGATTATCCGCGGCAATGCGATTAATAGTTTCATCCAATTCAGTTTCAGCAACGGACAAACCGACTTCCTGTGCATGCTGGATCTGTATGTGTTTGGTAATAACAGACTCCAGCACCTGTTCTTCCAAAGTATGCCGATCTGGTATTTGCATCCCTTGTTGCTGCATTCGGCTGATAGCTGTTTTTATTGCTTCATCGAGCTCATGCCGGGTAATCACATCCTCATTCACAACAGCGACTATGTGATTAATCGGTTTAGCTTCCGGAACAAACGCCAATTCTTGTGCGGTAATTTGAGCGGGTATGAGAATGGTCAGTATCAGAAAAATCCAAAAATCGTTTCTTTGGTGCATAGAATGATGATACGTGATGAATACAATAATGCAAAACCAATATAATTAATGAACGCTGGTATACCCGGGAATCGTCTGCTGCAATACTTGCAGCGGATTGTTACCAAGCCCCATCAATCCTTTGAGCTCAAGTTGCAAAAAAAATGCCGTGGTCGTTGTTTGTGTTGCCGTCGTCAATCGTTGCAATACTACCCTTAAAGCCCAGCAGCAAGAACTGTATTCGAGTCCTGCCAGACCTGCCAGAATTTTATCGTCATTCAATGAATAATTTACTCGTGTAACACCACGCCAACCCCCATAAATCGGCCACTGCATTGACGTATCGACCTGTTCAATGGATGTATCGACCTGTTCACGCACATCACGTGTAAAACGATAACCAAAGTTCACTACCTTTCCAGGTTCCGGCTGATAACTGACACCACTGCGGATTTTCTCAAACACTCCTTTGGATTGATCTATCTGAACATTAGCATCCGTGCTGATACTCGAGGTTAAACGGCCTGATATCGCAGCAATAAAATCCGACCTTCCACTGGTCACCTGCGGTGGCAGCAACTGGATTCTGGGATCAGTAAAATTCACTAACTGTCCGACACCCAACCGTAAAAACTCGACGCCGGTATCCTTATCAACGAAGCGTGATGTCAGTGCCGCTACCGCGCGATTGGCATCGTTAATACGATCGCCGCCGCTGAACTTGTTTTCAGTCAACATCTGCGCAAAACTGAAGTCATTGACTGCCGAATCGAAATTCGGCAAATAATCCTGATTACGATACGGCGCATAAACATAAAACAAACGTGGCTCAAGCGTCTGAACAATATTCCTACCGCTCAAATTCACTTGACGATCAAATGCAATCCCACTATCCAGACTCACAATGGGAACTGTGCGATCCACGTTTTCTCCTTTGGTATCCACCGGGGCCGCCAGATTATAATGCGTGTAATGCAAGCCGAATTTCGGTGTAATAAAACCATATTCATTGCGTAATGGCGCACTGACGCTGGGATAAAAAATAGTCCGGTTTCCGTCGACAAGTGTCGGATGATAAAAATTCGTCCAGCTGCTCTGCAGTTCAAAATCCAGTTTTCCAACATTATATTTAGCCGCATTCACAGCAAAATGCGGCAATCTTTCATAAGGCGACACAATTAATGCAAAAGGATCCTGGATGGTTTGAAAACGTTGCGCAAACCCGATAAAACTCAATACACCGTCTGTACCCAGCTTACCGTTATAACTCACCCCTCCCTGTTGCGACAAGTTAACCAAGCTGGTTTGCGCCAGATTGGGCGTTAGCTCACGAAAATAGCGATCATCCGATACTTGGTTGTAATTCATAAAGCCCTGCCAACCTTTCCCAAGATTTTGCGTGTGCGTAAATAAAATACCCCAGCGGGTCCGGTTTCTATCAATATCCTGCGGCAAAATATCAAACTGCAGATGGCCGTTCATATTGTTATTACCGATATACCGGAACTCGTTACTCAGCAAGAAACCACGCTCAGTCATAATCCGTGGTGTTATCGTGGCATCAATATTGGGTGCAATATTTAGATAAACCGGTAAACCTACATCAAAACCGGTTCTAACGTTATAGCCCGCAACAGGAGCCAGCAACCCGGATTTACGTTTACCGCTATAGGAAAAATCCAGCCAGGGTGAATATAGAAGCGGAACATCTTTAAACACGACACTAACATGACGTGCAGTACCCACCTCTTTCTTGTTATCAATTTCCAGTTCCTTGGCACGCAAATACCAATCATGATTCCCTTCCGGGCAAGCCGTATAATTAGTATCTTTAATCCGGTAATTATCTTTACCTTCAAACAACAAGATATCCCCTGTACCGCGCCCCTTGCCCTCTTTCATCGAATAACGCGGCTCGGTTAAATGACCCACTTCGGTTTTGAGGTTAATTTCAAGCTGTTGCCCTTGCAGGATATCGTTGGGCCGTTCCAGACGCACGTTACCTTCAACCTCTGCATCTTCCGTTTGCTGATAATATTTCATCCGATCCGCAGTGAGGACATTATCGCCATGATGCAGTACCGCATCTCCAGTCGCCTCGATTTCCTGCTTGTAATAACCGGTAATTTTGTCAGCTTCAATCAGTACCGGTTTTTTCTGCGGCTTTATGATTGAATTTTGCTCGCTTTCCAGTTTGACGGCAGATGATTCATCACTCCAGCAGGTCAGCGGCAAGCCAAGCAAGATTAGAAAGAATATGCTTCGGATAATTCGTTTCATTATTTTACTGCTAGTTCATAAAATCCCGGCGGAACTGATTCAATTGCGCGCTTTTTCTTTTGTTTTGATTCATGCACCCGGATCACCTCAATACTTGGCGAAAATGACTATTCAAATTAGTCGCCATTGTACTATCACTTTTAACCGGCAACCATCAAAAAACAGAATTATAATTCAGCAAGATAGCAAAATTATAATTATCGCGCGCAAGATCAAATCTCCAAATCGTTCCAGATTGCATCAATTCGCTGCTTGATCGACGCATCCATCACAATCGGCGTTCCCCACTCCCGATTTGTTTCACCTGGAAATTTATTCGTCGCATCCAGTCCCATCTTGCCGCCCAATCCCGAGACCGGACTGGCAAAATCCAGATAATCAATCGGAGTATTCTCGACCAGCAAAGTATCGCGCACCGGATCAACCCGGGTAGTAATCGCCCATATCACCTCCTTCCAGTCGCGCACATTAATATCCTCGTCGGTGACAATAATGAATTTGGTATACATAAACTGACGTAAAAAGCTCCAGATACCGAACATCACGCGCTTGCTATGCCCTGCATATTGCTTTTTCATACTGACTACCGCCATACGATATGAGCATCCTTCCGGCGGCAGGTAAAAATCGGTAATTTCCGGAAATTGCTTTTGCAGTAATGGCACGAATACCTCATTCAATGCCACACCGAGAATCGCAGGCTCATCGGGTGGTTTACCGGTATAAGTGGAGTGATAGATCGGATTGCGCCGCATCGTGATGCGATCGATCGTAAATACCGGAAAGGTTTCCTGCTCGTTATAGTAACCGGTATGATCGCCGTAAGGGCCTTCCAGCGCAGTTTCGCCCGGATGGATAGCGCCTTCCAGCACGATTTCTGCGGTTGCGGGCACTTGCAGGGCATTGCCGATACATTTAATCACCTCTGTTTTAGCGCCCCGCAATAGCCCAGCAAACTGGTATTCGCTTAAGGTATCGGGCACCGGGGTCACCGCACCCAGGATAGTCGCTGGGTCAGCGCCTAAGGCCACCGCCAAAGGATAGGGTTTATCCGGATACAGCATGCCGAATTCACGAAAATCCAGCGCTCCTCCCCGATGCGCTAGCCAGCGCATGATAACTTTATTGGGACCAATCACTTGCTGGCGGTAAATACCCAGATTCTGCCGCGCTTTGTGCGGTCCTCGGGTTACTGTCAGACCCCAGGTAATCAATGGCGCAACATCGCCCGGCCAGCAGGTCTGAATCGGTATTCGGCTTAGATCGACATCATTGCCTTCCCACACAATTTCCTGACACGGCGCACTGCTTAATTCTTTGGGTGCCATATTCAGCACTTGTTTCAATACCGGCAATTTATCCCAGGCATCTTTCAAGCCTTTGGGTGGATCAGGTTCTTTCAGATAGGCTAATAACTTACCGACTTCACGCAACGCTTCGACCGATTCCTGCCCCATCCCGAGCGCAACCCGTTTTGGTGTGCCGAACAAATTTCCCAGTACCGGTATGTCATGCCCTTTGGGACGCTCAAAGAGAATTGCCGGACCTTGCGTTCTCAGGGTACGGTCACAGATTTCCGTCATTTCCAACACGGGATCAATTTCTGTTTGGACACGCTTCAGTTCACCCATTACTTCCAGCTGCCCCAAAAAATCGCGCAAATCTTTATATCGCATGAAAAATCCTTAATGCTGAAAAATCCAGAAGTCGAGTGCGATGCCAACAAACACCACCATACCTACCCAGTTATTATGCAAAAATGCTTTAAAACACAGCGCTCGCTCACGGTTACGAATCAACGTGTATTGGTATGCGATCAACCCCGCTGCAATCACTAACCCAGCGTAATATGCCAAGTTCATCTGCTGCCACTGGCCGATTACAACCATAACCGCAATAAAGCAGACATGACATACCATCACACCCCATACATCGAACTGACCCAAAGTAATCGCCGAAGTCTTAATTCCAATTTTCAGATCATCCGGCTTATCGACCATGGCATATTCAGTATCATAAGCTATGACCCAAAACAAATTGGCCAGCATCAGGATTCCGGCAATCATTGGCAAGCTATCCGTTTGCGCAGCAAAAGCCATCGGAATGCCAAAACTGAACGCGATCCCCAAATAAGCCTGCGGCATTGCAAAAAAACGTTTAGTGAAAGGGTAGGTTCCGGCAAGAAAAAGCGCTGGCACGGATAGCAGGATAGTCAATTGATTTAATGGTAAAATCAGCAAGAATGCGCCCAGACTCAATCCCGCCGCCAGCAGCAAAGCTTCTCGGGTACTGACACGACCTGCGGCCATCGGGCGATTCTTAGTGCGTTCGACATGAGGATCAATTTCGCGATCGGCAAAATCGTTGATAACACAACCCGCCGAGCGCATCAGCACGGTACCCAAAACAAAAATAAGCAAAATATGCCACTCGGGTAGTCCTTTTGCCGCAAACCACAATCCCCACAGCATCGGCCACCACAACAATAAAATTCCAATCGGCTTGTCGAGCCGCATCAATTGTGCGTAAGTTTTAATTCGGTCAACAATATTCACAAGGGCAAATCCAGAATAGCTGGCAAAAATACCTCGGTTACTAAAATCGATTGCCCGTGCAACGTAAACAAAGAACGCCGGGCCCATAGATTATGGGGTTTTTCTGGCAAACGCGCGCACGCCCGATCATACAAAAAATGACCACGGCTTACTTTTTTAAATTCCAGCGGTGTGCGCTTGATTTTTGGATTGGTAAATAACACCGTTCCTAAGGATTTATTACCCAAACCACTTAACCCTCGCCACGCGCCACGCAGGTCCTTATGCGCCACCACCGAATGCGCAAATACCACGGGTGTAGTATCACAATAGAGATACACTTCCCGCACCATCGCCAACTCACTCGCGCGCAATCCCATCATTCTTTGCTCATCCTCACAAATTCTGCTAAGTGATTGAAAAACGCGCTTGACACAAAACTTCACGCAGCGGTTCTGGATGCGGCGCGTCAAGGATCCCCGATCCTGCAGCCAGACACGGTGATGATATGAAATACATGTCAGTGCAGCACGCCATGCCAAAGGATGGACTTTATTCATTGTGGCAAAGCAAATAATTGGGATAACTGCATGACGAGTAATTTTGTACTACTGAAATCAGGCAAGCCGCTCTAAGCTAAGAATTGTTGGAACGGGATTATACAATAGTCTCAGTGCCGGAATGGCATAGCCCGCCAAAACTATCGGACCGGGTCAGGAAACCAAAATTACAGAAGCATATAACAATTAATATTCAATATCTTACCACAACAATTGTGGTGGTTATTATTTATACAACATTTGAAATAATCTCTTAAAATTGTCTGATTCAAGAGAAAAATCAACTGCGGCGATAGAAATACTCTTGATCGCATCAACCTCATTCCATGAACTATAAATGAATACTGCGCCCGCCATCCACTGCAATAATTTGCCCTGTAATATAAGGCGCATCAGCAATTAAAAATTGCACGGTTTTGGCAATATCATCCGGTTCACCACAGCGCTTAAGCAAGGTACCGGCGATTATCTGCTGACGTGTCGCCTCATCCTCCCAGGTTCCATCTTGTGGCCATAAGATGGGACCCGGAGAAACTCCATTGACACGTACATCGGGTGCCATCTCCACCGCCAGTGATTTGGTCAGCGCTAACAATCCGCCTTTGGCAGCATTATAAATCACATAATTCTTCAGCGGCCGCTCGGCATGAATATCCACAATATTCACGACACACCCCCTCTGCTCTTTAAGATATGGCGCTACTGCTTGGGTCAGAAAAAGAGGGGCTTGAAGATTGCTGCCAACAAGATTGTTCCAATCTTCCAGTGTGCATTGAGAAAGCAGTGTCGGAAAAAAGCTTGAAGCATTGTTAATCAGCACGTCCAGCCGGCCAAAACAGTTAACCGCCTTTTTCACCCATTTGGAAAATGATCCAATCTCTAATAAATTGGCTTGCACCAAAGCCACCGAATCAGCCCGCTCCCGGTTCAATTCATCGTGTAATAGCTTGGCTTCTTCGAATGAAGACCGATAATGCACAATCAATTTGGCGCCCTGTGCATGCAATCTGCGGCAGATAGCTGCACCTACCCGTTTCGCCCCCCCGGTAACCAGAATCACTTTTTCCTGCACTCATACCTCCTTCAAGTACTGCTACACTATTTGCTTTTGCAATTTACCACAAAGAAACTTGCTTATGTCTTCACATACTCCCCTCCCCCTTGCCAGCAAAATCGCACTAGCTCACAGTCAATCAGTATTGACCTTGATAAAAGAGCGGATTCTTGCTTCAGATGGATGGATTTCCTTCGAACAATTCATGAATCTGGCGCTGTATGCACCTGGAATGGGTTATTACAGCAGTGGCGCAACTAAATTAGGCAGTGCCGGAGATTTTGTCACTGCCCCAGAAATTTCTTCGTTATTTGGCCGCACACTGGCACTACAGTTATTACAAATCTCCGAATGCCTTAAACATCCTTACATACTTGAATTTGGCGCTGGGTCAGGCAGGCTGGCACTCGACATATTGATTGAACTGGAAAAAGCCTCTAAATTACCGGAAAAATATTTTATTCTGGAAGTGAGCGCCGAATTGCGCCAACGACAACAAACGTTACTTGCAAGCAAGGCACCCCACCTCATACATCGCGTGGAATGGCTGGAGCAACTACCCGATCAATTTAATGGCATCATACTTGCCAATGAAGTACTGGATGCAATGCCCGTGCACTTGGTCGCATGGCACGATAATGCCATTTTCGAGCGTGGCGTAATCTGGCAAAACAATCAACTCGCCTGGCAAGACCGGCCTTTGCAGGATATCGATCTTCATTCAATTGCCGGTCAAATAGCATCACAAATTAACCCAAACAGTGATTCGCGCTTTGAATATGTCAGCGAATTTAATCTTACTGCCATCGGTTTTATGCGCAGCCTGGCGAAACTTCTTCACCAGGGCGTCATTCTATTGATCGATTATGGATTTGGACGTAACGAATACTATCATCCCCAACGCAATCAAGGCACGTTGATGTGCCATTATCGCCACCACGCCCATGACAATCCATTTTATCTCCCTGGCCTGCAAGATATCACCAGTCACGTTGATTTCAGTGCCGTCACTCATGCTGCGGTCGATAGCAACCTTACGCTTCTGGGTTACACAACCCAAGCTTTCTTCCTGATCAATTCTGGCATTACCCAAATTCTTGCACAAATACCTGTCGAGGATACTGCGTGCTACTTACCACAATCCAATCAATTGCAGAAACTGGTCAACCCTGCCGAAATGGGTGAATTATTCAAAGTTATCGCTTTTGGAAAAGAATTTACTGAACCGCTGATTGGGTTTAGCGCGGGAGATATGAGTCGCTTATTATGAAAACCCGATAAAAAAACAGTTGATACTTACTCTTATATCGACCACGCACAAACTGAAGGTATATACATTCATGAGCTGCAAACATTAATTGAACAAGAATACAAGAATGCACAGATATCAAAATAAGTTTTACAAACCAATCTATAGTTCAATCATTTAGAAAAAATGGCCTCACAGCATCTCACATTGCTCGTAAATTACCTCCGGCGGAGACGGAGGTTTACCTATTTTAATTATCGATGATAACTTGAGTCATTACCCTTGGATTGAGTTAAAATAAGCGCCTATGAGTAACTCTTATCTTCCAGAACATATTATCAGACCGGAAATTCTTGCACTTTCCGCTTATCACGTTCCGTCCGCTACGGGCATGATTAAATTGGATGCTATGGAAAATCCTTACTCATTATCACCGGAATTGCGTGACGAAATTGCGCAGCTGGCAGCCAATGCGCCAGTAAATCGTTATCCCGATGCCAGTGCTGTTTCGCTTAAGAAAAAATTACGTCAGACCTTGGCGATTTCCGATGACATCGATATTCTGCTTGGCAATGGATCAGATGAAATTATTCAAATCATTGCGATGGCTGTAGCCAAACCCGGTGCAGTATTAATCAGTGTGGAACCCTCTTTCGTGATGTTCCGGATGATCGCCACATTCGCGAACATCCAATATGTCGGAGTGCCCTTAAAACAGGATTTCTCACTAGATCTGGAAGCCATGTTGACCGCAATTGCCAAACATAAGCCTGCCGTCATCTTTCTGGCCTACCCCAACAATCCCACAGGAAATCTTTTTGATTATGCAGCAATCTTAAGCATAATACAGGCCACTTCCGGTATTGTTGTCATTGATGAAGCCTATCAAGCTTTCGCTGATGCGAGCTTTATCAACGAAATAAATCATCATCCCAATTTATTATTAATGCGCACGTTATCCAAATCAGGGTTGGCGGGCTTAAGATTAGGGTTATTACTTGGAAGATCTGAGTGGCTGACGCAGCTGGAAAAGATGCGTTTACCTTATAACATTGGCATAATGACACAGATAATCGCTGAGAAGGTATTACACCATACTGTGGTTTTGTCGGAACAAGCGGAAGCCATAAAATCAGAACGTGCGAAAATGAGTACTTTTCTTGCTACAATGGATAGCATCACAGTGTATCCTTCGAAGGCTAATTTTATTTTGTTTCGAATCCATGCTGCCACTCAAATTTTTCTAGCGCTGAAACAACAAAAAATATTAATCAAAAATTTGGATGGTACACATCCTTTATTAGAAAATTGCTTACGTGTAACTATAGGCACACCCGACGAGAATGCTCAGTTTTGTTCATCATTACAAGCCATACTGAATAAAACAGCTTAAAATCAACTTTAAATTCGTTATCTTATCCAAGATTTCCCCCTATGCGCAAAGCACAAGTCATTCGTAACACGCTGGAGACTCAGATCAGCATCAATCTGAATCTGGATGGAACAGGTCAATCCATTTTGGAAACCGGGGTGCCATTTCTTGATCACATGCTTGATCAGATAGCTCGTCACGGCATGATCGACCTTGAAGTGATAGCTAAAGGTGATTTACATATTGATGCGCATCATACCGTTGAAGATATCGGCATTACTCTAGGCCAGGCACTGACGAAAGCGGTGGGAGATAAAAAAGGATTACGTCGCTATGGTCATGCCTATGTTCCACTTGATGAAGCATTGACACGCGTTGTAATAGACTTATCCGGTCGTCCTGGCTTGGTATTTAATGTTGATTTTACTCGTGCACATATTGGTGATTTTGATGTCGATCTGGTTCATGAGTTTTTTCAGGGACTGGTAAATCATGCTCTGATAACTTTACATATCGACAACATTGCCGGAAGAAATGCACATCATCAGGCGGAAACCGCTTTTAAAGCATTTGGACGAGCTTTGCGCATGGCAATCGAACCTGATCCAGCAGCAGCCGGAATTATTCCATCCACCAAAGGTACTTTGTAAGCTACTCTCTTCAACTAAATCATCATATGATTGATATCGCAATTGTAGACTATGGAATGGGAAACCTGCGTTCCGTTCACAAAGCATTGGAGCATGTTGCGCCTACTTTATCAATTGCGGTAACCAGTAATCCGGATATCGTGCGAAAAGCGAAACGTGTCGTAGTACCGGGACAGGGTGCAATGCGTAATTGCATCCAGGAACTTGAAGCTCGCGGAATGCGAGAAGCCGTAATAGAAGCAGCTACCCACAAACCCTATCTCGGCATATGCCTCGGTTTACAGATGTTATTTAGAGAAAGTGAGGAAGGAAATATCCAGGGCTTGAATATTTTGCCAGGAAAGGTAGTGCGCTTCCCCGCCGCAGCCATGACAACACCGGATGGACAAAAGCTAAAAGTGCCTCATATGGGGTGGAATCAAGTGCACCAAGCTATAAAACATCCGTTATGGGAAGGCATCGCAGAAGATGCACGCTTTTATTTTGTACACAGTTATTATGTCGAAACCCTTGTTGAAACATCAATCGCTGCTCAAAGTCAGTATCCCTTTCCATTTACCTGCGCCATTGCACAAGATAATATTTTCGCGGTACAGTTTCATCCAGAGAAAAGTCAATCAGCAGGATTAACTCTATTGAGCAACTTTACCAAATGGACACCAAATTTCTAAAATCAAAACGTAGTAAACTGACTTTTTTAATCAACTATTAATTCTGATTAAGCTATGCTGATTATTCCTGCAATAGATCTTAAAGATGGCCACTGTGTTCGACTAAAACAAGGAGTAATGGAAGATGCTACGGTATTTTCCAAGGAACCCGGTGAAATGGCGGCCCATTGGTTAAGTCAAGGTGCACGCAGACTCCATCTTGTCGATTTAAACGGTGCATTTGCCGGCAAACCAAGAAATGAAGTAGCAATACGTGAAATTGTCCAATCTCTCGATGATCAGATACCTATTCAATTAGGCGGCGGCATTCGTGATCTTGATACAATTGAACGTTATCTTGACGATGGTATCTCTTATATAATCATCGGTACTGCAGCCATCAAAATACCAGGCTTTCTGCAAGATGCCTGTAACGCTTTCCCAGGACAGATTATGGCTGGACTGGATGCAAAAGATGGTAAAGTGGCGGTTGATGGCTGGTCTAAGATTACCGGCCATGATGTCATTGATTTAGCCAAGAAATTTGAGGATTATGGAGTAGAAGCGATTATTTACACAGATATCGGCAGAGATGGCATGCTCAACGGGATTAACATTGAAGCAACCATCGAATTAGCTAGAGAACTTACTATACCGGTCATTGCCAGCGGCGGTATTACCAATATCAGTGATGTTCAGAAACTGTGCGCAATCGAATCCGAAGGAATTATCGGAGCCATTACTGGGCGCGCCATCTATGAAGGCTCTCTGAATTTCAAAGAAGCTCAGCAATTGGCTGATAAACTGAGTAGAGATAACGGTATATCGTAAAAAAACCCTTTTTTAGAAAATTAATACCGCGTATTTTACTTCCTTACCTACAATCGGCCTTTTACACTGATGAGTCTCGCAAAGCGTATTATTCCATGCCTGGATGTAACCAATGGGCGTGTAGTTAAAGGCGTTAATTTCGTTGAACTGCGTGATGCAGGAGATCCGGTGGAAATTTCGCGCCGTTATGATGAGCAAGGTGCCGATGAACTCACTTTTCTGGATATTACAGCCAGCTCGGATAATCGCGACCTGATTCTGCACATTATTGAAGATGTTGCCGCGCAAGTATTTATTCCTTTGACTGTTGGCGGAGGTGTACGTCAGGTTGAAGACGTACGCCGGTTGCTAAATGCCGGCGCTGACAAAGTGAGCATTAATACATCGGCAATTCTAAATCCGCAGCTGATAGCTGATTCAGCCGGGCATTATGGTTCTCAATGTATTGTTGTGGCAATTGACGCCAAACAAGTTAATGCATCCGGAAATTCGCCGCGCTGGGAAGTCTTTAGCCACGGAGGACGTAAAGCAACAGGCATTGACGCTGTTGAATGGGCAATAAAAATGCAATCTCTGGGTGCCGGTGAAATTTTACTTACCAGTATGGATAATGATGGCACACGTAGCGGTTTTGATCTTTCTTTAACCCGCGCAGTATCGGATGCTATCAATATACCAGTGATCGCCAGCGGTGGTGTTGGCAATCTGGATCATTTGGTTGCCGGTATTCTGCAAGGGCACGCAGATGCCGTGTTGGCAGCCAGCATTTTTCATTATGGCGAATTCACCGTGCAACAGGCAAAACAATATATGGCACAGCATGGCATTGAAGTGCGGTTATAATGCTAAAATTGCAGAAGGTTGAAAATTTAACTTTGTAAGTGTTGCTATATCATGTCTACAGATAGCTGGCTTAGCAGAATTAACTGGTCCGAGGACGGATTGATACCGGTCATCGCTCAAGAAGCAGATAGCGGCACTATCCTCATGGTTGCGTGGATGAATCGAGAAGCGCTTAAGTTGACGGTAGAAAAAGGTGAAGCGGTATACTGGTCACGTTCACGCAAAAAGCTCTGGTATAAAGGTGAAGAATCTGGTCACATTCAGAAAGTGAAAGATATTTTTCTTGATTGTGACGAAGATGTATTGCTTCTTATTATAGAACAGACTGGCGGAATTGCCTGCCACACTGGCAGACACAGCTGTTTTTTCCAGAAATTAGAAGGCAATAACTGGGTTCTTGCCGCACCTGTTATCAAGAATCCTGAGGAAATTTACAATAAATGAGCGATATAAATATTCTTCGTCGTCTGGCACAAACCATTGAATCACGCAAATCAGCTGAGACAAACAGCTCTTATGTAGCTAAACTGTTTCATGGGGGACAGGATAAAATACTTAAAAAAATCGCAGAAGAATCTGCCGAAACCATCATGGCTTCTAAGGATGGCAATACCGGTCAGATTATTTACGAAACTGCGGATTTATGGTTTCACTGCATGATACTACTCGCTTTCCACGAACTCTCCCCTGATGACGTATTGAAAGAACTGGAAAGACGTGAAGGCATGTCCGGAATACAAGAAAAAGCTTCAAGAACATCGAATTAGAGATTATGGAGAATTGTATTTTTTGTAAAATTGCAAGAAAAGAAATACCTTCCAGCAAAATCTACGAAGATAAAAATATTCTTGCCTTTAATGACATCAACCCTGCTGCTCCTGTTCATTTCTTACTAATCCCGAAATTGCATATAGACTCGCTCATTGATGTTCAAGGCATTCATCAGAATTTGCTTGGAAAAATGCTATCATTAGCTCCACAATTGGCAAAAGAACAAGGATGTGAAAATGGTTTCCGCACTATCATTAATACTGGGCCTGCGGGCGGACAAGAAATATTTCATTTACATTTCCATATCATCGGTGGCCGAGAGCGTTTGCCTGGAATGATTCACCCAGGTTAGACCAGCTCCGTTCCATTTAACAGGAGGAAGTAATGGGCACATTCAGCATCTGGCATTGGATTATTGTACTGGCTATTGTCGTTCTGGTATTCGGAACAAAAAAATTACGCAATCTGGGTGGCGATTTAGGAAGCGCCTTAAAAGGCTTCAAAGAAGGAATGAAAGAGTCAGAAACCGAGAATCCGCCTTCATCCGCCAATAAGTCAGTTTTTGAAGTTACCACAAACAAGGATACTGCTCCCAATAGCTTCAAAGAAAGTAAATCAACTACCGAAACTGAAAGCAGTGCATCGCAACCATCGAATACCAATAGACAAGCCGACGACGCGGACTTCAAGGAAAATCAGACCAAGACCTGAGAATTAAATTGTATATTATTTGCTGCATCGAGTTCTAATCGAATTTATATTCATGCAATCTCAATCAACGAGACAACATGTTTGATATAAGTTTCATGGAGTTACTGATCATTTTGATGGTAGCCTTAATTGTGATCGGACCTGAACGACTACCAACTGTCGCACGAACAATAGGACATTTGTACGGGCGTTGTCGTAATTTTATGTATAGCATCAGAACTGATATTCATAATGAAATGCGTATGGAAGAACTAAAAAAAATGCAATCTTCTGTGCAAGACACAGTTGATTCGCTTGAAACTTCAGTTCAAGAAAGTGTAGAGCAACTAAAGACGGCTATCACGAATGATCCTCAGGCTACGGAAAAATCACCCAGAGACTTGGTAATGCCTCAATCACAATTAGAATCCGAGCAATCAAAGCTAAGTGACAGCAAAAATCCGCAACGTGCTGATATACAAAAATAAAAATAGTAGCTTACAGTGTATCGATCATAAATTAATCGATACTTTTCACGTTATCGATCCCACAACTTCTAATATAGAACTATGCTTGAAGGTTCATTTCTATCTCATTTAGTGGAATTACGTGCCAGGATGATACGTATTCTGGGTGTGCTCCTACTGGGCTTTATCCCCTGTGCTTTTTTTGCACGGGAACTTTATACCGTGCTGGCACAACCATTACTGGAGAAACTTCCACAAGGTGGTCAAATGATCGCCACGGATGTAGCAACGCCTTTTTTTGTACCCATGAAAGTCGCCATGATGCTGGCCTTTGTCATTACTCTACCGCACACCTTATATCAAATATGGGCTTTCGTTGCACCCGGACTCTATTCCCACGAGAAACGCATGGCACTGCCTTTAGTTTTTGGTACCAGCTTGCTGTTCTTTGCTGGAATGGCATTCGCCTATTTTGCTGCACTGCCGGTAGTATTTGAGTTTATTACTTATTTTGCACCGGAAGGTGTGGCGGTAATGACGGACATCAGCAAATACTTAAATTTTGTTTTGTCCATGTTCATGGCTTTTGGGGTCACGTTTGAAGTACCCGTATTTGTTATTGTTTTAGTTAAAACAAATGTAATTACCATTGAGAAACTCAAAGAAATGCGCCCTTACGTGATTGTCGGCGCATTTATCGTTGCTGCTATTTTTACACCTCCTGATGTTATTTCGCAATTTATGCTAGCGATACCACTGTGCCTGCTCTACGAACTGGGAATACTTATCGCGGCATTGATGATCAAAAAACGTAACCGGGGCATTCACCCAAGCACTTCATCTGAATCTAAGAAAACCTCTTCAGAGCAAAAGGATAGTTGAAGGAAATATGACCAGAAATATGCATGCCCACAGAATTATGCGCAGCAGGCAGCAGTCATAATAAAATGCAACCATCCAGGTCCCGTTTAATCTAAAAACTTTAAATTGATTCTGATCCGCATGTTGAAGGAGATTGGCGATGTCAAACAGTTACCATGCCGCTGATTTAAAAGCACTGGTCATTGCTATAAGTCTTGTATTGAGCACATTCCACGCTAGTTTTGCCTTTCCACAAATGACTAATAGTGAGCATAACTATTCATTGCCATCAAAAACTCAAAATCTGACAACTCAATCTTTACCGCCGGACACCCCTCTTGATTCAGAACCACCAAGAACCATTCATCGTATTGGCACAGCGATTAGCGCACCACGAAACAGTATCAGCATCAAAAGTACGGACGCTGGAGCTATTCGTCGGCAATCACCAGTATCAGGGTGTATCAACTGTGGAATTATCAATTCAATCAATAAAATTGGACAAGGATTTGGCATGAATGCGATAGCGGGCGGAATTGTTGCCGGAACTGTCGCGCGGGAGATCATTCGCCAAACTCATCATCCGCATAACCCAGACTATCCACAGGCTCCAGGTGATAATTATTACAATCAGGGAGGAAATATTATCTATCCTGGGAATCAGTATCAGATCAACATTACTATGGATGATGGCAGGCAAGCAATTATCGCACTCCCTGAAGGAGCAAGCTTTCAGCAAGGAGATAGGGTTAAATGGGTTGATGGTGCATTAATATTGGATCGTCAATAGCTACCCACAAGTAAATTAGATCGGGAAACACTGTTGAATTCATCGTCTCTCAGACAAATTGAATTGCCAATTGAAGGCATGACATGTGTATCGCGCGCCGCGCTTCAAAAAATTCGTCAGAACCTATTCTTTGTCTACAATATATTGGAAATTCCATTAGCAGCCATTGGCATGCTTAATCCGGTAATTGCCGGCGCCGCCATGGCTATGAGCTCTGTTTCAGTTGTCAGCAATTCGCTGCTATTGAAACGATGGCAAATCAATCATGAATAATCTTCCTTTAGGAGAATGTACGATGCAAACTGTCACCATCATAATAAAAGGCATGACCTGTATGGGCTGTGTTAATAGTATCAAAGCGGTCCTCAAGAACCTATCAGGAATAGCTCAAGTGGAAGTAACGCTCCAACCTGCTCAGGCAACCATCCAATATGATTCGAACAATATCAATATTGATCAAATCAAAGAAGCTATAGTTGATACAGGCTTTGAAATAGTAAATTGAGATATCCGCTACACACCGGCACGCTACTAATTGGTCGTTCCCCGGAATATACACAAGCATTCGATAGAAAAAACAAGTCTCTTTCTGATTATTCCGATCACCGTGGAAAGTATTAAAACGTGATACGCATCATTCCTTATGACGGATAAAAACGAAAACAATGCAGAAAAAGCAACGATTGAATTATTATCAGGTACCTGAAACAAATTAAATTCAAATTGACAAGAAGTTATCTGAAGGACGTGACGACTACAACCTTCACGGTCATGCCATTCCTGCTTAGAACCTAAAATAACGCCTATCAGCTATTTCTGTTTTCCCCCAATAACCTGCCAGAATTGCCAGATTCAATAATTTCTCCAACTTGATTTGAATAGCTAAACCAATTATCGAACAAAATCTTCTGGAAAAGGTATATTCATTTTCTCACGATTTAGTGCGTTTATTTGCAAATTTAGTTGATCAATATCTGACCACCCCGAATGATCTACAGATGGAATCCAACGTGCACGCAAATATCCCTTTCTATCTATGAGAAACTCCATATGATCTGGAGTTGTTCCTCGGCCGATAATATCAGGATGACTCAACGTTCTACGTGATAATGCAAAGCTGGTTGCAATTTCAGCAGCGCCTTGAGTAACAATTGGGAAAGGTAGTTCCTTTGCTACTAATTGCTTCATATCTTCAACAGCAAGATCTTTATCCGGCACCGCAAGCAGCATAACATTTTGCTCCTTTAATCTTCCATAAGCCTGTTTTAACTGCTCTAAACGACTTATAGACTGCGGCCACGAAAAGACCACCATTAAAACAGCTTTGTTTTCTCGATATTCCTGCAATGTACCTGAACTTCCATCATGGCCTTGGTATGAAAAAACTGGCGGTTTTACATATGCTTTATTGGGTACAATCTCCGGCGTTAAAATCCGCGCCTGATAGCCGCGAGACAATGCATGAATATAATTAATCAGATCCCATCGGTCTTCATCAGATAGTTTATCGATATAACCTGGCATATCCGTATTCACCATACCGTTCGTAATCCAATTATAGAAATCTCCCGGCGTATGTTCTACGGTATGCGGCTCAATCAGTAAATCCGGCAATTTTGTGGATAGAGTCCGTGACTTAATACCATTTCCCATTCCCTGAAGTCCATGACACTCAACACAATGCTGCGCAAATAATGTAGCACCATGCGCCACAGAAATCACATCAAAAGGTACAGGTGGTCTCCGATAAGTTTCAGGATAAGCTTGGATTGTCAGAGCTTGCAATGCAATCGCTCCCCCCGATATAAACAATATAGCTGGAATAAAAATTAAACGCTTTATCTCCCAGTTTCTTAGCCGGCCTAATTGTAAGATCACTGCGGCAAGCACCAGAACCGCCAAACCACTCCAGACTTGAATAGCGACATTTGGTTGATTCCAAGTAGCAATAACTGAGAAACGAAATGAAAATGGCCAGTTTTCAATAAGTGCATGCTTTGCAGGTGTTATGTTGGTAATGATCGTGGCTAATAGAAGTAGCAGCAATGCTAAAATAAATTCAATACGGATCCATTTCTTAATTCCGCTGTTGCCGTTGCTAACATCAGAATCTTGTTTACAATTTAGTAAAGGCAACCAGTAAGAACGTACTCTCGCGGCAATCAAGAGAATAATAACTAGGGCCTGTTAACACTATTTGATATAATATGGTGATGGAAATCACTGAAAACCAATATCAACGGATCGAACACTGTCTGCCGCGCCAGCGCG
>NZ_FNUX01000002.1 GCF_900108305.1 Nitrosomonas ureae
CAGAGTTGGAAAGAGCGTATTATTCGCAACTGAAAGTGTCAGGCATCACAGCTTGACTCAAACTAACGAGTCTCCGGAAAAATCGGGGCGGTTCAAACAGTCCTATATATAAAACCTGGGAAAGATAAAATTTTCTTTAACGAGCTTCTCGATTCCTCACTATGAGCAAATAATCAATCCATCATGAAGCAGGATGTAGTTGTCATTGGTGCGGGAATCATAGGGCTTGCAACGGCAGAAAGGCTTTTGACACATGGCGCGAATGTTACGATACTCGAACGCAATCATGCAGGACAAGAGTCATCCTGGGCAGGTGGAGGTATTTTATCTCCACTTTTACCATGGAAATATTCCGATCATGTCACACAACTTACCAGCTATAGTGCAAAGCAATTTCCAGCCTGGATTTCATCCTTGCGAGAGGTTTCTGGGATAGATCCGGAATATGAAATATCCGGCATGTTTATATTGCCGCCTTACGATTTAGAAATTGCCAAACAATGGTGCTCGATTCGGGGTATTGGAATCGAACAATTCACCATTTCTAATATTTTTCCTGCCGGAAACGACTCTGACTTTAATAGAACGCAACCGCATGACCGTTCTTTATTTTTGCCAAATACCGCCCAAGTGCGCAACCCCAGACTATTACGCGCATTAATCAGCCGAGTCATACAATTAGGCGGAAAAATATTAGAAAATTGCACGGTTTACCGCCTTAATACGGATTGTCAGCAAATACAATCCATTACCTCATCTTGTGGTGAATTTGCCGCTGATCACTATATTGTTAGCGCTGGTGCCTGGAGTGTAGGGATATTAGGAGATCATGCCCTGCAACTCGATATCAGGCCAGTAAAAGGGCAGATGCTATTATTTAAATTTGATGTACCGCCGATACACAACATTCTGGTACAAAATGATTTATACATAATACCTCGCCGGGATGGCCATGTACTCATCGGCAGCACACTCGAAGATGTAGGATTTGACAAACAAACAACGGTATCAGCATTTAACCAGTTATTAAGACATGCTGGGAAGATTCTGCCATCACTAAAAAAAATGCGCATTAAGCAACACTGGTCGGGACTACGTCCTGCCTCACCCAGAAATATCCCCACGATCGGCTGGCATCCGGCTATTCGTAATTTACTGATTAATAGCGGGCACTACCGCTATGGAGTAACGATGGCACCTGCCAGTGCTGAAATCCTGGTCAATGAAATGACGGGCGCTAAACAACCCTTCGATACCTCCCCGTACCAAGCAGGATGGAAAATTAACTGATCACACCCAGTCAAGCCTTGGGCAATGGGAATACAACCGACTCCACTACCCCACTCAACTCTTCTATCATGACATCTTCACCAATTTGATCAGCGCCTATTTGCTTGAGTCTGGAAATCACTTGCTGCACAAGAATTTCGGGGGCTGAGGCTCCAGCCGTGATACCAATAATTTTCTTTCCAATAAACCATGCCTCCTGCAACTGCTCGGCACGATCTACCATATAAGATTCCACATTGGCATTTCTCGCCACTTCACAAAGACGATTTGAATTCGAGCTGTTGGGAGAACCAACCACGATAACTAAATCACATTGGTCAACCATTTTCTTAACGGCATCTTGGCGATTCTGCGTGGCATAGCAAATATCGTCTTTCTTAGGGCCGGTAATCATCGGAAAACGTTTTTTTAGGGCATTAACAATGCGTGCGGCATCATCGACAGATAGCGTGGTTTGGGTCACATAAGCCAAATTGGTTTCATCCTGTACCGTTAGAACCTCAACATCCATCTCCGTTTCTACCAAATACATCCCCTTGCCTTCGCCTTCAATCTGACCCATGGTACCCTCAACCTCAGGATGACCTTGGTGTCCGATCATAATGATCTCTTTACCCTCTTTACGCATCTTACCTACTTCAACATGCACCTTGGTAACCAGCGGGCACGTTGCGTCAAACACTTTCAATTTACGATCGGCCGCTTCTCTGCGTACCGCATGAGAAACACCATGCGCGCTAAAAATCAGAATACTATCTTGTGGCACCTCATCCAAGTTTTCTACAAAAACTGCACCTTTCTTCTCCAGGTTTTCTACCACAAATCGATTATGCACCACCTCATGACGCACATAAATCGGTGCGCCATGCATAGTAAGCGCTCTTTCTACAATCTCGATCGCACGGTCCACGCCGGCACAGAAACCTCTTGGATTTGAGAGTAGTACTTTGATCATTTTTTCATTCTCCAACAATGGATATTGTGTTTGCACTCATTTGATAATAGAAAAACTTTGCTCACAACAAAACTTACCAGTTTTTTTTAAATTACACCGGGATTCTATATTTCTCGATAACGCTCAGCCAAAAGAATACGTTTTTCATAAGCCTCCCGGGCAATTTGAACATCCTCCAGAAATTGCGGCAATTCTTTCATCAGCAATGCTTGTGGGCCATCCACCAATGCGTTAGCGGGCACCGGATGAAAGTCCGCCAGAACCATATTGGCGCCTGCAACGATACCTTGTGCAGTTACATGCATAATGTCCATTATGCCATCCGGCGAGCCTGCGCGCGTCCCCACTGAATGTGAGGGATCTATACAGACCGGCATGCGTGTCAAGCGCTTGACGACCGGCACATGCGAGAAATCGACAAAATTACGATGTGGATCACCCATGTTTGTCTTCATGCCGCGCAAACCGAAAATCACTTTCCGGTTCCCTTCCGAAGCGAGATACTCTGCAGCGTTCAAAGATTCATCCAAAGTGATACCAAAACCCCGTTTGATCAATACCGGAAAAATCTGCTGACGACCAACGATTTTCAATAACTCAAAATTTTGTGTATTCCTGGTTCCGATCTGCAGCATAACACCGGTCGCGTTGCCTGTCTGATAAAGTGCATTACGTATCTCTTCCAAATGAGACTCATGCGTAATCTCCATAGCAATCACTTTTATACCGTACTTCCCTGCCAGGTCAAATACATAGGGCAAGCAAGTTTTACCATGCCCCTGGAATGAATATGGACTGGTACGTGGCTTATAAGCACCCATGCGCGTACAAACTTGATCATGCTCGCGCAATGTCTTCATCATCATTTCAACGTGCTCAATAGTATCTACAGCACACAAGCCGGCAAACACATTCAGCGTTTCCTGTCCGAAACAAACACCGTTATATTCAAAATAAGCTGGACGGTCGTCATTTTTGTGCCGGCCTAGAACGCGATATTCCTCGGATATGCGTACAACGCGATCGACACATGGTAAGCAACCCATATCTTCAATAGACAATACCTTGGTGTTACCGATCAAATATATCTCCGTTAGTGTTTGCTCGACACCGACTTCGGTATGAATGCGTGTTGATATCCCCGATAAATTAGCTAAATGCGCCATCAACTGCTTATATTCCGGACTTTCAGGTCGGGTATTGGGAACAAGAATAAGAATCATAAAGTAATTTCAAAAAGATAAGGCTAATTTTCAAGCACAAGATAAACGATCAAAGATTTTAACCGAAAAAACCATCAGTTACCATGATCTCAGTATATGCTCAGATTGCAGAATGTTTCAGGACTGCCAATAAGCAATTATATCGCTGCCTGACTCACCCTGGTCACCCTGGTCACCCTGAGACAATTTGTCGCATAGCTATTTTGGAAAATTTCAGCTAATGTTCTATCCCCAAACAGATCAAAAATTCACCCTATACATGCGTCATGTTCAGCGATCTCAGTCAATCACCACTTAGCAAAAACTTACATCGATTATTTCTGCTCCGGAATATCTCTATATTTGCTCAGTGCCTCACATTTACCATTGTGTATTGGAGCATTGATATTGTAATTCCCTGGCTGCCTATGATTCTTGTTGTGGTACTACTTGCAGTAATTAATCTGCTTACATGGATACGGCTACACCGTAAATGGCCTGTCTCTCACTTGGAGTTCTTTTTTCAATTGCTGATTGATGTTCTGGCACTGAGCGCCCTGCTATATTTCAGTGGCGGATCAACCAATCCATTTATTTCATTATTCTTGCTACCCCTGACCATCGCAGCCGCTACACTGCCGTGGCGCTATACCTGGATCATGGCTATTATCACGATAGCCTGCTATACATTGTTATTATTCGTTTATATCCCGCTCCCGCACGAGCATAGCAATCATCTTATAGAATTTGCATTGCATGTATCCGGAATGTGGCTAGCATTTGTATTAAGTACAGTAATAATTGCCTGGTTCGTCGTTAGAATGAGTTCCTCCATACGAGATCGAGACCGCGACCTAGCCAAGGCACGCGAACATGCTTTGCGTAATGAACAAATTATCGCTCTGGGCACGCTGGCTGCAGGTGCTGCCCATGAACTAGGCACGCCTCTCTCGACGATGGCGGTAGTAACCGGAGAATTGCAGCAGGAATACGCGCATGACGCTGAATTCCAGAGCAACATCCGTATTCTGCGAGATCAGATAGCTCATTGCAAGCAAACTTTGACCCATTTGCTGGCCAAAGCGGGGCAAACAAGAGCCGAACATGGTAGCGAACTTGCAGTTGACGAATTTCTCCGGCAAATACTGGACAAATGGAAACTGATACGCCCCGCTGTTAAATTTACATATCAAAGTACCGGCGCACAACCCATACCTCGAATTATGGATAATCAACTATTAAATCAATCTATCCTCAATCTGCTGAATAACGCCGCTGATGCTTCTTCAGAATGTATTGAAATCAACAGCCATTGGGATAATCAATTACTGCACCTGGAGATTATTGATGATGGCAAAGGATTGTCAGCAGAAGCGTTACAGCGTGCCGGCGAGGCCTTTTTTTCCAGCAAAGCGCCAGGACAGGGATTCGGTATCGGCTTATTTCTGGCGAATGCCAACATAGAACGATTTGGTGGCAGCGTCCGCTTATTTAATCTTGAAAGTGGCGGGGCCTGCACACAAGTCGTTTTACCATTGATAGGATCAGTAGCATGATCGAATCTTCATTAACGGACAATAGTACCGAAGATCCCAGTTTATTAATCGTCGATGACGACACCATTTTCTGCGAAGTACTCGCCAAGGCCATGAAAAGACGCGGCTTCTTCGTGGCGTGCGCACATACTATTGAAGATGCCTTAAGCCTGGCTGAGCAATCCACACCCGAATATGCCATTATTGATCTAAAATTATCCAGCGAATCTGGATTGGTATTGGTTGAAAAATTAAGAATTCTCGATCCGGGTACCCGCATTGTCATGCTAACAGGCTATGCCAGTATCGCCACAGCTGTTGAAGCAATTAAACTGGGTGCCACCCATTATCTTGCAAAACCCGTCGATGCCGATCAAATCTTGTCAGCTTTTGAACGTACAGTTGGAGAACCGGATATACCTATCAGTGCGCATCCTTTATCAGTAGGTCGTTTAGAGTGGGAATATATTCAACGTATTCTTGCAGAAAATGATAATAATATCTCGGTGACAGCAAGAATATTGAATATGCATCGTCGCACGCTACAACGCAAACTTGCAAAAAGACCCTTGCGGGAATAAATCTACGATTGGCTCAGATTTGATGGAAATTTTGCAATGATCCGGATATCCTGCCCGATCATGCGCATATCCTGAATTTTCAATTCTTTTTTTTGCTCAAGACATGTTAATTCAGGTAGTTTAATCATTCCTCTCGCATCGTCACCGAGCAAATGTGGCGCAAGGTAAAAAATCATTTCATCGATCAATTCCGCTTCAATCAATGCACCATTCAATTCACGCCCAGCTTCTACCAGCACTTCATTGATTTCCATATCAGCTAATACGGTCATCATTTTTCTCAGATCAACCATACCTTTCCCATTAGGTATAACGATAACTTGGGCACCCATTCTATCCAGCATCTCTTTTTTCTCCACATCGCTATCATGCGCAGCAAAAATTAATACTTCACCGCCACCTTGAAGCAATTTCGCATTTAGCGGTATGAACAAATCGCTGTCCACAATGATTTTTTTAGGTTGACGCACTGTTTCAACATGCCGAACTGACAGTTGCGGGTTATCGGATTTCACTGTGCCGATGCCTGTCATGATAGCGCATGAGCGCGCACGCCATCGATGCCCATCCTGTCGTGCAGCTTCACCCGTAATCCATTGGCTAACGCCATTGTTCAGTGCCGTTTTACCATCCAGACTAGCAGCCGTTTTCAATCTGATCCATGGTTTCTTATGCATCATGCGCGTCATAAACCCCGTATTAAGCGCCTGTGCTTGTGCTTGCAATAAACCTGTTTGCACAGTGACTCCTGCTTGCGCCAGAAGCGCGCAGCCGCGTCCGCTTACCATTGGATTGGGATCTTCCATGGCTATTATGGCCTTAGCGATTCCAGCATCAATCAGGGCGTTAACACAGGGTGGCGTGCGTCCATAATGACTGCACGGCTCCAATGTTATATAGGCTGTTGCACCGCGTGCCGCCCTTGAGGTTGAGGCTAGCGCATTAATTTCCGCATGCGGCTGCCCCGCTTTCTCGTGCCAGCCACTACCAATAATTCGATCGTGCAGCGTGAGTACGCATCCTACACGAGGATTAGGTGTTGTACTGTAGAGTCCTTTTTCTGCCAGACGTAGTGCATACGACATAAAGGTATAATCGACGGAAGAGAACATCTAGAATTATCTCTCACAAGATAAAAGACAGGTTAATCCAGCTTAATAAACATTCACTAGGGAAGCGCTGATGAATTCGGGATACTTTTCTTGTTGTAGCGGCCCCGGTTATTGCACTTCCTTAATCGCATCACGAAAATCATCGACGTCCTGAAAGCTTTTATAAACAGACGCAAATCGAATATACGCTACCTTATCAAGCTTATAAAGCTCTTCCATCACGCTTTCCCCAATACTGCGCGATGAAACTTCACGTTCCCCCTTAGCCAGGAACTTCTGCACAATACGGTCAATTGCCGCATCCACATAACTGGTTGGAACCGGGCGTTTGTGAAGTGCCCGCTTAAAGCCTGTTAACAATTTATTACGATCAAATTCCGCACGAGTACCATCATGCTTCACTACCTGGGGTAAACGCAACTCGATCGTTTCATAGGTTGTAAAGCGCTTATCGCAAGCCAGGCATCGCCGCCGGCGGCGAATTTTGTGACCATCTTCACTGACACGCGAGTCTATGACATTGGTGTCATCGGTATTACAAAAGGGACACTTCATATTTAATCATGATCTGTAGCGATAAACTCAAGTCACGTTACTTTTATGGCTGCTCAAGCTCACTCCGGGATTATCCGTACACTGGAAATTTTGCACATAGCCGTTTTGCCTCGGTAGCTACACGCGATATGACTGCCGTGTCTTCGGGCGCGGCCAGAACGTCTGCAATCATGTTTGCCAATTGTTCCGCTTCCAGTTCTCTGAAACCTCGTGTAGTTATTGCGGGTGATCCAATACGGATGCCGCTGGTAACAAATGGTTTTTGCGGATCATTGGGAATGGTATTCTTGTTAACCGTGATATGCGCCATTTCGAGTGATTCTTCTGCTTGTTTGCCTGTTAAGTTCATCGCACGCAAATCAACCAAAAATAAATGACAATCGGTCTGACCAGACACAATTCTCAATCCGCGGTTGATTAACACTTTGGCCATGACTCTCGCGTTATCAATCACCTGTTCCTGATAGTCCTTAAATTCCTTGCTTGCAGCCTCTTTAAATGAAACAGCTTTGGCTGCAATTACATGCATCAATGGGCCACCCTGAGTTTGCGGGAAAATTGCAGAATTCAATGCTTTTTCGTGCTCAGGCTTGGCCATAATGATGCCCCCTCGCGGACCACGCAGTGTTTTGTGTGTGGTGCTGGTGACAAAATCAGCAATTCCAACTGGATTTGGATAAAACCCCGCTGCCACCAATCCGGCATAATGCGCCATATCCACTAATAAATAGGCTCCAACAGCATCAGCTATTTTACGGAAACGTCCCCAGTCTATCACTCTTGCATAAGCAGAAGCGCCAGCCACAATCATTTTTGGTTTATGTTCATGGGCTAATCTCTCGACTTCATCATAATTAAGCAATTCGGTTTCCGGAATCAATCCATAAGAAACCGAATTGAAAATCTTCCCGCTCATGCTAACGCTAGAACCATGCGTCAAATGCCCTCCATGCGCTAGCGACATACCCAGCAGGGTATCGCCCGGTTTTAACACCGAGAGATAAACCGCTGTATTGGCTTGAGAACCAGAATGCGGCTGCACGTTTACATACTCAGCGCCAAAAAGCGTTTTCAATCGATCAATCGCGAGCTGTTCCACCTGATCCGCATACATGCAACCACCATAATAGCGCTTACCTGGATAGCCTTCGGCATACTTATTAGTCAGAACGGAACCCTGAGCCTGCATCACAGCGGGACTGGCATAATTTTCCGAGGCAATTAATTCGATATACTCTTCTTGACGTTGTACTTCGCCTTTAATTGCCCGCCATAAATCCGGGTCGATATTTTCTATAGTGTGTTTCTGCGAAAACATGTGATTACCAATCCTTCGAAAATTATTATAAAAGCCTGTATAGTAACATTACCTATTGAAACGCAGATAGCGGATCGGAAAGCAACAAAAAAAGAATAAAGTTTCCTTGCTGCAAATCATTCTTTTATCTCAATCCCTGGCTCTAAATTTGCCGGCACAACTACCAGCCAGAACCATGACAAAAAACGTGGATTCTCAATATATCATTTATAGTCAGCACTATCTCTCAAGCAAGCATAGCAAATCGATGCCGGATCACAATTAAGCGCATTGCGCTTTATCGATGGATTAAAAATGCCAATCTGCCGAAAATGACTTGATAACAACAAATAATCCCCACAAATTATTTCAAATGTACAATCCATTTTTTGTACAGCCTGTCAGCTACCGAATTTAATGCCGCCACTCGCTCCGGCAAGTTTTTTTCAATTTCATCCATTGATTGCACTGATGCTTCGTTTAAGCTGGCCAGCTCTTCTGCGGCCACGCTGCACCAGTCTCTCACTAAACGTTCTGTCATTTCGACATGGCACTGCATGCCTAAATGCATGCCGAGCGCAAAAACTTGATTTTCACAATATTGACTGGATAAGATGCACGTAGCGTCTTGGGGTAGACTGAAAGTTTCGCCATGCCAATGAAAAGAGTTAAAAGTGGCTAGATCACCGAACCATTCCCGCGCAATTGGATGATTCGGCACAGTAACTTCACCCCATCCCATTTCTTTTACCGGATTAGCTCTGACAACACTCCCCAGTGCCTTGGCCATCAATTGCCCACCCAAACAATGACCCAATACCGGCATATCTTGAGTAACCGCCTGGCGAATCAATGACAACGACGATTTGATCCAGGGCAAATCGTCGTTGACGCTCATGCTCCCCCCCATAAATACTAAACCGCTGAATTCATCGATACTATTGGGTAGTTTTTCGCCCGCGTCAACTTTAATTAGGCGCCAAGGAATATGATTGTTGTCGAGAAATGTGGCAAAATAGCCTGGCCCTTCGATGGGCAAATGTCTAAAAATTGCAACCGGCTTCATGGAATTTTCCTGCCATTATTTTGAATGATACGATGATCAATTTTAGCTTGTTTTCCAGCAATTTTTTTGCTGAAAATTTAGGTTAATTTTTTAAATACCCGTGAATCTTTCGTTCGCCATAAACCACAACCATTTGATTATTTTATTTGTCTGGAATTGATCGCGCAATGTCAGTAAAAAAATATACGTTTTCTGATCTGGTGCGAATTGAGCAATTACGCAAAATCGAATCAACCAAAGCAGAGGAACTATCCTATGCCAGCATCAAGAATATGCCCGGCTCTACAAGCAGTGATTTTAGTTATCCCGAATTTATCCATCGATTGAAAATTCGTGCCAATCATCTGATTTACGAGAATGCGCTGGGAAACACGCTACGGCAGCCGAATCAACAGTTTATTCGCGCACGCCGGATAGGTTTGATCATAGCGATGATCCTGGGTGGTTTAGCAGCAAGCCAGGCGGTAAGTGAGTCCTCCACGCTGAATATTTACTGGTTACTTGCGGTACTGCTGGGATTTAATCTGATTTCCCTATTGCTATGGATATCCGGCATCACATTGAATTTACAGAGTTTGAGCGGCGGCATCATAGCGCATTTAACCCGTTGGTTGCCTTACAGGCGCAAGCATGATCCCACAATTGCATCATCAGCATCGCACGCTTGGTGTGAAAGCTGCTTAATAGGAAATGTAGGCAAATGGCGTATCAGTGTACTAACGCACCAACTCTGGCTGAGCTACTTAACGGCCGGATTAGTGTTGTTGATATTGCTCATGCTCGCCAAGCAATACAATTTCATCTGGGGCACGACATTATTGCCGGACAGCACGTTACCCAAACTAACCCAGATTCTGGGTTCACCCTTGGAAGCTGCCGGTTTAAAAATACCGGATGATCCGCAAACAATTGCAAGCAGGATAGGAACAGGCAAACAGGATGCGGAAACACGAATGGCCTGGGCTACTTTTTTGATTGGCACTTTGATAGTTTACGGTATATTTCCACGACTGTTAGCGCTCGGCCTTTCCTGGGTCATGCAAAAATGGAGTGAATACCGGTTTAAGCTGGATTTATATCTGCCTTATTATATTGAGTTACGCCAGCATTTAATGGGACGGGATGTTAAAGCGGAAATTATCGATGCCGATCCGCGGGCAGGCATAAAGCCTGTTGACATAACCCGTCCGCCTGAGAATGTCTCCATTCCAGCCAATGCACAGGCCTTTGGCATTGAGCTGGATACCGCAACACCTTGGCCAGAGCGGGTGGCTTGCCGGTTAAATATTATCGATCAGGAATCTCATGATGCCGCGATTGCACTGATCAATAGCATGAAAACTCCAGTATTGCTGGGCGTGGCAGCGCATCGCCTGCCGGATCGCGGCATACAGCGCATGATTAAAGAATTGGTCGATAGCAGCAATACAAAACCCTGGTTGATTTTATTGAGTAAACCATCAACGCCTGTTGCCAGTGCACGTGAATTTGCCTGGTTTCGCCTGGCGGAAGCCTGCGGTATTCCGGCGGAACATGTCATTACCCGATAAATCATGATGATCAAGAAAACCAATAGCCTGAATACCTCGTTATTGCTGAATATTGCTGTTGTAGGACATACCAATACCGGAAAAACATCACTGATTCGCACCATGCTGCGTAGCACGGCGTTCGGTGTTATTGAAGATGCCGCAGGCACCACGCGACATGTTGAGCAAGCGACAATTAGCGCTAACAACGAACCGATTCTTAATTTGTATGACACGCCCGGTCTGGAAGATTCCAGGGCTTTATTTGCGCAGATCAAAAAGCTACAGGCCCGATCAAAATTATCGCCACCGATACAAGTGCTGGAGCAGTTTGTGGCTGATATTTCTGTCAGTGATCCCTTGGAACAAGAAGCAAAGGTTATCCGCCAAGTGCTGCGCAGCGATATTCTTTTATACATCATCGATGTACGCGAACCTTTTCTGGAGAAATACCGCCTGGAACTGGAAATCCTCACGCAATCGGGTAAACCGATTATTCCAGTGTTTAATTTTATTGCCGGACATGATCAGGAGCTAACGCAATGGCGCCAGCATTTGACTGCTTTTCATATGCATGCAACGCTTGAATTCGATACGGTTGCATTTACCTTTGACGCTGAAAAACGTTTGTATCAGAAAATGCAGACCTTACTGGAACCTCACTATGAGCGATTGCAGAAACTGATTGATTATCGCGCCACATTATGGAATCAGCTCTGCTTGTCGAGCGCCAAGCGAATTGCTGAGTTGATTGCAAATGTCGCCTGCTATCGCGAAAGCAAGACGACTAAAAACAATTTAATTGCAGATTCATTGATTGAAAACCGTTTGCACGATTTTGTCCGTAAAGCTGAGCAGCATTGTCTGCATGATTTATTGGCGATTTTCAATTTCTCGGAAAAGGATGTTGAAATTCAGAACATCCCTGTCAGCAATGGCCAGTGGCAGCTGGATATCTTCGCACCCGGCATACTTAAAGCATATGGATTGGATGTTGGAAGCGCCGCAGCCAAGGGCGCTGCAGCAGGCGTCGGAATTGATCTGATGGTTGGCGGCATGAGCCTGGGAGCAGCGAGCGCTTTGGGCGCCATCGCTGGTGCCGGTTGGTCGACTTTCAAGCGCTATGGCGATGAAATCAAGGCGACTGTCAAAGGCACCCAATGGCAGTGCGCTGACGAAACTACTTTACAAGTATTGTATTTACGCCAGAAACACTTATTGAAAAAACTCATGCATCGTGGTCATGCGGCACAGGATACCTTACAAGTGGATAAAGCTGATGACGAAAAACTACCTAACGATTGGAGCAAACTGATCAGCACCTTGCGTCAGAACCCAAGCTGGCAAGAACATTCCGCCACGCGCAACAGCAATCCGCAATATCAACAGATAGAAACTAAACTGGTGGGCGAGTTGCTGGATGAGAAATGATTTTTAAAAATAAGGATAGCTTAATAAGTTATTGAGAAAAATTTAATTACAGCGAAATTCAGTATTTTCTTGGTTACGTTTTAGCTATTTTAGAATGCCTTCTTCAGTTTTATGCCAGGCCAGCAGATAAAATTAATAGGGGTTTGGATAAATAGCGCCTTTTGATTGGTCTGATTCATTATTTGGATTTATGAAGTGTGTGTAATCTTGTGGCTTTAATGCCGCGCGCTTTTTACAAGCGGAACCAATCTTTCATGCGAATATCTGAGTTTTATGCTTTATTTAGTATTCATTGTTGCCATTGCCATACTCATTCTGGGGCCTTCCTACTGGGTTAAACACACTCTGACGAAGTATAGTTACCCCGAAGACCGGTATCCAGGCACGGGCGCCGAATTGGCGCGCCTATTGCTGGACTGGGCAAACTTGCAAGCGGTCAAGGTTGAAATAACTGAGCAAGGCGATCATTATGATCCAGTTGAAAAAATAGTCCGCTTAACTCCTGAAAAATTTAACGGCAAGTCGCTGACGGCAATTACTGTGGCAGCACACGAAGTTGGACATGCGATACAAGACCGGGATGGTTATTTGCCACTAAAATTGCGCACACGGCTGGTTCAGATTGCTGCTCCGGTTGAAAAATTAGGCGCGGCGATTCTGATGATCGCTCCCTTCATTACGGTAATTACACGGGCGCCGGTTACAGGCGCACTGTTTTTTGCAGGTGGCTTGCTGACACTGGGCACAGCCACGGTTATACACCTGATAACACTTCCAATGGAACTGCATGCCAGCTTCGCGCGGGCAATGCCGATGTTGGAGCAAGGCAAGTATTTGATACGAGGGGACGAACCCCATGCACGCAGGATTTTACGTGCGGCAGCCTGGACATATGTTTCAGCTTCCCTGATGACGCTACTCAATATCGGCCGATGGTGGGCCATTTTGCGGCGCTAGCGTGGTTCTGGCATTAGGATTCCCGACATTGCAACATTGAAATGCTGAATCCTGTCTTGACCGTGTCATATAAGCAACATAATATGCAAAAGTTTAATGTTACAAATCTTATTAGTTAAATTAGTCAATATAGTAGATAAAGGATGAACATGATGTATTCGGTTAAGCGACAAAAAGCAAACAATATGCGTGGATTTACGCTACTCGAGTTACTTGTTGTAATGGTTATTATTGGCTTGTTGGCTGCTTATGTTGGACCGAAGTACTTTTCCCAAGTCGGCAAATCAGAAATCAAAATGGCCCAAGCGCAGATCGATGCCTTGGAAAAGGCATTGCACCAATACCGCCTGGATGTAGGCAGCTATCCGGCGACTGAGCTGGGTTTGGTGTCATTGGTGAATCGTCCGAGCAATGAGCCCAGATGGCAAGGACCTTATCTATCCAAATTACCCCCAGCCGACCCTTGGGGACGCCCGTACGTTTATAAATACCCTGGCGAACGTTCCGAGTTTGATTTGCTTTCGTATGGCAGAGATGGGCAACCGGGTGGCGATGGCGAGGCAGCCGATATCACCAATTGGTAATCAGCCTTATGCGTTTTGACGTGAAAGCAGTTATTTCCGGACAAGGAACCGTACATTTAGAACTGGAAGCCAACAGTGAAGCTGAAGCACGCCGGCAAGTAATGGAACAAGGCGGCATGGTGTTGAGCGTACGCCGGAGATTTTCCGGCTTTACGTTTAAATCGCGCACTCATTTTCCATTAGTGCATTTCAGCCAGGAGCTGCTTTCATTGCAAACTGCAGGATTGAGTCTGGTAGAAAGCATTGAAACTTTGCTGGAGAAAGAACAAGATGCCGGCAATCGCAAAATTATCCAGAATATTCTGGATCGGCTCTACGAAGGCATAACTTTCTCACAAGCATTGGAAGATTATCCCCAGACGTTTCCGCCGCTATACATTGCAACTGTTCGTGCCAGCGAGCGGACTGGCGATCTTGCCGAAGCTTTAACACGATTCATTACTTATCAGACACAAATGGATTTTGTCCGCAAAAAACTTGTGGGTGCATCCATTTATCCCGTATTGTTATTGGTAGTTGGTTTGCTTGTCTCGATTTTTCTAATGGTATTCGTAGTTCCCAAATTCAGTGCCATTTATGACGATATGGGTAGCGATTTACCTTGGTTGTCGTTGTTACTGATCAAGTGGGGGCAGTTTGTTCATGAGCGTGGTTGGGAATTGACCATTGTTGCGATGGCGCTGATAGTGGTAATAGGATATAGCGTCACCCGGCCAACGTTCTGGGCGAATGTCATGCAGCTTTTGTGGCGCATTCCTGCGATTGGGGAGCACATGCGGGTTTATCAATTAGCCCGCTTCTATAAAACGCTCGGTATGCTGCTTCGTGGCGGAATTCCTGTCACGCAAGCATTGGAGATGGTCAGCGGCTTGCTGCAACCTCATTTCCGGCCCAAAGTTGCTGCTGCTGCCAAGCATATCCGTGAAGGTAAAACAATCTCCAGCGCAATGGAACAGGAGGGTCTTACGACCGCAGTGGGAAATCGTATGCTCCGTGTCGGTGAAAGAACCGGACTGATGGGAGATATGATGGAACGAATCGGCAATTTTCATGATGAGGAGATTGCCCGTTGGGTGGAATGGACAACCAAACTGATTGAGCCGCTGTTAATGGCATTTATCGGTATTGTAATCGGCGGCATTATTATTCTCATGTATATGCCTATTTTTGAATTGGCGGGAAGCATCAATTAATGGAAGCGTCAGCACACATCGCAAGCAAGCAGTCAATTGATCTCAATCAATTAGCCGGAATCCGTCTCAAAGCGGCTGCTCAAGGTGTTTCTGTCATTCAGATTCTGGAAGAAGATAGCGCTTATACACCCGATGAACTGATGCAGCAGCTGGGTCAATTGATGCGCATGCCCGTTCTGGAGATGAAAGAGATTCATACATTGCAACCCGCTTTTGATATTTTGCCATTCAGTGAAGCGATGCGGCATGAATGCGTATTGTTTTACAATGGCCAGAGCTATTTATTCGCGATCAGCAACCCTTTTTCCGGAAAACTGCGTGCATGGGCGGAAGAACGGTTTGATCGGGCGGTTGAATGGTATTTGGTACATCCGGCCGATTTGAGCGCTTTCTTCACCCAGCAAGAAAAAACCATGCGCGCTATGGATCAAGTGCTGTCATCGGCGGAGCTGGATAAGATACAAAGCGGCATTGAAGATTTATCGTTGAAGAGCATCAACGAAGGTACCAGTAAAGTAGTACGTCTTGTACACTCCACATTGTATGATGCGCATAAATCGCAAGCCAGCGATATTCACTTGGAGATGTCTCCGGGCCTGTTGTCGATCAAATACCGTATTGATGGCGTGTTGACGGCTATTGGCACCATACAGGGCGCGGATCTGGCCGAGCAGGTTATTTCCCGCATTAAGGTGATGTCCGAGCTGGATATTGCCGAGCGCCGGGTGCCGCAAGATGGCCGGTTTAAAATTGCTATTCAAGGGCGGGAAATAGATTTCCGGGTTTCCATCATGCCGAGTATTTTTGGTGAAGATGCCGTGCTGCGTATTCTCGATCGTCAGGCGCTATCCGATCAGCTTGAAGGCTTAACCCTAAACCAATTGGGTTTTAATCAGGCAGCGATAGCGAGCATTCGTCGCTTAAGCTCCGAGCCTTATGGCATGCTGCTGGTTACCGGCCCGACCGGCAGCGGCAAGACGACGTCTTTATATGCCGCGATATCGGAAGTGAACAAAGGTCATGACAAAATCATCACGATTGAAGATCCGATTGAATATCAGCTTCCGGGTGTTTTGCAAATCCCCGTTAATGAGAAAAAAGGGCTCACGTTCGCTCGCGGTTTGCGCTCAATTTTGCGGCATGACCCTGATAAAATCATGGTGGGAGAGATCCGCGATGCCGAAACTGCGCAAATTGCCATACAGGCCGCATTGACCGGTCACCTGGTGTTTACTACGGTGCATGCGAACAACGTGTTTGATGTGATTGGCCGGTTCTCACATATGGGTGTAGACCCCTATAGTTTTGTATCCGCCTTGAACGGAATTGTCGCGCAAAGACTGGTGCGCTTGCTATGTACGCATTGCGCCGTGGATGAACGCCCGGAGGACAGTGTAATCGAGGAATCCGGCATTCCGGCGGATCAGGCGAGTCATTATAAATTCCGCAATGGCAAAGGCTGCGGACAATGCCGCGGCAGCGGTTTCCGCGGTAGAAATGCCATTGCTGAAATTTTGTTGCTGAACGATGAAATTCGTGAATTGATCGTCGCTCACGAGCCTATCCGGCGCATCAAGGAAGCGGCCCGGGATAACGGCACCCGCTTCTTGCGCGAGGCGGCATTGGATATGGTCAAGCAGGGATTAACCAGTTTGGAGGAGGCTAATCGTGTCACGATTGTGGCGTGATCAGATTCAGATATTTCTGGCACCAGGACGGCTCGACTGGGTGCGTTTGAAACGCGGCCTCAGACCCGTTCAGATTGCCAAATCAACAGTATATTTCGAGCCGGTTGCGAATGTTGCCATCTGGAATGCCGCAATGCAGCAACTGGAAAAGGTTTTGACAGAAGCAGCCGGGACGGAAGTATCGTTGATCCTGTCCAATCATTTTCTGCGCTATGCAGCGTTGCCACCGCAAAACGAAATCACCACTCCGGAGGAAGTCAGGTCTTATGCTGAATTCAGAATGCGCGAAGTCTATGCCGAGCGGGTTGATTCCTGGGCAATCAGCATCAGTGATTGGAGTCCCGCCGATGGCGCGGTTAGTGCCGCGATGCCCCGCGATTTAATAATGCAGCTGGAGCAAATGATCTCGCGCCATGATTGTAAGATTAAAGTCATAGAACCCTATCTGGCGTCGGTTTATGATCGCTGGCAAGCGCAATTGAAAGGCGATAAAATCTATTTGGCGGTCATTGAAAACGGGCGCATTTGTATCGCGATCACTCATCACGGCAAGTGGCAAAATGTTAGAAATCAACGAATTACGCACAATGCCGCCGACGATCTCCTGGCGGCATTGGATCAGGAAGTCATTTGGTCCGGAACAAAAGAAGCGACAGAATTTGTTTATCTATTTGCACCCGAGCATCCTGAAATGACCTTACCGCAGGAAAGTGGCTGGTGTATCATTGCACTTCCTGCAGGAAAGGTATTACCCTTGGCGCATTATCCATCCGCCCCAACCGATCATTCCGGGCTTAATCAATGTCCCGCCTGAGATTAAGATTTCCTTACCGGGAACAATCCGCGCCACAGCTTGATTTTGCGCTGTTGCTTCTTGGTTTCCTGATTGTCGTGGTGGTATATTTTCAATTCCGCCATCAGGTTGAAGAAATCAATTTCTGGAGTAACCGGGTTGAACGCATGGAGAAACAGCAGCAACAAAAGGCTTCTCCCCGCACCCGGGCTACATCCCGTATCCGTGAATTCAGCCAGGAAATCGAGAAAGAAATCGCACAAGCCAATGCAATTCTGGATCAGCTGAATTTGCCCTGGGAGATGTTGTTTGACTCAATCGAACACGCAGCAACCGAGGATATTGCCTTACTGTCATTACAGCCCAATTTCACCAACCGCAGCTTGCGCTTGAGTGGTGAAGCGAAAAGCATGGCCGAATTGCTGGATTTTGTGGAAGCGCTGGAACGAGAGCTGGTGTTTGAAAATGTGCACTTGTTAAATTACAAAATCAAACAAGAGAACCCGCAGCGTCCGATTATTTTTCTGTTAAATGCCGAATGGATTCAAACTACTTAAAAAGAGAATGGCCACAGATATCGTGGAACCGGCTCATGCCATTATTGCGCTGGCAACTGGAACGCTTGGGCAATCTGGGCAAGACCGGCATGGGTTTGATGCTGGCGGCAGGCATTTATTATTTTTTGGTTGTGATGCCACAAGACACAGAGTTGCAAAAGCTCAAAAATCGAGCGGTTATGTTGCAAGCGCAAGCAGCATCGAAAAATAATCCCAACGAGGGCGGGGATACCGAGGCCGGTAAAAAAATGAGCGGTGATCAGGCGTTACAGGTGTTTTATGACTTTTTCCCGCAAGTCGATTCCTCACCCTTCTGGATTCGTGAATTGGTGCGGGTAGCTAAGAAACAAGGGGTGGAACTGAGTAGCAGTGAATACCGGTTGATTAATGAAAAGGATGCGCGTCTGGCGCGCTACGAAATGGTTCTGCCGGTGAGAGGCAAATATTCCCAGATTCGCGCCTTTATTGCCGACGCCTTGGAAGCCGTACCGGCTATGGCCATATCGGCGATCGCCATGAAGCGTGAGAATACGGCCATTGATAAGCTTGAAGTACGGCTGGAAATTAATCTTTATATGAATAAATAACACAATGGATGTAGCGGAAAAGAAACGCAAAATGATCATTGGGGGAATACTGGTGGCGACACTGGTCGCCGCGGCGTTGGTCGAGGTTGATGACGAACCCGAATTCCATGTTCCGGAGGCCCTGCAATCGGGCAGAACAACTCAGGACAGAACTAAAAGAACTGACTCGAACGCTGCTGCACAATTGGACGTAAGCAAGCTCGGACAACGGAAATTCAGCCCGCTTGCCGGTGAGCTTTTCATGTCTACAAACTGGGTGCCGAAGCGGGTCGTTATCGACGACCCTGAAGAACACGCGGCTAAAATAGCGCAAGCCGCAAAAAATATGGTGCCTCCCGCCCCCACCGCGCCGCCTTTGCAATTCAAATACGCCGGTAAAGCGATTGCGGATAATGAAACCTGGGTTTTTCTTTCGCAATCCGGAGAAAATCTCATAACCAAGATTGGCGGAAAAATTAACGATGCCTACCGGCTCGATTCGATCAATGACAATGCCATCACGATGACTTATTTGCCGCTGAATATCAAACAAACACTCACGATCAACAATCAAATCGCAGGAACTTTCTGATGAGAAGCTGGAAAACGATCGTCCTTATCATTTTGTTCATATCGATTGCAGGATGCGCAATCAATAACCGAACATTCGGTACCCGGAACACTGCGTTTGATGACGGGCAAAAGCTGATTGCCCAAGGCCAGTTTGAAAACGGACTTGCAAAATTAGAGCAAGCGCGACGTGAAGAACCTCAAAATAAGGAAATTCAAACGGTATCAATACGCTTGCACGAAGAAGTGATTGGTAAACTTCAGCTTGATGCCGAGAGCTTACGCCTGTCCGGAGATCTGGAACGTGCAGAACAGGGATTCCAACGCATCTTAAATCTCTATCCGTTTAATGAGCGCGCTAAAGAAGGTATCGAGCAGATAGCGCTGGAGCGCCGCCATATTGCTTCGGTTGATGTCGCAAGAGCATTATTGGCCCGCAACGATGTGTTGGGGGCGGAAACGATGGTTCGGGCAATTTTGCAGGAAAATCCCCAGCAATCCCATGCGCGGCAATTGATTGCACAGATCAACGCGAATTTGTCCCGCCCTGAGGTGACTGATC
Organism: Nitrosomonas ureae; assembly: GCF_900108305.1. Taxonomy (GTDB): domain Bacteria; phylum Pseudomonadota; class Gammaproteobacteria; order Burkholderiales; family Nitrosomonadaceae; genus Nitrosomonas; species Nitrosomonas ureae_B. The sequence continues at coordinate 20,024 of NZ_FNUX01000002.1, forward strand.
TGGTATTGGAATCCGCGTTTAAGAAATCGGTATCGATGGAATTTAAGGATGCTGATTTGAGATCGGTATTTGAAATCATGTCGCGCACCGCCGGCATCAATTTTGTGTTTGACAAGGATATTCGTCAGGACGGAAAGATTTCTATTTTTGTGCGCGACAATACCATTGAAGATATTCTCAAGCTAATCCTGACGACGAATCAATTAGCCTACAAGGTGCTCAATAGTAATTCATTATTGATTTATCCGAATACCCCGGCCAAATTGAAAGATTATCAGGAACTGGTCGTGCGCAGTTTCCAGATAGCGCATACCGATGTGAAACAAATGGTTGCGATGGTCAGAGGTATCGTCAAGGCCAAGGATATTTATGTCAACGAGCAACTCAATCTGTTTATCATGCGCGATACGCTGGAAGCGATCCGCTTAACTGAGCGGCTGGTAAGCCTGAATGATTATGCAGAGCCCGAGGTCATGCTCGAAGTATTGATTCTGGATATTACTCGAACTAACTCATTCTTATTGGGACCTAATTTTCCCCAGTCACTGCAATTTAGCTGGGCGGGGGCAGCAGCTGCAGCCCCAGCACCGGCTTTAATCAGTCAATTTGGTTTTGAAGGCCTCTCAAGTTTTGGTATGACGAGGCAAGCTAAAATAGATTTTCTGCAAAATTTTTCAACGGGAGATATATTGGCCAACCCCAGGATACGAGTCAATAATCGGGAAAAAGCGAAAATCCATGTGGGCACCAAGGAACCTTTTTTTACAGCCAATGTGCAGGCTGGTGTTTCTGCCGTTGTTACTTCAACGCCAACTTTTATCGATTTGGGCGTCAAGCTCGATGTTGAACCGCGTATTGGATTAAATGATGATGTTACGCTAAAAGTTACTTTGGAAGTAAGTTCACTATTAAGCACAATCCAAAGCCCGCAAGGAGCAACCGCTCCCCGTGTTGGGACGAGAAACGCTGAAACCCTTCTCACTATAAAAGACGGGGAAACGCAGATTATTGCAGGGCTTCTGGATAATCGGGAAAGAAAAGATATGAAAGGTCTTGCAGGATTATTAAATATCCCTGGATTGGATCGATTGACATCCAATCAAGATATTCAGAGAACAAAAAATGAAGTGGTGTTGCTCATTACGCCTCGTATTATTCGCAATCTTGCCAGACCATCTAACTTGGAAAACGAATACCACTTCGGCACCGCCAGCGAAGCCGGTAAGTTACCGATTGCTATCAAAAAAACTGCAGCGCAGTCTCTGGCAATCGCGCCAGCCGGATCAGGTTCCGGTTCAGCGGCTGCGAGGGGATTGAATCCCTTTGCTGCGGCACGGGAAGAATCGGACATTCCCAATCCTTTTGCCAATGTAGCGGCGACAACGCCGACATTGACGCTGCAAGCGCCGACCACGGTTGGTTTGGATAAGGAGTTTTCGGTCAATGTGCGGCTGGTCGGCGCAAAACCGATGGTTAATTCCGAGCTGCATTTAAATTACGAGGCCAGTGTTCTGGAAGCGCTCGACGGCGGGGATAAGTCCGGCACGCGCACTATCAAGCTGGGCCGAGATCAAACCACCGGCCTGGCAACGCAAATCCGGTTTAAAGTGATTGCAGCCAATCCTAGCGTCACGGAAATCAATATTCAGAATGTTACCGCCGAAGATCTGGAAACCGGAGAATTCGTTGATGTGGCATTGCCTGGAACAGCAACCATAAATATTAAATAATTTTCATGCGGAGTTCATTGACGATCTTTCGTAAGTCCAAAGGTTTCACGCTGATTGAATTGATGATTGTGGTAGCCATCATGGGAATTCTGGCGACAGCGGCGATGCCGTTGCGGGAACTCATGATAAAGCGGGAAAAGGAGCAAGAATTACGTGTCGCTCTGCGCCAGATACGCACGGCAATCGATGCGTACAAACTAGCTACCGACGAAGGGCGCATCGCCAAGAAAGTTGATGAATCCGGTTATCCTCCCAGGCTTGAAGAGCTTTATATGGGCGTTCAGGACATCAAAGATCCGAAAAAGAAAATTATCTATTTTTTGCGCCGCTTACCCCGGGACCCTATGTTCACGGAACTGGAAATTGAGGGTGTACAATTGACTCCGGCGGAAGAAACCTGGGGAAAGCGCAGTTATGAAAGCCCTTGGGATAGCCCCAAAGAAGGTGACGATGTTTTTGATGTTTTTTCACACTCGGAAGCCATCGGCATGAATGGCATCCCTTACCGGCAATGGTAACTGATCGTATGCCAGGAAATCTGCGATGGCGGGGATTTACCTTGATCGAGTTGTTAGTTGTCATGGCTATTGTCGCTACGTTATTGAGTCTTGTAGCCCCACGCTATTTCAGCTCGCTCGACAAAGCCAAAGAAGCCGTATTGCGGCAGGATCTCGTCATTATGCGCAGCGCAATCGATCAATTTTATTCCGATACCGGTAAATATCCAATCGATCTGGAGGAACTGGTGGATAAGCACTATTTACGCAGGGTTCCGCTGGATCCATTTACCGAGAGCGACAAAACCTGGATTGTCATGCCCCCCAAGAATGAATCGGAATCGGGTGTTTATGACGTTCATAGCGGTTATACAGGCCAAGCGGAGGACGGTACATACTATGAAGAATGGTAAGCGGTTCTCACGCAGTCAAATTTCTTAGGAACTGGAATGCCCCGGTTAGAAAATGGCTTCGTCTATCTCTGGGCATTATTTTCGGTCGCCCTGTCCGGAGTTATCATGGCGGGGGCGGCACAGGTATGGCAAGCCAAATCCCAGCGCGATAAGGAGGCTGAACTGCTGTTTATCGGGGAACAATTCCGCAAAGCCATCATGTCATACCACAATACCGGAACCAAGCAATACCCGGAAAAACTGGAAGACTTACTGCACGATAGCCGTGCCATCAACGTTCAACGTCATATACGTAAAATCTATCTGGACCCGATCACCAACTCGGAAGAATGGGGTCTGATCGAAGAAACCCCGGCCAATGCTCAGACAGGTGCCGCAGCATCGCAAAGCAACGCCGCGTCGAACCAAAAACCGGGGACAAATCCCAGTTCAGCCACGAATCCCGGTGCAGCATCAGGATTGGGCGCAACTTCGGGTTCCAGCGCAACCTCGAATAATCCAAACGCCGCTGCAAATCCGGGCGCAGCAGCGGGTTCCGGTTTAGCCCCTAATGCCAATCCGGCAACGGGCAGCGCTACCGGCCAGACTTCCGGCAATAATCCGGCACCAACGACCAGTTCCGGAATGAGTTCCAATATCGGGAAAAGAATCATCGGGGTATATAGTCTTTCCGAGAGGAAACCCATAAAAAAAGATAAATTTCCGGAGGTTTACGCCAAGTTCTCTGAAGCTAAAACCTATCAGGATTGGAAATTTATCTACAAACCCGGAGAAGGTACCGGTACAAAAGGAGCGGCATCGCCGCAGAATCAACCCGCAGCCCCTGGAGCGGCGCCAGCGAAAGCATCTCCCTTTTCACCGCAATCCTCTCAAGGTTCATCTGCTTCGCCATCTTCACCAGCGCCAGCTAAAGGCGGAGGCGCTTCACCTTTTGGATCGCAATAGATCAAGTAGTACACGCGCTCATTCATGGGAATTCTTACTGATTCAAGTTTTTTCCCTGACTCAGGGATATCGCGAGATATATTTCCGTATCATTCAGCCCCGGCATTGCGGTAAGCCGTTACCTGAATTTCAATCTTCATGCGGGGATCGGATAGACCGGCCGCCAGCATCATCGCCGAGGGCCTGACATCACCGAGATACTTGCGCATAACCGGCCAGCATTTCTCAAAATCTTCCGCTTTGGGAAACACATACGTAACGCGCACCACATCTTTCATGCCCGCTCCTGCTTGCTGCAATGCCGATTCGATATTCTTGAAGCATTGCTCCGCTTGTTCCAGGAGATCGTCGGAAATAGTCATTTTGCTGTAATCAAAACCGGTTGTACCGGATACCAGAATCCAATCACCTTCGACTACCGCGCGGGAATAGCCGATTTCCTTTTCAAAGGTGGAACCTGAGCTGATAAGTTTACGTGCCATAGTGTGTCCTTTTTATCTGGTTGAGAAGATTTTGCGCAAGATGCCTCTATAATGGCGCAATGCGTTATTGTAAAACGAGTTCTGAACCCGCGCTTCCAAATCTGAGTATTGACCCATGACGATGACATTTTATTGGCATGACTACGAAACGTTTGGCGCCGATCCCAGGCGTGATCGTCCGGCGCAATTTGCCGGGATACGCACCGATGAAGCGCTGAATGAAATCGGCCAGCCGCTGATGATCTATTGCAAGCCGGCGCGGGATTTCCTGCCGCATCCGGAAGCTTGCCTGCTCACCGGCATTACGCCGCAACTGGCTGATGCGCAAGGTCTGCCGGAACCGGAATTCATCGCACGCATTCATGCTGAATTGGCGCAACCGGGCACTTGCGGCGTGGGCTACAATTCGCTGCGGTTTGACGATGAAGTGACGCGCTTTACCTTGTATCGCAATTTCTACGATCCCTATGCGCGCGAATGGCAACAAGGCAATTCACGCTGGGATATCATCGACCTGGTGCGCATGACGTATGCGCTGCGCCCGGCTGGCATCACCTGGCCGCAACATGAAGACGGGCAACCCAGCTTCAAACTGGAAGATCTGGTTGCCGCCAATGGCATTTGGCATGAATCCGCACATGATGCTCTATCCGACGTGCGCGTCACGATTGCTTTGGCGCGGCTGCTGCGCACGCAACAACCACGCCTTTTTGATTGGTTGTTGCAACTGCGCGATAAACGCAAGGCTGCAGCGCAACTTGATTTAATCACGCATAACCCGGTATTGCACACCACGCGCATGTATCCGGCTAAAACCGGCTGCACATCGCTCGTCATGCCCTTGATCGTCGAGCCGGGAAACAACAACAGCGTGTTGGTGTACGACTTGCGTCATGACCCCGGAATGTTCCTGCCGTTGAATGCGGACGATCTGGCCCGGTTGCTGTTTACCCGTAACGACGACTTGCCCGAGGGCATGCAGCGGCTGCCGGTCAAATCGATAAAGATCAATAAATCCCCGGCACTGGCGCCGCGCAATACCTTGGATAATGAAGTTGCCGAACGCATCGCGCTCGATCTGGACGCATGTTACCGGCACTGGCAGACATTATGCGCAATGCCTGATTTTTTCCAGCGTGTGGCGGCTGCTTATACCAGCCGCACATTCGAATCTTCCGGCGACGTCGATGCAGCCCTGTACGACGGTTTTCTGGACAATGCGGATGCAGCATCACTAGGGCAAATACGGGCTGCATCCCCGAAGCAACTGGGAGAAATGCAATTTGATTTTCATGACAAGCGGCTGCCCGAGTTGCTGCTCCGCTACCGCGCCCGTAATTGGCCGGAAACATTAAAACCCGCAGAAGCGGAACGATGGGAATCGATGCGGTTGCAGCGTCTGACGCAAGCAGATGGCGGCGGGAGCATTACTTTTGATGAGCTTTCGACGCAGATTGCGCTATTACGCGAGACCAGAAAAGGCGATCAGCAGGTTGAGCGAATACTTGATGCGGTAAAAGATTGGAGCCATGATTTGCTAGGCTCTTCATAGTTCCTTGATCGAAAGTTAAGCCAATGTAACCTCAGAAGATATTCTTAAAAACAATCGCCAGCCAACTTTTCTCAATATTTTATTTGCTCTGTCCGTTAACAGACAAACTGATTAACGACTGATCGCATTGACAGGCAATTGAAGCACGTTCTTAAGAAAATCTGTACAGGGCAAAACAATCAGTTCTTGTAGAGCATTCCCGTTACACTTCGCATCGTCACTCAAAGGACACCTAATGAATATTGTTGAGCTACTTGCTTTTGTGGTTAAAAACAGCGCTTCCGATTTGCATTTATCCGCAGGCATGTCACCGATGATTCGGGTGCACGGTGACATCCGCCGCATCAATTTACCGGAAATGAGCCATAAGGAAGTGCACGCGATGATCTATGACATTATGAATGATGGTCAGCGCAAATTTTACGAAGAGCATCTGGAATGTGATTTTTCTTTCGCGATACCGAATCTCGCCCGTTTCCGCGTGAATGCATTCAATACACAACGCGGTGCAGCGGCGGTCATGCGGACGATTCCATCCAAGGTGCTGAGTCTGGAGGATTTACGTGCGCCCAGGATCTTCGCTGAAATTGCCAAGCAACCGCGCGGCGTTGTATTAGTGACAGGCCCCACCGGTTCAGGCAAATCGACTACGCTGGCAGCAATGATCAATGACATCAATGAAAACGAGTATGGCCATATATTGACGCTTGAAGACCCGATTGAATTTGTGCACGAAAGCAAGAAATGCCTGATCAATCAGCGCGAAGTGGGCCGGGATACCTTGAGCTTCTCGAATGCATTGCGTTCCGCATTGCGTGAAGATCCCGACATTATCCTGGTGGGTGAGTTGCGCGACCTTGAAACCATTCGTTTGGCGATGACCGCCGCCGAGACCGGTCACTTGGTATTTGGAACACTGCATACCAGTTCGGCTGCCAAAACTATCGATCGTGTCATCGACGTGTTTCCGGCGGAAGAAAAAGAAATGATTCGCGCGATGCTATCCGAATCCTTGCGCGCGGTAATTTCCCAAGCTCTGTTAAAAACCAAGGATGGCAAGGGACGCGTCGCCGCGCATGAAATTATGATCGGTACTCCGGCGATCAGAAATTTAATCCGTGAGGGCAAAGTCGCGCAGATGTATTCGGCGATACAAACGGGCCAGAACGCAGGCATGCAAACGCTGGATCAAAACCTGACCGAACTGGTAAAGCGCAATGCCGTATCAGTCGCCGAAGCCAGAACTCAAGCGATGAACAAGGACAATTTCAGGGTTTAATCGGATCAATCGGGAACATTGAAAATTTCAGGAGCAACCAGTGGATAAAGAACAAGCTGCAAAATTCATGTCAGATTTACTGCGCTTAATGCTAAGCAAGAAAGCCTCGGATTTGTTTATTACAGCCGGATTCCCGCCTGCATTCAAAATCGATGGAAAAATGACGCCGGTCTCGCAGCAATCCCTGACGGCACAGCACACCGAAATGTTAGCCAAAGCGATTATGAATGAGAAACAAGCTGGCGAATTTGAAACCTCGCAGGAATGCAATTTTGCAATTAACCCAGCGGGAATCGGACGTTTCCGCGTCAATGCGTTTGTTCAACAACAACGCGTCGGTATGGTATTACGTACGATCACCACTAAAATCCCTGAGTTTGATGATTTGGCCCTGCCGCAAGTGCTCAAGGAGGTTGTGATGAGCAAGCGCGGCCTGGTGATTTTTGTCGGCGGAACAGGTTCGGGAAAATCGACCTCCATGGCAGCATTGATCGGGCATCGCAACAAGAATAGCTATGGCCATATCATCACCATTGAAGATCCGGTCGAATATGTTCACGAACACATTAACTGTGTCATCACCCAGCGCGAAGTAGGGGTCGACACCGAATCATGGGAAGCGGCGCTGAAAAACACACTGCGGCAAGCCCCCGATGTCATATTGATCGGCGAGATCCGTGATCGTGAAACCATGGAACACGCGATTGCGTTTGCCGAAACCGGCCATCTTTGCATGGGAACATTACACGCCAACAGCGCCAACCAGGCGCTCGATCGTATCATCAATTTTTTTCCCGAAGAACGCAGGGCACAGTTATTGATGGATTTATCGCTGAATCTGCGCTCACTGGTCGCACAACGGTTGATTCCGGCTAAAGACAGCAAAGGAAGAGTTGCAGCTATCGAAGTCCTGCTCAACTCACCACTGATTTCAGACTTGATTTTTAAAGGCAATGTGCATGAAATCAAAACCATCATGAAAAGTTCGCGCGAAATGGGCATGCAAACCTTTGATATGGCGCTATTCGACCTCTATGAAGCCGGAAGAATCAGCTATGAAGATGCGTTGCGCAATGCCGACTCGATGAATGAACTGCGCCTGCAAATCAAACTCGAAGGCGCTGAAGCCAAATCACATGATCTCAATTCTGGCATTGCGCATCTGGCCATTACCTGAAAAATCAGTCTGGCACCTCTCAGGGCATGGCGCATACTGTTCTTCACTCAAGATCAAGATTGCCCTTATAAGCTTGCTCATAAATCGTATACGGCAAGATAACCGTATCCAATACACCGGATAGCACGATGTCAGCCAACGCGAATTCAGGAACTGCTCCAACCCATAGCGATGTGCGCGACGGCTTTCCACGCAAAGTACAAATATTATAAGCAACACCGCTATAAATACGTGGTATCGTTCCGCAAGGAGATTTCACACGACTAAGATCATGGCGGGCTACAGAATCATCGCGAACGACGGTATTTATGGTTCCACATCCTATGAGCAAAAAATACACCATCACATAAATAAGTGTAAACCATACTCTTTGCTTCGTTCTAATTCTCTGCAATAACTTTGAAACTGATAAGATCTTTCTCACGTTTCTCATCAACTATTTTATCTATACCGAAGACAAGACTCATCAGCTTGAAAATAAAACAAACCATACACGACTCGATTACTGCCGCAATAGTATCTCCAATTAGAAAATAAGTTATGCACGACAGAGCATAACAACCTGATTAACCAGAAAAGTTTTCTTACTAAATATAGATTTAATGTACATTATCCTAACAACGCACTCATTAATCTCGGAAATATGACATGGCTTGTATGAATAATATCCACTATTTACCACTTGATTTACAAATCATTCTTTCCTTTCAACCCAATCTCTCACACTCCCAAGCGCCGCAGGCAATTGCTCCGGTTGCGTGCCACCCGCCTGCGCCATATCCGCCCGTCCGCCACCTTTGCCACCGACTTGCTGCGCCACAAAATTGACCAGTTCGCCCGCTTTGATGCGATCCGTTAGATCCGCGCTGACACCCGCGATCAGCGTAATTTTTCCATCCGCAACGGTACTGAGCACAATGGCGCAGGTTTTGAGTTTGTCTTTCAGTTGATCCAACGTTTCGCGCAGGGTTTTGGCATCGGCGTTTTCCAGATTGACGGCCAATACTTTTATTCCATGGATGTCCTGCGCTTGCGCGGCCAGATCGGCACCTTGCGAGCTGGCAAGTTTGGTTTTAAGGCGCGCCAGCTCTCTTTCGGTTTGGCGCACGTTATCGATAATCTGCGCAATTTTTTGCGTGACTTCCTGCGGATTGGTTTTTAAAGTCTGCGCAATTTCGAGTAGTTGCGCTTCGCGTTGTTGCACATAATCGATGGCCGCTTTTCCGGTTACCGCCTCGACGCGGCGAATACCGGCAGCAACGCCGGATTCGGCAACAATTTTAAACAAGCCGATTTGACCGGCTTGCGGTACGTGCGTACCGCCGCATAATTCCGTTGAAAATTCGCCCATGCCGATGACGCGCACCACATCCGAGTATTTCTCGCCGAACAATGCCATTGCACCGCGCTTGATCGCATCGTCGTACTTCATCGTGGCCGCTTCGACGATACAATTGTTACGGATCTGATCGTTGACCAGGCGTTCGATTGCGCGGATCTCATCCGCGTTGAGTGGCATATTATGAGAAAAATCAAAGCGCGTCCGATTGGCATCGACCAGCGAGCCTTTCTGCGTCACATGCGTGCCCAATACCTCGCGTAGCGCGGCATGCAACAAATGGGTGGCGGAGTGATTATTGGCGATGCTGATACGGTTTTGCGCATTGACGCGCGCGTGCACGGTATTCTTGATCATCAGGCGTCCGCTGTGCAATTTTCCCTTATGACCAAACACGCCGGCCTGGATTTTTTGCGTATCGGTGACCTCGAAAGTGCCATTGGCGGCAAGCAATTCACCGCAATCGCCGACCTGACCGCCCGATTCGGCGTAAAAAGGCGTTTGATCCAACACCACCACGGCTTCATCCCCAGCCTCGATGGAATTCACTGCGCTACCTTGCTTGTAGAGGGCCAATATCTGGCCTTCATGCTGCAGTGTCTCGTAACCATAGAACGTAGTCTGACCGCCTGAATATTCGATACCTTCCTGCATGGTGAATTTGCTCGCGGCGCGCGCTTGTTCACGCTGACGCGCCATGGCTTGCTCGAATCCTGCGTAGTCAACGGTAATGCCGCGTTCTCGCGCGATATCAGCAGTCAGATCAATTGGAAAACCGAAGGTATCGTAGAGCCGGAATGCCGTTTCACCATCCAATACCTGGATATTCCGGCTGAGCGCGGTTTCCAGAATTTGCATGCCGTTTTCCAACGTTTCGGCAAAGCGCTCTTCTTCTTGCAGCAATACGGCGGCAACACGTGCTTTGGCAGCGGTCAGCTCAGGATAAGCTTGCCCCATCACTTGATCCAAATCTTCCACCAATTGATGAAAGAAGGGGTGTTTCTGTCCCAGCTTGTAACCATGCCGGATGGCGCGGCGAATGATGCGGCGCAACACATAGCCGCGGCCTTCGCTGCCCGGAATAACGCCGTCGGTAATCAGAAACGAGCAAGCGCGGATATGATCGGCGATGACTTTGAGCGAGTTATCGTCAAGATTGCTGGTGCTGGTCACGCGCGCCGCCGCCTTGATCAGGCTTTGAAACAGATCGATGTCGTAATTACTGTGCACATGCTGCATCACGGCAGAGATGCGCTCCAGCCCCATGCCGGTATCGACCGATGGTTTCGGCAACGGATGCAATACGCCGGCGCTGTCGCGGTTGTATTGCATGAATACCAGATTCCAGATTTCAATGTAGCGGTCACCGTCGGCATCGGCAGAACCCGGCGGACCTCCTTGAACATCCGGCCCGTGGTCATAAAAAATTTCGGAGCAAGGGCCACATGGGCCCGTATCGCCCATTTGCCAGAAATTATCCATCGTGGCAATCCGCACTATGCGGGATGATTCGACGCCGACTTCGTTCAACCAGATGCTGGCCGCTTCATCGTCCTCAGCGTAGACAGTAACCCATAATTTCTCGGGTGGAATCTTGAAGGTATTGGTCAGAAAAGCCCAGGCAAACAGAATGGCGTCGCGCTTGAAATAATCACCGAAACTAAAGTTGCCGAGCATTTCGAAGAAAGTATGATGCCTTGCCGTATAACCGACATTCTCCAGATCATTATGCTTGCCGCCGGCACGGACACAGCGTTGCGAACTGGCGGCACGCACATAAGGACGCTTATCCTGCCCGATAAAAACATCCTTGAATTGCACCATGCCTGCATTGGTGAACAAAAGCGTCGGATCATTGCCCGGCACCAAAGGGCTGGATGAGACGATAGTGTGCCCTTGCGATTCGAAAAATTCGAGAAACTTCTGCCGTATTTCGCTGCTTTTCATATTTCCTGTTGCCGCTCGTATCGTTCTAATTCAGTCACTGTCAAACCCACCGCTTCACCTTTGAAAATCGCCAAGCTTTTGACCTTAACCCGGATGGTGATTTCCTCGTTCATCTTAGGTAAATCAAACTCGGTTAGCACTGTAATTTCTCCGCTGCTGTCTTCCAGCACATACATCTTCAAATCGACAAAAGGCAAGCGCGTGGGATCCTTGGGTATGCCTTTCAATCTAACTTCCTTGCCATCGAAATCAACCGGTGCGGCATTGATTTCCTGAATCAATGTGATCCCGCCCGCATGAACCTGCAAACCCATTAGCAGTATCGCCCAGAAAAGGATTATCTTGCCCCGAATTCCCTTCATGTGCTGGCCTCATCCACCTTTGCAAGAACCTGCCGTATGGTTTCCATGGAAAAACCCCTATTCATCATAAACCGAATCTGTTTGTCGCGTTCTTCCCTGGAAACTGGCGGATGATCGAATTTCTTGCTCCAGATATTGAGCGCAGCTTCCAGCTCGGTTTCCTTGAGCGTCGGCAGAACATTGTCAATCAAATGGGAATCTATTCCTTTTGCCTTGAGTTCATGAACAATTCGATGACTTCCGAAGCGCGCTCGCCGAGTACGCGCAATCTGCTCCACCGCGCGCTTCTCGGACAGATAACCCTGCTGTTCCAACTTATCCAATACCTCTGCAAGCACGTCCATTCCACAGAATTCCATATGCGCGACAAGCTTCCGCTCCAACTCCTGGCGTGAATGCTCACGCCGGGCAAGCATGCGCAGTGCGCGAATTTCCAGAGGAGTACGGGCATTCACAAAACTTATTTCTCTTTTTCAATTTTTTCTTTCACGGAACTGGCTTGATCCGCAATGCCTACAATCGATCGAATTTTCTGTTCAATTTCCTGAGCGATATCTTTATGTTCTTTCAGGTAATCACGCACATTATCTTTGCCCTGACCTATTTTCTCGCCTTTATAGGCATACCAGGCTCCCGCTTTGTCGATCAGTTTATGCAATACGCCCAGTTCGATAATTTCGCTCTCGCGCGAAATTCCTTCGCCATAAAGAATATCAAAATCCGCTTGCTTGAAGGGGGGTGCAACTTTATTCTTGACCACTTTCACACGGGTTTCATTACCGATGGTTTCGTCACCTTTCTTGATCGATCCGGTGCGGCGAATATCCAGACGTACCGAAGCGTAAAATTTTAGCGCATTCCCACCCGTGGTGGTTTCAGGGTTACCGAACATAACCCCGATTTTCATACGGATCTGGTTGATAAAGATAACCATCGTATTGCTGCGCTTGATGTTGGCCGTTAATTTACGCAGCGCTTGAGACATCAGACGTGCCTGCAGACCCATTTGCGGATCACCCATGTCGCCCTCGATTTCTGCCCGCGGCGTAAGTGCGGCAACGGAATCGATCACGATAATATCGACGGAACCGGAACGCACCAGCATATCGGCGATTTCCAACGCCTGCTCACCATTATCCGGTTGAGAGATCAATAATTCCTTCACGTTGACGCCAATTTTTTGTGCGTACTGAGGATCCAATGCGTGCTCCGCATCAATAAAAGCCGCCGTACCCCCCACTTTTTGCATTTCAGCGATAACCTGGAGCGTCAATGTCGTTTTTCCTGAAGATTCAGGCCCATAAATTTCAACAATCCGTCCGCGAGGCAGTCCCCCTACTCCCAGTGCAATATCAAGCCCCAGCGACCCGGTTGACACGACCTGTATATCATAAGCGACATCGTTAGCGCCCAACCGCATGATAGAACCCTTACCAAACTGTTTCTCGATTTGGGCCAGGGCAACGTCAAGCGCTTTACTTCTGTTTTCGTCCATGATTTATCCTGTTAAGAGTCAATTGGATTATTATCGCATAACCTATTTGGTATCAATGTAACTTGTTATGGCAGATTGTTTAACTTTACGATATAACATAGTAAGATACTCGAGTATGTGGTCGGCCTGCGATATAATTACCCATGCGGGCGTTGAAATGGCAGAAAAACTTTGTACTTTGTCTCTGCGTTCAATAAATAATACTAATCGGCAATAAAGGGGAATAGCTATCCGAGTCATTTTGTTAGGCGGTCCAGGTGCTGGAAAAGGCACTCAAGCCAATTATATCAAGGAACATTTCGGTGTTCCGCAAATTTCTACCGGTGATATGTTGCGCAACGCCGTGAAGGCAGGTACGGAATTGGGCATCATGGCGAAAAAGATCATGGATTCCGGCGGATTGGTTTCTGATGACATCATCATTAACCTGGTCAAAGAGCGCATCGCGCAACCAGATTGTGCGAATGGCTTTCTATTTGACGGTTTTCCCCGCACGATTCCACAGGCCGAAGCGATGAAAACAGCAGGCGTGCCGATTGATTTTGTAGTTGAGATTGATGTTGATGATGCTGAAATCATTAAACGCATGTCGGGCCGGAGAATACATCCCGCTTCTGGCCGTACTTATCATGTGGATTTCAATCCACCCAAATCAGCCGGCCTGGACGACGTAACGGATGAACCCCTTATACAGCGCGATGATGATAAGGAAGAAACGGTCAGAAAACGATTGGAGGTCTATCACGAACAGACAGAACCGCTGGTGGCGTATTATTCACAGTGGTCGGCACACGGCGGAGGAGACGCGCCCCGCTATATCAAAATAGCCGGGATAGGTACAGTTGAGAAAATTCGCGATCAGATTATTGCAGCACTCAAATAAATTTAATACTCGTCCATTCATTCACACAACAGGTTTGAACCGCAGAACTCAGGATGCAAGCAATGGCACCTGAGTTTTTGTATGTAAAGATTTAGCAATACTTGCTTACGATTTAATCAATCAGGAGAAAAACATGGCAATTAAAAATGCATTTTATGCCCAATCCGGCGGTGTGACAGCGGTCATTAACGCTTCTGCGGCTGGTGTTCTGGAAACAGCGCGTCAGCATACTGATAAAATTGGCACCGTTTATGCAGGTCGCAACGGTATTATCGGCGCGTTGACCGAAGATCTCATTGATACCAGTGCCGATTCGGCTGCAGCGATTGCCGCGTTACGCTACACGCCATCTGGCGCGTTTGGTTCTTGTCGCTATAAATTGAAGAGTCTGGAGCAAAACCGGCGCGAATACGAACGTTTGATCGAAGTATTCAAAGCGCACGATATCGGGTACTTTTTCTACAACGGCGGTGGTGATTCGGCAGATACCTGTCTGAAGGTTTCGCAGATATCAGACACGCTGGGCTATCCGATTCAGGCGATTCATGTTCCCAAAACGGTTGATAATGATTTGCCAATCACGGATTGCTGCCCGGGCTTTGGCTCAGTCGCCAAATACATCGCGGTTTCCACGCGCGAAGCCAGCTTTGATGTAGCCAGCATGTCCAAGACTTCCACCAAGGTTTTTGTGCTTGAAGTAATGGGACGCCATGCGGGATGGATCGCTGCTGCAGGTGGTTTGGCATCCAGCCCGGGATGTGAGATCCCGATCGTGATTCTGTTCCCGGAAGTAACTTTCAATAAGGAAAAGTTTCTTGCCACAGTGGATCGCTATGTCAAGGAATACGGATACTGTTCGGTAGTGGTCTCAGAAGGCGTTAAAGGAGAAGATGGTAATTTCTTGTCCGATCAGGGTCTGCGTGATGCATTCGGGCATGCGCAATTAGGCGGAGTTGCTCCGGTAGTGGCCAATATCATCAAAGATGGCTTGGGCCTGAAATATCACTGGGGGGTTGCAGATTATCTGCAACGTGCAGCACGTCACATTGCCTCCAAAACTGATGTTGAGCAAGCCTATGCCATGGGCAAGGCAGCCGTGGAATATGCTCTGGCGGGACACAATTCGGTAATGCCTACCATCGTGCGCGAATCCAGTTCACCTTATAAATGGTCGGTAGGGATGGCACAGCTATCCAATGTTGCAAATGTTGAAAAAATGATGCCGGATAATTTTATTAGCGAAGATGGATTTGGCATTACCCAGGCATGCCGCGAGTACTTGGCGCCACTGATTGAAGGCGAAGATTATCCGCCCTATAAGGATGGCTTGCCGGACTATGTACGACTCAAGAATGTTGCTGTTCCAAAGAAACTGGGTGAATTCACAATCTAGTTATCAGCAAAAATAAGATTGCTTAAGGTGTTGTATGAAAGCCAAACAATTTGATTTCAATCATCTAGCAATCTAAATTTCATAAATATTTGATACATTCAGCAAGCAAGAACAGATAAAATACAGCCTGATTTCTGATTTTTTGCAAGTGGTTAATAATGTGGAGTTAATTAGGCCAGGATTTCACATTTGATTTTTATGGTCTGACTTTAATTGGAGTTCTCTATGGCTAGTGGTTTAGTTATCGCAATTCTCAGTGCGATTGTAGCCCTGATATTCAGTGGTATATGGATTAAGGGTATTTTTGATCAATCTACAGGCAACCAGCGTATGCAAGAAATTGCAAAAGCTATTCAAGAAGGTGCCTCCGCATATCTAAAACGTCAGTACATGACAATCGGCATGGTGGGCGGAGTATTGTTTTTTGCGCTCTGGATAGCGCTCGGTTGGGACACGGCTATTGGTTTTGCTCTAGGCGCAGTTCTTTCAGGTGCCGCAGGTTTTCTGGGGATGACGGTCTCAGTTCAATCAAATGTGCGTACTGCTCAGGCAGCAAGCATTGGATTGAATGAAGCGCTTGCGATTGCTTTCCGAGGCGGCGCAGTGACCGGAATGCTGGTTGTTGGCTTAGGTCTGCTGGGTGTTGCCGGATACTGTGCCATGCTGTTTGATGGCGCTGATCCCAATCAATCTGTCAGTGATGTTATCAAGCCACTGATTGGTTTTGCATTCGGCGGATCTTTGATTTCCATTTTTGCGCGGCTGGGTGGAGGGATATTCACCAAAGGTGCCGATGTGGGTGCGGATCTGGTCGGTAAAGTCGAGGCCGGGATTCCTGAAGATGATCCTCGCAACCCAGCCGTCATTGCTGATAACGTGGGTGATAACGTAGGTGACTGTGCGGGTATGGCAGCGGATTTGTTTGAAACCTACGCGGTTACCATTATTGCAACCATGATACTGGGCGCATTATTGTTTACTGCAAACGCAACCAGTGCGGTTATATTTCCACTGATGCTCGGTGCAGTATCGATTATCGCTTCGATTGTCGGCTGTTATTACGTCAAGATGCGTGATGGCGGCACCATCATGAATGCACTTTATCGCGGCCTGGCTGTTGCGGGTGGTATCGCTTTGTTAGCGTACCTGCCGGTGACCGTTTGGTTTATGAGTGATATGTCACTAATCGTGGATGGCACGGAGATTGCGGGCGGTATGCTGGTTCTGCGCGTATTTCTGGCTGCTGCAATCGGCCTGGCGTTGACCGGACTGATGGTTGTAATTACTGAATACTACACTTCCACCGATTATCCACCGGTTCAACATATTGCTGAAGCTTCCACTACCGGACATGCAACCAATATTATTGCCGGCTTGGGTGTTTCAATGCGTGCAACCGCAGCACCGGTTCTGGCAGTGTGTATCAGTATCTTGCTGGCATATGCACTGGCAGGCCTGTATGGTATTGCGATTGCTGCAACATCCATGCTATCGATGACAGGTATTATTGTGGCACTGGATGCATACGGCCCGATTACCGATAACGCAGGCGGTATTGCTGAAATGGCAGAAATGCCCGATTCAGTGCGCGCCATCACCGACCCTCTGGATGCGGTTGGCAATACGACTAAAGCGGTTACCAAAGGTTACGCGATCGGCTCGGCAGGGCTAGCAGCCTTAGTATTGTTTGCCGACTACACCCATGCTCTGGAGCACGCGGGATTCGAGTTATCCTTCGATTTATCCAATCACATGGTGATTATCGGCTTGTTCATCGGCGGTATGATTCCTTACTTGTTTGGTGCCATGTCGATGGAAGCCGTTGGACGTGCCGCAGGATCGGTGGTGATCGAAGTACGCCGTCAATTCAAGGAAATTCCTGGCATTATGGAAGGTACAGCCAAACCGGATTATTCACGCGCCGTAGATATGCTGACTAAAGCAGCGATCAAGGAAATGATGATTCCTTCGTTATTGCCCGTACTGATTCCTTTGCTGGTCGGTGTAATCCTGGGACCGCAAGCTCTGGGTGGCGTATTGATGGGCTCTATCGTGACCGGCCTGTTCGTGGCCATTTCGATGACAACCGGCGGCGGCGCTTGGGATAATGCCAAAAAGCACATTGAAGACGGACATTTTGGCGGCAAAGGCAGCGAAGCCCACAAAGCCTCGGTAACAGGCGATACCGTAGGTGATCCTTACAAGGACACGGCTGGCCCGGCAATTAATCCATTGATCAAAATCATCAACATTGTGGCATTGTTGATCATTCCTCTGCTATAACGATCATCAATTAATTCATTCACTAAAGCTAAAGCACATCAGGCAACTGATGTGCTTTTTTATTTGATCATGTAAATTTACTCTGTGCTCAGGCACAGGCTTGAAGAATTGAATCACCCGTACAATTGCCTTCTCAGCCCACACCTATTCAATATAATTGCGCTGATTTCTTCGATTGAAATGCGCGTGGTATCCAAATAGGGAATATCGAACTGGCGAAACAGCGCTTCCTGCCATTGCAATTCTCGCTGACATTGCGCAAGCGATGCATATTCGCTGTCTGGACGGCGTTGCTGGCGGATGAAATGCAGCTGCGCCGGCGTTAAAGTCAAGCCGAACAGTTTACTGCGCACATTTTCCAGTATTTTGGGAATCTGTTGAATAATCATGTCATCCGGGGTTAGCGGATAATTCGCGGCAGCGATACCATATTGCAATCCCAAGTAAAGACAAGTGGGTGTTTTACCGGAACGCGAGACACCAATCAGAATGATATCGGCCTCAGCGTAATGCTTGGGATTGACACCGTCATCATGCGCCAACACATAATTGACCGCGGCAATGCGTTTGAAATACGATAGATGATGCTGACCGTGGGAACGCCCGGCTATACGTATAAACGGCTGATGCAGCTCCTCTTCGATGGAATGAATGAAAGTTTCAAAAAAATCATACATGCGGCAGTTGGCCTGTTTAATGACCTCGAGAATCTCAGGCTTCAACAAGGTACTAAAAACCAAAGGCCGGTAACCATCATCTACAGCCGCCTGATTAATCTGCACCAGCACAGCCCGGGCTTGCTCGATATCATCCAGAAACGGCACGTTGACAGTGCTCCATTTGATATCGTCAAATTGCGTTAGCAGACTGTGTCCGAGTGTTTCCGCGGTAATACCGGTACGGTCGGACAAGTAAAAAACAGTGCGTTTCTGCGGCGTCATGATTCGCTCAGTTTTGCCAGATCAAGCCAGGTTTGCAGCACCGAATCGGGGTTTAGCGATAAGCTGCTGATACCCTGTTCATACAGCCAGGCGGCAAAATCCGGGTAATCCGAAGGGCCTTGCCCGCAAATGCCGATATACTTTCCTTGCTTATGACAAGCATCGATAGCCATTTTCAGCAGTTTCCTGACCGCCGGGTTGCGTTCGTCAAACACATGAGCAACAAGGCTTGAGTCGCGATCAATTCCCAGCGTCAATTGCGTCATGTCGTTGGAACCGATGGAAAAACCATCAAAGAACTGTAAAAATTCTTCCGCCAATACTGCATTGGAAGGAATCTCGCACATCATGATTAGCCGCAAACCATTCTGCCCCCGCGCCAATCCATGCGATGCAAGCAACAAGGTTACCTGCTCAGCTTCCTCCAGCGTACGGCAGAACGGAATCATGATTTCAACATTGGTCAGTCCCATCTCGTCGCGTACTTTGCGTAATGCCTGGCATTCGAGTTCAAAACAATCACGAAAGGCAGCCGACACATAGCGCGAAGCACCGCGAAAACCGATCATCGGGTTTTCTTCTTGAGGCTCATAACGATTTCCCGCAACCAGATTCGCATACTCATTTGATTTAAAGTCGGACGTGCGCACAATCACCGCATGCGGATAAAATGCCGCCGCCAGCGTAGCAATGCCCTCGACCAATTTCTCAACATAAAAGTCAACGGGGCTTTGATAGCCTGCAATACGGGTGCCAATATCCTGTTTCAGCGTATCGGGCAGCCGATCGAATTCCAGCAACGCCTTGGGATGAATGCCGATCATGTTATTGATAATAAATTCCAGCCGAGCCAATCCGACTCCTTGATTCGGCATGCGCGAAAAAGAAAAAGCATGTGACGGATTACCCACATTTATCATCATCTTGACCGGCAAATCCGGCAACTGGCCGGTATCGGACGTGGTATGCTCGAATGGCAGCATCCCTTCATAGACAAATCCAGTATCACCTTCTGCGCAGGACACTGTCACGTCCATTCCATCTTTGATCGACCCGGTTGCATCGCCGCAACCAACCACCGCCGGAATACCCATTTCCCTGGCTATAATAGCCGCATGGCAGGTGCGCCCGCCACGGTTGGTCACAATGGCCGATGCACGTTTCATGATCGGTTCCCAATCGGGATCAGTCATATCCGTCACCAGCACATCGCCCGGCCGGATTTTATGCATCTGATCCGCCCCCATGATCAAACGCGCTGCTCCCTGACCAATCTTGCTGCCGATCGAACGGCCTTCGGTCAACACTACACCCCTGCTCGTAAGTTTGTATCGATCCAGAACCGTCGTAATACGGCTTTCTACGGTTTCCGGGCGCGCCTGCACAATGTACAACTGCTGATCCAGTCCGTCTAATGCCCATTCGATATCCATAGGGCGGCCATAGTGCTGCTCGATGATCATGGCTTGGCGCGCCAATGCCTCCACCTGGGTATCCGATAGAGAAAAACGCGTACGCCGCTCATGCTCGACATCGCGTGTCAGCGTGAATGAATCCGTTGCATTTGTGCTATCGCCATAAATCATCTCAATGGCTTTGGTGCCTAAACGTCGCGATAGAATGGCAGGCTTACCAGCCGTAAGTCCGCGTTTGTAGACATAGAATTCATCCGGATTGACAGTGCCCTGCACAATGGTTTCACCCAGCCCATACGCCGATGTAATGAAAACCACGTCCCGGAAACCGGATTCAGTATCCAGGGTAAACATCACCCCGCTCGCACCCAGGTCGCTACGTACCATTTTCTGAATTCCGGCAGACAAATACACTTTGTCGTGAGGAAAATTCTGATGTACGCGATACGCAATCGCCCGGTCGTTATACAGTGAAGCAAATACTATCTTGACCGCTTCCATGATTTGATCCAGTCCGCGGACATTCAGCAATGTTTCCTGCTGGCCGGCAAATGAGGCATCGGCCAAGTCCTCGGCAGTCGCTGAAGAACGCACGGCAAATGAAACCTCATCGCGCTTCTCGTCATGGGCAACCAGTATTTCGTAAGCTTGTGCTATCGCTTGTACAATAGTGGCCGGCAAGGTGGCATCCAGCACCCATTTCCGAATAGTTCTGCCGGCGGCAGTCAGCGCATTGATGTCATCAACATCCAGTTCATTCAGTAAATGATTGATGCGGTCGGCCAATCCATTAACGATCAAAAATTCACGGTATGCCTGCGTTGTAGTGGCAAAGCCTGCTGGCACACTAACACCCGCTTGCGCAAGATGACTGATCATTTCCCCCAGCGAGGCATTCTTACCGCCAACCAGGTTTATATCTTTCATCGTCAATTGACCAAACCAGGCAATATATTGAGTCATTGTTAAATTCCTATCCGTAAATATATCAAAAGTAATTTCTCAATTACGCTGACGCACCCCACCGGATCTTATGTTTGTCTCATTTTTTAATAATGGGCAATGTCCGGAAGTCACGTGGCGGCATATCAAATTATCGAGCAAACTATTAGCCTGCCGCAAATAGCTCAGGAATGTCTGCGCTACAATCGACAACTGCTTGCCGGATGAATAAGCGAAATACCAATGACGTTCAATCGGAAATCCTTCAACATCCAGTATCGCAAGCTGCCCTACCTGCGCATCAAGCGCCAGAGTATGTCGCGATAATACGGCAACACCCAATCTGCCTGCGACGGTTTGCTTAATCGCTTCGTTGCTACCTAACTCCATGCGAACCTTCAGCTTCTTATTATGTTTTGAGAAAAAAAGCTCGGTTGCTATTCTTGTTCCGGAGCCTGGCTCTCGCATAATAAAGGGTTCATCACAAATGCGCTCAATGGTGATATTTTTTTTAGTTGCCAATGGATGATCTGCAGCTGCCAGTACAACCAATTGATTATCAAGAAAAATTTCTACCACCGCATCAACGGCGTCTGGAACTTGACCTAAGATATAAAGATCATCTTGATTACCTGTTAATCGCTCCAGGATATGCTCGCGATTCGTCACTTTCAGTGCAACGTCTATGCCAGGGTATTTCTGGCAGAACATGCCCAATAATCGCGGAACGAAGTATTTTGCGGTAGTTACTACCGCGAGCCGAAGTTTCCCTGATTTCAATCCCTTCATGTTAGAGGCAATCATCTCGAAACGGGAGAAATGGTCAAAAATGCCCAGACAGGTTTGATATAACTCTTCTCCCGCATCGGTCAGATAGATTCTTTTGCCGACTTGCTCAAACAAAGGTAAACCAATCTCTTCGGTCAATTTCTTGACTTGCATCGATACTGTCGGTTGTGTCAGAAATAATTCCTCAGCTGCTCGGGTAAAACTCTTCAACCGAGCAATCGCTTCAAAAACCTCAAGCTGCCGTAACGTGCTATGACGCATAAAGCCCCCTGTATTTCTCTACAATCTATAGAGAAAAGTCTATTATAACTATCGAAACAATTGATTGTTATTTATCATTTGGCGATTCTACACTATATCTGCCCCGCTGTTAGATACCTCCTAACTAGAAGTATATAGCGTGGTTTTATCAATTACCTGGAGAATATGATGGCTTCACAAACGATGAAAGAAGGTAAGGAACGTTACCAATCAGGAGTTATTCCGTACAAAAAAATGGGTTACTGGGAACCTGCCTATGTACCCAAAGACACGGATGTTATCGCCATGTTCCGTATTACACCACAACCCGGTGTGGATCATGAAGAAGCTGCAGCTGCAGTTGCTGGTGAATCTTCCACCGCGACCTGGACCGTAGTATGGACTGACCGACTAACCGCTTGTGAGCTTTATCGTGCCAAAGCATATAAGTCTGAGCTGGTACCCAACACAGGCCCGGGTACCAATAACGAGGCGCAATACTTTGCCTATATCGCCTATGACATCGATTTATTCGAAGAAGGCTCGATCGCAAACTTAACCGCGTCCATTATCGGTAACGTGTTTGGCTTCAAAGCGGTCAAGGCGCTGCGTCTTGAAGATATGCGCATTCCCGTAGCTTACCTGAAAACTTTTCAAGGCCCTGCAACGGGCATCGTGGTTGAGCGCGAACGTTTGGATAAATTCGGCCGCCCATTGCTTGGCGCCACCACCAAACCTAAATTAGGCCTCTCGGGCAGGAACTATGGCCGCGTGGTTTACGAAGGGCTTAAAGGCGGCCTGGATTTCATGAAAGATGATGAGAATATTAATTCGCAACCTTTTATGCATTGGCGCGATCGTTTCCTGTATTGCATGGAAGCAGTGAACAAGGCATCTGCCGCTACCGGTGAAGTCAAAGGGCATTATTTGAATGTTACCGCCGGCACCATGGAAGACATGTATGAAAGAGCGGAGTTTGCAAAGTCTCTGGGCTCAGTCATCGTCATGATCGATTTGGTGATCGGTTATACCGCGATTCAGTCGATGGCAAAATGGGCACGCAGAAACGACATGATATTGCATTTGCATCGCGCGGGTAATTCGACTTATTCACGCCAAAAAAATCACGGTATGAATTTTCGCGTCATTTGTAAGTGGATGCGCATGGCGGGCGTCGATCATATTCACGCAGGCACAGTTGTTGGTAAATTGGAAGGTGATCCGCTTATGATTAAAGGTTTTTACGATACTTTACGCGAAACACATACTGAAAAAAGCCTGGAACATGGATTGTTCTTTGATCAGGACTGGGCATCACTGAATAAATGTATGCCGGTTGCTTCAGGTGGTATCCATGCAGGCCAGATGCATCAGTTGCTCGATTATCTCGGCGAAGATGTGATACTGCAGTTCGGTGGCGGCACCATTGGACACCCTCAAGGCATTCAGGCTGGTGCAGTAGCAAACCGTGTAGCACTCGAAGCTATGGTTATGGCGCGCAATGAAGGTCGGGATTACGTAAAAGAAGGCCCACAAATTCTTGCAGATGCAGCGAAATGGTGCACGCCGCTCAAACAAGCATTGGATACGTGGAAAGATATCACCTTTAATTACGACTCCACAGATACCGCTGACTTTGTGCCTTCCACAACTGCAAACGCTTAATCTTTTCAGGAGAAGCAATTATGATGACTAATCAAGGCAATATAGTTACACAGGGACAATTTTCTTTCCTGCCCCCGCTGACCGACAAGCAAATCTCGGCACAGCTTAAGTACGCGCTGAAAAATGGCTGGGCAATAGGAATTGAATATACCGATGATCCTCATCCACGCAATACCTATTGGGAAATGTTCGGCAATCCAATGTTTGATTTGAAGGATCCCGCAGGAATTCTGCTGGAAATCAATAGTTGCCGCAAAACTTTTCCAAACCACTATATTCGCGTGACTGCATTTAACTCGACACGCGGTGTGGAAAGCCCGACCATGTCGTATATTGTTAACCGGCCCAAGAAAGAACCAGGGTTTAGTTTAGTACGCCAGGAAGGTGCCGGACGAAGCGTTAGTTACACCATTCATTCCTATGCAACTGACAAACCGGAAGCCGAGCGTTACTAGGGAAGCGCTGATTAATTCGGCGAACGAGATGAAGCACGAGGCGCCCGGAACGCAGCAACTGAGACATATCAACGAGATAGGCGAAGGCGCGAGTACCGTGCAACGAAGTGATTCGCTCGTGCAGCCAATTAATCAGTGCTTCCCTAGCAGTAAAAAGTAAAATTTCTCTCTCCTGAGAGGGGGAGAGAAATGAGTTAACAAATCAAACATGCTAGTATTAAATGGAAGTCATCGAAAGATTCATTAATATGATGTAGTTATGTATTTAAGCATTATCCATGAGACCTCAATAAGTGATCAAACATGCCCAAGCAATCTAAAAACTTAATTTCATCCAAAGATCCATCAATTGATCTGGATGCAGAGTTCCGCAACACAAATATCCAGGAAGTACTGGATAAACTGGATCGTGAGTTGATTGGCTTAATTCCTGTGAAGACTCGTATTCGTGAGACTGCAGCATTGTTGCTGGTCGATCGTGTTCGCAAGCAACTGGGATTATCAGCGGGCGCCCCCAGTTTACATATGTGCTTTACCGGAAACCCCGGCACCGGGAAAACGACAGTAGCGCTACGCATGGCGGAAATCCTGCACCGCTTGGGCTATGTGCGTGAAGGTCATCTGGTTTCAGTGACTCGGGACGATTTAGTCGGTCAATATATCGGACATACTGCGCCAAAAACAAAAGAAGTAATAAAAAAAGCGATGGGCGGCGTTCTTTTCATCGATGAAGCTTATTACCTCTATAAGCCAGAGAACGAACGTGATTATGGTGCGGAATCCATAGAAATTCTGTTGCAAACGATGGAAAATAACCGCGAAGATTTGGTCGTCATCCTGGCAGGCTATAAAGATCGCATGGATAAGTTTTTTCATAGCAATCCTGGTATGCGTTCACGTATCGCGCACCACATCGACTTTCCTGATTACGGCGCAGATGAACTAGTTTCGATCGCCAAATTGATGTTGGAGACTCAGAATTATTGTTTTAGCAAAGCCGGGGAAGAGGCTTTTGGAAAATATATCCGCTTGCGCATGAAATCGGAGCATTTTGCAAACGCCCGCTCGGTGCGCAACGCCCTTGATCGGGCTAGGCTGCGTCAAGCAAACCGTTTATTTTCTGGAACCAAGAAATCATTGTCCAAAAATGATCTTATTACGCTTGAAGCGGAAGATATTCTCGCCAGTCGCGTTTTTCTTGAGGCATCGCCCGATAGTAGGCCCAAAGCCAAAAAAGCAGACTGATAAGATAAAAATTTGAAACAAAATCTTGATAGCGATGGAAATGCTGATTCAACCCTGGCGCATTTTCCCAAAAAAGATGGATGCGTTGTGTTATAACCGCGGGCGGCTTGCGCTGCTGCGCTTAGGACATCCACTGCGCGTCATATTGCGGCAGCATCGTGGATTAGAAGTGATTCTGGATAATGCCGAGTGGTTATGTGTCGACACTAATGATGAGGATCGCCCTATTCTGGCCTGGCGTGAATTTAAGATACATGCGCGTAGTAATCTGCACCGTCCTGTTGGCTGTGAATTATGGCTATATCATAGCTGCGCCGGTCTCATCATGGGATCTGCGCTGGATGATTTGAACACTGCACTCGAAACACTCACGATTGATTTAAGATAGTAATACGAGCCTCTTAAAGCAGAGAGGATATAAATGCCACTCGCAGATATGCTGCGATTCCAGGTATACGCCAGGTTTTCACCGGTTGGGCATTAACCGTGTCGGATCGGTATCACCTATTCTGGCGTATTCAATTTGCAACTATCGATGCCAGCAAAAATTCCCAAACCCATGTGGAATATCTTGCCTTTATCGATCAGCTTGCACGTATATCAGAGGCTGACAAAATCAATATCACATTCACTGCAATTCCAGCGGAACCGAATCCCTGTATAGAAGAAATTAGAATTTTTCCGGCACAGCATATCTAGCATAAAATGCAGATGCCGCTAGATCAGATAGGCGTCAGCATATGGTGCGATTTGAGAGTTTATTTATATTTCAATGTAAAATCTTATTGTATTTACTGATACGATATTCATCACTGCCTATGAAATATCCAGGGGTGGTTGTATTCTCTGAATCCTATTGCAATAGTAATCTGAAAGCTGTTTCAGCTATTGCACAACGAAATAACGCAATAAGGAGATACCAATGAAAACTCTTTCAATTTTAATGATCCCAACCATAATCCTGACGTTGACCGGCTGCGCAACCATGACGGACACGCAACGCGGCACAGCACAGGGAACCGCGATTGGCGCAGGTACGGGAGCTGCGATCGGTGCACTGATTGGAGGCAAGAAAGGGGCTGCCATTGGCGCAGGCTCAGGCGCTCTGCTTGGTGCTGGCGCCGGTTATATGTGGTCACAGCGGATGGAAGAACAAAAAAGGGA
Source organism: Nitrosomonas ureae (assembly GCF_900108305.1). GTDB lineage: Bacteria > Pseudomonadota > Gammaproteobacteria > Burkholderiales > Nitrosomonadaceae > Nitrosomonas > Nitrosomonas ureae_B. Next base: position 46,657 of record NZ_FNUX01000002.1, read on the forward strand.
AATGGAAACAGCCACCGCAGGCACAGGCGTGCAAGTCACGCAAACCGAAGACAATCGCCTCAAGTTAAATATTCCCAGCGATATCTCCTTCGACACCGGCCGGGCGGACATCAAACCAGGCTTCAGGCCCATTCTTGATAATTTCGCAACCACTCTGATCAGTAATGAAGATACAGCCGTCAAAATCATCGGACACACTGACAACACCGGCAGCAATGCAATCAATAATCCGTTATCGGTTAATCGGGCTGCCAGCACGCGCGATTATCTGGTAAGCCGGGGGATACCGATTAACCGCATTCAAATTGATGGTCGCGGCTCCCGCGAACCCATGGTTGAAAATAATACGCCTGAAAATAGAGCGGAAAATCGCCGCGTGGAAATTTTTGTAACAGAAATGCAACCAGCGCCGGAAGCAGCTCCGGAGGTACCAAGACAGTAGAATCAACCAATCACCGTCGATTCTAATCGACGGTGATTCCTGTCAGAACGCTATCGACTATCGGTCTCCAGAGAATCCTGATGACTGCCTTGATACCACCCAGCCAAGTAATAATCACATACTTTCTTAGTATGTTTCAGCAGATACTCGTTGCCAGTATCCGCGCATCTCTACCCTCAACCAGCAATACGAGTAAATCTGGATTGGCTTCAAATAGCTCCAGGCCATATATTATCAATCCTCTGTAAAAAAGCAGCTGGACTATCTGCTGGAAATCAATCGGAGGACAGAGAAGGCGATGACCGGGTTACTGACAACACCACACGAATACCAAAAAGGAACCCGGCACATTTAAAGGAGGAGAACAAAATGTGCCGGGCAAGTGATGCGTGAGGGCTTATGTTCACGCAGCAAGGAAGAACAAGAAATGTAATCTGCTACCATCCGGCTACGCGTGGGGATGCGCTGGTTGCTGCGGTATGCCAATCATTAACTGATGGACAATTCGCATATTACACAATAATTTTTATAATTGCAAACGATTCTTATTATCATTCTCAAATAAATCTGAATAACCCATATTGACCCCGCTCACCTGATGCATAGCTTCGAAGCACACATAAGGCTTTCCGCAGTCTTCGGTTGCAAGAAACATCGTAAGCTGCCAAATAAAGTTGTCGTTGAGTCATGGCGTCAGTCTACGAAGAAAATTGCATTGAGTCAGTCTTGACAAGCTTGTCAGAAATGCAAATGAATGACCCCGGATTTTCCGGGAGTGAGATGATTTAAGAGAGACAGAGATGAAAAATAGAATCGGCTATTCAGCGGGAGTAAGAGAGCGAGCAGTGTGCTTGGAGTTTGAACAACGAAAGGGATCACATATTATTGGCGCCCGAATACTCTCAACAAAATAAACGGAAGCAGGCTAGAAACAAGGACGAATTGATAAAATCCATAGACACTATCAGTTCATCTGGTATCCCTTAAATTCCGTTTCCCGCAGGAAATCATTCCAGACAAAAACGGGATCAACCAGTGGGTTGGTCGGAATCATAAAAGTCACAAGGTCTACTACGCCGCATCCAGTGCGATTAATGGTATACCAGGCACCTTGCAGTACGCCTAAGGTTACGGCGGTCAATCCTGAAACCGGAGTATCTTTTTGGCCGGTTAAGTTGATATTTTTGGGCAATTCTACCCATCCGGTAGCTATGTTGACCACACCGGAGAGAAATTTCAGGCCTGCTTTGCTAAGGTACGAATCTTCGGTTATTTCTTCATTTGCGATAGCTTGAGACGAAAAAAGAAAAGACATGGAAACCGCTAAAGCTAATTTGGAAATGGATCTCATCAAAACTCCCTTTTAATTGTAAGATTCTTGGTATTGTCGGCGATGGTCAGCGGATTATCATCAATGAATGCGTTTCACTGCTTTTTTGATCGGCAGATTGCTGAACTGATTATATCCAGTACGATGCTTAAACGTGATGTATTCTAAGGATTGTCATAAAATCAGAAGATTAACGATTGATCAAATTCATATCCGTAGCAACGTTGGCCGTAAACCAACGTTAAAGTATAAAACACATCTGAAATGCGAAGTACAGGGAAATAACAAAAATTTTATTTTGCTGAATTAGTTCAGCTCAATTTTTCTATGCAGACTGTTAGTCTGAAATATGTTTGCGCTGTTCGAGCTGTTCTGGTGGATAGCTCTTCACTTATTAGCGCTGCGATCTACGTTATAATATCGCATCCCTACCTTTTACTCATTTTCAAATCGATGACTAGAGATTCCCGCACTGCTTTATTGAAAAGCTTATTTGCACGACGCATTCTGATTCTGGATGGTGCGATGGGTACGATGATCCAGACATTCAAGCTTTCAGAGGCGGATTTCCGCGGGCAGCGTTTTGCCGCTTTTCCGCATGACCTGAGAGGGAATAATGACCTGCTGACATTGACTCAACCTGACATTATTCGATCGATCCATAGCGGATACCTGGAAGCGGGCGCCGATATTATCGAAACCAATACGTTCAATTCCACCGCGGCATCAATGGCCGATTATCATTTGCAGGATGTGGTGTATGAATTAAACGTTGCTGCGGCAAAACTGGCGTGCGAGGCAGCACGGATTTATGAAGAAAAAACACCGGATAAGCCGCGTTTTGTTGCCGGTGTGCTCGGTCCCACCACCAAAACCGCATCTATTTCGCCCGATGTCAACGATCCGGGTTTTCGCGGCATTACATTTGATCAATTAGTAGCTGATTATACTGAATCGATTCGCGGATTGATCGATGGCGGGGTGGATATCCTGCTGGTTGAAACCATTTTCGATTCGCTTAATGCAAAAGCGGCGTTATTTGCTATCGATCAATACTTTGAAGATCATGGCATACGGCTGCCGATCATGATTTCGGTTACCATAACCGATGCTTCCGGGCGTACACTGTCAGGGCAAACACCGGAAGCATTCTGGAATTCGATCAGTCATACACGGCCGCTATCGGTGGGGATCAATTGCGCTTTGGGTGCAGAATTGATGCGTCCGTATATTGAAGAATTGGCAAGTGTGGCGGATGTGTATACCAGCGTGCATCCCAATGCCGGTTTGCCGAATCCTTTATCCGAAACGGGTTACGACGAATCGCCGGAATATACTGCGAATCAGATCAAGGGGTTTGCGGAATCCGGCTTTGTCAATATTGTCGGGGGGTGCTGTGGCACTACACCGGCGCATATCAAAGCCATCGCACAAGCGGTTGCCGATATCGCGCCACGCCAGGTGCCCGAAATTCCGAAGAAATTACGCTTATCCGGGCTGGAGCCACTGAACATCGGTGATGATTCATTGTTCGTCAATGTCGGGGAACGCACCAATGTCACTGGTTCCAGAGCCTTTGCCCGCTTGATTCTCAACGACGATTACGCGGAAGCGCTGAACGTGGCGCGCAGTCAGGTAGAGAATGGGGCGCAGGTTATTGATATCAATATGGACGAAGCCATGTTGGATTCGCAGAAAGCCATGGTGACTTTCCTGAATCTGCTGGCGGCCGAGCCGGATATTTGCAAGGTGCCGATCATGCTCGATTCCAGCAAGTGGACCGTGATCGAGGCCGGTTTGAAATGCGTGCAAGGCAAACCCATTATCAATTCGATCAGCATGAAAGAAGGCGAAGTGGAATTTTTTCATCATGCAAAATTGGCGCGCCGTTATGGTGCAGCGGTGATTGTGATGGCATTTGACGAACAGGGTCAGGCCGATACCTTGCAGCGCAAGGTGGAGATTTGTAGTCGCAGCTATCATCTGCTGGTGGATAAGATAGGTTTTCCACCCGAAGACATCATTTTTGACCCGAATATTTTCGCCATTGCGACGGGAATTGAGGAACATAATAACTATGGCGTCGATTTTATTGAAGCAACACATATCATCAAGCAGGCTCTTCCATACGCCAAAATAAGCGGCGGAGTCTCCAATGTCTCGTTCTCCTTCCGCGGCAATGAGCCGATCCGCGAGGCGATTCACACCGCTTTCCTGTATCACGCGATTAAGGCCGGTATGACGATGGGTATCGTCAATGCCGGACAACTGGGAGTTTATTCGGATATTCCCGCAGAATTGCTGGAAAAGGTGGAGGACGTCATCCTCAATCGGCGCAAGGATGCGACTGAGCTTCTGGTTGAGTTCGCAGAAAATTTTAAAGGCCAAAAGAAAGAGCAGGTTGAAGATCTGGCGTGGCGTGATGAGCCTCTGCAACAGCGCTTGACGCACGCATTGGTTAGAGGCATTTCCACCTTTATTGTGGAAGATACGGAAGCTGCGCGTTTGGAAATCGACAGGCAGGGCGGCCGTCCGATCCAGGTGATTGAAGGGCCGTTGATGGAAGGCATGAGCGTGGTTGGTGATTTATTCGGCGCCGGAAAGATGTTTTTGCCGCAGGTAGTTAAATCGGCGCGCGTGATGAAGCAGGCGGTGGCGCATCTCTTACCTTTTATCGAGGCCGAAAAGAAATTATCGGGAGATAACAAGCCTAAAGGAAAAATTGTTATCGCTACTGTCAAAGGTGATGTGCATGATATTGGCAAAAATATAGTTACAGTGGTTTTGCAATGCAATAACTACGAAGTGATCAATATGGGCGTGATGGTGCCAAGCGCGCAAATTCTTGATATGGCGCGGCGTGAAAAAGCCGATATTATCGGTTTATCCGGCCTGATTACGCCTTCTTTGGAAGAAATGGCACATGTCGCCAAGGAAATGCAGCGTGAGGGATTTACCATTCCGTTGTTGATCGGCGGCGCAACGACATCGCGAGTTCATACCGCAGTCAAAATTGCGCCACACTATGAAGGCCCGACTGTTTGGGTGCCGGATGCCAGCCGTGCGGTGGGTGTGTGTAGTAATCTGCTGTCACAGGATTTGCAGGTAAATTATGTGCAAGGAATAAAAGACGAATACGAGAAAGTGCGCACTCAACACAAGAACAAGAAAGGGCCGGCGAAATTGTTGACGCTTGCTGAAGCACGCGCCAATGCGTTCCAGACTGACTGGACAAATTACCAGCCTCATCAGCCTGAACTGATGGGCATCCGTACACTGAATAATTACCCGCTGGAAAAAATTGTGCCCTATATCGATTGGACACCTTTCTTCCAAGCATGGGAGCTTGCCGGACGTTATCCGGATATTCTGCAAGATGAGGTGGTTGGAGAAACAGCCAGTCAACTGTTTCGCGATGCGCAAACGATGTTGAAGAAAATAATCGAACAAAAATGGTTGAGTGCCAATGCAGTGATCGGTTTGTTTCCAGCTAATTCCGTCGGCGATGACATCGAAATTTACACTGATCCTTCACGCAATAAGCTTGCCATGACTTATCATTGTCTGCGGCAACAGGATCAAAAACCATCAGGCAAGCCGAATCGGTGCTTGTCTGATTTTATCGCACCCAGGGAAACGGGCATTCAAGATACGATCGGCTTATTTGCGGTAGGCGCGGGATTTGGTATTGACGAGCGCGTTAAAGCCTTCGAGGATGCTAATGATGATTACAGTGCGATTGTGCTTAAAGCATTGGCGGATCGTATGGCGGAAGCATTCGCTGAGCATATGCATGCGCGGGTGCGCCGTGAATTCTGGGGTTATGCCAAAGATGAGGCTTTAACCAACGCGCAACTGATCAATGAAGAATATCGCGGCATTCGCCCTGCGCCTGGATACCCTGCTTGTCCGGATCATACCGAAAAAGGTGCGCTGTTTTCGACTTTGAGCGCAACCGAGAATGCCGGAATCATCATTACCGAATCGTTTGCCATGGTTCCGACCGCTGCGGTGTCTGGTTTCTATTTCGCACACCCTGATTCAACATTTTTTGCTGTCGGAAAGATTGGCAAAGACCAGGTGGAAGACTACGCCAAACGGAAAGATTGGTCAGTACAGGAAGCAGAACGATGGTTGGCGCCGGTACTGGCGTATGAGCGATAAATGTCATGATCTTGCAATTATTCATGGATATAGTGGCGCATATAAAACGCAGGCGGTAGTATTGTGGAGCCGGTGTTCCCCATCGACTTTTTCTTGTACCTCACGTATCTTATACGATATAGTTAAGATTGAATTGGGTGTGAACCTGTTTAATTTTATGATAGTAATTTAGTTTTATCTGGATAAATTTTGGGGGTTGCGATGAAATCAAAATTGATGCGCTTCATGATAATTTTACTTGCTATTCCACTGATGTCGGGATGCTGGCTTCTTGCTGCAGGGGGAGCCGGTGCATATGGCGGCTACAAGGCTAAGGAAGAAGGTTATGGGGTGCAGAATCCCATTACAAAGGAAAAGAAGAGTAGCACCGGGGAACAGAAAAAATAGCAAGAAAATTTCTAGTGCAGCCCTGCTTTCCCTATGCATATTTTTTTTTAGGGAAACAGGGATCAGGTCTGCTGACATGTTTGATTCGCAACGGATTAAGCCAATTTCAGTGATACGATCCTGGGTTGAGGTAGTCCTGTCGTTTCCATATCCAACGGTGCATAACACGGCAACAACCTACTCATTTAAAACGGCGGAATGATCCTGTAACGACGCCGAATATTTCAAATTGCGTATCTGGACGAATGTAAATGGGTCTGTAAGCACCTGATGAATTGGCTGGCATAAGCCGTGGCATTTTGTTCGCCCCGTAATCAAGGATTTTGATGGTGAATTCACGGTCAACCACTGCAAGCACAATGTCACCGATGCCTGGTGTCTTTGATCTATCTACCACAATTTTATCGCCTGGCAGCAAACCGACATCAATCATTGAATCCCCCTTTATCGTAACGAAGAATGTCGATGCGGCATGATCAATCAGAAATTCACTGACATCGAGGCTTTTCTCGACGTGATCATCCGCCGGGCTGGGGAGACCCGCCGCCACTTTGGTGGAAAAAAGCGGTAGCAAGGTTGGTTGATCGCTAATGGAAGGAATAAAGAACTCATCCACGTTAGTTGCTGCATGATCGGAGCCTGTTTGTTTAAGCTGGTATGCGTCCAGAAAGTTTTTGATGGTAGCTCCCTGACTTTGCGGTATGCGCATGGTAACTGTCGGTTCACCATATTTACCCTGGCCAAGCGGCCTGCCTGCATTCTCTCTTTTCCCGCCACGATTTGACATTTTCGAATAACTCCATGTTTGAAATACGAAACAGCATTCAAACACACCAGCCATAGCGATGTCAAATATGCTGAAAGAATCTATGTCTGGATAGCCATGCCGGGTACCATCCAGGTGACGCCGCCATTACGCGGTTTTATCGGCAATTTTGCATCGGACTGCGGAAATCAGATTTTATGATCCTGGCATTGAATGCCGCCACACATGCAAAGATTATCTCTGTAATAAATGAATGAAGATCGCCAGGTCGTTATATTCTGGTCTTTATTAAATGATCTGCTATTGATATCTTGTTGTTTGTTGTATCGTTGCAATCCAATTCAAACATCATGATGTTTATACTGATACTAAAAGGAAAGAATACATAACCATGGCTAAGGCAAAAGAAATCAAAGAAGAGCCATTGGAAAAACAACTGTGGAAGGCTGCTGACAAGTTACGAAAAAACATTGATGCAGCGGAATACAAGCATGTGGTACTGGGACTGATATTCCTGAAATACATCTCCGATGCTTTTGAGGAATGGTATGACCGGCTCAAGGCGGGTGAAGGCGATCTTGCCGGAGCCGACCCGGAAGATAAAGATGAATACAAAGCAGAGAATGTATTCTTTGTTCCCGCCGAATCGCGCTGGTCGCATCTGGTAGCACAAGCCAGGCAACCCGATATCGGAACCCATGTGGATGCCGCGATGGATGCGATTGAAAAGGAAAATCCATCGCTCAAGGGCGTGCTGCCCAAAGTCTACGCACGGCAAAACCTCGATCCCACCTCACTGGGTGAATTGATCGACCTGATCGGCAATATCGCACTGGGCAATGCCAAAGCGCGCAGTCAAGACGTACTCGGTCATGTGTTCGAATATTTCCTCGGTGAATTTGCATTGGCGGAAGGCAAGCAAGGCGGCCAGTTCTATACCCCGCGCAGCATCGTCGAACTGCTGGTGAATATGCTCGAACCGTACCAAGGGCGCGTATTCGATCCGTGCTGCGGTTCCGGCGGCATGTTCGTGCAATCGGAAAAGTTTGTCGAAGAACACCAAGGCCGCATCAACGATATTTCCATTTACGGGCAGGAAAGCAACCAGACCACCTGGCGCCTGGCGAAAATGAATCTCGCCATCCGCGGTATCGACAGCTCACAAGTGAAATGGAACAACGAAGGCTCGTTCCTGAACGACGCGCACAAAGATTTGAAGGCCGATTTCATTATCGCCAACCCGCCGTTCAACGTCAGCGACTGGAGCGGCGAGCAATTGCGCAGCGATGCGCGCTGGCAATACGGCACGCCACCTGCCGGTAACGCCAACTTTGCCTGGTTGCAGCATTTTGTTTACCACCTGTCGCCTACCGGCATTGCCGGGGTGGTGTTGGCGAAAGGCTCACTGACTTCCAAAACCTCCGGCGAAGGGGATATCCGCAAGAACCTCATTGCAGAAGGCAACCTGATCGACTGCATCGTTAACTTGCCGGGTAAGTTGTTTCTGAATACGCAGATTCCGGCGGCATTGTGGTTTTTGAATCGGAATCGCATTACCGCAACCGTAGGGGCGAATAACGTAGGGGCAAATGATGTACGGGCAAATAATCATTTGCCCCAACCATGCCACCCACGAATCCACGAAATTCTGTTCATCGACGCCCGCAACCTCGGCCATTTGATCAATCGCCGCACGCGCGAATTGTCGCATGACGACATCCAGCAAATCGCCAGCACCTACCACGCCTGGCGCAACCCCGCAGCCATTCCCGCGCAAGCGGGAATCCACAACCCGTATGAAGACATCAAAGGCTTCTGCGCCTCCGTACCACTGGAGCGCGTGGCTGAACTGGATTACGTGCTGACGCCGGGACGGTATGTCGGCCTGCCGGATGAAGAGGATGATTTTAATTTTCCCGAACGTTTTGCTGCGTTGAAGGCGGAATTTGAAGCGCAGTTGCAGGAAGAAGCGGCGTTGAATCAGGCGATTGTTGAGAATTTGGCTAGGGTGAAGGTGTGAGTGAGTGGCATGAAATTTCACTGGGAAATTTAGTTGATACTGTAGTAGATAATCGAGGAAAAACACCACCAATTTCTAAAATTGGCCATGAATTGCTAGAAGTTAACGCAATTTCTCATGGTAATCGCACTCCAGATTATTCAAAGATTAGAAAATTTGTTTCGGAAGAGACGTACAGGAATTGGTTTAGAAAAGGCCATCCACAACCAGGGGATATATTAGTTCCAACAGGCAATGTCGCGCTGGTTGAAGAGCGTCGTGGAACTATCGCACAAAATTTAATTGCACTTCGATTAAAAATTGGAGTTGATAGTAGATATGTTTACTATTTCTTATCAAGTCCACTTGGTAAAGATTTGATGTTAAGTTTAGATATCGGAGGAGTTCAACCAAGCATCAAAGTTCCACACTTGCTTGATATGACAATTCCAATTCCTCCACTCGCTGAACAAAAAGCCATCGCCTCCGTCCTCAGCAGCCTTGACGACAAAATCGACCTGCTGCACTGCCAGAACAAAACCCTCGAAGCCATGGCTGAAACACTGTTCAGGCAATGGTTTGTGGAGGAAGCACAGGAGGATTGGAAAGAGGTAACTATCGGTGATTTTGTTGAATTAAATCGTGCAAGCATCGACAAGAACTACCCGTATCAAGCAATTGAATATTTAGATACTGGATCTTTAACAGAGGGCAAGATTGAAAGCTTCCAATCTTTTGCCTTGGATGACGCGCCAAGTAGGGCAAAGCGCCTCGTTCAACACAATGATGTTCTGATTTCTACAGTAAGGCCAGATCAAAAGCACTATGGAATTATCAAAAATCCGATTGAAAATTTAGTCGTATCTACTGGTTTCTGTGTTTTAACATGCAAAAAAATTGATCCACACTTCATATACTTGCTTTTAACCAATGATGAAATGACGGACTATTTACATACAATAGCCGAAGGCTCTACGTCAACTTATCCATCTTTGAAGCCTTCGGATATTGGTTCTATTGTTTTCCAACTTCCACCATGCGGCAAGCTGGAAGAATTTTCATTTATCACTCAAAGTTCATGGGAGAAAATCGAGAAAAACCATATTCAAATCCGCACCCTCGAAACCCTCCGCGACACCCTGCTCTCCAAACTGATGAGCGGCGAGGTGCGCGTTGATTATGCGTAGCGGCAATAGATTTTTCGTCTCTACTTGTCTGTGTGCGCAGTAAAGTGCATCATTCGGTGATTCTTTTGGAGGTAAATCATGAGAACCACGATCATATTGGATGATGCGCTTTTGGAAAAAGCGCAGGTGTTGACTCAGATTCAGGAGAAATCCGTATTGGTTAAGGAAGCGTTGAAAGCCCTGATCGAACGGGAAAGCGCCAGAAAGCTGGCGAACCTGGGTGGCTCCGAGCCGCAATTGAACGAGATATTTCGTCGAAAAACCAGTGACTAAACGCTGCTGACGACCGCAATATGTATTAACCTGATGGCATTATCTCAGAGTCCAAACTTACTGAAGTTACGATGCCCCAAAGCTCAATTGTTATCTACGAAGCCGAAAACGGACAAACTCATATTGAGGTCAAGTTTGACCGGGATAGCCTGTGGCTTAGTTTGCTACAAATTGCCGAATTATTTGAACGCGATAAATCGGTTATTTCCCGTCATCTGAGAAACATTTTTGACTCTGGCGAATTAATCAGAGATTCAGTTGTTGCAAAAAATGCAACAACTGCCGCCGATGGAAAAATCTATCGGGTTGAGTATTTTAATCTCGATGCGATCATTTCCGTCGGCTATCGCGTCAATTCCAAAAAAGGCGCGCAGTTCCGCATCTGGGCCAGCCATATTCTCAAACAATACCTGGTTCAAGGCTATGCTTTGAATGAAAAGAAACTGCAAGCACAACAAGAAAAGCTCGCGGATTTAAAACAGGCCATTACTTTATCTTCCCGATTGTCTCATCAGAAAAACTTAACTGCCGAAGAATCACAAGGCATTTTGTCGATACTGGAACAATACAGCCACGCGCTGACGGTGCTGGACGATTACGATCATCAGCGTTTACAGATCAAGGGAAACCAAAAAACCGGCCAACTTAAAATATCCTATGATGAAGCGACCAAACAAATTCAGCTGTGGCGCAAACGGGAAAAATTAAGCGGGTTGTTTGGCAATGAAAAAGATGATTCCTTTAAAAGCTCACTGGAAACCATTTACCAAACGTTTGGCGGCAAAGAACTTTACCCCAGTATTGAAGAGAAAGCGGCCAATCTACTGTATTTCATCGTCAAGAATCATTCCTTTTCCGATGGCAACAAACGCATTGCCGCCGCGCTGTTTGTCTGGTTTCTGGCGCGTCATGATTATCTGTTTAATGCAGAGGGTGAAAAGCGGATTGCCGATAATGCCCTGGTCGCCTTTACGTTGCTGATTGCCGAGAGCAAGCCAGAGGAAAAAGACACGATTGTAAAAGTCATCATCAATTTGATCAATGGCAATAATCCGTAGGGGCGAATGATTATTCGCCCTAAAGGATCGCACGTACAATTACGTACAACATTCGATGATCCGTCGCAGGGGCAAATAATCATTTGCCCCTGCAATCCCAACAATAACCCGGACACCATGACCTACAATCCAACCATCCATCACCGCAGATCGATTCGTTTGCAAGGGTATGATTATTCACAGGCTGGGGCCTATTTTATTACCGTCTGCACACATAACCGGATGCCGTTGTTTGGGGAAATTGTTGATGGGGTTATGGCGCTGAATACAGCAGGTCAGATCGTTGAAAAATGCTGGTGTGCGATACCCGAGCATTTTCCGCAGGTCACATTGGATGGATTCGTGGTTATGCCCAATCATGTGCATGGGATTATCACCGTAGGGGCAAATAATCATTTGCCCCTACATTATTTGCCCCTACCATTCAATGAAACACCCACACAATTAAACAAAACACCCCGGCCATTGCAACACCGAACAATTGGGTCTATGGTGCGGGGATTCAAAATTGGCGTTACCCGGTGGTTTCACGCCAATACCAATATTAATTTGGTTTGGCAGCGCAATTATTACGAGCACATTATCCGCAACGAGGATGCTTACCTGAAAATCGCGGAATATATTCAAACCAATCCGCAGCGCTGGGAAACGGATACTTACCATGTTTAAGGGCCAATGATTATTGGCCCCTACTTGTCTTCGTGCACAATAAAGCGCATCATTCGATGATCTATTCTGAGATAAACATGAGAACCACTATCGTATTGGATGACGAATTACTGCAGAAAGCTCAAGCCTTGACCCATGTGCAGGAGAAATCTGCACTGGTCAAAGAGGCGTTGAAAGCCCTGATTGAGCGTGAAAGCGCCAAGAGGCTGGCCAATTTAGGCGGCAGCGAACCGCAATTGGAAGCAATCCCCCGCCGGCAAACCGGCGAGTAACTGCCGGAATGATTCTAGTCGACACCTCGGTCTGGATTAACCATCTGCGCAACAACGATCCGCATTTAGTTCGCCTGCTGACCGGGAACAGCGTATTAGGCCATCCCTTTGTTCGTGGCGAACTGGCGCTGAGCAATTTGCGCCAACGCGAAGAGATTCTAGCCGCGCTGGATAACCTGCCCCAGGCCCCTGTTGCTTTTACCGATGAAGTGAATGTTTTCATCGAAAAGCATGCTTTATATGGCTTGGGCATCGGACTGATCGACGCGCATCTGTTGGCTTCAACACAGTTATCCGGCAATACCCGGCTGTGGACACAGGATAAGCGGCTTCTGGCAGCCGCATTACGTCTTAATTTGGCGGCATCGGTTCACAATGACTAAACTCACCGAGTCCGCGATTGAAGATTTAGCCATCAAACTGTTTGAACATCTTGGTTACAGCCATATCCACGCTCCCGATATCTCTCCTGACGGCGACCATCCTGAACGCACCCGCTACGACGAAGTACTTCTCAATGGCCGGTTAGAAAAAGCGCTCCAGCGCATCAACCCTGGCATGACGGCCACGGTATTGCAGACTGCTTTGAAAGAAGTCGAGCGCATTCACTCCCCTGAATTACTCAGCAACAATGAAACTTTCCATCGCCTGCTTACCGAAGGCATCAAAGTCAGTTACCAGCACGAAGGCAATGAACGCGGCGATATCGTCTGGCTGATTGATTTTGAAAACCCCGGCAATAATGAATTTATCGTGGCCAATCAGTTCACCGTGATCGAAAACAACCAGAACAAACGCCCCGACCTGGTGCTGTTTGTGAATGGCATCCCCTTGGTCGTGATTGAGCTTAAAAATGCCGCCGATGAAAACGCCAGCACCCAATCCGCGTTCCGACAACTGGAAACCTACAAACGCAGCATCCCCAGTTTGTTTACTTATAACGCCTTGCTGGTGATCTCTGATGGACTGGAAGCCAAAGCCAGTTCGCTGTCATCAGGCTTCAGCCGCTTTATGACGTGGAAAATTCCTGATGATGTAGAGGCAGATATTGTTGGGGCAAATAATCATTTGCCCCTACGTCATTTGCCCCAACAACCGGAATTGGAAACCTTGATCAAGGGCATGCTGAACAAAAAAACCTTGCTCGATTTGGTGCGGCATTTTGTGGTATTTGATAAATCCAGGAAAGAAGATCCGCAGACCGGCGTGATCAGTATCAGCACAATCAAAAAGATTGCCGCCTACCACCAGTATTACGCCGTCAATGCCGCCGTGGCTTCCACCTTGCGCGCAGCAGACATTGGTCTTAATTGCAAAATCATGCAAAGTCCGGCCAGTTATGGTTTACCGGATGTGACGCAGCAACCCAAGGGAGACAAAAAAGCCGGTGTCGTATGGCACACGCAAGGCAGCGGCAAGTCATTGTCGATGGTGTTTTATACCGGCAAGATCGTGCTGGCGCTGAATAATCCGACGATTGTGGTCATTACTGACCGCAACGATCTGGACGATCAACTGTTCGATACCTTTGCCGCCTGCAAACAATTGCTGCGACAGGAACCCAAGCAAGTGGAAAACCGCCAGCAATTAAAGGAGTTGCTGCGCGTGGCGTCCGGTGGCGTGATCTTCACTACGATTCAGAAATTCCAGCCGGAAGAAGGCAACGTGTATGAAGAGCTTTCTGATCGCGGCAATATCGTGGTGATTGCCGATGAAGCGCATCGCACGCAATATGGATTCTCTGCCAAAACGGTGGACGACAAAAATGCCGACGGTGAGGTGATCGGCAAGAAAGTGGTGTACGGTTTTGCCAAATATCTGCGCGATGCATTGCCGAATGCAACTTATCTGGGCTTTACCGGCACCCCGATTGAAAAGACGGATGTCAACACGCCCGCCGTGTTTGGCCATTATGTGGATATTTATGATATCGCTCAGGCGGTGGAAGACGGCGCCACGGTGCGCATCTACTATGAAAGCCGCTTGGCAAAAATCGCTTTGAGTGAGGAAGGCCGGAAACTGATCAAGGAACTGGATGATGAGTTGGATCAGGATGAACTGACCGATACGCAGAAAGCCAAAGCCAAATGGACGCAGATGGAAGCGCTGATTGGCAGCGAGCGCCGCATTCAGAACATCGCGCAGGATCTGGTCAGTCATTTTGAATCCCGGCAGGAAGTCTTTGCCGGCAAGGGCATGATTGTGTGCATGTCGCGCCGCATTGCGGCTGATCTTTATGCTGAGATCGTCAAGCTGCGCCCTGATTGGCATGCCGATGGTTTAAACAAGGGCGTGATCAAAGTGGTGATGACGGCGGCTTCCTCCGATGGCCCGATCATGGCGCAACACCACACTACCAAGCAGCAATGCAAGCTACTGGCTGAACGCATGAAGGACAACAGTGATGAATTGAAGCTGGTGATTGTGCGCGATATGTGGTTGACCGGATTTGATGCACCCAGTATGCACACGTTGTATATCGACAAACCCATGAAAGGCCACAACCTGATGCAGGCCATCGCACGGGTGAACCGTGTTTATGGTGACAAGCCCGGCGGATTGGTGGTGGATTACCTCGGCATTGCTTCGGATTTGAAAGAAGCCTTGTCGTTCTATTCCGATGCGGGCGGCAAAGGCGATCCGACCTTGTTGCAGGAGCAAGCGGTACAGCTCATACTGGAGAAACTCGAAGTGGTTTCCGCCATGTACAACGGCTTTGCGTATGAAGAATATTTTGGGGCTGATACCTCGAAGAAGCTGGCGCTCATTCTGGCAGCTGAGGATCATATTCTCGGATTGGACGATGGCAGGAAGCGCTACATCAATGAAGTGACCGCACTGTCTCTGGCTTTTGCCATCGCCATCCCGCATGAGCAAGCACTGGATATGAAAGATGAAGTGGCCTTTTTTCAGGCGGTCAAAGCACGTCTGTCTAAATTCGACAGCACCGGCAGCGGCAAAACCAATGAAGATATTGAAACCACCATCCGGCAAGTCATTGACCGGGCGCTGATATCCGAACAAGTGATTGATATCTTCGATGCCGCCGGAATCAAGAAGCCGGATATTTCCATTCTCTCCGAAGATTTTCTGGCGGAACTCAAAGGCTATCAGCACAAGAATGTGGCTCTGGAAGTATTGAAGAAGCTGCTCAATGATGAACTGAAAGTGCGTGCCAAGATCAATCTGATGCAAAGCCGATCGTTGATGGAAATGCTGGAAAACGCCATCAAGAAATATCACAGCAAAATTCTGACTGCGGCGGAAGTTATTGATGAATTGATCAAGATCAGCAAGGAGATCGTCGCATCCGATCAAGAGGCCAAGAAACTGAATTTAACCGAATTTGAGTATGCCTTCTACACCGCGGTTGCCAGCAACGATAGTGCACGTGAACTGATGCAAAATGACCAATTGCGTGAACTGGCAATCGTATTGACCCAGCGGGTGCGTCAAAATGCTTCGATCGACTGGACCATCAAGGAGAGCGTGAAAGCCAAGCTGAAAGTGATCGTGAAACGTACTTTGAAACAGTTTGGCTACCCGCCTGATATGCAATTGCTGGCGACTGAAATGGTATTAAGGCAGGCCGAGATGATTGCCAGCGAACTGGCTGCCTAATGTGATACATATAATTGATTGAGCAAAGATTGAAGGGGCTGCTTTGACATTACGGGAAGGAAGAACAAAATTAACGCTACAATCTTCAATTGATTCTGCTCTATTGGTTGTGGAGGTGTATAACAAACCACGAACAACGGATGGAGATAAAAAGACGTGGGAATTGAGTGATGAGGATAGATCAGCTTTTGATAAGATTTCAGTTATTATTAAGGATAAAAGAGTCACAATTGAAGCAGCAAATGCAAAACGAACGACATGGAACAGCAAGAAACAAGAAAGTGCGTTATGTATTGATATAGAAAAGAGATTGTTGGATTTGCGAATGTTGCTGGAATAACCTGGAATGTCGTTATAAATTACAGAAGGTTATTTCAAACGTTACATCATCTTCATAAATTTTGTTTTTTTGCCCTGCCTGTGTCGGAATGAAACGAATATTTAATGCATATTTATTAGCGCTGATTTCGGGTACGCACGGAAGTTGATCGCTTAGGTTAAGTCTTAGCATATGCGCTGAATATTCTGAGCCGGAATGCTGAAAAACACCTTGATTCGCAACAACTCTTAGAGTCCTTCCACTCTTGCGTAACAACAGCAATACAATTCTGAATGCATTCCGTATGGGTTGGAATGGAGACAGCCATTCACTAAAATCCTCATGCCGGTATACAGGATCCAAATTGAGCCAATAATGATAGGATGGCAAATCAAATACGCAGCAACCGCCATGTATTCCAATTCGTTGTTTAATCGCCATCAACCATTCATTTTCACGCAAGTGTTCACCGACTTTACCTGGAAAATCCAGCATTTCCCTGAATGTGATTTTTATGTCATTGAGCACACTATCAAGAGCTGTTTCAGAAACATCCGGATTTTTTCGTAACATCTCGAGTAGCAGTTTTTGCCGTTCCAGTTCCTGTAATAAATCTGACTTAATATCTGCGCGATTGGTGATTTCAAGAATCTCAAATAAAGCGATAAGTGAAGCATGATGTTCAGACGCACTCTCTTTAGTTGAAAAGAAATCAATTTTATTGAATAAGTCCTCAAGACGGAGAAGGGTACGTATACGCTCATTAAGCGGGTGCTCATAACAAATCACAATAATTATGCATCCACAACAAAGATTAGAAATATTGAATCCTGCTTCAGGGGCATTATTTCACAAAAGAAGTAAATTTCCCAGTTAAATTCTTCAGTGCAATGATGTAACGTTATGTTTATAATGATAAAGATAAATATTTCTTGTGCAGTTGAGCTACCTGTGCCTTCAGATATGCAATATCCAGATTGTTGACGATAATATCGTCGGCTTTTTGCAAGCGGCTTGTTCGTGGAATCTGTGTGGCGACGATTGCTCTTACTTGATTTTCATGCAATTTGCTACGTTTCATCGTCCGTAATATTTGCTGTTCCTCTTCGCAATCAACAACTAGACTGCGTTGAATTATTTTGTCGTAGTCATTCGTTTCAAATAAGAGCGGAATAGCGATTATGATGTAGGGCGATAGAGCTTTTCTGACTTGCTGGAGAGTTTCGGCAAGAATGAGGGGATGAAGGATATTTTCGAGTGCAAGCTTATAATTACTATCTGAGAAGATTAAATCGCGCATCTTTTCTCTATTCAGAGAACCATCCGCAGCTATCATGGTTTCTCCAAAAGAATTTTTAATTGAGTTCATGGCTAAACCACCGGGCTCGGTTAGCATCCGGGCAATTACGTCAGTATCAATAATATCAATACCCAGATCTGCGAAATATTGACCTACGGTTGATTTGCCACTGCCAATTCCTCCAGTTAACCCTACAATCAAAGTCATTGATCAGAGCAATCCAAAGTAAGCATGATTTAATTTTTCTCCCCAGAACAATGCGATAAGCGCCCCACCAGCAAGGTAAGGGCCAAATGGGATGGGTATATTCTTATTGAGTTTTGCTGCGACGATCATTCCAATTCCTACGATAGCACCCACCAGCGAGGAAAAAAGTATGACGAGTGGAAGCATGCTCCATCCTAGCCAGGCCCCAATTGCGGACAGCAATTTAAAGTCACCAAACCCCATGCCTTCTTTTCCGGTTATCAATTTAAAGCACCAATAAATTGACCATAAAGAAAGATAACCTGCTACGGCACCAATTACGGCTGATTGAATATCGGTAAAACCATTATTAATGTTCACCAATAATCCCATCCATAATAACGGCAAAGTTATATCGTCCGGCAATAGTTGTGTGTTGAGATCAATCACTGTCAAAGTAATTAGCGCCCATACAAAAATCAATGCCGCGATGGCTATCAGACTGTATCCGTAGTACCAGGCAACGATGCCGCTCATTAAAGCTGTTAGCGCTTCTACAGCAGGATAACGGAAAGAAATGGATCCGTTGCATTGGGAGCAACGGCCACGTAACAGTAGATAGCTGATTACTGGAATATTTTCCCATACGCTCAGCTTGTGTCCGCAATGGATACAAGCTGAGCGCGGACTAATGAGATTAAATGCTGGTAATGTTTCGCTTGCTTGTTGACCCTGCAATTCTGCACATTGTTGCAGCCAACTTCTTTTAAGCATCTCAGGCAGCCGATAAATCACGACGTTCAGAAAGCTACCAACCATTAAACCTAGTAGCGCTATCAAGGAAATAAAAAGAACAGGAGAATCTTGCAATATGCTGAGTAAGGTCATGGCTGTTTTGTGTAGATGAGAAAAAATAAAACCTAACTAACGACCATACCCATTTTGAAAATAGGCAAATACATTGCGATCACCATACCGCCAATGAGTGTTCCCAGAACAACCATGATCATGGGCTCCATCAAGCTAGAAAGTGCGGCAACAGCATCGTCGACTTCTGCTTCATAAAAATCAGCTATTTTGCCAAGCATAGAATCAAGCGATCCCGCTTCTTCACCGATAGCTACCATTTGAATAACCATGTTGGGAAATACAGTGCTGTTAGCCATTGATGACATTAAACTATTACCTGTGCTAACTTCAAGCTGTATATTCTTTGTGGCTTCATAGTAGATATGATTTCCAGCAGCACCTGCGACGGAATCCAATGATTCTACCAAAGGAACACCTGCTGCAAACATCGTAGACAGCGTGCGCGACCAACGTGCAATAGTAGCTTTACGAATTACTTCTCCGAAAACAGGAATCTTAAGTGCAACACGATCGATAACCCGCTGCATGGGAATAGATCTTTTCCAAGTATAAAAGAAAGCATAAATTCCACCGCCTACAATGCCAAAGATTGCCCACCAATAGGCAACGAAGAAATCTGAAATAGTCATTACGAATAGTGTTGGAGCAGGTAGATCGGCACCGAATCCTTCAAATAAATCCTTAAAGGCCGGAATTACAAAAATCATTATTATTGCTGTGATGACAAATGCAACTACAATGATTGAAATAGGGTAAAAAAGAGCAGACTTAATTTTTCCCTTGATAGCTTGAATTTTTTCTTTATAAGTAGCCAGGCGGTCTAAAATAGTATCAAGAATACCCGCCGCTTCGCCTGCGCCAACAAGATTGCAATATAGCGCATCGAAATAAAGCGGGTATTTGCGGAATGCATCCGTGAGATTACTGCCCGTTTCGACATCAGATTTAATATCCATTAATAATTTACTCAAGGCCCGATTGCTGTGTCCTTTTCCTATAATATCAAATGCTTGAAGAAGCGGCACACCTGATTTCATCATGGTTGCCAGCTGACGCGTAAATAGGGTTATATCTTTCTCAATAATTCTACCATTGGATTGCATTTTTTCTATTTTTGTAACTTTAATGCCTTGGCGGCGCAATGTGGAAGTTACAATTACAGTTCCTGCGGCTCGCATTTCCCCTTTTAGTTGCTTTCCAGATTTATCCTTTCCTTCCCACGAATAATTGATTTCTTTTATTTTTTTCTCGGTGCTTGCGGTTACAGTTGCCATAATAAGCTCCTTCAAAACTCGGTATGCTATTGATAGTTAATAATTATTAACGGATACGCCACAAAAATTCCAATTTATCTTTTTGGATAACAGAATCAGAAGATTGTTTTAAAATTGTGCGGATTTAACGGCATCGATTGACTATTACTTAGTGCGAGCTAAAAATTTGACGAATTAATATCAGACCGAGTATTGGATTTACTGATCATTAATCAATGCTGCTTTGATGCCTTCGTGGACTGTGGGATAGAGCAAGTTAATATGTAATTCTTTTTTTATTCGGACGTTTCTAAGCCGCCTGGATTCTTTCATAAAAGATAGCATACCGGGTGTTATTTGCTCTTGAGCTTGGCTTCGAGTGATGCGAGGAGGATGCGGCAAGCCAAAATAATCAGCAACTAAGTCAAAATATTCCCCCATTTTGAGATGAGAATTGTCACAGGCGTGATAAATTCTATTGGTTTTGGCAAACCGTATGGCAGCAAAAATAATCTGAGCCAGATCTTCAGCATGTATATGATTGGTATAACTATCCTCAGCATCCAATAATGTGGGATGGCCGTCTCGCAAACGTTGCAAAGGTAATCTATTGGCTGCATAGATTCCAGGTACCCGCACTATGCAGGTCGAAATATGATTACGTTTCCCCCAGCTACGTATCTGTTTTTCAGCAAAGACACGTCGTATTGCTCGATCATTCTCAGGCTGAACTGGATGAGTTTCATCAATTAAATTACTCTGGCAGTCACCATAAACCCCGCTGGTACTGATATAGATAAGTCGTTGTGGTAAAATTACCGGATTGGTTTTCTTTTTTTTTGTTAGAGCAGACAATAAATGCAGCGTTCTTGTGTCTCGTTTTCCATAATTGGGCGGAGGGGCCAGGTGTAAGACCAAATGTGCTATTCCCGCGAGCTTCTTAAGACTTTTGAGACAATCTAAATTACCGTAAATTGGAGTAACGTCATTTGCGCGTAGCAGATCGGCACGGTCTGCGTTACGATATAAACCGAGGATACGGTAGTGTGTTTTTAGTAGCGGTACTGTCCGCAAAGCGACATCGCCGCAACCGATAATTAACAATATTTTTTTCATACAATCTATTCTATTTCCAAATAGTATTCATTCTTATCTGCTACTCAATGTCGCATCAAATCCTTATCCAACCTAGCGGACATATATTAACAGTAAAGACAGGAGAAACCATTCTTGACGCAGCTCTGCGCGAAGGTTTTTCGCTTCCCTATGGTTGTCGTAACGGTTCCTGTGGGGTTTGTAAAGGAAAAATCATTCAGGGATCGGTGAATTACGGTGATTATAGTGAAGAAACCCTGACTAAAGAGGAAAGAGATGCTGGTAACGCTCTGTTTTGCTGCGCTTCTCCGTTGACTGACTTGACCATTGAATGTCAGGAAATCAGTGCGATTAAAGATATCGAAATAAAGACTTTGCCTTGCCGTGTGCATAAGCTCGATCTTGTTGCTCCCGATGTTATGGTTATCTCATTAAAGCTTCCTGCCAAGCAGCGATTACAATTTTTACCAGGCCAATATATTGACATCTTGCTTAAAGATGGAAAACGCCGGAGTTTTTCTTTGGCAAATGCCCCTCATAATGATGAGGTTCTGCAATTGCATGTGCGTAATTATCCCGGCGGCGCATTTACGGAATATGTTTTTAACCAAATGAGGGTTAAGGATATTGTTCGCTTTATTGGGCCGCTCGGATCATTCTTTCTGCGTGATGTGCCTGAAGATGCTGCAATAATTTTTCTGGCTAGTGGAACAGGATTTGCGCCAATAAAAAGTATTCTTGAGCACGTTTTATATCAGGAAAATGACCGGGGCGGCAAAAGAAAAATGATTCTCTACTGGGGCGCACGCATAAAAGCTGATCTATATTTAGCCGAGTTAGCCGACAGTTGGCAGCAACAGCATGAAAATTTCACCTTTGTGCCTGTATTATCCGAACCCTTGCCAATTGATAACTGGAAAGGAAGAACAGGATTGGTTCATGAGGCTGTGATACAGGATTTCAGGAATCTGGAAAAATATCAGATATACGCCTGTGGCGCCCCTGCTATGATAAAAGCAGCGTATCACGACTTTACTCTTTATTGCAATCTGCCTAAAAATGCTTTTTTCTCAGATGTATTCACGCCCTCGACCAGCAATCCCCCAAGTATCTGAGTCCATATAAAGAAAAGGCCTCCAGCAGTCTCTAAATGCAATCACAGTTATATAAAGCTAAACAGGCTCTGTGTTCATTTTAGTTATAATACTTCTTTCTGTTTTTTGCGGCCTTTTCAACTTCTCGGAAAGCGCTTATTAGCAATCTATGAAATAAGCTGTTTTAGGCACAGTTCGAGCCCCTTATTATAATGACTCATAGCCAATTCATGTTTGCCCAGCCTCTCGTTTAGCTGTGCCAGTGCAAAATGCGCTTTATAACTTGGTTCAACCGATAAGCTGGCTTCTAAATAATTTTGCGCTTTGCCCCAGAGTTCACAATGTGTGCAGAGTTTACCGAGCGTCAGTAACAGTTGTGCATTGTTGGGCTGTGATCTCAACCATACTTCTGCGCATTCGATTTGCCTGTTGACATGATAATCCAGGCACTCCGCATAAAGTTCAATGAGGTCGTTATCCCATGTGATCGGAACATTCTGTTCAATAATCCGATTTGCGGTTGCACAATTCCCTAGAGAAATGTATGAACGCACTGCAGCTGCACAAAGCTTACTATCCATTTTTTCCATTGGCGATATGTGCAACCAATACTGATTCAAGGATTGTGAATCGGTTGCTTTGCTTCTAATATTTTCTATTTGTGCATCGTGTTTTAATTTTTTTATGTATGTTTTATTAGCCGATCGACGCTTTTCCAGTACTTTGGTTAATTCCAGCACCGCATCCCAATTTTTGCCGCGTTGCTGAGCTTCCAGCTCCAGTTGCAACACTGCAGTTGGTTGCAGCCCTCCTCCTGAATATAATGACTGTAAGGTTTTAAGCGCATCCTGATGATTTCCGTCATCCAGTTGGAATTCAGCTTTTGTGGCAAGGCATAAGGACTTCTCACTGGGTACTTGATCGAATGCATTATTTAAATATTGATCTCGTGCGCTGGCTTGATTGAGCTTGTGCGCTGAACGAGCTGCGATAACAGCACCGATTGCTTTCACAGTTGCTGAATTTGCTAGTTTTAATGCTACGGCGGCATTCTTTTGTGCTTTAACAAAATCACCTTCAAAGTAAGCTTTCAGTCCGGACAGCAACATCTCATCCGTTTTTTTATGGCGATGCCTTTTGCTGAATCCGAATATCCCCAGGATGAGCCGTACTAAAAAATAGAAAACTAGAAAAGCTACGATCACTACAATAATAAACTGATCGAGCGGTAATTCTAATTGATAAGGCGGCATCACCAATGAAGCATGCCCGGTGACGTGTTCGGCAGTAAGTGTAACAGCTACGGCAGCAGCGAATAGTGCTATTAGCCAGACTATCAGTTTCATATATTCTCCTCATTGCAATCGAGTCGATCATTATTAATTCATATCACGGATTATAAATACACACCCACCGCTGCGGTGAGTGCAATTGATGCGCGACTATTTTTAGTTTATTCAGGGCCCTTTTTCTTATATTTCATTTAAAAAAACACTATTTTCTCATTGACTGAAAGTATATATACAAACCTTTCAGTAAACCTTCATCACCTGCGTATGGCACTTTCACGATTTTTTCCAATCCTAGCTCTTTGGCTGCCTGGGCAATGCGCTCATGCGCTGTAAAAACAGGAGTTATTTTCAGCAATTGTTGGCCAAGCGTGCCTATTATGTCAAATAAATTATGCAATCCCTCACTACTTGTAATGATTACTGCGTGTATTTTCCCTTGTGACCAGGCAGCGAGCAAAGGTGCGCTATCAATGTCGGGTTTCCTGCGTAGGTAACATTCAGCATATTCGATGCGTGCGCCGCGTTGCGCGAGTGTGTCACCTAATAATGCTCGCCCGCCATTGCCACGAAAAATGACCACATGTTTTCCGGTCATGTTTTGTAATTCTTCTGACTTAAGTAATGCTTCACTATCAAAATGCTCGATTGGAATAAGAACCTCGCTGATTCCATACCGCCTTAAGGTATCCGCGGTGCCTTTTCCTACAGCAGCTATTTTTAAGTCAGGAGGCAGCGCGCGTTGCTTGGTAATTAAATCCATGCTTTTGGTAACAGCATTAGGGCTGACAAATACCGCCCAATCAAATTCATCCAATCGATTAATCAGATCAATCAAGGGAGTAATATCCGTGACATCGGCAATTTCCAGTACTGGAAGTAAAATCGGATCGCCACCGCTAGCGTGAATGCTTTCTGCAAGAAAAGTGGATTGATGTATCGGACGAGTGACCAGTATGTTAATCCCGCTCAATTGTTTATCGGTAGGCAATGTTATTTCCAGCCCTCGGCAGACACCAAAGCAGCCAGAATTTCGTCCGCGCCTTGTTTAATTAGCTTTTGCGCCAATTGTTGCCCCATTGCAATACCGGTTTCAGGTTTACCATCTAAAGCTCCGCTCACTATGCGCTTACCATCGGGCTGAGCAACGAATCCACGGAGCCGGAGTTTATCGTCGTCAATTTCAGCAAATGCTCCGAGTGGCACCTGGCAGCTACCTCCCAGTACACGACTCATCGAACGCTCAGCTTCAACGCAATAAGCAGTTGCCTGGTGGTGTAGTGGTTGCATAAGCTGGACCAGATCCATGCGATCGGCTCTGCATTCGATTCCTAAAGCGCCTTGTCCAACCGCAGGCAAGCTTTGTTCAGGATTAAGTAGAGCTGTAATGCGATTGGAGAGTTCAAGCCGTTTTAAACCGGCGGCAGCCAGAATAATTGCTGCATATTGATCTTCATCGAGTTTGCGTAACCGGGTCTGAACATTCCCTCGCAATGGTTGTACTTGAAGTAGCGGAAAATGTGCACGTAATTGGCTTTCGCGTCGCAAACTGGATGTGCCGACGATACTGCCGGCGGGCAGCGCATCCAAGCTGGCATAGTGATTGGAAACAAACGCATCACGCGGATCTTCTCGCTCAGTTATGGCAGCTAGCTTGAATCCTTCTGGAACATTCATGGGCATGTCTTTCATGGAATGTACCGCAATATCAGCGCGACCATCTTCCAGAGCTTGTTCAAGCTCCTTAATAAACAGGCCTTTTCCGCCAATCTTGGATAATGACTGATCCAGTATTTGATCACCGCGCGTTGTCATACCAAGTATGCTGATTTCAGTTTGCGGGTATAATCCGCTTAAGCATTTCTGAATGAACTTGGCTTGCCACATAGCAAGTAAGCTTTCTCGTGAAGCAATGATGATTTTCTTGGGAAATAAAAATGAATTGGGCATTAATAATATAAAATGAAAAAATTACAAAAAATTCCTACTGATAATCATTTTAACATGGCCGACCCTGACTTGGCGTGCCGGTAATGGATACTAGTTTCATTTTTTATAGTGGATGTAGAACGTAATGAATGATGTTGATTCAGAGAATTATGATATTAATAAGTTAGTCAATGATAAAGATTTGCCATTGCGCGAGGATATTCGTTTCCTTGGACGTATGCTGGGTGACACGGTACGTGAGCAAGAGGGAGATAAGGCTTTTGAGCTGGTGGAAAATATACGTAAAACAGCGATTCGTTTCCATCGGGAGCAAGATCCCGCTGCGCGGCATGAGCTGGAAGCAATACTCAAGCAATTAAGCGATAAGGATTCATTGCCAGTCGTTCGGGCGTTTAGCTATTTCTCACTGCTTTCCAATATTGCGGAAGATGTGCATCATAACCGGCGGCGGCGGGCTCACCTGCGCGCCGGCTCAACGCCGCAGGCAGGAAGTGTGACCTTGGCGCTTGAGCGTGTATTGGAAAGCAGTAGTAATGCACGCATAATCCTTGCCGATTTTTTCAAGAAAGCGATCGTTTCTCCAGTTCTGACAGCACACCCAACCGAAGTACAGCGTAGAAGCATACTGGACTGTCAATTGGCCATTGAGCGTTTGTTAAAAGAACGGGCCTGGATTGAGCTGACTCCGAATGAATTGCGCCATAACGAAGAAAATCAACGCGCTACAATTGAAATTTTGTGGCAAACGCGCATGTTACGCCCGACTCGCTTGTCCGTTTATGATGAGATTGAAAATGGTTTGGCGTACTACAGTTATACCTTTCTAAGTGAAATTCCATACATATACGCAAAAATCGAAGATCTGCTCGAGCGGCGACTGGCTGGCGATATTCCATTGGTGACTTCATTCCTGCGAATTGGAAGCTGGATTGGCGGTGACCGGGATGGCAATCCTTTTGTCACACATGAAGTTATGCTGCGAGCTATGGAGCGGCAATCAGCCGTGGCACTGGAATATTATATGGATGCTGTGCAAAAAATTGGCCGTTCCATGAGTCTGACCGAACGTTTGGTAGAAGTCAGTGACGAAGTCAAAAAATTGCTTGCTACCGCTCCGGATATTCCTAATCGATCCGATGAGCCTTATCGGCGAATATTTTTGAGCATTGGCGCCCGTTTAGTTGCCACTGCAAAAAAATTCGGACATCAAGTTTTGCAGCTTAGTACGGAAGAAACCAAAGAACCCTATGCTAATAGCGCTGAATTTGTACACGATCTTGAAGCAATCATTCAATCCCTGAAGCAGCATAAATCTTCTTGGGTGGCGCGTGGTGCATTACGTAACTTGCGGCGAGCTGCCGATGTGTTTGGTTTTCATCTTGCACCTCTGGATATGCGTCAACATAGCAAAATCCATGAACAAGTCGTAAGCGAGTTATTTGAATATTATACGGGTCACAAGGATTACCGGCAACTGAGTGAGGAAAAGCGTATCGATTGGTTGCTATTAGAAATTAATCGGCTGCATCCATTATTGACTATTCCTTCGGAGTTCTCGGAAACAACGCAATCCGAATTGCGCATTTTGCAGTGTGCGGCTGAAATTCATCGGCGTTTCGGACGTGCAGCAATGCCGAATTACATTATTTCCATGACAACCGGGGTGATCAATATACTGGAAGTAGCATACTTGTTGCGTCAGGTGGATTTGCTGCAAACCGGGGAAAATCCCCAATTGAATCTTAATATCATCCCATTGTTTGAAACAATCTCTGACTTGCAAAGTTGCGGCAAAGTTATGGATCAATTATTTTCATTACCGTACTACCGCAAGCTTTTGAGTTCAATGGGTAATGTTCAGGAAGTGATGCTGGGGTATTCCGATAGCAATAAGGATGGTGGATTTATCGCCTCAAATTGGGAGATTTATAAGGCGGAAATTGAATTGACCAAGGTTTTTGCTAAGCATCAGATTGGATTGCGTCTATTTCATGGCCGTGGCGGCACAGTGGGGCGTGGCGGTGGTCCAAGCTATCAGAGTATCCTGGCACAACCTCCTGGTAGTGTAAATGGTCAAATACGAGTAACCGAACAGGGCGAAGTTATCAGTAGTAAATACACTGAGCCCGAAATTGGACGCCGTAACCTTGAAACTTTAGTGGCCGCAACGATGGAGGCAACCTTGCTGGGGCACGATTCAATCGGTAGAAATGCAGACAGATATTATCCTGCGATGAATAAACTTGCTGCGATTTCTTTTGCAGCCTATCAAGATCTGGTTTTCGGAACTACGGGATTCAAGCAGTTTTTTCTGGAATCAACACCCATCCGGGAAATGGCAGGCTTACACATAGGCAGCCGGCCTCCCTCGCGCACAAATTCTGATGATATTGAAGATTTACGTGCAATTCCATGGGTATTCAGCTGGAGCCAGAGTCGGATGATGTTGCCTGGCTGGTATGGCTTCGGGCATGCAGTGGAAACATTTGTGAATCAGGAAGATCAAAACGGACAGGGGTTGGCGTTACTGCAAGAAATGTACCTGAAATGGCCCTTTATGCAAACGCTGTTGTCGAATATGGATATGGTGCTGGCTAAGACAGATATGGGTATTGCCTCACGCTATGCCGAATTGGTTAATGATGTTGCGCTGCGTGAGCAGATTTTTGCACGCATCCAGGAAGAGCGCGCGAGAAGTGAGAAATGGCTATTTGCGATCACTGGTAATGTCTTGCTGCTGCAAGACAATCCAACATTGGCGCGCAGCATCCGCAATAGAATCCCTTATATCGATCCGCTCAATCATTTGCAGGTGGAATTGCTCCGCCGCTACCGATCTGGCGAAGATAGCGAAGAAGTTAAACGCTCTATTCATCTTACCATCAACGGTGTAACAGCAGGATTGCGCAATAGCGGTTAGCGGCAAAATTTTATGACATGCTTGTTCTTGTGAGTGCACGGTAGGAGGCTCTGGTACCAATGAAGCAATTCTTTTTTGTAATACTCATGCTGTTTGTCTTTTATTCCCAATGGGCATTAGCTTCGCTACCCATTCAGTTCTGGCAGGCTTCTTCCGGTGCGCGCGTATATTTTGTGGAAAATCATGATCTCCCGATACTGGATGTTAGTGTCGAATTTGCAGCGGGTAGCAGCATGGATATTCCCAGTCAATCAGGTTGTGCCAGTCTGGTGCAGCAGCTGCTCAGTCTGGGGGCGGGCGGTTTTTCTGAGGATCAAATTGCCACTGCGTTAGCCGATGTGGGAGCGCAGACTAGAAGTCATTTTGATCGGGATCGCGCTGGCATCGTTTTACGTACTCTGAGTAGTGAACGAGAACGCAAGCAAGCTCTGGATGTATTTGCACGAATTATTCAATTTCCGGAATTTCCGCAAGCTATCTTATCGAGGGAAAAAGAGCGAACTATTTCAAGTATAAAAGAATCCAGCACTAAACCGGATTATATCGCCGAACGTGAATTAATGAAGATGCTGTACGGCAATCATCCCTATGGATTCAATGAACAAGGTGAAGTCGAGACGCTCAGCAAATTACAGCGGGAAGATTTGCTAGCTTTTTATCGCGCTCATTATGTAGCAGAGGGGGCTGTGATAGCGATTATCGGTGATGTAACCCGATTGGAGGCGGCGGCAATTGCAGAAAAATTGACTGAAAGCCTGCCTTCAACCGGACAATCAAGGAATGTTCCACCCGTCGCAATTCCTGTGACAGGAATAAAAAGATTGCCGCATCCTGCTGCACAAAGTCACATCCAGCTGGCTTATCCTGGATTGCGCCGAAGCGACCCCGACTATTTTCCCCTGCTAGTTGGAAATCATATCCTAGGAGGTGGAGGGTTTGTTTCACGTCTGATGGAAGAAGTACGTCAACAACGTGGTTTGGCTTATAGTGTTTACAGTTTCTTTGCGCCATATAAAGAACAAGGACCGTTTCAAATTGGCTTGCAAACAAAAAAAGAACAATCAGAAGAAGCGCTTGCTTTAACCCAGAAAGTACTTAAAGATTTTGTATTGAATGGTCCGACGGAAAAAGAACTGGTAGCAGCTAAACAAAATATTATTGGTGGCTTTCCGTTGCGGATTGACAGTAACAGCAAAATATTAGGTTTCCTATCCGTAATTGGTTTTTATCAATTGCCACTTACTTATATGACAGATTATCTGGTAGCCGTTGAGGCGGTAACTACCGAGCAAATCCGGCAAGCATTTCAGCGGCGAATTCAACCCGATGGCATGGTCGCCGTAATTGCCGGAGCGATGGAGTAAAGAATTTTCGGTATGACGTTAATGCAGGGAAAAATCCGTATCATCGGTGGTCAGTGGCGCAGCCGTTTGTTGACATTTCCGGAGCATCCTGATTTAAGACCTACCGCCAATAGAGTGCGTGAAACCGTCTTTAACTGGTTGGAGCAGGATTTAAGCGGTTTGCGTTGCCTCGACCTGTTTGCAGGCAGCGGTGCATTAGGCTTCGAGGCTGCGTCACGTGGTGCAGCACACGTGGTTATGGTTGATAATGATGTGCAAGTATATAAGGCACTGAGAGAAAATAAAGAGAAGTTGCAAGCGATGCAGGTTGAACCGCTTCTGATGAATGCGCTGGATTTTATGAAATCTGATATACGTAAATTTGATGTCATTTTTCTTGATCCGCCTTACCGTCTTGATTTACTTCCTCAATTAATGTTACTGCTGCCGTCACATCTTGAAGAGGATGGGCTGGTTTATTCTGAAGCCAGAGATGCATGGAATCTGGATAAGCAATGGAAGGTACATCGCAGCGCAAAGACGGGAGCTGTTCGTTACCAACTGCTGGAGTTCGTACATTATGGATAAAGCGATCTATCCCGGTACGTTTGATCCAATAACCCGCGGGCATGAGGATTTAGTTAGACGTGCTTCACGTTTGTTTGATCAGATTGTTGTGGCAATCGCTGTAAGCAGCAGCAAAAAACCTTTTTTTACCTTGGAAGAAAGGGTGGAAATGGCACAGGAGGTTCTCTCAGACTGCTCCAATGTGAAGGTTATGGCGTTTTCTGGTTTATTGATGAATTTTTTGCAACAACAAAGGTCACGGATAATTGTGCGCGGCTTGCGTGCAGCTTCGGATTTTGAATATGAATTCCAGATGGCCGGGATGAATCGCGAGTTATATCCTGATGTGGAGACTTTATTCATGACTCCATCAGAGCAGTATATGTTTGTTTCTGCAACCATCGTGCGTGAAATCGCATCGCTTGGCGGGAATGCCGATACGTTCGTACATCCACTGGTCGCAAAAAAACTGAGCGAGAAACTAACCCAATAATTGTGAGAATATAGATGGCATTAATTATTACTGATGAATGTATCAATTGCGATGTTTGCGAGCCCGAATGTCCAAATGGCGCGATTTCGCAAGGTGAAGAGATTTACCAGATTGATCCTAATCTATGCACGGAATGTGTCGGGCACTACAATGAGCCTCAATGTGTAGAGGTCTGCCCGGTAGATTGCATTACACTCAACCCTGCCATCGTCGAAAGTAAGGAACAGCTTCACGCAAAGTATCTGGATCTTGTCTCCGGAAAATCAATATCTTAAAGTTTTCTCTTGAATTGAATCATGCTTTTTTGAGAAATCAGCCAATTTTCTCCGTTTAATCATTAGTGCAATACGAATGATCTTCGTTTAATCTTTGCGTTGCCAACTGGCACCATCATTTGATGATTCCAGTTGGCAACGTGCGTGGTTGCGCAGAAGCAGCCACCCTAATGTTCACAACAGAGTTAAAATTTGCGCTAATTTAAATTTTTCTGAGACTTAAATGGATCCATGCACAATAGTTACTAACGTTCGATCTATTTTTTCCTTACCGGATGTTGTGTTTCGCATTAATGATTTGATTAATTCGGAGGAAGCAACAAATACGGAATTAGAACGCATTATCTCAAGTGATCCTGCACTAACGGCAAAACTGTTGAAGTTCGCAAACAGTACCTATTTTGGTTTCTCCGGAAAAATTGAAACCGTTATGAAAGCCATTTCCATCATCGGACATAAAGAATTACGCAATCTGGTAATTGCATCATCAGTAACTACAACTTTTAAAGGAATTCCACCTGATCTGGTCAATATGGATACATTCTGGAACCACAGCATTACGAGTGGGGTAACTGCGCGCCTATTGGCGTCAAGTGTGGATAGTCGAGAGCGTTTTTTCATTGCAGGATTGTTGCATGACGTTGGGAGATTAATTCTTTTCAATCAGTTTCCGAAAGAATCCGCAAAGGTATTGAATTGCTTGAATCAGGGTGAGGATGCTGCGATACAGGAAGAGCGAAAGATTTTTGGTTTTACGCATGCGCAATTAGGCGCCGAACTTTTAAAACAATGGAAACTACCCTCTAATATATGGAAAATGGTCGAGTATCAATCTGATCCCATGAGAAGTGGAGAACATCAATCCGATGCCAATACACTTTGTGCGGCCATAAGTATCGCTAACTATATCCAGCCTTGCACTAATCAACAACTAAACCTCGAAACAGCTATATCAGATCGTGCTCTTAAAACCTGGAGTTATCTGGGCTTGACAGCAGAAATTGTAGAATCGGTTATTACGGTAGCTAAATTACAAGTCATTGAAGTATTCAATGCTATCCATTAACTGTCAATCTGAAAGCATATGCTCCTCAGTCAATCCATATTCTCATGCCTTGTATTATTATTTCTTTCATTACATAAGCTTGTGATGTTTTACAAAAACTCAACTCGTTCTAATTTCGGACGATAAGCAAATGCATACAGAATAACGCAAAGTTATAGAGGGAAATAGAATGGAAGTTTATCTTGGTAGATTGCCAATTCTGGATAGCAAGCAAAATTTAGTGGCATTTGAGCTTTTATTTCGTTCCAATCAAAATAACGGTGTAGAGGTTACCGATAATTCCGCTGCTTCAGCCAATGTCATCATTGATACCTACGGTCAGCTAGGTATAGAAAATGTGATAGGCAAACGGCGCGGATTCATTAAGGTTGATACTAAGCTATTGATGAATGACGTAATTTTCATGCTTCCAAAGAAACATGTCGTGCTTGAAATTTTGAAAAGTGTAGAAATTAATGATGAAATCATACAACGCTGTTCATTCTTAAAGCAAAAAGGCTATCAATTGGCACTTTCTAATGTCGTTCAACTGGATCAACGGCTTGAACGCATAATGCCGCTTATCAATATAGTTAAAATTAATATTACTGCATTAAACCAGAACAATCTTCACGATCTTATAAATAAGCTAAAACGCTGGCCTTTGTTATTACTGGCTGAGAAAGTTGAAAGCAAGGAAACCGCCAGAAAATGTATTGCGTTGAACTTTCAGATGCTGCAAGGCTTTTATTTTGCAAAACCAGAAATTATCTCGGGAAAACGCATTGATCCTTCGAAACTATCTCTATTGAAGCTATTGCTGTTAGTGGTTAAAGACGGCGAAGTAACTGAAATTGAGAACGAGCTTAAGTTTCAACCCGGCTTAAGCTATAACCTGCTGCGTATGGTAAATTCCGCTGCGAGCGGTTTGCCAAGTACGATTAATTCTATCAAGCGGGCCATTATGATTATTGGCCGGAAACAGCTTCAGCGCTGGATACAGATATTGCTCTATGCCGCTAAGCAAAGGGATGGCGGCGCATCGGATGCGTTAATGCAGACAGCGACCGTACGTGGCAGATTATTGGAATCAATCGCCATTGCAGATCGTCCGCATGATAAAAATCATCAGGATCGGGCCTTTATGGTAGGGGTTTTATCATTACTCGATACGTTGCTTGGGATGGAAATGTCCGAGCTTGTAAGCACGCTCAGTATCCAAAAGGATATGGGCGAAGCTCTTTTGACCCGAAGGGGCTATTTGGGTCATCAACTGGAGTTAATCGAGGCTCATGAAAAAGGCGAATATGAAACGGTTTCATGCATGTTGTCGGAGATGGGATTTATCAACATGGATGAATTCATTAAGATGGAATTAGAAGCTACCGTGTGGGCCAATCGAATCAAGGATGCGGTCAATCAGTCCACCTAGAATCGTATCCAATCTTGCAGGGATATTTGAGAAATGTTCTGTTTCTTTGAGAAAGCTTTTGCTAGCAGATTGTGTTATTAGTTGCGCCTGCCCGGAGCCGCCGGCTTAAATGGCGAGATCGGCGTTTTTTCCACCAGATATAGACTGAGGTATGCTGATTTTCATGGAGTCCAAAGTTTCATAAAATGGAAACATGAAATGGAGGATGGAGATGAAATTACCCCGCACACAATATAGTCAGAAATTTAGGGAGCAATCAGTTAAATTTTTCAAAGAAAGTGGATTAACTTTGGTTGAGGCAGCAAAACGGCTGTCTTTATCGAAAGGAACATTAAAGAATTGGGTTTATGCTGACAAACGAGGAGAACTCGCATTGGTTGGGAAACATCAATTTGTCACCAGCACAATTTACGCAGCAATACTATGCCAATCTACTGGCTGCTTAAATCGATGAACTCCATTTTTGACAACACATATCAAATTGAATTGAGGTATATTTTATTCAGTTCTGGCCTGGATAGGCGCTTTTTAGCAAGCATCACATTTTTCTTGACATCCTGAATCATCCACAATTTCTACGAGTCACAGTAGGCGCTCAGAATATCTTCATGTCAAGATGAAAGAATTCATCATAACTGCATGATAAATATTGCATAATTATATTTATCCACTTATTGATGAATTTAGAAGAACCTTTAAAAATATTTAAGCCAGCCAGTTAGATAAGGATTTATTCACAAAGTTATCCACAGAAACTGTGCGTAACAGAAGAAGCTTTATTACAAATCAGAAATAATTCGAAAGGCGATAGCCCAAGATGGAAATTTTCGTTTTAGCATGGGATTCATATTACCCATAAAGTTACTCGCATTTCGAATGCAGGAAGCGAGAAATCCACATCTGGATTGTGTCTGCCTATCTATTCGTCCAGATAATGAACTTTATGGTTAGGCACGCCGTCTGGCCAAGCACTGAATGGAAATGGGCGCTGTTCACTGTTATAGGTTAAAAATAATGTCACTTGATAAAGATACGTACTAAGGTTCTGTCCAAATCTCAGCAATTGTTCATTGACGTTACCGGTCAGGATAATAGTAAGAAATTGAAATAACATGACGCCTACGACCACAAATTTTGAAACGCCATAGATGAAAATGAAAAATAGCATATAGAGTCCACGCTGCCAGATTTCATTCTTTTGTAATCTTTGTTTAATTTCTTCTTTCATTTTCTCTGTTGCTTCTGATAGATTGATCAATAAATTATTGGCTTATATTATCAGCAATAACCTGATATGTTTTTTATAAAGCAGTTTTTAACTCCCCTGCTGTTGGCCATATCAGCTGCCACCTGATTATCGATTAGGTTTATTTCCACATTACGTCACATTCAGCTTCTGCTGCTGCAGTCAGTAGATTAATTAAAGGTAGCGCTCTATCAGCAATGCTTACCGCCGGCTGGTCATTTTCCTCACCTTCATTTTCAACCGGTGGCGATGCTTTTTCTGCACTTACGGCAGCTTTTAACCGGTTCAACGCCATTGGAACATCTGCGGCCAAAACAGCTCCGGGTACAGTCTTGCTGTGTCCCATCATTTTCAGCAAGATAAGGGCAACATCCCCAAACATGGTGATATTGGCATGAGCATCAGTTGTAAAAGTCACGAGCATATCGTTTCCCCTCGAATGAACACAAAAGTATGTAAATCAATCTATTTATTCTAAACCGATTCCAGAGCTCCAAGCGACAAGCTTCAATCCATCCATTCCAAGCCGGATACTCATTATCTCAAATTTATACCATACTGCTTACTGGATTGGAATTACCTGGTTTTACGACACGCCGCAGGAAACACAGTGCTTTATTCCTGGTAATCGCGCGATAAAGAAGGTTGAAAGACTTCTTCCGCATGCAACACCCGTATGTGCGCCGCCACACAACGAGCCAACGACCGCAATTCATAACCGCCTTCCAGAACAGATACAATCCGACCCTGTGAATATTGATCCGCAATCGCCCTGATCTGCTGCGTGATCCAGATATAATCGTCGTCACTCAGATACACTTGTGACATATCGTCATCCCGGTGAGCGTCAAATCCTGCGGAGACAAAAATCATTTCCGGTTTGAATCGATCCAGTGCCGGCAGCCAGTACTCGCTCACCGCCTTCCGGAAAACCGCACCATCGGCGTCGCGCCGAAGGGGCGCATTAATCATGCGATCACTGCCGCTATTGGTACCACTATAGGGATAAAAGGGATGCTGAAAAGTGGAGCACAGCATGACGCGCGGATCGTCACGGAAAATTTCTTCGCTGCCATTGCCATGATGCACATCGAAATCCAGAATCGCAACACATTGCAAATGATGACGTTCAATCGCATGCGCCACGCCGACTGCAACATTATTGAACAAACAAAAACCCATGGCACGATCCGATTGCGCGTGATGACCCGGTGGACGCACGGCGCAAAAAGCATTATTGGCCTGGTTTGTCAGAACCAGATCGGTCGCCAGCACAACCGCTCCCGCCGCGCGTAATGCAGCGTTCAGCGAGAAGGGATTCATCGCGGTATCCGCATCCAGCGCAATCAATCCGGCGGCCGGAGCTGTCTGCCGGATGCTTTCGATGTAATCCGGTTTATGTACGCGCGCCAATTGTTCTGTGGTTGCCAACAATGCATCATAACGCTGCAACTTTGCCAGCAGACCGCTGGCATTCAACTCATTTTCGATTGCAATCAATCGCTGCGGACTCTCAGGGTGATACCCGCCCTGATCATGCTTGAGACAATCGGAATGACTGATATAGGCTGTTTGCACTTTATTTCCTGATTCATCGAGATTTAACGTTGATCACGGTCATGCACCCAATGAATAGGTGATGCCGAAAGTTAAAGTTTATACAATCAACCGGCTATACCATGATAAATTATCGGTATTCTACGATAGCCGTTACGTTTAATTGCATTTTTTTCGTCATATGGGGAGTCATTGATGAACGAATTTATTACCAAGATGTTGAAATTTGTTTCGATTGAAACGCTGATAGAAAGAGGCTGGCTGGAAATAGCGCAAATTTTGATGCCGGTTTTCACTCTAGCGCTGGTATTTCTCGGGTTGAGTTTTTATATCCAGCACAAGCGCTGGAAAGCAGTGGCTTCCGTAATTTGCGCTATTCTGGCTCTGGTTTATTTGCCCTATGAATTCTACCGCCAGTCACTGATATTAATCCGGGCGGACGCCAATATCAGCGAGGTTCAAGGTAATTTGCAGAACCTATTGGATTCCGCCAACCTGGCGCATATGAAAAGCGTTGCGGATAAAGAAGCAGCCGCGAGTATCTTGGATGAAATGATTCACGGCCTGGATCAGCAAAAGAAAAAGGAACTGGTACTGATTTCCTGGCTGGTTGCGGAAAATGAAAAAAACGCGCTCGAACAAATTGACGACAAGCAGAAACTGCTTGCAGATGATCTCAAATCCAGCCTGACCGATGCCAAAACCGAAATAATCGATTCACGCCCGCCGGTAGAGAAAATTTCGGACACCATTGTGAAAAAACTGGATGGCGACGTCAAAGTTCTGGTTGAAAAGAAAATGCAAACCTTCAAGGAAGAAATTGACGGCTCTTTGGAGGGCTTCAAAGAAGCCATCAATACTTTTGTTCAGGATGAGCTCAATAATTACCAAACGAAATTGGCGGGTATCACGCAACAAAATGTGGATGAATTAAGAAATTATTCCAATAGAGCCAACCACGCCTTTGCTGCGCAAGCCAAGAAAACCAATCAGGAATCCCTGCTTAGATTGGACGCGACAAAAGAAAAAATAGAAGGCTTGAGCACTGCATCGGACACCGGTTTAAAGAATGTCGCTCAACAGGTTAAGCAGCTTTCAGCTTCATTAAACATCGCACAAAAAAAGAATGATATTTTGTTTGAATATAATGAATGCATGAGAACTACCGGCGTACTGGATTTAGGCGGCAAAGGCGAACAGTGCAAGGCTAAATATCAAGAGGATATGAACAGCCTGAATTAAACGAAACCACACCAATTGATCTGAAGATTATTATTTTCCGGGCAGGCCCGGAAATACAAATACAACGGTCAATTTCCAAAATACCGGCATAACAGCTCCGTTGGCGCGATTATAATCATGAATGCCGCGCCAATGGATACACAAGAAATCGATTAAACTTGAGAATGACAGCGCACGGCGAAAGCTGCGTGACGCAACTCTGCCTGTACGATTGACCGGATTAATCCTTACATCTGTGACTGCAGGTAATTTTGCAACCCTACTTTTCCTATCAGTCCCAGCTGTTTTTCCAGCCAGTATGCATGGTCTTCCTCTGTTTCAGTCAGCATGCCAACAAGAATTTCCCGGGTCTGAAAATCCTGCTCCTGCTCGCAAATAACAATGGCATTTCGCAATGAAACGATCACGGCGCGTTCCAGATCCAAGTCGTTTTGCAGCATTTCCGGAACGTCACCGCCAATCCTCAACGGACTGCGATTACCCACAGCGGGCACGCCTTCAAGAAACAGAATCCGCTTGATCAAATGGTCTGCATGTTGTTTTTCATCATCCATTTCATGACCAATTCGCTCATAGAGCTTGCTGAATCCCCAGTCCTCATACATCCGCGAATGCGTGAAATATTGATCCATCGCCGTCAGCTCGCCCGCCAGAAGCTTATTCAGGGTATCGATAATTTTAGTATTGCCTTTCATAGGAATTCTCCTTTGTTTATTTATTGGATTGCAGACAAGCGCCGTATCCTCATTGCTTTAAACAACTCAAACCAGATAGGCAAACAAGGGCAGTATGCCATGCAATCCTTCGCTTTAGTATTATAAGAATGACACAACAGAAATACAATAGCAAATCATTGATAATAAATGATAATAATTATTGATGCCGTTATCATTCCAGCGCTTGAAGTGATTCCGCTGATTCATGCAGCTAAAACAAGCAGTCATCACTCAATTGTCAAAAACATCCAGATACTCCGCAAAAATAAACACCCGGTTACGGGTTTGCCCGGTAATTTCCTGCAAAATTCCATGCGCGCACATCTGGGCAACCAGCTCATTGGCCGCCTTGTAGCTGATGCCGCATATTTTTAGAACGTCCTCAACATTGATAGCCGGTTGCCTGAACAACGCATCCGCCAAGCTCTGGCCCCCTTATCCAGTTCTGACTGGTACGGAACTCGCCGGGCATCTTGCGCTCGCCTCGCACACTCTGTAATAAAGTTGCATGTGTTTGTTTCAGCAGCCGCTGATGACAAATGCAGTGCTTGCAGATCGCTGATCGCCTGATTCAGCGCTTGCGTGTAATTTTGCACTTCGTGCCAATCATTGCGATGCTCCGGCGAGATTTCCGATTCCGGCAATACCGCCTCGCGCATGTCGGTTTGTGTTCCCTCGATGCGGCTGGATACCACCGCCTCCTTAGTGACATGCAACTGAATAAATAAATCCGTATTGAGTACTAAGCGCGCAAACGAATTCAACTCTCCGAGCTTGACAGCAGCTTTTTCCAGTAGCCTATTTATCTGCGGCGTTTGCCACACCCATTCGTCATTGATGCTGGAAGGCAAGAAATAACGGTATTCATAGTCTTTCTGATATTGCCCGGACTGATACTGCTCGAGATGTATCGTCATGTCATTTGCATGCGGAAAGTAACATATAAAATCCTTTATATTACTTTGATTGGGCCTCGACAAATCATTCGAGCCTGATTCGAATAGCATAAATCTATAGTTTTTTTATGACATTTTATAGAAAACAATACGGGATAAGGATTTCGGCTATAAGGCTTGCCTCGATTCGTGCTACCTTGTATCTATCAGCCATACCCCTTAAGCTCCTTCCGAGCGATCAAGTGCTGCGGATAAATACTTTCAACCAATTTCCAGAATCTCATCGAGTGATTCATCTCAATCAAATGCGCCAATTCATGCGCGACGACGTAGTCGATCAAATGCAGCGGCAGTTGGATCAGGCGCCAGTTGAGGTGAATGATGCCACGGCTGTTGCAGCTACCCCAGCGGGTTTGGGCGCGCGACAGACGGAATGACGGTACAGGTACATTCAATTTCTGCGCATAGATATCGATGCGCTGCTTGAAACAGGTGATCGCTTGCTGGCCGTACCAGGCCATGACAAATTTTTCGATGTGCTGAGAACTGAGTTGCGGCACAGATTGCTCTGCAGTTTCCGCATTCGTGGTTTCATTAACGGAATACCGCGCCATTTCAATCTCGCCCGAAGGTTTCAACGCAATGTGCCACGGTTCTCCCAGTAACGGGTAGATGGCATCATGCTTCCATGATATGGCCAGACTTTTTTTACTTTGCCACTGCTCCAGTTTCTTGGTGATCCAATCGGCTTTTTGTTGCAGAATGCTTTCGATATGCGGCACAGTAGCCTGCAGCGGTACGCTGATTTTCAAACCCTCGTGATTGATGATCAGACCCACCGACTTGCGTTTGCACCGCTTCAGTGTGTAGCTGATTTTCCTGTCATTTAAAACAGTGTGAACGAGCACGCTTATGCTTTTTGTTGATTTTTCTGGCTGATGCGCAGCATTTCAAACTCAATCCAGGCTTCCACTTGCGCGTTTAATTCGCCCGGTTCCATGCCGGTCGGATCGATGGGTTCGCCAATACTGACCGTAATGGTGCCGGGGTGCTTGATGAAAGAATTTCTCCCCCACAATTCGCCGGCATTGTGCGCGACTGGCACTACCAGTGTATTCGTGTGCGTTGCCAGCCATGCGCCGCCGATACGGTATTTGCCGCGTTGCCCCGGCGGGATGCGCGTACCTTCCGGAAATATTACGATCCAGAATCCTTGTTTTAACCGGTCTTTGCCTTGTTCGACAATCTGCTCCAGGGCTTTTTTCTTGGCGCTCCGGTCGATCGCGATCGGACTGGTCATCGCCAGGCCCCAGCCAAAAAACGGGATGCGCAATAATTCCTTTTTCAGCACCCACACCTGGGGCGGGAAAATTTTCTGGAACGCCAGTGTTTCCCATGCCGACTGATGTTTGGACAGCACGATGCTCGGGGTTTTCGGAATATTTTCCGCGCCGATGATTTGATAACGGATACCGCATAGATTGCGCAGCAGAAACAACATGATGAATGTCCAGCTGGAAGTCACGCGGTAACGGTTATGCGGCGATAATGGAAAACACGCGAGTGTCAGCAAGGCATACGGGGGCGTGATGATGATCTGCAACAACATGTACAGGGTTGACCGTAAAACTGCCAATATCATTCCTCCCCGATTAGAGTATCAGCTACGGCCGAGAGATCCGCAAAAATCTGCGTATTGAATGGAATTTCCTGGCAGGCTTGCGTTATCTGTCCGTGGCCAGTCAGCACCAAAACAGGTATTGCACCCACTGTCGCCGCAGCTTGCAGATCTTTTAATGAATCACCGACAACCGCAACATTCGTTAAATTAACGCCGTAACGCTGCATGATCTCATCGAATAAACCCGTGGCCGGTTTGCGGCAAGCGCACTTATCCGCATAGGTATGCGGACAAAAAAATATCGCATCGATGCGGCCGCCGACATGATGGATGGCTTTGTACATTTTGTCATTGATGGCATTGTAAGTCGCCATATCGATCAAGCCGCGGCCAATGCTCGATTGATTCGTAGCAAGGACCACGCGATAGCCGGAATGCGTCAACCGGGCAATCGCTTCCAGGCTGCCTGAAATGGGAATCCATTCCTCCGGCGTTTTGATAAAGGTATCGCTGCATTGATTAATCACACCGGTTTGGTCGAGGATGATCAGTTTCATGTTAATTGACAGCCAATTTTGAAAGATCAGCGACGCGGTTCATCGCATCACGTAATAATGTCAATAGGTTAAGCCGATTGGCTCGTAAATTTGCATCATCGGTATAAACCATTACGCTGTCAAAAAACGCATCAACAGGTTCCTTGAGTGCAGCGAGCAACTGCAGGGACTGAGTATACTGACCTGCTTCGAATGCCTCATCAGCCTGAGGTTTTATAGTATTCAGTGCATTAAATAAGAGTATTTCAGCGGGTTCCATCAGAAAATGAATATCAATAAACAAGTTTCTGACAGAACCAACCCCGGGCATAGGCCCTTTTTTCATATCTTTTTCCAGAATGTTGTGAATCCGCTTATAGGCAGCTGCCAAGCTAGCCGCTTCAGGCAAATCTGAAAAAGCGCGTACCGCTTCCAATCGCCTGGGAACTTGAATTAAATATGGCGGCAAGAAACTTAGAACAGCTTCTATCTCTTGTGGACGGTATCCCTGCTCTCTTGAAATACTATCTAATCGATCAAAGATAAAAATTTTAAGATCAAAAATAAAATCATTTTCCTTGATTAATTGAGCAGCGAAAGCATCTTTGGCTTGTTTCAACAGCATATCCAGAGATAATCGCAATTCTTTCTCTATCAGGATACGAATTACACCCAAAGCATGGCGACGGAGTGCAAAGGGATCTTTGTCACCCGTAGGCATTTGTTGAATACCGAACAAACCTACCAACGTCTCAAGTTTGTCGGCTAGTGCAACACAAACGCCAACGGGATTGCGAGGTAGCGCATCACCGGCAAAGCGCGGTTTGTAGTGATCTTCAATCGCCTGTGCAATGGGCTCACTAAATCCATCATGGCGTGCATAATAATTTCCCATGATTCCTTGCAACTCAGGAAACTCACCAACCATTTCTGTAAGTAAATCTGCTTTGGCTAGGTTGGCAGCTTGATCAGCCTGATTGGCTAATGCTTCACCACCGAGCTCGAGGCCAATGGCTTTTGCAATTGTAAGAACTCTTTTAGAGCGCTCACCCAGCGTGCCCAGCTTATTGTGATAAACCACCCTGTTTAATTCCGGCACACGCGAAGCCAATGTTTTTTTGCGATCCTGGTCAAAGAAAAACTTGGCATCGGCCAGACGCGAACGCACCACACGCTCGTTCCCGGCGATCACTTGCGCAGAATCGATGGGGCGGATATTGGAAACCAGCAGGAACTTGTTGGCGAGCTTTCCCTGCGCATCCAGCAACGGAAAATATTTCTGATTCGCTTTCATGGTCAGAATCAGGCACTCCTGCGGCACTTGCAGAAATGCCGCACCAAATGTGCCAACCAGCACATTGGGATGCTCGACCAATGCGGTCACTTCGTCCAGCAAAGCATCATCATCGATCAGGGTAAGCTGTTCCTGTGCGGCGGCTGAAGTAAGCTGGCGGGTAATTTCAGCGCGGCGTTCGGCAAAACCGGCAATCACCGCACCTTCGGTACTTAGTTGCTGCGCGTAACTATCGGCATTGTGCAATACGATGGGGTTGATCTTCGCTGCAAAACGGTGTCCCTGTGTTTCGCGCCCGGCTTGCAGGCCCAGAATATTGACGGAAACGATATCGGCGCCGTGCAATGCAGCTAAGGCATGCACGGGGCGCACAAAGTTGACGCTTTGCCAGCCATCGGCGAGCTGATACGTCATCACTTTGGGAATCGGTAATTGGGTAATGGCTTCCTGTAACGCTTTTTGCACGCCATCGGTCAATGAAATACCTGTGGCGATGCTATCCCAAAACAGCGTTTCTGTTTTACCGTCCAGCGCGCGCTTGAGTTGTGGTACCACCGAGGCATCCGCGCCGAGGCTCGCCAGTTTTTTCAATAACGGCGGCGTGGCTTGTCCTTGCGCGTCCAGCCCGACTTTAACCGGCATCAGTTTTTGCGTGACCGCTTTGTCGGCGGCTTGCGCAGCGACATTGCCGATATGCACCGCCAACCGCCTCGGCGTCGCAAAGGCGGTGACGGGCGCATCTTTACTCATCAAGCCTTGCATCTCCAGGCTGGCAGCCAATAATCGCGCAAAACTGTCACCAAGCTGCTTTAGCGATTTAGGCGGTAATTCTTCCACCAATAGTTCAACAAGCAGATTCTGAGTCATCATGCAGATTTCACCATATCCGGCATGTGCGCGACCCATTCACGCGGCGCCATCGGGAAAGGGGGATTCAGGCTTGCGCGGCTATCGTAATACGCCCTGGCAACTTGCCGCGACAGATTGCGGATGCGTCCGATATACGCGGCACGCTCAGTAACCGAAATAGCACCGCGCGCATCGAGCAGATTGAACGTATGCGCCGCTTTCAATACTTGCTCATACGCGGGCAGCGCCAATTGTTTTTCGATGAGATGGTTGGCTTGCGCTTCGTACTTGCCAAACGCCAGAAACAGAAATTCCGTATCACTGTGTTCAAAGTTATACGCGGATTGCTCCACTTCGTTCTGATGATACACGTCGTGGTAAGTCAATCCCTTGGTCCAAACCAGGTCAAACACGCTTTCCACGCCTTGCAAGTACATCGCAAGCCGTTCCAATCCGTAGGTTATTTCACCGGTCGCGGGTTTGCAGTCAATCCCGCCAACCTGCTGGAAATAGGTAAATTGCGTCACCTCCATGCCATTGAGCCAAACCTCCCAGCCTAACCCCCAGGCGCCCAGCGTGGGATTCTCCCAATCATCTTCAACCAGACGCGCGTCATTTTGTGTCAGATCAAAACCCAGCTCACGCAACGAGTCAAAATATAAATCCAGAATATTCTTCGGCGCAGG
This sequence comes from Nitrosomonas ureae, assembly GCF_900108305.1. Lineage (GTDB taxonomy): Bacteria > Pseudomonadota > Gammaproteobacteria > Burkholderiales > Nitrosomonadaceae > Nitrosomonas > Nitrosomonas ureae_B. The sequence goes on from NZ_FNUX01000002.1 coordinate 90,899, forward strand.
TTTGAGCACCACCTGAAATTGATAATAATGCTGCAAGCGATTGGGGTTCTCGCCATAGCGTCCGTCTTTAGGCCTGCGCGAGGGTTGCACGTATGCGGCTTTCCAGGGTTCGGGGCCGATCGCGCGCAGAAAGGTGGCGGTATGGCTGGTTCCCGCGCCGACTTCCATATCGTAAGGCTGCAGAATCGCGCATCCTTGCTTATCCCAATACCGCTGCAAGGTCAGGATGATTTCCTGGAAAGTAAGTGTTGACATGAAGAATCTGGATTAAACCACTCTCAAATGAAGTAATGCGGATTTTACCGGTTTTTCCTGGCCGCGTGAAAGGTGGATAGCAATCCGATACACAATAACAGACCGGCGAGCCCGAGTACCGGGTAATTTCCCATTCGCACATAGGGCGTGGCTCCGGAAAAACCTTGCGCCAATCCGTGCAACGCCGCAGTGGTAAAAATCTCAATAGTCTGCAATACCCGACCGCGCTCGTCGATGATTGCGGTTACGCCCGTATTGGTGGCCCGCAGCATATAGCGTCCGGTTTCCAGCGCGCGCATTTGCGAAATCTGCAGATGCTGCTGCGGCCCGATCGAGCGTCCGAACCAGGCATCATTACTCACATTGACCAACATCGTAGCTTGCGGCAACTGATTAATAATCTCTTCACCGAATACATCTTCATAGCAAATATTGATTGCAACACGCTGCCCCGCAAGATTCATCGGCTGTTGATCCAGGCTGCCGCGCGAAAAATCCGACAATGGTATTTGCAACACATCGATAACCCAACCGAATATGGGCTTTAACGGAATAAACTCACCGAAAGGCACCAGGTGATGTTTGCGGTAACTTTGTTCCGGTGCGGAACCAAAACTGAACATGGTGTTGTAATATTCGTTATCGTCATGGGCGGCACGCTCGGCCAACCCGATCAGCACATCGCCATTGTTGTTTCTGGCATGCTCGGCCAGATGGGACAGATAGGATTTCGGCACGACATTGCTGAACAGCGGGATGGAAATTTCCGGTGTTACGATCAGGCGGCTGTCACTTTCCAGAATCAACCGGGCATAGGTCTGCATCGTATTTTCCAGATGATCTTCGCGCCATTTCATGTCCTGAGCGATATTGCCCTGCAGCAGGCTCACCGTTACCGGCTCACCTTGCGGCTGCACCCAATTGATTGCCTGTAAGCCATATCCGCCGAACCAAATCAGCATTAAGGGAAATCCGAAACGCCATTGCCTGATCCCTTTATCAATCCAGAAAAAAAGCAAGGCAGCGCTGAACACCACAATCATTGAAATACCATATACCCCGATGACCGGCGCAAAGCCAGCCAGAGGACTGAAAGGCGCTTGCGAGTAACCCATCAGCAGCCAGGGAAAACCGGTAAACAAGGTTCCGCGCAACCACTCAAACACTATCCACAAGGCAGCGGCCAGTGCGGCCCAGAGGAACGGCGAAGTCAGACGAAGTTTAGTCAACAACCACAGGCCCAGGGCAGGAAAAAGCGACAGATAAGCACAGAGTATAATCAAGGCGACAACCGCGGTGGGCATCGGCATCGCACCAAAATCGTGCAAACTGACATAAATCCATGTGACGCCGGCACTGAACAATCCCATGCCAAAACAAAATCCCAATACCGCGTTTCTGATCGGAGATAAACTATTATGGCAATAACCCAGCAACGCGGCGAGAGTAACCACCGGAACCGGAAAAAGATAAAAAGGCGCAAAACCAAGAACTGTCAGCACCCCCAGCAAATAAACAATAATTAATTTAACGTAGGAATTATTCAAGAGAATCAACATTGGAAGTATCAAGAGATAAAATTCATGCGGATGCGATAGTATGCTTGAATTTTAGCGCAGCCGGTACAATTATGAACTTTCATGATTTAATATCGTTCTCAGCATCTCCTGATCGTAAATGCATCAGTGATCCCTATCCTTACGATCCAATTCATTTTTCATGATGACATTCAATCCCACTTATGCTAAATAATTATTTATTCACTTTTTTGCAAGTATAAAAGTAGAATATGTGCATTATGCTAAAAATGATCACGCAATGAATCCGAAGCGCTGCAGAAAAAAATAATAATGGACTAAGGTTATAGGGTCTAATTATGGGTCATGAAAATGAGCAGACTGTAAGATTTATCTTATTTTTGAAAACCAATCGGATTTCTCATGAAATTTAAACTTCTATGTGTGTTATTGCTATCCGGACTGACTGCCTGTGCGCAGATACCTGAAAAAAAGGAAATAGAAAATACCGGAGAATCCAATGAGCAGGAAGACATCAGTCAGGCTAATTTACCCAAGCAAGAATTAACCGCTCCGATCCTATTCGATTTCCTTATCGGTGAAACCGCATTACAACGCGGCAATATGGATGTTGCGGTAAACCGGTATGTCAAACTGGCCAAAACCACGCGCGATCCCCGGATTGCCAAGCGCGCAACAGAAATTTCCCTGCACGCAGGCAACACTTCTGCCGCCGAGCAGGCGGCAACGATGTGGATTCAGCTTGAACCGGATTCAGTGGATGCCCGTCAAACCATCGCAGCCTTATTGGTCAGTCTTGGCAAACTGGACACAGCGCAACCTCACCTTGAAAAATTGCTCGCCACGGAAAAGGAAGGATTAGGCAATGCCTTTATGCAGCTTAATCAGCTGCTGTCACGGAATTCAGATAAGGCGGCAACGTTACAGTTGATACAGCAACTATCCCAGCCTTATAAAGAGCTCCCGGAAGTTCATTTTGCCATTTCTCAGGCAGCATGGTTTGCCAATCAGCATCAACTGGCATCCGAAGAAATGCAACGCGCACTGGCGCTGCGCCCGGATTGGGAAATCGCCGCAATCCATAACGGACGAATATTGCAGCGCATCTCAATTAACGATGCCAGCGAATTTTATCGTAATTATCTGAAAAAATACCCGGAAAGCAATGAAGTACGGATCGCGTATACCCGGATATTAATAAACGGCAACGAGGCTGATTTGGCGCGGGAACAATTGCAATGGCTAATGGACAAAAATTCGGATGATGCCGAAATCATGCTGGCCGCCGGGCTTTTAGCTACGGAAATGGGTGATTTTGATGTCACCGAAACGAGCTTTAAAAAAGCGCTTAGCCTGGGATACAAAGATACTAATGCCGTGCATTTTCATTTGGGTCAGATTTATGAGGAAACGAACCGCCCTGAAATGGCGATGGAATCGTATCGGATGGTAAAAAGCGGGGGGCGTTATTTACCCGCGCAGATACGTTACGCAGATTTATTGGCGACAAAAGGGTATCTGAAAGAGGCTCGTGAACATCTGCAAAAACTTCCGGCCGCCAATGATCAGCAAGCCGCTCATTTAATTCTGGCGGAGGCGCAGATTCTGCGCAAATCAAAAGCATACCAGGAAGTATTTGATCTGCTTGATGAAGGATTGAAGAAATTGCCTGATTATCCGGAACTGCTTTATGATCGCGCACTGGCCGCAGACAAACTGGGTAAATTTAAGATTCTCGAACAGGATCTGCGCCAGCTGATACAGCTCAAGCCTGACAATGCCCATGCCTACAACGCTTTAGGCTACAGTTTTGCTGAACGTGGCATTCAACTACCGGAAGCGCTCAAGCTGATTAAAAAAGCCGTTGAACTCGCTCCAGAGGACCCCTATATCATGGATAGCTTGGGCTGGGTGTACTACCGCATGGGTAACCTGACAGAAGGGTTGAATTACTTGAATCTGGCATTTTCCGCCCGTCCGGATGCCGAAATCGCAGCACATTTGGGCGAAGTGCTTTGGATACAAGGCGCCAAGAGCGATGCCATAAATATTTGGCGATCCGCTTTAGAAAAAGAACCGGGTAATGAAGTTTTACTTGAGACATTACAACGCCTTACAAAAAAGAAGGTCATCGACTGAACCCTCTTGTCAGTAAAACTTATAATCAACCTCATGATAAAAAGCCATTAATTATATAATGAATGAATCCCGATGCGGGTCTCATACTGCTACAATGCGTTCTGAAAAATGTTAAATACTTCTCCAATTCTTGAATTTAAAAGCAGTACTTTTTTTTCGCCCATTCTTATTCTTTATACGAATGACATGGTTGCGATAGAGCAAATGCTGCACGAGAAAATCAATCTGGCGCCGGATTTTTTCAAAGATTCGCCTTTGATTATCGATTTACGTGAGTTAAATAAATTGAACCTGGATTTGGATTTTGCTCAGATCGCGCAACTATTGAAGAGAACTGGTTTTTTTCCTGTCGGCATTCGTGGCGGTAATGAACAACAAAATAAGCAAGCACGCGCTCTATCACTTCCAATCGATACGGTACGCGAGCTGGGCAATCCGATCATCATCGGTGAAGCACAAAAACAGGAAAGCATCCAGCAGCCTCCCGCGCAGCCGGAAGTAGTCATTGTCAAAGAATCCGTGCAGCCCACTGCAATTCCGCCCGTACCTGCTGCCTCAGTATTAGTTACTCAGCCGATCCGCTCCGGACAGCGAATCTATTCGTCCGGGGATTTGATCATCTTATCTCAAGTCAGCGCAGGCGCTGAAATTATGGCCGAGGGTAACATACACGTCTATAATACCTTGCGAGGCCGCGCACTGGCAGGTGTGCACGGCAATACCGCCGCCAGGATATTTTGCTTCGATTTGCAAGCAGAGCTTGTCTCGATTGCGGGAGATTATAAAACCAGCGAAGATTTAAACAAGCAAACATACAACAATCCGGTACAAGTATATTTACAGAATCATGCATTGATCATTAAAGAGATTGCTTAAAACCAATAGCAAAGGAGGCTCAATTGGCAAGAATTATAGTCGTGACGTCAGGCAAAGGTGGCGTTGGCAAAACAACAACAAGCGCAGCAATTGCCATGGGGCTGGCGAAAAAAGGTCATAAAACAGCGGTTATTGATTTTGATGTGGGTTTGCGGAATCTGGATTTAATTCTCGGCTGCGAGCGCCGGGTTGTTTACGACTTTATTAATGTTATCAATGGAGAAGCCAGTCTCAATCAGGCGCTTATCCGTGACAAAAACTGCAACCTTCTCTATATCCTGCCCGCTTCGCAAACGCGGGATAAGGATGCGCTGACGCACGAAGGCGTAGGCAAGGTACTGGACGAACTATCCAAGGATTTCCAGTACATTGTTTGCGATTCGCCCGCGGGTATCGAAAAAGGCGCCAATTTAGCACTTTATTTTGCCGATGATGCTTTTGTCGTAACCAACCCGGAAATTTCTTCCGTCCGGGATTCCGATCGCATGCTGGGCATTCTGTCGAGCAAATCACGCCGCGCCGAAAGAAATGAAGAGCCTATCAAGGAATATTTATTGTTAACCCGGTATGATGCCGACCGGGTAAAGTTAGGTGAAATGCTGAGCCTGGAAGATGTGCAGGAAATCTTATCTCTGGAGTTATTAGGCATTATTCCTGAGTCAAAATCTGTCTTATCCGCATCAAATGCGGGCATACCAGTCATTCTGGACGAAAAAAGCGAGGCGGGTCAGGCCTATGCCGATATCGTCGCACGTTATTTAGGAGAGACGCTGCCACATCGATTTATTGATGGCAAGCAAGGGTTTCTCAGGAGGCTTTTCGGAGGAAGAAAATGAGCTTACTGGACTATTTCAGATCATCCAAACCCAAGACCGCATCGCTTGCCAAAGAAAGATTACAAATTCTTGTCGCGCATGAGCGCACTTATCGCAATCAGCCTTCTTATTTACCGCAATTGCAGAAAGAGCTTCTAGACGTCATCCGCAAATATGTTAATGTGGATCAAGATGCAATCTCCGTTAATTTCGAACAGGACGAGAATCAGGAAACGCTGGAACTGAATATTGTTCTGCCCGATTATCACCAAGCCAATAAAACCATAAATAATTAAAATCTCTTATGCACTTCTTGCGCATTGGTAATTAATGAATTGAAATTGATTATTTTCTGTATTAACCCTAGAAATTCCAAATTACCCGCAAGCCGGATCAGAACGCATCAACCGAATGTTATTCTGGGGCTCTTGATAAGCTGCTTCATTCTGCTCTTTCCCGGCTGCAGGACATTACCGACTCAACCTCCATCCGATGCGATTGCAACGACTATTTTTACCGAGCCGCTTGCTGCCGGCGCTCAGAATATTTTCGCCGGTGATTTCAATATCCTGGGCAGAATAGCCGTCCAAGACAAGAGCCAAAGCTTTTCCGGTAGCTTTCGCTGGCATCATAGGGCTGCCAGCGATGAGATCTTGCTATTCACACCCTTAGGTCAGGCAGTCGCGGAAATCACGAAAGACAGCGAAGGAGTCCGCTTAATTACCTCAAAGCTGGAGGCGTTTTATGCCACCGATGTGGAAAGCCTGACTGAGCAGATTTTGGGCTGGCGCATGCCACTCGACGGCTTGCAGTACTGGATCCAGGGAACGCATGCGCCACTCACCGCTGCCGAAAAGGATCTGGATAGAAAAGATCAGATTATCGCCATCCGCCAAGATGGCTGGCATATTCATTACAGTAGCTTCACTCCGGCTCGGCCGGATTCCCTGATACGCCCCCGCGTGATCAATTTGTTCTATGACAACTTGAGAATCCGATTGGTAGTAGATAATTGGAACATCGAGTAATTTTTCCCGATAAAACATAATCGTCCCATCATTATTCATGCCTACATTTCCTGCTCCCGCCAAGCTGAATCTTTTTTTACATGTCGTTGGCCGCAGACAGGATGGCTATCATTTATTGCAGACCGTTTTCCGGTTTATAGATTTTTCTGATCAGCTCAGTTTTGCATTGCGCCCGGACGGCATCATCAAACTCCATAATCCGATTGCCGGCGTACCGGAAGAAAGGGATCTATGCGTACGCGCCGCCAGGCTGCTGCAACAAAAAACCGGAACCACGCAAGGCATTGACATCTTTTTGCAAAAGCGGATCCCGATGGGTGGCGGTCTGGGCGGCGGCAGCTCGGATGCAGCCACTACACTGTTGGCATTAAATCATTTATGGAAGGTTAATTTGAGCAAGCAACAATTGCTCGAACTAGGGCTGCAGCTAGGTGCCGATGTTCCGGTTTTTATTTTTGGAGAAAATGCTTTCGCCGAAGGAATCGGTGAGAAATTGACCGGGATTGAATTACCGCCCGCTTGGTATGTCGTCCTGATACCGCCAGTACAAGTATCGACCGCTGAAACTTTCACAAGTAAAGAATTGACACGCAACACGATTCCTATCAAAATACCGCCCTTTTCTGTCTGGCAAGGCCATAATGACTTGGAACGAGTGGTTTGTCGGCTATACCCGGAAGTTGCGCGTTGTTTGGAGTGGCTAAAGCGGCAAGAAAATACTACAATAGCAGCGATGAGCGGATCGGGTGCTTGCGTTTTTGCTGAGTTTGCATCTGAAGCAGCAGCGCAGGCTGTTTTCGAATGCATTCCTGATAGTATGACAGGCTTTATGGCAAGAGGGCTGGACTGCCATCCGTTGCATCAGACATAAAATAAAGATATAGGGGAGTCGCCAAGTGGTAAGGCACCGGATTTTGATTCCGGCATTCGTAGGTTCGATCCCTACCTCCCCTGCCAGTTTGTATAAATTTCATTGATTCTTAATACATATATAATAGTCAAATCTGACGGCGGATCGTTGAAAGCAGCCCGTTTGACAAGATAAATCAATGCTCCCTTTTCCAGCTAATTAGCTCAAAGAACGAAGAAAAAACATGTCCTATGACAGTTTGATGGTTTTTACCGGCACCTCGCATCCTAAATTGGCTCAGGATGTTGTGAAGCATCTCAACATTCATCTGGGGCGGGCAAATGTAGGGCGCTTCAGTGACGGTGAAGTCATGGTGGAAATCCTTGAAAATGTGCGTGGAAAGGATGTTTTCGTGCTGCAATCCACCTGCGCGCCGACCAGTGATAGTTTGATGGAAATACTGGTGATGGTCGATGCCTTAAAACGTTCATCTGCGAGTCGCATTACTGCTGCAATCCCGTATTTTGGTTACGCGCGGCAAGACAGAAGACCCCGCTCGGTGCGCGTGCCGATCACCGCCAAAGTGGTAGCCAATATGCTGACTACTGTTGGCGTTGACCGGTTATTGACCATGGATCTGCACTCGGATCAAATCCAGGGTTTCTTTGATATTCCCGTGGACAATATCTATGGCATGCCGATTCTGCTGGGAGACATCTGGAAACATAATTATCAGAATCTGATCGTGGTCTCACCGGATGTTGGCGGAGTAGTGCGCGCCAGGCACTTGGCCAAGCGTTTGGAATGTGATTTGGCCATTATCGATAAACGGCGCCCTAAACCCAACGAAGCGAAAGTGATGAATATCATTGGGGAAGTCAAGGATCGTACCTGTGTCATCATCGATGATCTGGTAGATACCGCAAATACGCTCTGCGAAGCGGCAAAAGCATTAAAAGAACACGGTGCGCGAACCGTCCTGGCCTATTCGACCCATGCCGTTCTGTCAGGCAGCGCGGTGGAACGCATTCAGAACTCGGCCTTGGATAAACTGGTGGTCACGGATACGATACCGCTGCGCAACGATGCGATGGCGTGTGATCGCATTTGCCAGCTAAGCATTGCCAATCTGCTGGCGGAAACCATGCTGCGCATCAGCAATGAAAGCTCATTGAGCTCGTTATTTATGGAATAAACCGATTTTTTAACCGGCTTGTTTGGTCGCGAACAAGCCATCAACATGGAGCAGTAAAAATGAAAATAGAAATCAGTGCCGACAAACGCACATTGCAGGGAAAGGGTGCGAGCCGCCGCCTGCGTGGTTCTGGTAAAGTGCCAGCAGTCATTTATGGTGGCGAGCAGGCAGCGCAATCCATCGAGATGGATCATAATGATCTGTTTCATAAGCTCAGGCTGGAAGCATTTCATGCATCCATTCTTACATTAAGCGTTGCGGGGAAAAAAGAACCCGTATTATTGCGCGATGTGCAAATGCATCCTTTCAAAAAACAGGTACTGCATGTGGATTTTCAGAGAATCGACAAAAACAAGAAAATACACATGAAAGTTCCATTGCACTTTATCAATGCAGAAATTTCACCGGGCGTAAAAACCTCTGGCGGAATTGTTACGCATATCCTGACCGAAGTGGACATCACCTGTCTTCCCGGTGATCTGCCTGAATTTATTTCAGTCGACCTGGCAGAGCTTACAGCAGGGCATACACTTCACTTGAGCGACCTGGCATTGCCTAAAGACGTGGAGACCGTCGCATTGGCCAAAGGTGACGATTTACCCGTCGCAACCATCGTCATCCCAAGATCGGTACTGTCTGAAGAAGCTGCCGGTGAGACAGCAAGCGCCGAGAAATCATAGTCTCCAGCAAAGACAAGCCCCCAGGCTGATCTGCTGGGAATTTGATTCATCTGCCGGGATTAAGCGACATACCGGCAGATTCTTGTTTCTAAATCCACTTTCAGCAACCGGATTAACACACTGCAGCTTGACATCATTTCATGAAACTTATCGTTGGATTGGGTAATCCAGGCAGGGAATATGCGGGGACACGCCATAATGCCGGTTTTGAGTGGGTGAATCGATTATCGCAAATGCTGCACACCCCGCTGAAAGCGGAAGTCCGGTTTCACGGTTTATGCGCACAAATCCGTCAGAAAGACATCGATGTATGGCTATTGGAACCGCAGACTTTCATGAACCGCAGCGGTCAAGCGGTATCCGCACTGTGTCAGTTTTACAAAATTCTGCCCGGCGAAATCATCGTGGTACATGACGAACTGGATTTGCCGCCGGGTGCCGCAAAACTGAAGAAAGGCGGAGGTCTGGGCGGACATAACGGGCTTAAGGATATTGCGGCAAAACTGGGCACGCAGGATTTCTGGCGGTTGCGCATCGGCATCGGTCATCCGGGTGATCGTGATGCAGTTGTGAACTATGTATTACACCCGCCGAGAAAAGAAGAAGCGCAGCTCATCGATGAATCCATTGAAAGAAGCCTGGATGTCTGGCCGCTTATCGCACAAGGTGCCTGTGAGGCAGCCATGATGAAATTACATACCAAGACATAACAACGCGGCAAAGCTTTCACACAATCGTTATTTAATCCCTATTCATGAGAATCAGACCATGAGTCTAAAATGCGGAATCGTAGGTCTTCCCAACGTCGGCAAATCCACCTTGTTCAACGCTTTGACCAAGGCGGGCATTGCCGCTGAAAATTATCCTTTCTGCACCATCGATCCGAACATCGGTATTGTCGAAGTGCCGGATCCGCGTCTGCAAAAGCTCAGCGGCATCGTCAAGCCGCAGAAGGTGCAACCGGCCATCGTCGAATTCGTCGATATCGCCGGACTGGTCGCCGGAGCCTCCAAAGGCGAGGGATTGGGCAACAAGTTTCTCGCCAACATCCGCGAAACCGACGGCATCGTCAACATGGTGCGCTGCTTCAGCGATGACAATGTCGTGCACGTCGCCGGCAAGGTCGACCCGATCTCCGATATCGAAGTGATCCAAACCGAACTGTCTCTGGCTGATCTCGCCACGGTAGAAAAAGCCATTCAGCGCGAATCCAAGGTGGCCAAATCCGGCAACAAGGATGCGATCAAATTGTGCGCCTTGCTGGAAACGGTGCAAGCGCATCTGGACCAGGGCAAACCCGCCAGAACGCTCGACTTGGATAAAGAGCAAAAACTCTTGTTGCAACCGCTATGTTTATTGACCGCCAAACCGGCGATTTACGTCGCCAATGTCGATGACCGCGGCTTTGAAAACAATCCGCTGCTTACCCGCGTGCAGGAATACGCCGCTCGGGAAGGCGCACCGGTGGTCGCCATCTGCGCCGCGCTGGAAGCGGAAATCGCGGAACTGTCCGATGACGACAAACAAATCTTCTTAGCCGACCTGAATCTGGAAGAACCCGGACTCAACCGCCTGGTACGCGCAGGCTATGAACTGCTCGGACTGCAAACGTATTTCACCGCCGGCGTCAAAGAAGTCCGCGCCTGGACCATCCACAAAGGCGATACCGCCCCGCAGGCGGCCGGCGTCATTCATACCGATTTTGAAAAAGGATTCATCCGCGCCGAAGTAACCAGTTATGAGGATTTCATTACCTACAACGGCGAACAAGGCGCCAAGGAAGCCGGCAAGATGCGCCTCGAAGGCAAGGAATATGTCGTCAAGGACGGTGACGTGATGCATTTCCGTTTCAATGTTTAATTGATATGTCGCAAAAAATTAAAATCTGCGACATATTTAATTGACCTGTCGCTGCGAACGACATAAACTGATCACATGTCGCAAAAATGCAAAAATTAAACCATGACTGCCTGGCGTCCGGATCAACCTTACAACGACCTTCCTCTTTTACCTCCGGCAATTGAACTGGAAACGCGCACGGTGCTCAAGCAGTGCATCGCGGCCCGCGCAGCACTGGCGGAACTGAAGCAGGCTGCCGAACTCATTCCCAATCAAGGCGTTCTGATCAATACCCTGCCACTGCTCGAAGCCCAAGCCAGTTCGGAAATCGAGAACATCGTCACCACGACGGATCGATTGTTTCAGTTCCAAAACACCGGGGAACACGCCGACCCAGCCACGCGCGAAGCCCTGCGCTATAGCGGCGCTCTGCTGGAAGGAGTTCAAGCACTAAAGCAACACCCGCTGAATACTCGCACTGCAGAACAAGTATGCACCCGCATCAAGGGAATGGACATGCAGGTGCGGCGTGTGCCCGGAACGGCGCTGGCCAATCAGGCCACCAGTGAAGTGATTTATACCCCGCCTGTTGGAGAAGATTTGCTGAGATCAAAACTGGCCAACTGGGAACGCTACCTGCATGAGGCACGCGATGTCGATCCGCTAATCCGCATGGCGGCTGGGCATTACCAGTTCGAAGCGATTCATCCGTTCACCGATGGCAATGGCCGCACCGGGCGCGTGCTGAATAGCTTGTTCCTGATCCAGGAAAATTTATTGACGCTGCCGATTCTTTACCTCAGCCGCTACATTATCAAGAACAAAACCGAGTATTACCGCCTGTTGCTCGATGTCACACGCAACCAGGCATGGGAACCGTGGATTATCTTCTTGTTGCACGGCATCGAAGACACCGCGCGCTGGACCACCGCCAAAATCGCCGCAATCCGTACTTTGTCGGGATTGACGATTAACCATGTAAAGCAAGCGGCACCAAAAATCTACAGCCGAGAACTGATCGATCTGATCTTCGATCTGCCCTACTGCCGGATTCAGAATCTGGTCGAGAAACACATCGCCGGACGCCAGGCCGCCTCGCGCTATCTCAAGCAACTGGTGGAAATCGGCGTACTGGAGGAAAGAACCGTGGGGCGCGAGAAATTATTCATTCATCCCAAACTGATGCAGTTGCTGACGCGGGATGACAATGCCGTCACCGCTTATGGATATTTGGCATGAATATATTTTCTTTATCGAAGCTGGGTCAGGCATACTCTCAAATTACCCACAAGCTATCGCCCAAAGCCTTTTGCCCATGAACCTTATTAAGTCTCGAAAGCGCGTTGCCGACCACGGAGAGGTATTCACTCCCGCGTGGCTGGTCGATGCCATGCTCGACCTCGTGAAGGACGAGTCGGAGCGCATTGATTCCCGCTTTCTGGAACCGGCCTGCGGAAGCGGTAATTTTATTGTCAAGGTCTTGCAGCGCAAGCTCGCGGCCGTCGAGTGCAAGTTCGGGAAATCTGACTTCGAAAAACAGCACTATGCGCTGCTGGCACTGATGAGCATCTACGGGATCGAGCTTCTGGCAGACAACATCACCGAATGCAGGGAAAACATGCTGGAAATCTTTGCCGACTACCTGAACACGCAGGAATCAGATGACATCTATTGCACTGCTTCCTATGTGTTAACGCAGAATCTAATCCATGGTGATGCCTTGACGATGTGCACCAGCCGCAAAGAGCCGATTACCTTTGCCGAATGGGGTTATCTGGGTAAGGGCAAGTTTCAACGTCGCGATTTTCGCTTCGACGTCCTCACTGGTATGTCGAACCACGTTGAACAGGGGTCGCTGTTTGCCAAGCATGAAATTTTCACACCAATTATGGCTTACCCGCCGATGACCGTTCGTGAGCTTGCTCGCATGGCGAGCGATAATGCTGCAAAGGAGAATGCATGAACGGTCAGGCTTCTTTTACCCTGCGAGGTCGTAACCCGGATGTACTGACCTGCATTGCGAATCTTTCTAACGACGAAGTCTTCACCCCGCCAGAGTTCGCCAACAGGATGCTGGATACGCTTGCCGAGGCATGGGCGGCCAGCCACAACGGGGCAAACCTCTGGGCGGACAAAACGGTGCGATTCCTCGACCCGTGCACCAAATCGGGCGTGTTCCTGCGGGAAATCACCAGCCGTCTGACCAGTGGATTGGCCAACGAGATTCCAGATCTCGAAAAGCGCGTCAATCACATCCTGACCAGGCAGGTGTTCGGCATCGGCATCACGCATCTCACCAGCCTGCTGGCGCGGCGCAGCGTGTATTGCTCGAAGCACGCCAATGGACAGCACTCCATTGCCCAATCCTTCACGAGTGACGCGGGTAACATCTGGTTTGAGCGCATCGAGCACATATGGGTTGATGGCAAATGCGCGTACTGCAGTGCGAGTCAGGCGGCGCTGGATCGCGGCGAGGCGCTGGAAACCCACGCTTACGCGTTCATTCACACAGACAACATCAAGACTCGGATGACCGAGTTGTTTGGAGGTAATATGCAATTCGATGTCATCATTGGCAACCCGCCTTACCAGTTGGATGACGGTGGCTTTGGTGCGAGCGCCATGCCGATCTATCACAAATTCGTTGAACAGGCGAAGGCATTGGAGCCACGTTTTCTTACGATGGTTATTCCATCTCGCTGGCTTTTCGGCGGCCGCGGCTTGGATGAGTTCCGAAATACGATGCTCAACGACAAAAGGATTCGTAAGCTAGTTGACTATCCAGATAGCCGTCAGGTGTTCCCCAGTGTCGATGTCGCAGGTGGCATCTGCTACTTCACCTGGGACAGGGACAATCCTGGCGAGTGCCGCGTAGTCGAATTTGGGCATGGTATGGAGTCGTCAGAGTCCGTGCGACTGCTTCTTGAGAAAGGTGTGGAAGTCTTCATTCGCAGCAATCGCTCGCTGCCGATTCTGAAGAAGATTGTTGAGATAGAGCGCGCCGCACAGCACAGCACAGCACAGCACAGCACAGCACAGCACAGCAGGGATTATTCGCTTGTGTTGCCTAAAAACAAGCGCTTCGATCAACAGGTCAGTTCGCAAAAACCATTTGGACTGCGTACGTTCTTCAGGGGAGTGGAGAAAAAATCGTCAAAACATGATGTGCTCGTCCTTCAGAGTGGAGGACGAGCATGGACATCTCGCGCTGAAATAACGACTGGCAAAGACCTGATCGACAAGTGGAAAATATTTACCTCCAAGTCATCGTCGGAACACGCCGGTCAAGTTGACAAGAACGGGCAGCGGCGAGTGCTCTCGCTGTCGGGGGTCATTCCGCCAGGTTCTGTGGTCACAGAGACATACATACTCCTCGGTGCATACGACACAGAGAAAGAAGCGCGAAACTGCTTTACATATGTTGTCACGAGATTCTTTCGATACCTCATCACCGTACGGTCGTCCGCACAAGATCTCGCGCGCTCGGCCTACCAGTTCGTACCGATTCAGGACTTCTCAACGGCATGGACTGATCAGAGGCTGTACGAAAAATATGAGCTTACGGATAATGAGGTTGCCTATATCGAGAGACTGATACGACCTATGGAAGTCGAGGATGAGTAAAACCATCGAGGAAATTCTCGCACCGAAGCCTGGAGTTCGGCCGCGCCTCTACGCCTACTCGATCGCTGACGCGGCGCACACGGGGCTCCTCAAGGTCGGGCAGACCACGCGCGACGTGAAGCAGCGCATCGCCGAGCAGCTCAAGACCGCAGCTATCAAAAATTATAGGATCGAACTCGATGTGCCTGCTGAGCGCGGCGACGGCACCCTCTTTAGCGATCACGAAGTGCGCGCGGCACTTGTCAGGAAAGGTTTCGAGAACGTCGAGCTGGAGTGGATGCGCTGCTCGGTCAAGGATGTAAAAACCGTACTCACCGAGCTGCGTACCGGCCAGCGCTTCGCGGGATCCCATCACGAAACCTTCCCGATGCGCCGGGAGCAGGCCGATGCCGTGGACAAGACCTTTGACTACTACCAGTCAATCTGGAGCGAAAACAAAAACGCCGCTCCGCGTTTTCTGTGGAACGCGAAGATGCGCTTCGGCAAGACTTTCACCACCTACCAGTTGGCCAGGAAGCTCGGTGCCAGGCGCGTGCTGGTGGTCACCTTCAAGCCGGCCGTCGAAGATGCGTGGCAGACTGACCTTGAGTCTCACGTGGACTTCGACGGCTGGCAATATCTCTCTCGCAACTCCGACAGCGATCCAACGCAAGCAGACCGTAAAATGCCGGTTGTCTATTTCGGCTCCTTCCAGGACCTGCTCGGCCGCGATGCGGCGGGGAACATCAAAGCGAAGAACGAATGGCTCCACACGGTGAACTGGGACCTTGTGGTGTTCGACGAATACCATTTCGGGGCGTGGCGCGACACCGCGAAGGAACTGTTCGAGGGCGAGGAGGAGGCCGTCGCAAAGAAGGAGGCCAGGCTTGAATATGCCACCGGTCTGGAGGGCATGAACGAAGACCTCACTGTGCTTTCCGAGAAGGAAGCCGAGTTTCTACCCATCACCACCAAGGCTTATCTGTATCTATCCGGAACACCGTTCAAGGCGCTGGCGACCGGCGAGTTCATCGAAGAGCAGATATTCAACTGGACCTACACCGACGAACAACGTGCCAAGGAAGCGTTCACCGCCACGAATCCGAGCCAGCGCAACCCCTACGGTGCGCTGCCGCAGATGCGGCTGCTGACCTATCAGATGCCGGATGAACTGCTAGCCATTGCGAGCGGCGGCGAGTTTGACGAGTTCGATCTCAACGCGTTCTTCGAGGCATCGGGTACGGACAGAACGGCACAGTTCAAGCACAAGAACGATGTACAAAAGTGGCTGGACATCATCCGTGGGGGTTACGCACAAAAATCGGTCGAGCACCTGAAGACCGGTACGCAACCACCTTTTCCGTATTCCGACGTGCGCCTGCTGCCCTACCTGCAGCACTCGTTCTGGTTCTTGCCCAACGTTGCGGCCTGCCATGCGATGGCCAATCTGCTGGCGGAAAAGCACAATGTCTTCTGGCATGACTACGATGCAGTCGTTGCGGCCGGAGCGGCGGCGGGAATCGGATTGGAAGCATTGCCGCCAGTGCGAAAAACCATCGGCAGTGGATTCGACACCAAAACCATCACGTTGTCGTGCGGCAAGCTCACCACCGGCGTCACCGTGCCACAGTGGTCATCCATCCTGATGCTGCGCAACCTCCAGTCACCCGAGACCTACTTCCAGGCTGCGTTCCGCGTGCAATCGCCATGGTCCATCAAGAATCCCAACGGCGACAACCCGAACGAGGAGGAAATCCTCAAGCCGGTCTGTTTCGTGTTTGACTTCGCGCCCACCCGCGCCCTGCGGCAACTTTCTGAGTACGGCATTGGCCTATCGCCCAACGAGCCGAACCCGGAGAACGCGGTCAAGGACCTCGTGTCCTTCCTGCCCGTGCTGGCCTACGACGGCGCGAACATGACGCAGATCGATGCGGGCGGCATCCTCGACATCGCGATGGCGGGCACCTCGGCCACGCTGCTGGCGCGCAAGTGGGAGAGCGCATTGCTGGTGAACGTGGATAACGACACGCTCCGGCGCATCATGGACAACCCCGAGGCAATGGCCGCCGTGGAGCGCATCGAGGGCTGGCGCGCGCTGGGCGACAATATCATCGAGACCATCATCAACAAGAGCGATAAGGTCAAGGACCTTAAGAACAAGGCGAAGGACAAGGATTTGTCAGCCACGGAGAAGAAGGAACTCTCCGACGAGGAAAAGGAATACAAGTCCAAGCGCAAGCTGGTTCAGGAGAAACTGATCAAGTTCGCCACCCGCATTCCGGCGTTTATGTACCTCACCGATTTCCGCGAAAATACGTTGCAGGATGTCATCACAAAACTCGAACCTGACTTGTTTTTGGCCGTGACTGGCTTGACTGTGAAAGACTTCCATCTGCTCGTCCGCCTCAAGGTGTTTAATACCGAGCAGATGAACCAAGCCGTCTTCGCCTTCCGTCGTTACGAAGACGCGTCGCTACGCTATACGGGTATTGAGAGCCACCAAGGCTTGTCTCACTATGGGCTTTACGACACCGTTGTGGCAAAGGATTGAAGAGCGGAGAACGGATCTTCATTCTTCAAAACGAAACCAAAGTTGTTTCCATCACGGCTCAAGTCGCCACAATCACCCTTACGGCATCAAGCCGCAGATTACTGGATTGCAGCGCAGCGGTCAGTTGTTGCAGTTGCCGTTCGAAGAATTGGATTTCTTCGTCGCGCACGTTCGGGTTCACTTGTTGCAACGCTTTGAGGCGCTCAATTTCGGGAATGAAGGTTTGCCGGATGCGGGCTTCCGCTTCAGCAATGAGTTGCGGGGCTTGCGCTGCCGCTTGCTGTTCGCTCACGCCCAGTAATTCGCGGATCGCGTCTTCTTTCAGTTGAATCACTTGTTTGGCGATGCCGGTCGCGACCGGTTGCAGGTGTTGATTGACCGAGTCGTGATCGAGGAACGAATAGTCGCCGCCGCCTTGTTCATCGAGCACAATGCGGATCACGGCGGACGGCAGGTAGCGGCTGCTTTGCTGTACGTTATGCCCGCTGGCTTCGAGCACAAACAGGGTTTCCAGCAGCAAGGTGCCGGGCTGCACGTGTTTGTGCTTCATCATCGCCACCACGGCGTTGCCGCTTTCATGGCTCAGAATCCGTTCCATCGCGTGCGTAACCATCGGGTGTTCCCACGTCAGGAAATGCATGTCCTCATTGGCCAGCGCCACTTCGCGCGCATACGTAATGACCGATCCTTCATCCTGCAAACCGGGAAACGGCATGCTCATGTGTTCGCCCGGCTCGGTCAGATAACTGCCCGCCCGGTGTTCTTCGATATGCACGCCGCAGCAATCGAAAACCGTTTCCATGTACTGCGGCAGCGCCGGATCGTCATCCTGCGCGCGCGCGGCGTGCGTGAGCTGCTCCGCTACGCTGGGCCGGAACGAGTTATATTCCAATAATTTGTCGCGCCCGCGATCGAGTGCTTCGTTCAATTCCTGATGCGCCGATTGCGTGACGCCGATCAATCCAGCCAGCGCTTCGGCCTTGGCTTGGCGTTGATGCAGCGCGGCAATGAGCTGATCTTCCACCTTTGCAAACACCGTTTGACCCGCCGGGCAGGTTTTCTCGAATGCATTCAATCCGTCATGATACCAATGGAACATCACGGCCAGCGCGCAGTTTTCCAGATAGGGCACATGAATCTGAATGGTTTCGGTCTGACCGATGCGATCCAACCGGCCAATGCGTTGCTCCAGCAGATCGGGATTGAGCGGCAAATCGAATAGCACCAGATGATGGGAAAACTGAAAATTGCGGCCTTCGCTGCCAATTTCCGAGCATACCAATATCTGGCTTCCGGTTTCCTTATCTGCAAAAAAAGCGGCCGCGCGGTCACGTTCAATCAAACTCATGCTTTCGTGAAATACCGGAATATGCTGTCCCGTCAGTATCTTGAGCGCCTGCGCGATATCGCGCGTGGTTTGCGTATTGGCTGCAATAACCAGCACTTTCTCCGGTTTTAACCGCCGGAGCGTCGCGCTTAACCAGCCGATACGCGGATCGATCCCGGTCCAATACGGTTGCTCCGGCTCGGCTCTGGCCTGATAGAGCAGTTCAGGACACAATAACAATTGTGGTTTTGATAGGGCGGTCGTTTCAAAAGTGATCAGGCATTGCTGATATTCAACAGGTAATGCCAAAGGAACAGCTACAAGCTTGCGTTCAGGAAACCCCTTGATCGCCGCGCGCGTATTGCGGAACAAGATGCGGCCGGTACCATGCCGGTCCAGCAACAATTCCGCCAGCCTGTTTCTGGTTTTCAGTGTCTGCGGCTGATCTGCGCCAGGGTCTTGCAGGTGCGCCAGCAATGCTTGTGCTTGCGCGGCATCGAGCGTACCGGTGATCAATTGGCGAATTTCTTCGTTCAATGCCCCCCCTTCGAGCAATGCTTCGACGGCTTTAGCGATCGGTTCATACGATTGCTCTTCGGCGATAAACGCGGAGAAACTACTGAAGCGGTGCGGATCGAGCAGGCGCAGGCGGGCGTAGTGGCTGGCCTTGCCCAGTTGCTCCGGAGTGGCGGTCAATAGCAGCACACCTTTAGTGCAGGCCGCCAATTGCTCGATCATGGCATATCCGGGACTGACGGTCTGCTGCGACCAATGCAAGTGATGCGCTTCGTCGACTACCAGCAAATCCCAGTTACCCTGGAGCGCCGCTTGAAAGCGTTTGGGGTATTGGCGTAGGAAATTCAGACTGCACAGAATCAGTTGCTCGCTATGGAATGGATTTTCACCTTCCTCGCTTTCTTCCAGCGCCAAGCAACGCGCTTCGTCAAAGATGCTGAACTGCAAATTAAATCGCCGCAGCATTTCCACCAGCCACTGGTGGATCAAGGTTTCCGGCACCACGATGAGAACGCGTCTGGCGCGCTCGGTTAGCAATTGCTGGTGCAAGATCAGACCGGCTTCGATGGTTTTTCCCAGCCCCACTTCATCCGCCAGCAAAACGCGCGGCGCATAGCGGCGCCCGACTTCATGAGCGATATAGAGTTGGTGCGGGATCAGGCTGGTGCTCGTACCTACCAGGCCGTACAGCGGCGCTTGCGCCAATCGGTTGCGGATCAGTAGTGTTTGATAGCGGATCCTGAACCATTTGTCCTGATCAAACTGACCCGTAAATAAGCGTTCTGCCGGACGGTTCAATTGCAGATGATGCGCCAGCTGCTCTTCGGCCAGCTCAATTCTGTTTCCACTTTCATTCACGCAGGAATAAACCGCCAAACCATCGCGTTCATGCACTTCAGTGACTTTTAATACAGCGTTGTCATAACTGCCGATAATGTCCCCAGGCTTAAAAATCACCCGTGTCAATGGCGCTGAGTGTCTGGCATAGGAACGGATTTCACCCGTCGCTTTAAAAATAAGGGTAACAACTCTGTGCTCAACAGTCTGAACCGTGCCCAGTCCCAATTGTAAATCAACGTCACACACCCAGCGTTGACCCGGCTTAAAATCGCGCATGTATTACTCTGTAATTGATCGGAGCAGTATAGTATAGAAGGTGTATCGCAATAAAAAGTGGAAAAATGTTACCACTCTCTAGATCATATACTTACACTACTATCCGAAAATGCAGTCAGAAGTGGTGATTAGTGATAATCGGAAAATTTGAGCCGGTAATTTTTTGATCGCAAGAAAATTACCGGCTGGGGGAAAGTACTAGATGCACTCTAAACAATCAGTGCACACAGCTGATTACTAGAAATTCAGGAACAAACTAGCAATAAAGTTATGCATCATTTGATCGGGGCGCGCATTGTGCGGCCGATTGATAAATTGGTTCATATAACCCACTTCAACGGTCGCATACTGGTTGACTTTGTAACCTAATCCGACAAATGCCCGGTTCTGATCGTAACCGCGAGAAATAAAACCAGCATTATCTACGCTATTCATCGCAATAAACAATTCGCTCTGAACGATGAAACTGAGATTCGGATCTATTGACGGCATTGGAACCGCCAGTTTAACCAGTTGACGGAATCGATGAGCCACATCATCACTACCAGGATTAGCTGCATGATGATCAAAGAAGCGCTGCTCAAAACGGCTACGCGCCGATAATCTACCGAATGAAAAGTTATCACCCCAAGTCACTTGTTGCCAGATTCGGTGCTCATTAAACGGGCGCGCCGCTAGCGGTTCAGCTGTGGGTGCCCACGCATAACCAGCCCATACCACCACCTTATCTGTCAAGGCATAACCAACACCGGGACGAATCAGCGATTGGGTAAATTGCGTCGCATCATTACCAAAACGGCCTTGCCCTTCCATCCACCATCTGAATTTTTTTAAGTCCGGATTGCTTGGATTCACGAAACCAAAATTACCTTGTGTAAAAACACCCCCCCACACTTGAAAATCTTCAACTGTGGCATCGGCAGCAGCCGGATTACTGAAAACGAAACCAAGCGCAACAAAAATAGCAAAAATGTTTATTTTCTTGAACATAAGATCCTCTTTCAAAACAGTTTGATTCTATAAAATAGTTAATCGGAACTACCCGTTATTTATACTAAGTAAAAAACCTTATCACATTCATATTCTTATAACTTCGCTTGCCACCATAACATAGCAATTGTTAATAAAATGTTAAGAAACCCAACTCCGGCAAGCAATAGAGAGAAAAATAATTCTATTTGATATTTAATGATTTAACTAAAAATCAAAGAGTTTTATCTCACTTTAATTACACACAGCCCAGTCATAAATGGCGAACAATACCATGACAAATGTTAAGAAAATGTCAAGAAAAAAGGATTTCAACGAAGGATTGCATTAGGTGTCGTTTTTATACAACTCGATGTTATTAATAAGATATTATAATAGGGATGTTTTTACGGAGTTTGGAAACGACCCCGGGAAACTTGATAGTAAATAACGAGAGGCGATGGAATCAATCTGTATTTTTAATCCATTTAGTTTGGCAAACTGTCATAATACTCGACATATCAGGATCGCCAACTATCTGAATCTGATTAACAAATCTAAAAACATTAAGTTGATATCAAGTAACTCAATGTGGTATCGAGATCAATCCTGATATTTTTAAAATAAATAACCTGGAGTCAAGAAATGAAAAAAACACATTTTTTAGTTGCAGTATCGGCGCTGTTCATCCTTGCCGGTTGCAGTGGAAGTTCGAGCGATTATAGCCCGCCAGCGGATGCTTCCGGGGAGAGGATCTTTAGCACTGCCTGCAGTGAATGTCACAAGCCGTTGAGCGCAGACAAGGCAATGATCCTGAGTGAGAAAACTGCTAACAAGGAAGCCATCATCAAGAAAGTTCAGTCCGGCAGCATGCGGATGCCCGCTTTCAAAAACATTCAGGGCGAAGCCGCCGATCGACTGGCTGAATATATTTTGACAAACAGTGAAGTCAAGTAATAAATAATTACTAACACTTGAGAATCTCTTCAGGTTCTCAAGTAAAGTGCATTTTTATATCGTCGGCAGCAGGCAGGTTATGGCACTAATGCTGTTTACGTAAATACTTATCAAAAATTCCACAGATACTGTTGATAAATAACTGGCCCTTCGATGTAACAACGATCTCCTCGTTATCCAAAGCAACCAAACCGGCTTCTGCATACGCCTGCAAGTCTGTCAGCTCAGCTGCAAAGTACTGCCTGAAATCTATCGGAAAAAAAGCTTCCACCGAGTCATACGAAATAACCGAATGACAAATCAGCGCATACATAATTGAACGGCGTAACAGGTCGTCCGCATTTAACGCTAAGCCACGCAAAATGGGAGGGATGTTTTGTTCCAATTTATCATAGTATTGCAATAGATCACATTGATTCTGATGTAAAGTCGGCCCGATGCGGCCTACTCCTGAAGCGCCTAATGCAAGATGGTCGCAGTCAGGACAAATTGAAAAACCACGCAAACCATAATGCAGCCTTCCCTGGCGCTGGGCAACCGCCAATGGATCATCATATCGGGCAAAAAGATTCATGCCAATATGACTATAGCCTGCTTCTGTTAAGCAAGAAATTGCCAACAGCATCATTTCAATGACTTCCGCTGTGGATAATTCTGTAAAGTCATTACCCCTTCGCAGCTTAAGCATTCCTGCAAATTGCTTATAATCCGGAAGCTTAATCTGATCTGGATTGGTTGCAATAATTTTAAGCAGGGTATTAGCAAATTCATCCCAATTTTGTTCGGGCAATCCGTAGCTAAGCTCGGCCTTCACCGACTTGAATCCTGCTCGCCGGATATCGCGGATAGCTTGAACGATAGCCTCTTCGGATTGAATACACTGTTTCGAATGATTCGTTTGCTGATCAAGACCGTGTACGCCCACAATTGCAGAATTAAACCCCATCCTTTTTAAAGCTTGCATGGAACAATTTGTTAATGGCCGCGCTTCAATCTCGATACAAAAACAACCGCCTTCAATTAAATTAAAACAGCGCTTAATTTCCTCAACAAGTGTATTGAGTTGAGCGCCACTTAAGAATGTCGCGCCTCCTCTGAAATATATCTGCTCAACTTTAGTATCGCCTTTGAATAACTGCCCTTGCAGCCTTATGTCCCGAAGCAAATAATTCAAGTATGTTTCAATACTGTTCTTATCAGAAGAAATGATCTGATTAGAATGACGATGAAGACGTAAAGGACAGCAAAAAGGGACATATAAATCTAATGACACAGGTCGGCGAAAGCATCCAGATTTTCGATTATTTATCCAATCTGAATACGTATGCGCATCAAATGCTTCAATAAAACAATCAAGTCCGGGATATAGACAAGGATCGGGATAGTAATTTCCAAAACGGCATATAAGCTCTGAATCAGCCTCCAGTGAACTTGGAAGTGCGTCAGGGAATTGTAATGAATGCACCAGGCTTCCTGTCTTGCGAAAAATACGCTCCATAGCCACCATATCGATATAGCACCACCACATTATCCATCCGATCAATCAATCACTTACTTGCTATATTTTTACTATCCAAAAATGTTGTCCACCCCTCGCCGTATTAACGTAAAATTGTAAAGAAGTTAAAAGGATTAGCTTTGATATAGATCAATCAGCATATTAATAAAGCTAGGATTAAAAACTCTACCGTTGGAAAATAACTTGCTACACGATAGTTCACAATACAGTCATCTTGATATTAAGCAAATAAAATCAAGCTGCGCGACTTGCAGTTTGCGTGAATTATGTTTGCCAGTTGGACTTAATGATCAGGAAATCCAGATAGTCGGGGATGTTGTTAGCAATAAACGCAAGATTCGACGTGGTGAATATCTACATCAAGCAGGGTTAAAATTTCAATCACTGTTTGCCATTCGCAGTGGGTTTCTAAAAACTTGTGTACTTGAAGAGGATGGACGTCAACAAGTCACAGGTTTTCATATGACCGGAGAGTTATTAGGGCTGGATGCCATCAGTACAGAAATACATACTTGTGATGCAATAGCGCTTGAAGACAGTGAGGTTTGTGAAATTCCCTTTACCAAACTGGAAGAAATCGGCATTATAGTTCCGTCGCTTATGCGTCACTTCCATAGAATCATGAGTCGTGAAATAGTACGGGATCATAACGTGATGCTGTTACTGGGCAGCAAGAAAGCAGAGGAACGTTTAGCATCATTTTTACTTAATTTATCGCGTCGCTTCCTTATACGCGGTTATTCCGAATCCGATTTTAATTTACGCATGACACGTGAAGAAATTGGCAGTTATCTTGGCCTTAAACTGGAGACGGTTAGCCGCGCGTTTTCCAAGCTTCAGGATGAAAATATCATTACCGTAGATCATAAGCACATTCGGATAAATGATATCGATCGCTTAAAAATCAAAATGGGCAATTCATCCTGCATTACTTAAAATCCATAATTCCGGCAGATTAAAATAATAATTTGCTGATCTCCATCATTAGTTACAGAGAAAATTCAGTTGTTGTCAAACAAATATCTCATATTTTCCCAAAACCTATCAGCTTGAGTAAGTACACGAAAATGTTATAATATACAGATAATTTGGTGATTCGCACATATATGCACGCCGGATTAAATTCACACATTTGCCTGAAAATAGTTGGATATCAAGGTAAATGGAGGCTCAATCCTTAAGGAGAACTTATGTCAGTAACCATGCGACAAATGCTGGAAGCAGGTGTACATTTTGGACATCAAACACGCTTCTGGAACCCCAAAATGGCACCCTATATTTTCGGCCATCGTAACAAAATCCACATTATAAACCTTGAAAGAACCCTGGTGATGTATGAAGAAGCCATGAAATATGTGCGTCAATTATCAGCGAACAAGGGAGTAATTTTATTTGTCGGTACAAAAAGACAGGCGCGGGATATAGTGCGCGAAGAAGCAATGCGCTGCGGATCTCCCTATGTCGACCAACGCTGGCTGGGAGGAATGCTGACTAATTTCAAAACCATTAAACAATCTATCAAACGCTTACAAGACATGGAAAACATGGTTCAAGACGGAACCCTGGATAAGCTTGTAAAAAAAGAAGCGCTTGATCTTCAGAGAGAGCTGGATAAACTCAATAGCAGCTTAGGTGGAATCAAAGACATGAAGGGTTTGCCGGATGCACTGTTTGTTATTGATGTCGGATATCAAAAAGGAGCTATCACGGAAGCAAGAAAGCTTGGCATTCCTGTCATTGGTGTAGTCGATACCAATCACAACCCGGATAATTTGCACTATGTCATCCCTGGAAATGACGATTCCAGCCGTGCGATACGCCTGTACGCCCGCGGCGCGGCAGACGCGATCCTGGAAGGGCGTAATCAAGCTATTCAGGAAATCGTTGAAATGACTGCTGAAGCTGAATAGAGTCCTATATTTCTTTTATTAATTAATTTTGTTTCTGGAGTAAATATGGCGGAAATTACCGCAAGCATGGTCAAAGAATTGCGTGAAATGACCGGGCTGGGCATGATGGAATGCAAAAAAGCATTGGCAGAGACCGGCGGCGATATGAAAGCAGCAGAAGATCTGCTAAGAATTAAAAGTGGCGCCAAGGCAAGTAAAGCCGCAGGCCGGATTGCTGCGGAAGGTGTGATTGGCGCATATATTTCAGCAGACAGAAAATGTGGCGCGCTGGTTGAAGTAAACTGTGAGACGGATTTTGTCGCCAGAAATGAAGATATTATTACTTTCGCTAAAAATCTGGCTGAATTGAGTGCGACAAAAAATATAATCGATACCGCAGCTTTGGGCGATGCAAGTTTGCCGGGAGGTGAAACGGTTGAAACAGCTCGCAAGGCATTGATTATGAAGCTGGGTGAGAATATAAGTATTCGCCGTTGTGGTCGCCACGTAACCCAAGGTCAATTGGCTCATTATCTTCACGGAACCAAGATCGGCGTAATGGTGGATTTTACCGGAGGAGATGAGGCTTTGGGCAAAGATCTGGCTATGCACATTGCGGCAAGTAAGCCCATGTGTGTATCCAAAGAGCAAGTATCTGCTGATACTTTAGCGCATGAGCGCGAGATTTTTACTGCCCAGGCGGCTGAAAGCGGCAAACCGGCAAATATTATCGAAAAAATGGTTGATGGACGCATTGCAAAATATCTTGCCGAAATAACGCTATTAGGCCAGCCTTTTGTAAAAGATCCGGAACAGACGATAGAAAAACTGTTAACCCAAAAATCTGCAACAGTTAATGCTTTCACTATGTTTGTGGTAGGTGAAGGCATAGAAAAGAAAACTGAGAATTTTGCAGATGAAGTTAAGGCTCAGATGGAACAGGCAAAATAAACGAAATCTTTCCAAGATATTCTCAATGACCGCTCCAATCTACAAACGCATTTTACTGAAACTATCCGGCGAAGCCCTGATGGGTGACGATAAGTATGGAATTAACCCTGCTGTCATGGGAAAAATCGTTGCCGAGATTAAGGAAGTCAGCAAACTGGGAATTGAAATCGCCATTGTTGTTGGTGGCGGAAATATTTTTCGCGGCATGAAGTCAGCCAACGATGGATTGGAACGCGTCACTGCTGACTATATGGGCATGTTAGCCACTGTAATGAATGCCTTGGCATTGCAGGATGCGATGAAGCTGGCTGGGCTGGTGCCGCGAATACAATCTGCTTTGCGTATCGAGCAAGTTGTAGAGCCTTATATCCGCGGGCGTGCTATACGCTATCTGAGAGATGGCAAAATAGTGATATTTGCGGCAGGTACCGGTAATCCGTTTTTTACCACTGATACCGCAGCTGCTTTGCGCGGTATGGAAATGAATGTCGATATCATGTTGAAAGCTACTAAAGTGGATGGAATTTATACTAGCGATCCTAAAATTGATCCTGAGGCAACACGCTTCCACAAATTAACGTTCGACGAAGCGATTGCTAAAAATTTACAGGTAATGGATGCGACGGCATTGACACTGTGCCGTGACCAGAAATTACCGCTTAGCGTTTTTAGCATTTTCAAGGCTGGCGCACTTAAACGTATAATAACGGGCGAGGATGAAGGAACTTTGGTAACCATCTGATCCAAAATAATTGGAACCTCTTGAAAATTGATGCATAAGGGAATGACATTATGATCGCCGATGTAAAAAAATCTGCTGAACAAAAAATGCAGAAGAGTCTGGAAGCATTAAAAGTAGATTTAAGTAAAGTCAGAAGTGGACGAGCTCATGCTGGTTTTTTAGATCATATCACCGTGGATTATTACGGAACACAAACGCCCATTAACCAGGTAGCCAATATCAATCTAATTGATGCACGTACGATTGGTGTCATTCCTTGGGAGAAAAAAATGGGGAATATAATTGAGAAAGCCATCCGTGAGTCTGATTTGGGTTTAAATCCTATGCCTGTAGGCGAGACTATTCGTGTACCCATGCCTCCCCTCACTGAAGAGCGTCGCCGCGACCTGATTAAAGTAGTTAAACAAGAAGCAGAAAACGTTCGTGTTGCCATGCGTAATATTCGCCGGGACGCCAATACTCACCTAAAAGATTTATTAAAATCCAAGGAAATTTCTGAAGATGATGAGCGTCGTGGTGAAGATGAAATTCAAAAATTAACTGATCGCTATATCACGGAAATTGATAAAATTTTGCAAACCAAGGAAACCGAACTCATGGCTGTTTGATATGCCTCAAGGTCCAAGCTCAACTAGAGAAATACCTGAAACTGGCTCAATACCAAAACATATTGCTATCATTATGGATGGCAATGGCCGTTGGGCTAAAACTCGTTATATGCCTCGGATCGCTGGACATAAGCAAGGTGTTGAAACAGTTCGTGGCGTTATCAAAGCCTGCATAGAACGCAATATTCCATACCTGACTCTGTTCGCCTTTAGCAGTGAAAATTGGCGGCGCCCGACAGATGAAGTGACATCTTTAATGCAGCTTTTCCTTGGCGCACTGGAACAAGAAATCACCAGACTGCATGAAAACGGTATTTGCTTTAAAGTTATTGGCGATTTATCAAAATTCGAACCCAAGATAACGGAATCCATCCGTATTGGCGAGCAGCTAACCGCAGAAAATAAACGTCTCACTTTCACTATAGCTGCCAACTACGGTGGGCGCTGGGATATCATGCAAGCCATGCGTAAAATGATGACGCAATCTACCGAACTGCCCTTGAATTTTGAAGAGGAAAATCTGGCGCAATATCTTGCGCTGAGCTATGCCCCTGAGCCGGACTTGTTTATCCGGACTGGTGGAGAATATCGCATTAGTAATTTCTTATTGTGGCAGCTTGCTTATACTGAATTGTATTTCACCGATACATTATGGCCTGATTTCGATGAGCATGAACTTGAACGAGCGATTCAGTCTTACCGGCAACGTGAACGCCGGTTTGGCTGCACCAGTGAACAGATTCAAGTAGCAGGATAAAATCACCTTTCATGCTTAAGACCCGCATCCTTACTGCTGCCGTTATACTTCCTCTGTTCTTGTCCGCGTTATTTTTATTGCAGGATACATTTTGGGCTATCGTGCTACTTGCCCTTTCAATTATCGGATCTCGCGAATGGAGCCGATTAGCCGGATTCTCAGTAAAAAATACAATAATTTTTATGCTTCTGACTACTCTTGCAGGGGGGGAATTATTGTTCCAAATGAGTGAATCCGTAAAAGCTAATGTGTATTCTGTTGATTTGATCTGGGTATATGTCCTATCAGTGGCTTTCTGGACTATTGGTGTACCGCTTTATCTGAAACAAATGTACACGATAAAAAACCCCTTGATCTTGATGCTAATCGGTTGGATATTGTTGTTACCAACCTGTCTCGCACTTTATCAGCTACGTGCTATTAGTCCTCTTCTTTTATTGGGGCTTATGGCGACAATCTGGATTTCCGACACAGCAGCTTATTTCACCGGAAAATCGTTCGGCAAGCACAAACTTGCCGACCAGATTAGTCCGAATAAAACTTGGGAAGGCGTCGCTGGAGCCTTAATTGCAGTATTAATTTACGCTCTAATCTGGGATTTCTGGTTTATCGAAGGATCTTTAGCAATATTGTTAATACCACTGCTTTTACTGATGACCATATTAGGCATTATTGGAGATTTATACGAATCACTGATGAAACGTCATGCCGGTGTCAAGGATAGTGGAAGTATTTTGCCAGGCCATGGTGGTATTTTGGATCGAATTGATGCTTTAATTTCATCGTTGCCATTTGCCATTCTGGCCTTACTAATTTTTTATGCACCCGCACCATGAAAACCACCCGTCAAATCACAATACTCGGATCCACTGGCAGTATCGGGATAAGCACATTAGATGTTATCGCACGCCACCCTGATCGTTTTCAAGCTTTTGCATTAACAGCTAACAACAATGTTGAAAAAATGTTGTCGCAGTGCCAGCGTTTTCAACCAAGATTTGCCGTCATGCTGGATCGGGGAAGCTCCAAGCAACTTGCTAGTGCCATTAAAACAGCAAATATCAAGACGGAAGTTTTATCAGGAATCGAATCCCTTGAGAAGGTAGCCTCGCTCCCGGAAGTGGATACAGTAATGGCGGCTATTGTAGGTGCTGCAGGCATTCGTCCCACATTTGCGGCAGCACAAGCAGGCAAACTGGTATTGTTAGCCAATAAAGAAACCCTGGTAATGGCCGGCCGTATATTCACAGATTTGGTAAAACAGCACCATGCCACACTACTGCCCATTGATAGCGAACATAACGCGATCTATCAATCATTACCCCATCATTTCAATGGTAATTTGGTCACAGCAGGTATCAGCCACATATTACTCACGGCTTCGGGCGGACCGTTCCGATGCGCACCCCTAGACTCCCTGGAAACCGTTACTCCAGAACAAGCCTGCGCGCATCCCAATTGGGATATGGGGGAAAAAATTTCCGTAGATTCCGCCACCATGATGAATAAAGGATTAGAAGTCATTGAAGCGCACTGGTTGTTTGAAGCGCCCCCGGATAAAATTCAAGTAGTCATTCACCCTCAAAGTGTGATTCACTCTATGGTTGCGTATGTAGACGGCTCGGTCATCGCACAACTTGGCAATCCGGATATGCGAACACCCATTGCACATGCGATGGGTTATCCCGAGCGGATAGAAAGTGGCGTATCGGCGTTAGATATGTTTAAGGTGGCTCATCTTGATTTTGAAGAGCCTGATTTCGAAAGATTTCCATGCCTGGACCTGGCCTATCAAGCGCTGCGTACCGGTGGAAATATGCCGGCAGTATTGAATGCTGCAAATGAGATAGCAGTAGAATCTTTCCTTCAAAAACGCATGGCATTTACAGCGATTCCCACCATGATCCGGCATGTCATGCAGACAATACAATATGAAGAAATGATGACGCTGGATGATGTTTTAAGAACAGACAGACTGGCTCGTGCTGAATCACACGAATGGCTTGCAAACTTACAATAAAGTGCGCTGGCTAAGAAGGAAAATTGCTGGTAAATGACCAGATTCAATTTTATCAATTAATGGTAGTATCCCTACATCCATTTTTTGTTACAAAAAGATAAAAATGCCGTGAAGTTAAAATTAACGCAAGCTTGTTTTGAGCGCAATAAATAGATATGTCAATAACTTATACAATTATTTCTTTCATTATTGCCTTAGGCACATTGATAACTTTTCACGAATTTGGCCATTATTTGGTGGCACGATGGAATCGCGTAAAAGTATTACGGTTTTGTATCGGTTTTGGTCAACCCATTTTTCGCAGGCGCTGGGGAAAAGACCAAACTGAGTGGGTAATTGCCGCGATTCCATTAGGTGGTTATGTCAAGATGCTGGATGAAAATGAAGGCAAAGTGGCTTCTGAAGACTTACCACGCGCCTTTAACCGGCAGCCGGTGGCCCGTCGCTTTGCTATCGTTGCCGCCGGCCCCATTGCCAATTTCTTGCTCGCCATCGTTCTATATTGGTTAATTTTTATTCTGGGCGTTACCGGAATGAAGCCCGTGCTTGGTCCGATCGAGCCCGCAACACCGGCTGCCAAAGCACAATTTGTAATGGGTGAAACCATAGTCAGCATCGAAAATGAACCCGTTGCCAGCTGGCAGGATGCTCGTTGGGCTTTGTTACGATATGCCGTCAATCAGTCAGCCAATGTAAAAGTGCAGACCGTTAATAATAATGGTGAAATCAATATGCGGTTGTTGGATTTAAGTCACATCGATCCCGACAAGCTCAATGAAAATTTCCCTGGAATTTTAGGGTTTAGCGGCTATCAGCCCGCAGTAAAACCTGTTATTGGACAAGTCATCTCTGACGGTGTCGGTTATCATGCCGGTATACTAGCCGGCGATGAAATTATTGCAGTCAACAATACCGAGATTCATGCCTGGATGGATTTTGTGCAAGAAATACGTGCGAATCCCGGAAATTCAGTAGAGCTGGATATTTTGCGCAACGATCAATTGATCATGCTGAAGGTTACCCCAGAGTTAACCCTGGAGAATGGTAAGCAAATAGGCAAAATAGGTGTTGCACCCATCGTCAATCAGGCTGAATTTGAAGAATTATTGGTCACCGTCAGTTATTCACCTGGCAAAGCATTGCAGAAAGCCGCTGAGAAAACCTGGGAAACAACCGTACTGACACTGCAGATGCTCTCTAAGATGATTACCGGTGATGTATCGTGGAAGAATGTCAGCGGGCCGATCTCTATTGCTGATTATGCCGGTCAATCGGCACAAATGGGATTAGCGTCTTATCTCGCTTTTCTTGCACTGATCAGCGTTAGTATTGGCGTGTTGAATTTATTGCCAATTCCGATACTCGATGGCGGACATCTCATGTATTATCTGATTGAGATGGTCAAAGGTAGCCCACTCTCAGATAAGGCAATCATTATTGGTCAGAAAATCGGCCTGATTATGCTGTTTACACTTATGACGTTTGCCATCTACAACGACATTAGTCGACTTATTACCGGTTAAATAATGAAATTCCGGTATTTCGTTGCATTAATCGCCTTATTTTGCGCATTTCCGTCGTGGGCGAGCGAGTCTTTCATTGTTGAAGATATTCGTGTTGAAGGCATCCAGCGTACTGAGGCAGGCACTGTATTTAGTTATCTTCCCATTAAAGTCGGTGAAGTGCTGGATGCAGAAAAAGCTACAGAGGCGATTAAGGCACTTTATGCGACCGGTTTTTTTAAAGATGTAAAATTGAAAAATGAAAATAACATTCTGATTGTAGAGGTAATTGAGCGTCCCGCAATTGCGCAGATCAGCATCAATGGCGCCAAAGAATTTGAGAAAGATAAACTGCTTGAAGGCTTAAAGCAGGCGGGTATATCCGAATCCCGGATTTTCAGCCGCTCGCTTCTGGAACGAGCCGAGCTGGAATTAAAACGACAATACATCAGCCGTGGCAAATATGCCGTCAAAATTACAACGACTTCAACGCCACTGGAACGTAATCGTGTCGGAATAAATTTTGATATTAATGAAGGCCGCACCGCCCGGATAAAACGGATAAGTTTTATCGGCAACGAAAAATTTCCTGATAAAGAACTGCGTAATATACTGGTCCTTAGAAGACCTGACCTGCTTAGCTGGTTCACTAAAAACGATCAGTATTCAAAACAAAAACTCTCCGCTGACCTTGAGACACTTCGCTCGTATTATCTTGATCGCGGTTACCTGGAATTCAATATCGAATCCACTCAAGTTTCCATAACGCCTGATTTACGCGATATCTATATCACCATTAACGTGACGGAAGGCGATCAATATTCAGTTTCCGATATCAAGGTGGCGGGAGAAACCATCGTACCCGAGGAAGAAATCCACAAACTGATATTACTAAAAAATGGGGATGTTTTTGTACGTGAGAAATTAACTGAATCCATCAAATTAATCACTGACCGGTTAGGCGATGACGGGTATGCTTTTGCTAATGTCAACGCTTCCCCTGAAATAGATTATGAAAACCGGCAAGCTGCTTTCACATTCTTTGTTGATCCGGGCAAGCGGGTATACGTACGCCGTATCGATATTGAAGGTAACGACCGCACCCGCGATGAAGTCATACGCCGTGAATTCCGCCAAATGGAAGGGGCTTGGCATTCCACAAGTCAAATTAATCTTTCTAAAGTCAGAGTTGACCGTTTAGGTTTTTTCAACAGTGTCAATGTAGAAACGCCAGCGGTACCCAACAAAACTGACCAGATAGACATCAAAGTCAGAGTTGAAGAGCGGCCAACCGGATCTATCATGTTTGGTGCGGGCTACTCCGATCGTCAGGGGATCATTCTGAATGCCTCGATTTCGCAGAATAATATTTTTGGCACAGGCAATTTTTTTAGTCTTGATGCTAACCGCGGCGCCATTAACGAAACCTACTCTGCATCCTTTACCAATCCTTACGTTACAGTGGATGGCCTAAGCTTCGGTGCGGATGTTTACAAGCGTGTTTTGGATACGAAGGCATTAACATCATTCGCTGCATTTAAAACAGATACTTTAGGCGCCGGTTTCAGATTAGGAATACCGATTGCAGAAAATGATATCGTTTCCCTTGGCCTGGCTGCGGAAAATACCTCGATCGGTATATTTGAAAACAGTCCGCAGCGTTATAAGGATTTTGTTAACGAATTTGGCACCTCAACCAATAATTTCCCGGCAACCTTAAGCTGGGCACGCGACCGACGGGATAGCGCCATTTGGCCAACCTCGGGGACAACGCATCGATTATTTGGCGAAGTCAGCGTACCGGGCGGAGATTTAGACTACTACAAAGTCAGTTACAACCAGAAATGGTACTTTCCGATCACTGATTTCTTTACGCTTCTGATCAATACGGAATTTGGCTATGGTGATGGTTACAGCGGAAAAAATCTTCCTTTCTTCAAAAACTTTTTTGCCGGGGGTAATAACTCAGTCAGAGGTTATGATCTGAATTCTTTGGGTCCCCGTGATGACACATTAATTCTGGGTAACACCTCCACGACTACTCGAAGACTGCTGGCGGTAGGCGGTAGCAAACGCGTAGTCGGAAATATTGAGCTGATGTTTCCTGTGCCATTCTTGCGCGATGACCGGTCATTGCGTTTTAGCTTATTTGCTGATGGCGGTACGACATTTAATCGATTCGGTCAACTGAACGATTTCATGCGTTACTCAGCCGGTATCGCATTAACCTGGGTATCTCCCATGGGGCCGCTAAAAGTCAGCATAGCAGAACCTCTGAATGATGTGCCGGCTGATAATCTGCAAAGATTCCAATTCATGTTCGGTCAACAATTTTAATTTCTGCCGGGTATTTGCTTCAGGTGAAAATACACAAACGAATCTATCGCCGCTGCCGGCTCAATACGATGATGGTTTTATTCGCCATAGCCATCGCGTGTAATTCCGTAGCTGCCGCCAGCGATATTAAAATTGGCGTAGTCAATACCGAACAAATCCTGCGTGAATCCATACCGGCCATACAGGCCCAAAAAAAAATCGAACAGGAATTTATTCCACGCGATGAAGCTATCAAAAAAATGGCGACGCAAGCCAAGGCGCTGCAAGACAAGCTAGAAAAAGAAAGCATTAACATGGAAGAATCCAAGCGACGCGTTTTGGAAAGAGATCTTGCCAATTTGAGCCGCGAGTACCAACGCGCCCAAAAGCAAATGCGCGAAGATCTGAGCGTACGTCATAATGAAGAATACAGTATGATTCTGGATCGCACCAACCATGCCATCAGTAAAATCGCAGAAAAAGAAAATTATGATCTGATTTTGCAATTACAGGACTCTGTTTACAGAAGTCAACGCATCGACATTACCGAAAAAGTCATTAAAGCGCTCGATAACGAATAGACATCACTTCCAGCACACGCCGCTGATCAAGCTGCATCGAACCCAGGTATCCGAATCCAAAAGGGAACTAATACAATGAGTAGCATGAATATCCACGAAATCTTAAAATATCTACCGCATCGCTATCCGCTTTTGCTAGTGGACCGGGTAATTTCATATGAAGCGGGTAAAGATATCGTCGCGCTAAAAAATGTTTCTATCAACGAACCTTTCTTTTCCGGGCATTTCCCCCATCACCCAGTGATGCCGGGAGTTCTGATTGTCGAAGCACTGGCTCAGGCAGCCGCTATTCTGACACTTAGAACGGAGAATACAACGAATAAGGAAGATACGGTTTATTACTTTGTAGGCATCGATGGTGTTCGTTTCAAGAAACCTGTCATGGCAGGCGATCAGCTGATTCTCAAAGTTTCTATCCAACGACAGATCAAAGGATTATGGAAGTATTCGGCGCGCGCTGAAGTGGATGATCAGCTTGTTACCGAGGCACAGCTTATGTGTACCTCCCGGACTGTATAAACTTCCGCAATTGAAATAACCGTCAACATCAGGAGTATTCACGCATTGAAACGTCAATCATCGAATTGATTTGCGGCGTTGACGAAGCTGGCAGAGGACCGCTGGCCGGGCCGGTCTGCGCGGCCTGTGTTGTCCTGAATAAGGACTTCACAATAGACGGATTGGCTGATTCCAAGAAACTGAGCGAAAAAAAGCGAAACGCGCTGGCAGTTACAATCAAGAAACACGCTAAAGCATGGTCAATTTCCTATGCATCGGTACAGGAAATTGACCAACTGAATATCCTTCAGGCAAGTCTGCTGGCTATGAAGCGCGCTGTCGAAAACCTCCCTATCACGCCCGATATGGTATTGATCGATGGCAATCAAAATCCGCATTTGCGTTGTCCAATGCGAACCATCATTCGCGGTGATAGCCTAATCCCCGAGATCTCGGCCGCTTCGATACTGGCCAAAACTGCGCGTGATGCTGAAATGCAAAGATTGCATATGCGCTTCCCTCAATACGGATTCGATAAACATAAAGGATATCCAACCAAGGCGCATTTGGCTGCGCTACAACAATATGGAGCTTGCGCAATTCACCGGCAAAGTTTTGCACCGGTCAGGACATTACAATTCAAGCAGAATGAAGATTGAATCATTAATTGTTCAACTACGGCTGTACCGGATCAAGGAAAATAATAACTTTGTGCGTATAATGGCGGCTGTTCAATCAATGTTGCCAATGCATAGTCGCTTTGATTGTTATAAGCATTTGAGCTCTTAATCAAACTAAACAAGGAAATTTGATATGCGTGCGGAAAGAAATACTGTCGTTTCTCTTAACTATGAATTGTCGGATGCTTCAGGAAAAATTCTGGAAAAAACAGATATGCCCATCAGTTATTTGCATGGTGGCTACGGAGGCATTTTTCCTTTGGTCGAAGAAGCATTACACGAAATGGAAATGGGTCATTCATGCTCCATCACCATGGAACCGGAAGACACTTTTGGCGAGTATGATGCCGAATTGGTTCGTGTTGAACCACGCGATTCTTTTCCTGCTAATGTGACCGTTGGCATGCATTTTGAGGGCGGCGCTGAAGATTCGGATGACTTTATCGTCTATAAGGTTACTGATGTCACCGATGATAGCGTTATTGTTGACGGTAATCATCCTTTCGCAGGTATGAAACTGAATTTCGCATGCACGATAACCGATATCCGTCCGGCCACAGCAGAAGAAATTTCCCATCAACATGTGCATGGCGCACATGGCCATGAACATTAATAAACACCTCGTTGGATAAAAATTCAGCTGCCATGTTCGGTATCTATCAATTTTTTCAGTAAATAAATCTGCTCCAATGCTTGCCTGGGACTTAGTTCATCGGGCGAAAGATTTCGCAGCATTGGAATTACGGGGTGTTCTTGCATAACAATCTCTCCCGGCTCCGGAATCGAAAAAGCGAACAAGTCCAGCTGCGGTTCCCTGTTGATACTTTCCTGCTCGAGATTAATCAGGTATTTTCTTGCTACTCTAATCGCTGATTCAGGAACACCTGCCAATGCTGCAACTTGCAAGCCATAGCTTTGACTCGCGGGGCCTTCAGTAACTTTATGCAGAAAGACAATATGCTGTTTATATTCCACCGCATCCAAGTGAACGTTCTTGACTTGCTTAAACTCTTCGGCAAGTTTTGTCAGCTCAAAGTAATGCGTGGCAAATAAAGTAAGGCTGCGATTTTTTGTCAGTAAATGCCGGGCAATAGCAAATGCTAGCGCCAAACCATCAAAAGTCGATGTACCACGGCCAACTTCATCCATAAGCACCAGGCTATGCGCTGTCGCGTTACGAAGTATATTGGCTGTTTCCGTCATTTCCACCATAAACGTGGAACGACCGCTGGCAAGATCGTCAGCGGCGCCAATACGGGTAAAGATCTGATCGAGTATGCCAATGCACGCCTTTTTAGCCGGAACATAACACCCGCAATGAACAAGCAGGCTAATCAGTGCTATTTGTCGCATGTAGGTAGATTTCCCGCCCATGTTGGGGCCGGTAATCAACAACATTTGCTGTGCTCCGGTTTGCTCGGTACCTAACTGAACATCGTTAGCGACAAAGTTTTCAACCTGACTTTCTACCACCGGATGACGGCCGGTATCTATGCTGACAATATCCTCATTGGACAGGTGTGGCGCAGTGTAATCAAGCGCTTGCGCACGCTCTGCCAATGTGCACAGCACATCGGTCTCGGCAACGCTGAGCGCCATTCCCTGTAATACAGGAACATGCTGTAACAGTGCCTCGATTAATTCATCGTATAAATATTTTTCTCGCGCCAGCGCCCGATCCTGCGCCGATAATGACTTATCTTCGAAAGCTTTCAGTTCAGGCGTAATATAGCGTTCCGCACTTTTTAGCGTTTGTCTGCGCCGGTAATCCGCAGGAATTTTCTCGCCATGCGCATGCGTGACTTCGATATAGAAACCGTGCACGCGGTTATATTCGACTTTCAGATTAGGAATACCGGTACGTTCTTTCTCACGAATTTCCAGCTGTAACAGGAATTCTCCGCAGTTGTTTTGCAATGCCCGCAATTCATCCAATTCAGCATCATAACCATCGGCAATCACATTACCCTCGCGCAACACCACGCCAGGCTCTTCCAGCA
Organism: Nitrosomonas ureae; assembly: GCF_900108305.1. Lineage (GTDB taxonomy): Bacteria > Pseudomonadota > Gammaproteobacteria > Burkholderiales > Nitrosomonadaceae > Nitrosomonas > Nitrosomonas ureae_B. Next base: position 129,216 of record NZ_FNUX01000002.1, read on the forward strand.
AGGCTTTATTCAATAGTTCACCAAGGGCAGGCGCAACTTGCATCGCCTGAATCAATTGATCGATTCTCTCGCTGCGGCACTGCGCAAGGGTTGTAACAATTTCCGGAAATAGTTTCAAGCTGTCGCGTAAACCCGATAAATCCCTCGGACGCGCTGATTTGAGTGCAATCCGCGCCGTAATCCGCTCAATATCCACGATGTGCCGCAAAAGACTGCGCACCGCCAAATAACAATTTAATCCATTTTCTCCGATCAGGGCAGTGATGCTATCCAGCCGTTTTTGAATGACGCCCCGATCGCGCAATGGATGGTGTAACCAAAATTGCAATAAGCGGCTGCCCATATTGGTTGAGCAGGTATCCAGCAGGGACAGTAGCGTGGGCGATCTTTCACCGCGGATGGTTTCAGAAATTTCGAGATTGCGGCGTGTTGCGGCATCCATGCGGACATAAATACTTTCCCGCTCAGCTTGTAATGATGTGATATGAAGTGCAGCCGCCCCCTGCGTTAAACGCGCATATTCCAATAACGCACTCGCCGCGCACAGAGCCGTAGACAAATCCTCGCAGCCAAATCCGCCAAGATCATGAGTTGCAAATTGCCGTTTCAGATTGTTGACCGCATTATCGCGATCAAACTGCCACGAAGGTAGCCGCCTTACAACCCAATTCTTTCCTTGCAACTCATCCAGTGTAAGCGCTTCAGGTATAAGAATTTCTGCCGGCTGCAAGCGCTCCAATTCGCTAAACATATTTTGCGGCGATGTCTCCATTATCCGTAATTGGCCCGCAGCCAGATTCAACCATGCCAACCCCAGAATCGACTCATGCATCCATAATGACAGCAAAATACAGCTGCGCTTATCCTCCAGTAATGCTGCATCCGTTAATGTTCCGGGTGTAATGATACGAACAACCTCACGGGCTACCGGTCCTTTACTGGTAGCCGGATCACCCACCTGCTCACAAATCGCAATGGATTCGCCCGCCTTGACCAGCTTGGCCAGATATTGCTCGGCTGCATGATAGGGTACCCCCGCCATCTTGATTGGCGCGCCTGCAGAAGCGCCGCGCCGGGTTAATGTAATCCCAAGCAGCTTTGCAGCTTTCTCGGCATCATCAAAAAACAACTCATAAAAATCCCCCATGCGATAAAACATCAACATATCCGGATACTGTGCCTTAATGCGCAAGTACTGCTGCATCATCGGCGTATGCTGCTCTTTAGGAGGGATCATCTGTTAAATTTAAGGCTATGCTGCATAAAAAAAATCACGATCTGACATAACTGACACCAAGAAATTTATGGACAATCTCGTTCATCATTCCAGACATGACAAGGAATATTTTGAATCAGCAATATAGCTCATCACCACGCACTCGAAATGACAGCCATTCAGAAACTCCTTAAACTCATTGTTAATCGATCTTGCGCAAAGTATTTTCCAATACGAAGATGAATTTGAAAGGAAGTGGGTAAAATCAGGCATAAGATAATTGATTATGTAATGAACTAACCCGTCCGCGTGACGCGGCTTAATGCTTATGGCTAAACCGCAGTGAGTCGATTAACTTGCAGATTATTTCCACTTTATACAAAAAAGTGATAAGTAAATGAATTTATATTGGTTCCAAACATTCTGAAGAGATAGTAAATTTCCCTTTTTACTCCTAAGTTCGTTAAAAAATGTTCAAAATATTTCTTATAGCCTCTCTATTCTTAATCTCATCCAACGCATTTGCTTCAGAAGAATATTTTATTAATTCCGGTCAAAAATTTGTAAGTGGCGTTACAAATGCCGCTTCTGGATTTGTGGAATTACCCAGAACCATTATTGTAACCTCTCAAAATGAGGGCCCGCTTTATGGATTTACAGCTGGAATAGCGCAGGGTCTTTTGCATACTGTTGGCCGCAGTTTAATTGGTATACATGATGCCGCTACCTTTATGATTCCAACTAATTCACCGCTTAAGCCTCTTTATGTTTGGCAAGACCTGTCAAAAGAAACTTCCTATTGATAACGAATACGTCTTCAGTCTAATCCCATCTTTAGCTTAATAAGCTTATATACGAATTAACACCTTACCCGTTCGATGAGCGGGTTTTCTATTGTTTAAACTGCGTAACCCAGTGTAACCTCGATCTATTTACCGTCAAGGATTTATTCTATTCACCTATTTTTTATTGGTACCCTGAACACGAATCGAACGTGCGACCTACCCCTTAGGAGTCTGACAATATTCGATTGAACGGCTCTTACTCTATCTATTGAAAAACCCAGAAAGTCTATTTCATCAACTAGTTAATAAAATATTCCAACATATTGGAAACAAAATTGTAACACGAATAAAAAGGCTCGCTGTGCTGAAATTGTGACAATAAATATTCAATAGAAACAGGGGGAGCAGGGGACATACCTCCTTCTTTCATATATTGCATTTGAAGTAGAAATTATCTCCAAAAAATGCTGTAGATCAATGATCTTCTTAAAGAATTAACCCTGTCTGCCGTTTAAAAAATATTAAATCAATATGTTGGTGACATTATGAAACGCAGAGTAATAGTTTTATTTTGTGTGATAGTAATTTCTGGTTGTGCGTCAACAACCACAGATACACTGGCAGATGAAAAAAGATTCGTGAAAATATGTACAAATACTTGCTTTAGCGGAAGCGTGGTGGAGTATTTTAAAAAAGAAGGTCTTATGGATGAAGCTAAAAAATTTAAGAAATCGTGTGAGAGTGGATGTAAGGAACGTGCAACAGAATATTATAAAGAAATAAATGAACGTAGAGAGCGTGTGGGTCGTTCAACTTATCACCTAGATCATCAACCTTCTTATGATCCAAATTATCAGATAAGACGGCTAGAAGATGATTTGACTATTCAATCAATAATACAAAATGGCAAGATAAAAGAAATGGAAAAAGAGATGCAGCTTATGGAAAAACAAAGATTAGAAAGAGAAAGCCAGGAGCGTATGGACAGAAGTTGGAAAAATCTAATTGAGCAAAACCATAAAGAATATCTTCATGGACAGGAAATGCAAAAATTAAAAAATCAGCTTTTGCAACGCGGTATCTACTGATTTATGGATGAGAGAAAACACAGTTTTCCATAGAGGTGATAATGAAAACTATTAAGATGATTGGTTTAATACTATTTGGTATGAACACGTAATAATTCATTAGTATGGCTTATATGCTGGATGAAGCTTAATAAGAATTTTACATTAATAGAAGGTTTTTTGAAAATGGCAGAAATTAACAAATACATTATCATTCATTGCATTGCGGTTGTTTTCTCTTTTCTATATTGCACAGAAACATACAGTTGGGATTCGAAAAGTTGGGTATTGAAATGCGGTAATCAACTAAACGAAAAAAATATGGAGATAGAGCTAGAAATATGCGCCAAAGAAGCTCATGAGGGAAGTGTTAGAGCGGCACAAACATTATCTATCATATATGAGAAAGGGGTTAACAATGTAATAAAGAACAATGAATTGAGTAAAAGATGGCGTGATTTTTCTCGGCAATTATCAATAAATACTCTCCCTAAATTAAAGGCAAATGCTATAACAGCAGAGGATCATTACAAAATTTGTTTATATGGATATGATGTAGCAGAAGAAACATTTGATTCATGTCTTATCGCCGCTGAAAATGACTATGTAAATGCTCAGTTACAAATTGCATTTGTTTATGATCGCCGTGCATCCCGTGCATCGTTAGGTTCAGATGATCCTAATGAAAAATTAAATTGGTCTAATGAAGCATTAAAGTGGCATAAGAAAGCCGCTGAACTTGGAGATGCATATGCACAGTATGAAGTTGCAAGAACGGTGGATGAGTGGGGAAAAGAACATTGGTATAGAAAAGCCGCTCATCAGGGGCATATCTTAGCAATGTATGAATTAGCAAAAATGATTCATGAGAAAGGTCGTCCAGATGTTGAATCAATTAAATGGTATCAGAAAGCAGCTGAAAGCCAGACTAAAGAGCTTTACCCAAGAATGTTTTTTCCACACCCTCGAGGTGATGTTTCCGAGCCTATAGCCATTTTTAATTCACAGTTTGAATTGGGAAATATATATCATGATGGTATTTTAGTGCCTCAGAATTTTGCGAATGCTATCTATTGGTATAAGAGAGCTGCGGAGAGTGATCACCCGAAGGCTCAATTGAAGTTGGGTAAAATGTATACTCATGATTCTGGTGCTGATCAAGATGATGTCTCGGCTTATATGTGGTTTAGTATTGTAGCTACTCATGGATGGGGTTTGGGTCGAGATGCTATGGGAGAACGTGACAATATTGCAAAAAGAATGACTCCAACCCAAATTAACATCGCTCAAAAAAAAGCCGCAGAATGGTTCAGAGATAAAGGGTTTGACAAAGGTTTTTGACACAAATAAGAAATCAAATAGTTAAGATAAGCTCTTAGTCATGGAGGAGGAGCTTCACTTCCTTCCTTAGAATTATTATTAATAATAGTTAAAAAAATATAATTAAGAAAATAACAATAAATAGAGAAAGTTATTTAATCCTAGGTTTAAAATGAAAAGAATCACTAAAGACTTTTTCCATTACAGAACGTAGCTCAGACTCATAGCTTTTAGCAATAATATAGCTGTCGTGTATGGATAAGCATGGAATGTCTTTTGAAGTAAAATAATTAATAATTTTCTCAGCTAAATTTGAATCCATTCTCTGCAAGAACAATCCATAAGGTGGGTTATAAAATGAATTCTTTATAGCTGAATGTTTAAGTTCAATTTCCTGAAGGAGAGATTCGGCATCCTTGATATGAAATTCACTTCTCATAGTATTAAGAGCATGCTTGCGAGACTTACAATTAAATAGTATTAAAAAAGCTCTTTTAACTTCATTACGTTCACATCCCTCAATAGTATAAGCATCGCCGTCTAATTGAATTCCTTTGGTAGCATAACAAATCGTAGGATGGAGGGCTGAATAATCTAATTCGCAAACTTCTTCACCATTTACTAACAGTTTCTTTCTGTCTTCTTTCGGCATATTTTCCCAAAAGCCGCCATAGAACCTACCTCCTCCACTTTCGCCATTGAAAATCCTTTTTACCGTGATGCTAGTTGGATCATATTGATAACGTAGATCAATAGCATCTGTATTTATTTCGGTTTTCCTTAACAGCTCATTGTATTTCTTGAGTTCTTCTCTTTTCTTTATATCAAATCTATCATTCACATAATCAATCAGATTCCCATTTTCATCTTTTTTTATAATTGTTTCTTCTTCTGGTGCTTCAGGATCATGTTCTATTTTCTTAATATCAAAATCCAGAAAATTTAGAAGCTTATCGCTGGCTTTGATGCGTGTTTGAAAACTTTTGCCCTTAGTGCGATTGAAGTAATATTTTGATTTATCAGCATAACTCAATGAAACAAGGCCATCCAATACGCCTTTGAATAAATCATACTTAAGATATATTTTTCTATATCTGGTTTCCTTTAAGTAATTGTTTCTATTTAAGCTAATCATTCGCCAAGGGGATTCGTAATAGTGTGCTGCTACCCATAAATCCAAAATAATAACGTCCAGATGCTTTTTTACCCGATCAGCTTTTCTTATTGGCTTTTTGCTTTCTTCTCTCAATTGCTTCAGTTCAGCAAAGATTGCTGACAATTGGCTATTCATAGGAGGGAAATCTGTTTTTCGATGAACTTGTAACGGGATGGCTTTTAATAAAGCATCTTTTTGTGCTTTTTCTGAGATATTTTTTGGATTTGCATCGTACTTGTCATTAGAATGATTAGTCATCAATTGGCGCCTTGAAGGTTTAAACTGATTCAATTTTTATCTAATATTATAGAATATGGTTTCATAGTATATTTATAATGTCCACAAAACGCATCAGGATGGACTGTATTGCATTATATTTGTTGAGTACATACCCAACCTATTAAAAAATAATAATAAAGCCTTATGATTTATTTTAATCGGTTATGTGTAAATTAAATCGAATTAATCCAGTGTTTCACAAAAACTTTGAGAGCACATTGATTGGTGCTCTTCGGTATAAAATCAATGTTTAGAGAATATGTCTACCGCACTTCCAATCAGATGTGCCACTAGGTATAAAAAAGAAAGGAAACTCGAAAAGGTAGCTTTTTTACGATTCCAAAAATTCCCCAAAAAAGATTATTTTTTATTTATCTGGATGATAACGTTGAGCAAGAGCTTTGTATGCAGCTCGAATAACGACATTATCAGCCAATGGTGTTACGCCTAAAATTGCGTAGTAATCTTTATTTTCGTTCAATTAGTAGCCTAAATCCTAATAAAGCAACTCTGCTAGTAGTCTATTTGCTAATTATTAATATAATCATATTGTTACTCAGGAATTGACAGATAAGCATTATTTTTACTTAACTGATGGCACACCTATTAATTAAGTATTATCAATATGATAAATAGCTATGAAGCTAGCTATTATTCTAATAATGGTTATTTTAGATATAAGATTTTATTTGCTTGTTCTATAAACGAATTTACTTAAATTATTAAGTGGTGGCGTATTTAATAAGTCAGTGCATTATTTATCGGTACCCAAAAGTTTTTCTTAATGACCGACTTTTAAACTTATTTTTGCGCATTCATCTTAATTACAATGTCTTCCGCTTTCAGGTGAGTATATCTTTTTAGTTGTTGCAGCGTTTTATGGCCGCTGATGTGTGCTGTTTCCATGATATTGAAACCTCGTTCAAAGAATCTTGAGCAGGCTTCATGCCTCAGGTCGTGGAATCTTAAATTTTGAATGGTTGTTTTGTTGAGCATCCTTCGCCAAGCATTTTCAAAGCTATCAGCTCGAAGCCAAGTCCAAAATACCCTTGAGTCATTAAGCTTACGCGGAATTCCTTTTAGTGTTTCGATTGCTTTTTTGGATAGCGGCACTGTTCTTGAGTCGCCATTCTTGGTAATAGGCAATAGTGCAGTCTGTTTCTTTAAGTCTATATTATTCCAGTCTAGTGATAGCAATTCGCCCAGTCTCATTCCCGTTTCAAGAGCTAATAAGATCATAGGTGCGAGCAAAGGAGATTTACTGTTTTTTGCTGCTTGTAACAGCATATGTTCTTCATCTTCTACAAGCCGTCTATCACGTCCCCTAGATTGTTTAGGTTTGCGTACTAGCGTGGCAACATTATTTATGAGTGGAATACCCCAGTCTTTTATTGATATATCCAATAGGTGAGACATTGATCCTATTTCTTTAATAACTGTTGATCCTTGTTTTCCTTCGGCTAGTCGTTTGTCTCGGTGTGCTGCGATGTGTTTGCTTTGTAGCTGACTGACTACGTAATGGCCAAATTGCTTTTTTAGATAAAGCATTCGTTGTTTATCTTTTATTGCTGATCGTTTCAGTGGGGTAACTTCCTGAATGTATCTGTCAATCAGTTCTGCAACAGTGACTCTGTCGGCTTCTTGTCTATTGATGAATATGCCCCTATCCATTTCAGATTCAATAAGCCTTGCCCATTTTTGAGCATCTGTTTTGGTTTTGCAGGTTTTTGTAATTGCAGGTATCCCAACCTTTCTTATTTGAACTTTAAAGGTTCCTGATGGGATTTTGGTAATTGTTGCCATTTTCGCCTCATTTCACATAAACTGTGCTGAAATTGTGACGAAATAGACATTCAGTGGATAGAAAAGCGGAGCTAAGTTAATGATTCTATTGGCGCCCTGAACACGAATCGAACGTGCGACCTACCCCTTAGGAGGGGGTTGCTCTATCCACTGAGCTACCAAGGCGAACTTGGCATTTTACGCTAATCTCATAGCATGAGTAGATAGTGTCAATTAATTGTGTTTCGATAGATGCATATAAGATGCAATTTTGACAAGAAATCGTGCTCTGAAGACACCCGAATCATATCTGTCCGCAAAGAATTTCTGACTGAATCAATTAAATCCGGATATTTTGTTCGGAGGAGCGTGGATAGTTGCAAGCGATCAACCATAAAACCCATGCGGTGCATTCTTATCAAAGTAAATCACTTGTTGCGCCTGGAGAATCATTTCACTACAATGACGCAACATTGTTGCATTTGTATCAACATGCCAAATAAATTTTACCATACTGCTGAAAACATGATTCTGCACCACAGTGGGCGTGCGACAGCGGGTCGTATTGGAATACTCGCCACATTGTTGGCTGAGCAGAAAGCCATTACGCATCGTGAAATCGAGCAACGTCTTCCGCAATCATTACAATTGGATCGAGTGACTTTATACCGTACGCTGGAGTGGCTTGTTGAAAATGGTCTCATTCACAAAATAACCAGTGACGACCGGGTATGGCGCTATCATGCGAATCATGAATCGCATTCACATCAACATGCACACTTCAAATGCACCGGTTGCGCACAAGTGATTTGCCTGGATAGCTTGCCGACTGAGCAAAGCTGGCCATTACCGACCGGCTACCGCTTTCAGGAAATTGAATTGACGGTCAAAGGTCTTTGCGCCAATTGCTGTTGACGATGATACGCAAAAGCTTTTTCTTAATTCTTACGCTTGCTGTATTGTGCGTACCGGTGTTCTTGATGGCGCATGCTTTCACGCACTACGCACAAGCCGATTTAGTCGATGTCATTGACAATGACATCGATCTTGATGAAATCTGCCTGGATTGTCTCGCGCTCACCGCGCTCAATCTCTTTTTGATTGCATCAGGATTGCTTCTATGCATTTCAGTTACTCGCCACCGCTTGCCGTTATGGGCAATAAGGTGGCATTCCGATAGTAAAACACCTTCCTATTATTCACGCGCACCGCCTTCCGGTTTTTCTGTTTCTTAAACAAATAATCCTGCTCTGACCCAGCCATCCAGCAGTCGATAGATGGTTTTGACGGAGTTAATTACTGTTGATTGATCAGCACCCTTGCTGCAACTCAGTTGCACTATAACCGCTTATTCAATCAGGAAAGTGGTATGGACTATGCTGATCACAGAAAACCAGATCATGATAGATAGTTATTATGCAAACAGCGCTATTTAAACAAACGGCTATCATACTCATTGTATTCTCCCTGGATACATCGAATATTTGCGCACAAAGCGCTCCCGGGAATATCCAATTGCCGGGTGTCAAGATAACCGCGCCGACTACAAGCTCGGCGGAATCAACCGGGATCAAGGCTGACGTGATTATTCAGCGTGATCGCTTGCGCCAGAAACGTGAAGCCAATCTGGGAGACACGCTTGCACACGAGCTTGGAGTCACTTCCAGCAGTTTTGGTCCGGGTGCTGGCCGCCCGATCATCCGCGGGCAGGACGGCGAGCGTGTTCGTATAATGGAAAATAGCATGAGTACGGGAGACGTTTCTGTCATCAGCCCGGATCATGCTGTTGCGACAGAAACCTTAAATGCCACCCGCATTGAAATACTGCGGGGGCCATCGACATTACTTTATGGCAGCGGTATATCCGGCGGTGTCGTGAATGTGCTAAATGATCGCATTCCGGATCGTTTATTCAAAACACCGCAAGCCAACTTTGAAGGACGTTTCAATTCCGCTCTGGAAGAACGCAGCGGAGTGCTTACAGCATCAGGTAGTAAGGGCCGGATTTCGTGGAATATTGAAGGCATGAAAAGAAAAACCAACGATATTCATATTCCCGGCCGAGCCAATCCGAACGATCCGGAGAGCGAAATCGGATTTGTCAGAAATAGCGCCATTGATTCCAGCAATTTATCAGCAGGCAGCGCTTATATTGGTGAACGAGGGTTTGTGGGTATGTCGATTTCAAAATTAGAAAATTTCTACGGTATCCCCGGGCCGGAAGGCGCAAAAATTGATATGGGCCAAACGCGTTACAGTCTGGCTGGTGATCTGGATAACCCATTCAAAGGGTTTCAGCAATTAAGAACACGTTTTAACTATAATGATTATCAGCATAAAGAACTTGAACAGAGCGGCGAAACTGGCAGTCGTTTTAAGAATGATGAATTGGAAGGCCGCGCCGAATTAACGCATGCGCCTGTCGCGCAGTGGCAGGGCATTATGGGCGTGCAGCTACAGCACCGCAATTTTACTGCAAAAGGTGAAGAAGCCTTCGTACCAGCCAGCCTGTCGCAATCTGCCGGCATATTCATGGTTGAGAAACGCAACTGGCAACAATGGCAGTTTGAAATCGGCGGGCGGTTTGAGCATTCGAACCATAATCCACGCGCAGCAATACTGCAGACACGTAACTTTAATTTGTACAGCGTATCCGCAGGCGCCGCCTGGAAATTTATCGAGGGCTATCAGCTCGATCTTACCGCCACACGTGGACAACGCGCACCGAATACCGTAGCCCTGTTTGCCGACGGCGTGCATATCGCGACCAACACGTTTGAACAAGGCAATTCCGCCTTAAACAAAGAAACATCCAATAACTTTGATGTCGCTTTACAAAAAACCACAGGCAGAATTACCGGAAGAGTGAATTTATTTTATAACCATATCAACGATTATATTTTTCAACAAAGCCGTGATAGCAATAATGATGGAATTGCTGACCGAGTTGATGACGAAGGCATCGTGGAAGTCAATGGCTCATTTTTAGTTCAGGACTTTTCTCAAACCCGGGCAAGATTTTATGGTTTGGAAGCTGAAGCCAACATCGCGCTGCTGCCGGATACCGTCAATTTGCGTTTATTCACGGATACCGTCTATGGCAAGCTAAAAGACAATGGTAATATTCCACGCATCACGCCACAACGATTCGGTTTTGATCTGAACCTTACCCAAAATAAGTGGCAGGCCAATTTCAATCTGACCCGCGTTGTCCGTCAAGATCGAATCGCTGTACTGGAAACTGAAACACCCGGCTACACCTTGATGAATACCGAAATCGGTTATCACATGAAACTGACTCAATCCGTCAATTACATGCTGTTCTTGCAGGGCAGGAATCTATTGGATAGCGATATCCGCATGCATACTTCTTTCCTGAAAGATACGGCCCCCATGGCCGGACGAGCTATTATCGGAGGAATTAGGGGCGTTTTCTAACAGCTTATCGATCAACGTTGCGCTGCAAAGCGTGGCGTTCACCCTTGATCAGCTCCCCAGGCAGATGACGTAAACCAGACAACTGATTGGATGATCATAAAAGCTATAATCATCCAATCAATAAGTTGAAGTTGATTATTTTTTCACAAAATCAACCAGTTTTTGATAAGTAAACAGGAAATCCTGAGCCTGTAACGGGTTGTGGCACTGCGCACAAGTCAATTCGTTGCTTTTCGCGCTGCCATCGGGATTGTAAAGGGCAAACCCCCAGTCTCCGGAGCGATTTTCTTTGGGGAAAGCTGCATCCCAATCGCTTCTGTTTTCCATTACGCCAATAGCAGCCAGCGAATCGATTTCAAAGATACCGTCGCTACCGGGAATCGGCTTGCCTGCCGCATCTGCCTTGGGCGTATAGATTTCCATGACCACGACAGCGCCAGAATCGCCGGGGTTTCCTTGCTGATAATTGGAAATTGCTGTTTCATTGGCATATAGCTTGGCTACTTGAGTCTGATTCGCGCGGTTTATTGTGGCATATTGTGTAAAGGCCTTAGCATAGTCGTCAGGAAATTTAACGTATTCGGGATCCCCGCCAGCCTGGGCAAGCAGAGGGGTGATTGCAAAAACGGCGACAATTGCTCTGAATGTATTTCTCATGTTTCTTCTCCTTGATAAATATTGCGGGATAAAGCAGTCTTGAGATGATTATGATACCGTATTCAGCCTCTGAATATTGTTAACTTGCTAGCCGTTCTGCTAGGGCGCCAGATCGAGAACCAGCCTGATCGATAAATAAATGACGAGCAAAGCCAATGCCAGATGGATTGTAAAACTGACCGGCTTTTGCTTGACTGCATCGAAAAAAGTTTGATTCTTGCCTTCCCGTTTCAGGCGATCGTATTCTTCGCGCATTCTGGTGGTGCGCTCGTTCTGATAGGTATCCAGCAGCGCGCGTGCTTTTTCAAACTGACCTTCATCATGGAGCCAGATTGCAGGCATCGATACCCCCCAGTTTCCCGGCGTGGTTTCATAATAATCAATTGCATTGTTGGTCAGCAATTCGCGTACTTCATAGGCTTCATCATCGGGCACGCCATTAAGCCTGAATAAAATTTTTGCCATGCGGGTTCTTCAGTTATGGTATTTTCATCGAATAAAGCCTTGCGACAGAGATTGATGCTATCTTCGCATTGAATCCATTGTCAAGCTATGAATAATCACGCTATGAAAATTACAATTTTTTAGGGTTAATTCGCACCAATGAAAAAAACCATACTCATTACCGGTTGTTCCAGCGGAATCGGTCACTGTGTTGCCAAGGCATTGCATCAACGCGGTTATCGCGTGTTTGCAACCGCCCGGCGGCGGGACAGTGTCGCAGCATTGCTGGAGGAGGGCCTGGAAAGCTTTCGCCTGGACTTGAACGATTCAAACTCGATTCAGTTTGCCTTTGAGGAAGTCCTGCGCCGCACTGATGGCGAGCTTTATGCGCTATTCAACAATGGCGCCTATGGATTACCCGGTGCGGTGGAGGATTTGAATCGCGATGCTTTGCGCGCGCAGTTCGAAACCAACGTGTTCGGCTGGCAGGAATTGACCAATCTGGCGCTACCGGTTATGCGCCGGCAAGGTTACGGCCGGATTATTCAGAACAGTTCGGTGCTCGGCTTCGTGGCGTTGCCTTTCCGTGGAGCATACAACGCCTCCAAATACGCCATCGAAGGACTCAGCGATACCTTACGCCTGGAATTGAAAGGCAGCAATATCCATGTCAGCCTGATCGAACCTGGGCCGATTGCCAGCAAATTTCGTCTAAATGCAGTCAAAGCGCTGGAAAAATATGTCGACATCGAAAACAGCTTTCATCGTGAAAAATACCAGGGCGTATTGGGGCGCCTGAATAAGCCGGGGCCCGCGGTTCCTTTTACGCTGCCCCCTGAAGCTGTGCTGAAACGCGTAATCCATGCGCTTGAGGCCACAAAACCACAACCCCGCTATTATGTGACTTTCCCAACCTACCTGTTTGGTGTTCTAAAACGTGTCCTGAGTACACGCGCACTCGATTTGTTGCTGGCTAAATCGGGGAATAATAATTGATGGATCAGGCAAGCACGGAATACCGGAATTAAGGCTCAAGTCCTGCCGCTACGCAGGACTGTAATATTTTCCATGCCATATTACCGATAAAGCAATCTCCCCTCAGCGACGCTTGCACTGTGTGGCTATCGATTTTCTGCAGCAGCAAGGCAAAGGCATAAACTGCCTTATCATTGTCTTTGCGTTGCGCGGATGACTGAATTTCCGGATTCGTATGGGCATAAATGAAAATAGCATCGGGATTCGAAGGCGCGTAAGTGGCAATAGCATTTTGTAAATATCGGGTGTCATACGCATGAATTTCCGATGCTTCGATATCCGGATATTGCCGGTTTCTGAATTGTAACGGACGCATGAACGATCTGCCATCGGATTGCAGTTTATTGGTGACGCAATTTGCCAGCACTGCATGCTCTCCGGTCAATTGCCCTTCAAACTGTTCAGGTTTAGCGTTTGAGTCAACCAGATGGGCGCATGCTGAAATAAAGAATATCCCTAAACCAACGATCGCTTTCTTCATACCCAATGCATCCGAAAAAACGGGAATGATTACCCGCACGGGCAACTTGAGAAGGGCAAAATGCTAACCATTAAAATAAACATAGGGTTTCATCGGGACGTCAGACTCTTCAAAGCGCTTGCGTTCCTGCAGATCCTGTTTTTTGTCCCACCACATATTGCGCGCCTCCACGCGTTTGTCTCTAACATCCGGATTTTTTTCCAGATATTCGCGCATGAATTTGGTGTGATCAGATTCATAACTATAATCCATGATTAACCTCTTACATTATGGTTGCAAAAATAGCACTTTAGCATAGCTCGGGTTTTCTTTACAGCCTCATGGCGCTACAGGCATCTGCTGCAGCAGTCAGATTCCTGTAGCGTGCCACCCATTCGAGCGGAATCGAAGCAAACGATTGATCTTGCTGTACGGTATGGGCCGCCATGATGGCGCCAAGCATAATGGCGCGGCCGCAACTATCGCCACCGATGCGGATATTTTCTTCAATTGCGGTCCGATAATCGGGTGCGTACCGGACGATATGCGCAATCACTGGCATGCCCTCCAGAACATGACAAGCCGTGCCAAAGCGTTTGGCGACCGCAGCACTATTCAGTATGCACGTTTGCAGCGCTTCTTCCACCAAAAGGGCCAGCTTCTCTCCTGCGCTCGGCAATGCGCCCACAAGCGCTTCGACGATCGGCTTTCCATGCAAAACATTCAGCAGAACGCAACCTGCATACTGTGCCGCCGCCACTGCCGTATCATTATGGTTGGTCATACGCACAACTCGCTCGATTTGAATCATCAACGTTTGTTGCGATCCGGCATGTGTAGCCACCACTACCGGTATCGTCGCCAATGCAGCAAACTGATCGTCATCGGCGCCGGAATATTCCGGAAATTCTTCCGGCTTAAGCGCCAACAACGTCTGCAGCGTCTGGCGTGCCGGTGAATCGACATAACCGACATAAGCGCCGCCAGGGCCTAAATAATCCCGATATTCAGTCTGGTAGGCTGCTCGATCAAATTTACCGTGCTGCGCAAAATGCCGTAACATCAGCAAACACAACTCGCCATATCCGGATGAATCGCCCGCCGCTTTACCACCATGCGCAAAGTAACCGCTGACATCCGCATAATCACGTGCATCGGGTTGCAAAAAAGTTAATCCCTTGGTTTTCTCGATCTGCGCGATGCGCCCGGAATCATATAACCAATGCAAGCCCAGCGACGCTGAGTCAGCAATCAATGCGCCCATAACAGCCGCCGCCCGGGGATCAAGTTTAATATTCAAATTCATAACACGAATGGCTCTTATTTAATTTCAACTTCATCGGATATTCTACGCGCCTCATCCGCCAGCATGACCGGAATACCGTCTTTAATCGCAAACGCCAGCCGGTCGGGCTTGCAAATCAATTCCTTATCATCCTTTTTATAAATCAGCGGCCCTTTACAGAGCGGACACACCAGAATATCGAGCAATCTTGAATCCATAACTTTCCTTAGTTTGTCTTTCTAGAATCTGCTGAGAATATCATCCAACTGATCCAGACTGGTATAGTGGATCACGATATTTCCCTGACCGTTTTTCTGCGGCTTGATGGCCACTTGCGCGCCCAGGCGTTCAGAGACGTCTTCTTGCAGACGCAAAAGATCGCGGTCGGTTTTCTTTATCTTTTTAGGTGCCGGATGTTCGATCTGGTTCACGAGCTTTTCCGTTTCACGCACCGATAATTGTTTTTGCGCGATAATATTGGCAAGCTGGATTTGCTGCGCGGGTACCAGCGACAACAATGCACGCCCATGCCCCATATCGATCTTGCCTTGCATCATCAATTCCTGAACGGGCGCCGAAAGATTCAGCAAACGCAACAAATTGGAAATGGTGCTGCGCGAATTGCCCAGCGCTTCCCCAGCCGTCTGGTGTGTCATACCAAACTCATTGATCAGGCGCTGAATACCCATTGCCTCTTCCAGGGGATTCAGATTTTCGCGTTGTATGTTTTCAATCAACGACATCGCCAGCGCGGATTCATCGGCAACCTTGCGAATCAGTGCCGGCACTTCATTCAGCCCCGCCAGCTGCGCAGCGCGCCAGCGGCGCTCGCCGGCGATAATTTCATAGCGGCCTGCATCGATTGGACGCACCAGAATCGGTTGCATGATACCTTGCGCCTTGATCGATTCCGCCAGCTCCGTCAACGCCACCTGATCCATATTGGTTCTGGGCTGGTATTTGCCCGGCTGCAATCTGGATGTTTCGATGCTTTGCAACGACTCTTCCACCAGCGCGACGTCTGCACTACCTGATAACAAAGCGTCCAGCCCGCGCCCCAAGCCTTTCTGTTTTATCATTTCATGGGTTCCTCAATTCTGTATTAGCGTGGGCATTTCTAAAAAATTCAAACCTAATCAAGGTGAAACAAGCAACACAGCATGGTAACCAACATCGTTAGAGATGTCCTGCAAGTATTTCTTTGGCGAGTTCGAGATAAGCCTGCGCCCCTTTGGATTGGCCATCGTGATACAAAACCGGCAAGCCAAAGCCGGGGGCCTCGGCCAAGCGTACATTACGCGGAATCACGGTGCGATACACTTTTTCACCAAAATGTTTTTGCAATTGATCGGAAACCTGCTGCGCCAGAATATTGCGCGGATCGAACATAGTGCGTAGCAAACCTTCGATGCGCAAAGTCGAATTAAAGCTATTGCGCACACGCTTGATGGTATTAACCAGATCGCTTAATCCTTCCAGTGCATAATATTCACATTGCATCGGAATCATGACGGCATGCGCCGCGCATAAGCCGTTTAATGTCAGCATGTTCAACGCCGGCGGACAGTCGATCAAAATATAATCATAGTCGCTTGCAATAGCTTCCAGCGCGGTTTTCAATCGCGCTTCGCGCTGGGAAAATTCCACCATTTCCACTTCCGCCCCAGCCAGATCCCGATTGGCGGGTATCAAGTCGTATTTCCCCTGCGGACTGCTCACCCGCACGTACTGTATTTCCTCATTACCCATCAGCACATGATAAACCGTGTTTTTTACCTTTTGCTTGTTAATACCACTACCCATGGTCGCATTAGCTTGCGGATCGAGATCGACCAATAAGACGCGCTTCCCGGATGCCGCCAGACTCGCCGCCAGGTTCACGCTGGTGGTGGTTTTTCCGACGCCGCCTTTTTGATTGGTAATAGCGAGTATTTTGGTCATAATATTTATTCCTTAACCGCTTGCAGCCAAATCGCGATCGTATTTAATAATAATCAGCTGCCGTGCTGCTTTCAATCCAGGCACGTTCAACGTCACGATGTCTTCAATTACAAATGGCACATGAATTTGCTCGCGTTCCTGCTCTGAACAATGCGCCTTCATCGCTACCCAGCGGCAATCGGGATTCCGTATCGTTGCCCACTGCCGGGTTAGCGCGATAAATTCTCCCAATTCAGAGAAAGCGCGCGAAATAATGGTATCCGCTTTTTTATCCGCATGGATATCTTCTATCCGTTTTGCCATAATTTCAACGTTCTTCAGCGCCAACTCGATTTTTACTTGCTGTAAAAAGGCGGTTTTCTTTTGATTGCTTTCCACCAAAGTCACGTGCCAATCCGGCTTCGCCAACGCAATCGGTATGCCCGGCAATCCAGCCCCGGTACCCACATCGATAATGTGCGTACCATGAATATGCGGCAGCACCACAAGACTATCCATCACATGCTGGGTCAGCATCTCCTGCGCATTGCGTATCGCCGTCAGATTATGCACCTTGTTCCATTTCTCGATCAGCACTAAATAATGCGCGATGTTTTTTGCAAGTTGTTCTTCCGGCGCGGTTACAACCTTATCCAGCGCACGCAAACTTTGCGTAATCTGCGGGAGCAGGCTCATTCATTGACCGCAAATCCACGTTTCAGATGCACCAGCAACAGCGAAATCGCCGCTGGCGTTACTCCGGAAATCCGTGATGCCTGGCCTACAGTCTCCGGTTTGTGCTGGTTCAGTTTTTGCTGTACTTCGTTCGATAGTCCTTTCACGGCGCAATAATTGATATCCTTCGGCAGCAAAGTATTTTCATATTGCGCCTGGCGGGAAACTTCTTCCCGCTGGCGTTGGATATAACCGTGATATTTGGCCTGAATCTCAACTTGCTCAGCCACTTGCGGATTTATCACGGATTCGCCCGCACCCGGCAAGGTCATCAATGAATGATAGGTAACATCCGGCCGCTTGAGCAGTTCGGTTAAGGTATATTCGCGTTCGATGCTTTTTCCAAGCACCCGGAGGGCATCCTGTTCCGGCAATGTTCCCGGCAACACACGTGTCGAATTGAGCCGTTGCTGTTCTTTTTCAATGGCTTCCTGTTTTGCGCTAAACGCCGCCCAGCGCTGATCATCGATCAAACCCAACCTTCTTCCGGGTTCAGTCAAACGTAAATCAGCATTGTCTTCGCGCAATTGCAAACGATATTCGGCGCGGCTGGTAAACATCCGATACGGTTCGGTCACGCCGGAAGTCACCAGATCATCGACCAGCACGCCCAAATACGCCTCATTGCGCTGTGGCAGCCAGGCATCACGCGTCTGAATTTTCAGCGCGGCATTAACCCCGGCCAACAATCCTTGCGCCGCGGCTTCTTCATAACCGGTGGTGCCGTTGATCTGTCCGGCAAAAAACAGGTTCTCGATGGTTTTGGTTTCGAGCGAACGCTTCAGATTGCGCGGATCGAAGTAATCGTACTCGATGGCATAGCCTGGCCGGGTGATATGCGCGTTTTCCAAACCGGCAATCGAATGAATCAGTTTGGCCTGCACCTCAAACGACAAGCTGGTCGATATGCCATTGGGATAGATTTCATGCGTGCCCAGGCCTTCCGGTTCGAGAAAAATCTGGTGCGATTCGCGTGCGGAAAAGCGCACTACTTTATCTTCGATCGACGGACAATAACGCGGCCCGACGCCTTCGATTTTTCCGGAAAACAGAGGCGAATCGATCAGGCCGCCACGAATGATATCGTGCGTCCTATCATTGGTATGCGTAATCCAGCAGGAAATCTGGCGCGGATGCCGGATACCGGTATCGATCAGCGAGAACGACGGTGTCGGCTGATCACCCGGCTGCTCCAGCAGCTTGGCATAATCCATCGTGCGGCCATCGATGCGCGGCGGCGTACCGGTTTTCAGCCGCCCTGCGGGAAACTCCATTTCGCGCAACCGTTGCGCCAATGTCAGCGACGGCGGATCGCCCGCGCGGCCTGCCCTAAAATGGGTTTTACCGATATGCGCCAAGCCGGCCAGAAAGGTACCGACAGTCAAGATCACCGCACGCGCATGAATCCTGATCTGTAGCTGCGTAACCACACCGGCCACCCGATCCCCCTCGACAATCAAATCATCCACCGCCTGCTGCATAATCCGCAGGTTCGGCTGATTTTCAACGCGGCTGCGGATCGCTTGCTTATACAACACACGATCGGCTTGCGCGCGCGTCGCCCTGACCGCCGGGCCTTTGCTCGAATTCAACATGCGGAACTGAATTCCCGCCTCATCCGCCGCCATGCCCATCGCACCACCCAAGGCATCGATCTCTTTCACCAAGTGGCTCTTGCCAATGCCGCCAATCGACGGATTACACGACATCTGACCAATCGTTTCAATATTGTGTGTCAACAACAATGTTTGACAACCCATGCGCGCAGCCGCCAAGGCAGCCTCCGTCCCGGCATGCCCGCCGCCTACAACAATAATGTCAAAATCCGCGTGATTGTTCATAGTCTTAAATGATTAATAACTCAGGTGTCACAAGAAGATTTTAATCGGTTGGTTTCACGTGAAACCTTTTACGCATTGTAAGCTAAAAAGAGGAAATTTTCGCGTGCAATTATAGGTGCAGGATAATAATGAAAGCAAGGTTAGCGGCAAAAAATTATTCTTAAAATCATATTATTTGCCTTAACCTGCATAAACCATACATTAAAATATTCCAGGTTTTGCATGGATCCTTCATCGATCACTTGCCTTGCAGCATACGCAAAAATTAAGGCAATGGCGGCAATCCTAGTTCCTTGAGAAATTCGTTATGTTTTCCGGCAGCCTCATCGTTATGTTTTCCGGCAGCCTCATCGATCTGTTTCTCCAGCGCTGCCAATTTTGTGTGCACAGCCTCCAAATCAATCGCTTCTTCCTGCTTCGCAGTGCTGATATAGCGCGAAATATTCAGGTTGTAATCATTATTCGCTATTTCACCCATCGCCACCCGGCGAGAATAGCGATCCTCCTCACTACGGAATTGATAGGTCGAAATGATCTTTTCGATATGCTTCGGTAACAAACGGTTCTGACGCTTGCCTTTCTCAAAGTATTCACTGGCATTAATAAACAGCACATCGTCGGGCTTTTTGCATTTTTTCAACACAAGAATACAGACCGGTATACCTGTGGAAAAAAACAGGTTGGCGGGCAAGCCGATCACCGTATCGATATGACCGTCTTTCAGCAGTTTGGTACGGATGCGTTCTTCCACGCCACCACGGAACAGCACGCCGTGCGGCAGAATGATGGCCATGACGCCTTCGGGCTTGAGATAGTGAAAACCGTGCAGCAAAAAGGCGAAATCGGCGGCGGATTTAGGCGCAAGGCCATAGTTCTTGAAGCGCATGTCCTCGCCCAGCGCGTCGGTCGGCTCCCAGCGGTAGCTGAACGGCGGATTGGCCACCACGGCATCGAATTTCGGCATCTTCGCCGGATTCATCTCGCGCAACCAATCCCAATCGTTGGTCAGCGTATCGCCGTGATAAATCTCGAATTCGGAATCCTTCACCCCGTGCAGTAGCATGTTCATACGCGCCAGGTTGTAGGTGGTGATGTTCTTTTCCTGCCCGAAGATTTTTCCTATTGTGCCGCCTGCTTTACGAATCTGATTACGCACGTTGAGCAGCAGCGAACAGAGCCACAAGCAAAATCTAACACGCTTTCCAGCTGCTTCTTTTTGCCGGTGACGGGCTCCTGGCTGTCCAGTATAACAATGCCCGACAAAATACTGGAAATCTGCTGTGGCGTGTAGAATTCACCCGCTTTCTTGCCGGAACCGGCGGCAAACTGGCCTATCAGATATTCATAGGCGTCACCCAGAGTATCTTTGTCAGTAGAGAACTTTTCCAAGCCTTCGGCAATGGCCTTGATGACGGTACAGAGCTTGGCGTTTTGCGCAGGATAGCCTTTGCCCAGCTTTTCCGAATTCAGGTTGATCTCGGAGAACAGACCGGCAAAAGTACTGGCAAAGGATTCGTTTTCGATGTAATCAAAGCCCTTTTGCAGCGTATGCAACAGCTCTCCGTTCTGCGTGCGAGCCAGCTCCGCGATGCTACCCCAGAGGTAATCAGGCTTGATCACATAATGGGTTTTGCGGCGCATCTGTTTTTCAAATTCATCGGTATCGTCCAGGTTCTGCGCATACCACACCGCCAAGGGCATGCGGCGGTCGCCAACTTCCAGTTTCGGATAATCCGATCCCAGTTCCTTTTGCGCCGCTGCTTCGTAGTTGTCCGACAGATAGCGCAGAAACAGGAAGGACAGCATGTAATCGCGAAAATCGTCCGCGTTCATGGCACCGCGCAGCTGGCCGGCAATGCCCCACAGGGTGTTGCCCAGTTGTTTCTGGTCTTGTTCGGTCATGGTGTGGGCGGCTCCTCTGCTTCGTTTGGGAATAAGGCGGGATTAAATGGATAACGTTCGAGAAACTTACGTAGGATTTTGCGGAAATAGTCTTTTGTTTCGCTTCCCATTTCACTTGGTTCGAAAAGCGCGTATTTTCCGTGACTCAAAAGATCGACGAATCTTTGATGCAGTATCCCATCGGCATCGTCCTGATCCTTTTTAATGCATGCTGAGAAATGTCCGTATCCGTGAAACAAAGCGGTCTTTTCCAGTACGACTCGAAGCATATTGAAATGATAGGTATGGATCGTGTTACCTTGCGAAACGCGGTGAAGTTCAGCCAAAGCGGCGACGTGATGAAATGATGGAGTGTCACCTTTCTGAGAACGCATGACATAACCGCAGGTACCCCGGTTTTGACTTAACACATACTGCGATGACTGGCGATTGAAATGATTCTTGAATTCATAATGCAGTACGTTGAAGAATAGGTTGTGATGCGTTGAAACGACTGTATTGATTGGGTTTGTCGCTTCTCTATACAATTGCACCAGATGGTTTGCGACGACGATGGCGTTCTGCTCATCCAGCGAAGAAATCGGATCGTCGATATAGATGTACTTGATCCATTGATAGGCTACCGCCCCGTCCATAGCGAGCTGCACGATGGCAAGAAAGAAGCACCAGATAAAGATATTCTCCTCACCTCGGGAGACCTTGATGTCGTCCACGGTAACCGTTTTGGCCTGCTCGCCCTCGCCGGTCGTGATCTCGCGCGAGAAACTGACCTCCCATTCCGTGGTGTCGATCTTGAAATCAAAGTCGGCGTAACGACTCAGCAATGGACGAATGCGGTTATCCATTTCCATTTCCGCAAGCCCGGCGAAAAAGCGGGAAGCGGAATTGATTTTCAGCACCCGCTCGCTATCGCCATCCAGATCGTTGTCCCAGGTGAAGAGGTCTTCGGTGAAGGCGTTGAAGTAGAGCGTATCCCTTGCATCCTCTTGCTTGCCGATGTCCTTGAAAGCCATAGACAGGCGCGTTTTGCCCGTGCCGTTGTAGGCGTAGAGCAGGATGAATTTCTTGTTTTCCAGCTCGCCGCGCAGGTGTTCAGCCAGGGCCTCCAGATTCTCAAAACCAGATGACGGGCTACTCATGGCTTACTGATCCTTGTCACCTTGCGGGGGCAGGGTTCTGGTGCGTTTTGCCAGTTTCTTTTCTTCTGACTTCACCCGGCGTTCCAGCTTCTGCAGGTCCTCCTCGGCGGCGAGGCTTTCCGGTTTGATGCCGCGCTGCCCCAGCATGTTGCGCACGCTCTCGTTGTTTTTTACATGCTCATGGGTAATCGTGGGCTCCTCGCGCAAATTGGCTTGTTCCACATTGTGATTGGTCATTTCTGTGGCCAGGTTTTTGGCGGCAATCGTCAGCGCAGGCAAGAAATCCGCCAGCAGACGGCTTTTCACAATGCCGTATTTGTCTTTCATGGCCTGAGCGGTATGCCCGCCGAAGAGCGCATGATCACCTTTGGAGCGGATACGGCCAAAGCCGGCATCATCCACGCCGCGCTCGAAGATGTTCTGCGACAGGGTTTTTTCCGATTCCCTCAGCCGGTCGCGATCTTCAATCAGCTCCTGCTTGCGGGTTTGCACGGCAAAATAGCTTTGCGCAAAGGCAATCTCGGGCTTGCGCGGGTCGCCGTTCTGGGCAATCAGGTAGCAGGCGTAACGGGTGAGCATAAAATCATCGATTTCACGCTTCGAACCGCTGCCCAGCCCGACCATTTTCGTGACGCCACGAAAATGGTCGGAAGCTTCATGGCCAGAGGCTTCACAGGATTCCATGGCACGCTGGATGGCGGTTTGAAAATTCTCCCAACGGGCATAACCCGGAGGCGCTTGCAGATCCCGGGCGAACCAGAATTCAATGCCTTCGGCATCGGCGCGCCGCACGGCGGCTTCAAGGTTTAGTTGCAGGATTTGCAATTGCTTATCCATGACTCAAGTTCTTTTGAGATTCAACGGATGGGAAAAGCTGCTGCATCAGCCCTTTTTTATGGGTCTTGAGCGTAGCGAGCTTTTGGGTTTGCGCAATGATCAGCTCGTCGATGGACGAGAAGCAGTCGGCTATGCGTTGTTGTTCCTCGGGCACAGGAACATGGAATTTGTATTTTCTGAGCTGATTACCGTTTATTGAGTTAATTGTTGCTCCCAAGTCTGCGTCCACCTGTTTTTCGTATGCTTCTGTTTGAAAGAGCTGGAAAATAAATGTTGCCGATTTTGATCTAAATACCGTCATAAATGCGCCATGCGTACATGGCGGCATTACCTCAGGAATAAGTGCGTTTTTTCCAATTAAAGATTTCGAGCCATTTCGAACACAGATCAAAATGTCGTTTGGTTTTGATGGATTGGCTCCTTTTATGTCTGGCCTTACAAACACATTGTCTTCCAATACGATCGTGCCATTCTGGACATTTGATGACCTTAAGACCAACAATCCCTCATTGCGTATATCGTCAGGGCTGTACGTCAAGCCAGAAACAAGTTCTCCTAGCTGGCCAAGCATTCTCTCTTCCCACTCTCCCGCATCCCGAAACTCAGGAAAGCGCAGCCTGGGCAGGGTTTCGCCTTTGGCGGGGAAAAACTGCTGCATCAGCCCTTTTTTATGAGCCTTGAGCGTGGCGAGCTTTTGGACCTCCAGGGTAATCAGTTCGTCAATGGACGAGAGGCAATCGGCGATTTTTTGTTGTTCTGGTTCTTGAGGGACGACGCTCGGAACTTTATCTAAAACCTCAACCGATAGCCCTGGTTGTGCCTGCCCTGTTGCAAACCTGTTTAGGTTGAGCAAATCAAGCGTGTAAAACAACCAATCTACATTGATGCCTTCTTTTGGTGTAACAACTACAGCATGCTCAGTGGCATGAAATTGGCCGTTAACCAGATTCACATTTCCGCACAAGGCGCCTTGACGCCCAATGAGTGGGTACTTTCCTGAATGGGTGTGTGTCTTCGTGTAGCCTCGCAAACCATTGCCGCCATAGCAAGGATATGAGTCACCATTATAATCTTCAAAAATATCCGAGGCAGCAACAAACTTACCGGCCTGCATAACGCAAATGGCTTTAAGTGGTTTTTCTTCCCACTCCCCCGCGTCCCGAAACTCAGGAAAGCGCAGCTTGGGCAGTAACGCCTGCTTTCTTTGCTCACGCATCGCTTTCCTCCGAAGGCGGTAAAACCACCCCGTCAGGCTTCGCCTGCCACCCCTCCAAAGGAGGGGGATGACCGGGTGATTTTATTGCTCATACGCCCCCAACCCAGAAATCTCGCGCCCTTGGGCGAGTTTGTGCAGCAGCGGAATCAGGTCTTCCATTAGCGCCAATTTGGCCTTAGTTCGCGCTTTCCATCCCAGCTCCAGCGGGGCGAACAAATCACTCAGCTGGTCGCCATCGAATACCATACGACGCAGGATGCCGTCCACGAAGGCTTGCAGGGCGATGGGATTCAGTCCGTGTTTTTCGGCAATGACGGTCAGTTCGCGGACATTCTTTTCTGTCTTGAAGCGTTCAAAGCCGGTGCGGATGGCCTTTTCATCCAGCCCCTTGCCCGCCTCCAGCGTACTGATATAACCGGTAATGTCGTCGCGCTCATCCATGAATTTGGCATCGGACTGGATCAGGCCAATCAGTTGTTCGCGGTTCATTTTCTGCTTGCTGGGTTCCTGCTGCGAGTAGCGGGCAATCAGGGCCATGATGTAGTCGTAGTCGATCAGGCTGGATGCAAACAGCACAAACTCGAAATCGAGCTGCTGCACTTCCGGGCCGGTCTGATCACCGCCTTTGTCCTGTTTTTCCTTCAGGCGCTGGGCCGTCTCCAGATAAACGCCCTTGAAGCCCTGCAGCTGTTCCCTGGGCAGCACTTGCTCGATGGTTTGCCTGTTGTCATCGGTCAAGTCGGTGTATTGGTCGAGCTGGGTCTTGAAGCGCTGCACTTCCTTGAACAGGTTGATGAACTGACTGCGCGCGGCGTCTCCCTTGAGGTTGGGCACTTGTTCCGGTTTGTTGTCCAGTCCCTGGGATTGCATGAAGTCGCTTAAGCTTTGCACGGCGGTTTGCAGCTTGCCGATGACCGCCGGCGCTTTGTCCACCAGCCAGATTTCCTTGGGCGGTTTGGTAGTTTGACCAGAGAACAATCCAATGGCGGTATCCACGGTTTCCTGCTGCTGGCGGAAGTCGAGGATGTTGCCGTAAGGCTTGGTGTCGTTGAGCACGCGGTTGGTGCGCGAAAATGCCTGAATCAGGCCGTGGTACCTGAGGTTTTTGTCCACGTAGAGGGTGTTCAGGTATTTGGAATCGAAACCGGTGAGCAGCATGTCCACCACGATGACGATATCGATCTTCTGCGCGTGGGGCAAATCCTGGTTGGGGTATTGCTGATCCTTGATGCGCTTTTGCACATCCTGGTAGTAGAGGTCGAACTCGTTGATGCTGTGGTTGGCGCCAAAGCGGTCGTTGTAGTCGGCAATGATGGCCTTGAGAGCGGTGTTCCGTCATCGCGCTCGAAGCTGTTCTTTTCGCGCAGGTGCCGGGTGGCGGCGAAGACATCGGCGTTAACAATTTCATCCCTCAGTCTGGAAAATTCTGAATTCGTTAGCTCGACGCGATTAAGCTCTTCGAATCTCTCACGAAAGTTTTTCTCTAGTGCCTCCCGATCACGAATATCGGGGCGATAGGTATATTTGAGCTCTCCAAGCTTAGTGATCAGATCTTGCTCAATTTGAATTTCTGTTGCTGTCATTGGAACGATTCTGAGAGTTCAACCGGATAATTCTACAGCTTTTGACTGTTTCTCGTCAGGCCTGATCGATTCGGCTTGTTTGCTTAATAGGGAAAAGCTTTAATGTTGCCTGACAGTATGGTCAAAAGTGTTCGCTTGAGGGTATATCGCTATTTTATCTTAATGAGCCTGGTAATTCCGGCAGCCGTTTTAAGGCTACTCAACGCGGTGGGAAATGAGTGGCTGCCAGATACATACTGCATACAATTCCTAATTTTGTAATAAATACATGCTATGTTATAAGTACTTTCATAAATTAATTCTAAAGCTTTTAAGCTGCGATTGACATCAACACAAAGCTGATGTGATTCTGATCATCATTTTGTATATACTATAAAAATCTCTATCTTCAATGCTCAAATGAAACAAATGCGATACTGGATTCGCAACCTATCAATCCTGCCCATCCTGCTGCTCACGGCTTGTGCAATGGGGCCGGACTTTATTCGTCCGCAAGTTGATACCATCGAGAAATTCCGATTGTCGGAAATGGAGGGGGAATCGATTGCCAACCTGCGCTGGTGGGAATTGTTGCAGGATGAAACGCTGCAGCAGTTGATCCGGCAAGCTTTGCAGGAAAACAAAGATCTTAAACGGGCTATCGCCAGTGTTGAGGAATTTGAGGCGCGATCGCGCATTGCGTTTATGGGTTTTGTGCCTAATATGGATTACGATGTAAACGCACCGGTGTTTGGCAAGCTGAGTGGATTCGGGATTCCCGGCTTCCCAACGCCTTTCAGTTATTTCGGGCGGACCACGTTAAACTGGGAAATCGATATCTGGGGCAGGATTCGCCGCTCCAACGAAGCCGCCCGCGCCGATCTGATGGCACGGGAGGAAAGCCGCCGCGCCATCATTCTGGCGCTAATCAGCTCGGTCGCCCAATCCTATTTCGATCTTTTGCAGTTTGATATCCAGCTGGATATTGCGCACCGCGCATTGTTTTCATGGGAAGAATCAGTCGCTATTTCGCGCGCGCAGTTGCAAGGCGGCATCATTTCGCGCCTCGATCTGGATCAGTTTGAAGCGGAGCGCGCGAATGCGGCTTCCCGGGTGGCTGAGCTTGAGCGCCGCGTGGCACAAAAAGAGAATGAGCTCAGCGTATTGCTGGGTAGAAACCCGGCAGCGATAGCGCACAGGCATCTACTGGCAGAACAGGTGATTCCGCCCGAAGTACCCGCCGGCCTGCCGTCCGAATTGCTGCAGCGGCGCCCTGATATTCTTCAGGCCGAACAAGCCCTGGCAGCCGCCACCGCCAGAATCGGCGTAGCCAAAGCGGCAAGGTTTCCCAAATTGTCGATTACCGGTTTTCTCGGCGTGGCCAGCCCGGCTTTATCCAATCTGCTCCTTTCCGGCAACGAGTTTGGCGTGGGTGGGCTTGGTTTGGCAGGTCCATTGCTCAATGCGCAGAGCCTGGGTTTTGAACAGCGCGCTGCAGAAGCGCAGGCAAGACAGGCGTTAGCGCAATATGAGCAAACGATTCTGATCGCATTCAAGGAAGTGGAAGACGCATTAGTGGCTATCCGCACCATCGGCGAACAGCTTAAAGCGCAACGGCAGCAAGTTGACGCCCTGCACTCGGCCTTGCATGTTGCAGACTTGCGCTATCAGGGAGGTATTACCAGCTATGTCGATGTGTTGCTCGCCAAACGCAATCTGTTTGACGCAGAATTTTCCCTGAGTGCGGCGCAGCGCTTTCATCTCGTATCCATTGTTCAGCTATACAATGCTTTGGGCGGTGGATGGGCGCCGGAATATAGCCGCAATAATGACACCAAGTAAAGCCATACTGAACACACTCGCATCAACACGGAGGAAATCGTCATGAATAAATATCAAATCGCTGTCATAGTGGGCAGCCTGCGCCAGGATTCATTTAATCGCAAACTGGCACATGCCATAGCCAAATTACCGCCTCCGGGGTTTTCCTTCAAACAGATCCGGATCGATGATTTGCCACTTTATAATCAGGATGATGATGGCAGTCCGGCAGAACCGGTAAAACGGTTAAAGGCGGAGATCAGCGCAGCGCATGGACTGTTGTTTGTCACGCCGGAATACAACCGTTCGATTCCCGGCGTGCTTAAAAATGCCATTGATCACGCTTCCCGTCCTTACGGCCAGAGCGCCTGGGCGGGTAAGCCCGCCGGCGTTATTGGCGTATCGATAGGCGCTATTGGCACCGCGATGGCGCAGCAGCACTTGCGCAATATTCTGGCGTATCTGGATGTACCCACGCTGGGCCAGCCCGAAGCGTTTATCCAAATGAAAGAGGGATTATTCGATGCAAACGGGGAGATCGGCGCAGACAGCAGGAAGTTCCTGCAAAACTGGATGGATCGATATATTGCCTGGGTAGGGAAGCATGTTTCTGGCGCGTGATTTTGTAATTCTGATAGGATCATTCAACTGATTGAATATAATGCTTAATAAAGAATATAAAACCATGGAGTTAGCGATGTGGCGGAACATGGATAACATTTACCTGTACATAGGATTTTGCCTGATTCTTCTAACGGGCTGCGCTGAGAAGCCTGCGGAGCCTTCTGCCCCGGCGCCGCAGGTCGAAGTCATCACGGTAACAACGCAAGCGATTCAGGATGAACCGGAATTCATCGGACAAACGGAAGCTTTTCGTCCGGTCGAGATCCGTTCGCAAGTCAGCGGAATCATCAAAAAGGTCCTTTTTACCGAAGGCCGCAATATTAAAGAAGGCAGCCCATTATATTTGATCGATCCTGTTCCGTTCAGAGCCATCTATCTCAGCACCAAAGCCAGAGTGGCTCAGGCTGAGGCACGGCTCGTCCTGGCCAGACAGGATTTGGCGCGCGTGCTTCCACTGCTGGAACAGCAAGCGGTCAGTAAAAAAAATGTCGATGACGCGCAAGCAGAGGTTCGAGGAGCCAAAGCCTCTCTGGAGGCGGCACAAAACGATCAGGTCAAAGCCAAATTTGACCTGGATAATACAGCGATTTCCGCACCGGTAAATGGCCGCATTGGCCGCAGCCATTTCTATGAAGGAAGGTTGATCTCGGCTCAGGAAACGCTTCTCGCGACGATCGACCAGCTTGATCCGATGTATGTCAATGTCAGCGTTCCTGAAAGCTATCTTCTGCGCCGCCGGCGTGAGATCGCTGAGCATAAGGTGGAGCGGCCGGATATTTTTCAATTACGCGGCGTCATGACTTTCTCGGATGGCAGCGTGTATCCGCAAGAAGGCGTGCTTGATTTTGCAGATGTCGCCTTGCGGCCTGAAACCGGCACATTGCAGGGGCGATTTGTATTTCCCAACCCTGAAGGCGCTTTTGCTCCGGGGCAATCCTATTTTTATCCCGGCCAGTTCGTCAAGATCCGCATTAAAGGTTATACGCGCACCGAGGCCATCCTGATTCCGCAACGCGCTGTGCAGCAAGGACCCAGCGGTTCGTTCGTCTATGTCATTGACAAGGAAGATAAGGCGGAACTCAGAGCGATCCGGGCCAGCATGTGGCGTGGAAAAGAATGGCTGATCGAAGAGGGGCTGCGTCCTGGGGAACAGGTGGTGGTAGAAGGCTTTTTCCGGATTATCCCCGGCGCGAAAGTCGATCCAGTACCTCATCAGAAAGAACCAGCCGCTTCAGCTCATAGTTCCGAGGAACCCAATCCGTAAAGTACGCCATGAACTCGAACTCTAATTTCTTCATTGACCGGCCCATTTTTGCTTCGGTCCTGTCCATTATTATTGTAGTCATGGGCTTGGTTTCATTACAGAAGCTACCCATCGCGCAGTTTCCGCAAATTACGCCTCCGATGGTGCAAATCGAGGCGGATTATCCGGGCGCCAGCGCGGAAGTCGTGGCGGAAGCAGTGGCACGTCCGATTGAAGTGCAACTGCCGGGTATCGATAATCTTTTGTATTATGAATCGACCAGCACGAACGATGGGCACATGACCATGAAACTCACGTTCGAGATTGGAACCGACGTGGATATTGCGCAGGTGCAAACGCAGAACCGGCAACGTCTGGCTGAACCGCAACTGCCCGATGAAGTTATACGGCAAGGCATTACCGTCAAAAAAACATCGCCCGATTTATTGGCAGTGATTGCGTTGAGCTCAACGGATCCCACACATGACACCGTTTTTCTCTCAAACTATACTTTGCTGCGCATTCTCGACAACATCAAACGGCTTCCCGGTGTTGGGGATGCGGTTGTTTTCGGCGGGCAGAATTACTCCATGCGGCTGATTCTCGATCCCATCCGCATGGCGCAACTTAACATCACACCCTCCGAAATTGCATCCGTGGTCAGAGAACAAAACCGGGATTTTCCAGCCGGCAGAATAGGCCGCGAACCGACACCCAAAGGTACGGAATTGACCATTCCGGTAATTACTCAAGGCCGCATGAGTGAGGTCAAGGAATTTGAAGACATGATCATCCGTGCTTACCCGGATGGTGCCATGGTGCGGATGCGGGACGTTGCGCGCGTGGAATTGGGTGCCCAATCCTATGATCTGCAGGGACGGTGGAATGGAAAGCCCAATACTTTTTTATTGACCTTTCTGTCACCAGGCGCAAATGCACTCGACACCGTTCAGGGGATTCGCGATGAAATGGACAAGCTTGCCGACAGCTTTCCGACGAGCGTGTCTTATGATATCCCTTACGACACGACGACATTCATTGATGTTTCCATCAGGGAAGTAGTCAAAACGCTGGCCGAGGCGCTGATATTGGTGATTCTGGTCGTCTATCTGTTTTTGCAGAGTTGGCGCACCACGCTGATTCCGGCTATTGCCGTTCCTATTTCGCTGATCGGAACGCTGGCCGGCATGGATATGCTGGGATTTTCGATCAATACGCTGACACTTTTCGGTATGGTTCTGGCTGTTGGTATCGTGGTGGATGATGCGATCGTAGTCGTGGAAAATGTCGAACGGCATATGACTCAAAACGGACTCTCGCCCCGGGATGCAGCAATAAAAGCCATGACCGAAGTGACTGGACCGGTGATTGCCATTGTTCTGGTACTGGCCGCCGTATTTGTACCCGTGGCGTTCCTGGGTGGAATCACCGGGGAATTGTACAAGCAATTCGCCATCACCATTGCGCTATCCGTAGCTATTTCCGGATTTGTGGCGTTAACGCTCAGCCCGGCGTTGTGTGCCTTGGTGCTCAAGCCAAGCCACGGTACTCCCGCGCGATTCTGGAGAACATTCAACGGTTTTTTTGATTGGGCTCAGACAAAGTATGTCGGATCAGTCGGGGTTATCATTAAGCGATCAGTCATTTCACTTGCCGTTTTCATGATGCTGATACTGGTTATTGTCGGTCTGTTCAAAACCATTCCAGGAAGCTTCCTGCCGGAAGAGGATCAAGGGTATTTTATTACGATGGTGCAGTTACCGGAAGGCGCCTCACTGACGCGTACCATTGAGGTTCTGGAAAAAGTTGAAGGATACTTTGAAGGAATTCCGGCTGTTCATTCAACCGACACGCTGGCCGGTCAGAATTTTATTTTCGGTACTCGAGGAGCCAATCAAGCCACGATGTTTATCCCTTTGCATCATTGGGATCACCGTAAGAATACCGATGAACAGGTACCCGGTCTGATTGCCGCAGCTTTTCAGGAATTCGCCAGGATTCCGGAAGCTTTGATTCTGGCTTTTAATGCCCCCTCGATCCCTGGCTTAGGCACTACCGGCGGCTTTACAGCGCAATTGCAGGATCCCAGCGGCGGTGATTTCGCCGAATTTGCCGCCGTGGCGCAGGAGTTTGCCGCCAAAGCCACGGAACACCCGGCGATTGCAGCGGCCAACACCAATTTCCGCATCAGCTCGCCCAGACTGTTCGCCACGATAGACCGCGAACGCGCCAAGGCACTGGGTGTTCCGATTTCGGAGGTATTCGATACCATGCAGGCCTATTTTGGTAATCTGTATATCAATGATTTTGTGAAATTTGGCCGCGTCTACCGGGTACAGACTGAGGCATTACCTGAATACCGCTCCAACCCGGATGATATCAGCAAAATTTACGTGCGCGCCCAGACAGGCATCACGCACACCATGATTCCTCTGGACTCGGTGGTCACCACCGAGTTCAATAGCGGCCCGGATCCCGTGACGCATTTCAACGGATACAATTCGGCGCTCATATTGGGCGGCACGGCACCCGGTTATAGTTCGGGGCAAGCGCTTGAAGCATTGCAGCAAATTGCCGATGAAATTTTGATACCGAAAGGCTATTCGATCGATTGGAGCGGAATCTCCTTGCAGGAACGCAAGTCGAGCGGGCAATCAACATACGTGTTCGCTTTCGCCTTGCTGATGGTATTTCTGGTACTGGCCGCCTTGTATGAAAGCTGGTCCATTCCATTTGCCGTTATTCTGGCGATCCCGTTTGGAATTCTGGGCGCTCTACTGGCAATCTGGACACGGGGTTTGACCAATGATATTTATTTTCAAATCGGATTGGTGACGCTGATCGGATTAGCGGCCAAGAATGCCATTCTGATTGTGGAATTTGCCAGTCAGCGGTACGCGGCGGGAATGTCATTGACCGAAGCGGCGCTTGATGCGGCGCGGCTTCGTTTCCGGCCCATCATCATGACGTCGATGGCATTTATTCTGGGTGTAGTGCCACTGGTCATTGCATCCGGCGCAGGCGCAGCCAGCCGTCATTCAATCGGCACCGGCGTATTCGGCGGCATGCTGGCGGCCACATTCCTGGCGATCTTTTTTGTCCCGCTGTTTTATGTCGTGATCGGCAAGCTTACGCGGCGCGACAAACCGCCTGCAAGCCCGATCGAACCGCAACCAGCAACGGCGCTGGCACCCCCGCAAGACGATCAAACCAGCATCGATGATAAAGAAAAACAGTGAGCAGAAAATTAGCATGGCACTTCGTTGCAATGGTCTGCTGTGGATTATTATTATCCAGCCATGCGATCGCACAAGATAGCGCTCAATCGCGCCTGCCTACGGTCGAGCTGACAGCCGGCATGCATGTCATTCAGGCCGAGGTTGCTCGCACCTACGACCAGCAGAGTACCGGTTTAATGTATCGCCGGAAGATGGGGATCAACGAGGGGATGTTATTCGTATACGAGGCGCCGCAAATACGCTGCTATTGGATGCGTAACACGCATATACCGCTAACCATCGCTTTTATCGACGATGAGGGCGCCATCGTCAATCTGCGCGACATGCAACCACGCAGTGAGCGCTCGCACTGTTCCACCAAACCCGTGCGCTATGCCCTGGAAATGAACCAGGGCTGGTTCAAAGCGCGGGGCTTAAAACCCGGCTTCAAGCTGCACGGCATTCCGCTCACCCCGGTAGTCATACCGTAAAGTTTGCGAAGGTACGGACTAACGCCCCCGCCCCCCGGCTGCTCTACGAGGCTCATCAAAACGTTGACGGGACGATGGCGGAAAACCAGCACCCGCAGGCTTTTTAGCCGCCGGTTTCCTGTTTGCCGGATTTTTAGACGGATGGCGTGAAGGCATTGTGCCACGTGGCTCGCCGCTACGGCCATTTTTAATAGGCTCCGCCTTGATACGGGGGTCCGGTTCAAAACCGGCAATCACCTGGCTGCGCAATTCATGCTTGATCAGTTTTTCGATCGCCGCGAGCAACTTGATTTCATCCACGCACACCAAAGATACGGCATCCCCTTCCGCCCCAGCTCGGCCGGTCCGGCCAATGCGGTGAACATAATCCTCGGGCACCTGGGGCAATTCAAAATTAACCACGTGCGGCAATTCACTGATATCAATGCCACGCGCGGCAATATCGGTAGCCACGAGAACCTGCAGGCTTCCTGTCTTGAATTTGGCCAATGCATGAGTACGTGCAGCCTGGCTTTTATTGCCATGAATTGCCAGTGCCGGAATACCGCCTGTGGTCAGAAATTCTGCCAGTTTGTTGGCGCCGTGCTTGGTACGGGTAAATACCAGCACCTGCGACCAGCCATGTTGCTTGATCAAATGCGCCAGGAGATTCCGTTTGCGTTCACGATCCACCGGATGCACCACATGCGCGACCTTATCGGCAATCGCATTACGGCGCGCAGCTTCAATCAAGGCTGGCTGGTTGAGCAGGCTATCCGCCAGCGCCCGGATTTCGTCCGAGAAAGTCGCTGAAAATAATAAATTCTGCCGTTGTTTGGGCAACAATGCGAGAATTTTCCTGATATCCCGGATAAACCCCATATCGAGCATGCGATCGGCTTCATCCAGCACGAGGATTTCAATTTGTGACAGATTCAACGTTTTTTGTTGTACATGATCCAGCAAGCGTCCCGGTGTTGCGACCAGGATATCCACGCGGCTTTTCAGGCGGGTGATTTGCGGATTGATATTCACGCCGCCAATCATCATCATTGAACTTAACTTTAAATATTTGCCATAATCACGCACGCTCTCTTCCACTTGTGCCGCAAGTTCCCGCGTTGGCACCAGGATCAGCGCTCTTATCGGAGGTCGTCCGGCGGATGGCCCTTTAACGCTTTTATCAGAAAGGCGATGCAGGATCGGCAAGGTAAAGCCTGCCGTTTTGCCGGTACCGGTTTGCGCTCCGGCCAACAGATCGCCGCCCGTCAGGACGGCGGGTATAGCTTGTTTTTGAATGGGTGTAGGTACGGTATAACCGCGTTCAGTAACGGCACGGATAATTTCATCGGACAAGCCGAGAGTAGCGAAAGACATAAAACTCCAAGGAAGGTTAACGGTTTGTCATCCCGTGTCGGGCATGACTATCAAGACGAAGGGATGAAGGATACTGCCATAAATCCAATTCTAGTAGCGAGTATAATATGAAATGGTTTCAAAATCTTAACAATTATCAATAAGTTTCTAATTCTTTCATGGTTTTATATTTTTATTCTGCTGCTTGGTTTATCGCGCCGCCACTACCGCGATGAATGATGAGTCCATTGTTCATTGGCAGGAAACGGACGGAGAGAAGTCCGCGCGCTGGCGTTCGGAAAAAGGGTTGCCAGCACCCAAACGGGTACAGGTTATTGATGATCGCATGCCAGCAAATAGCGCTTACCGACTGGCATGCGAAGGAACCGCATTGCTTTGGCGCGGAGATTTCCAGAATGCACGTCAACTGCTGCACGCAATGGCACGGCGCGCCGATAAAATAAAACCGGGAAAACCAAAACAATCGGCCGCGTCACCCGCCGAGGCGTTTCACCGGCATCGCCTGGCGCAATCACAACGCGCCCGCGTATTGGAAAAGCTGTTGATTCCTTTTAACGCCGATCACAGCATTCCGTTGCGCCGCGCACCGGATGTGCATGCTGCATGTCTCGAAGTTAATGATTCAAACACGGAACCTTACGTCACATCACTGCGTGAACTGCTAGGATTAATCGGCGCACACGAATGGCGCAAAAAAGGCATTCTGATTCCAGCTTTGGGTGCCGTGATTCATCCACATTACGGGGTTTTTGCGCCGATTCGCAACGAGTATGTCCAACTGATCGCTCAAGCGCCGATTCCCGAACTGCTGGCAACAGAATCCACGGTATTTGATATTGGCACCGGGACCGGTGTATTGGCCGCAGCACTAGCGTTACGGGGAGTTCGGCATATCACCGCAACCGATCAGGATGCGCGCGCATTGAACTGTGCGCGTGACAATCTGACGCGCTTGAATGTGCTGGATCAAGTTGAATTAGTGCAAACCGATCTTTTTCCACAAGGGCAAGCGGCGCTGATCGTATGTAATCCGCCCTGGATTCCCGCGCGTCCCAGCTCACCCCTGGAACATGCCATCTTTGATCCGGATAGCCGCATGCTGCGTGGATTTCTGCACGGCCTCAACACCCATCTGGCACCCGGCGGCGAAGGTTGGCTGATCTTGTCCGATTTTGCCGAACATTTGGGATTGCGCACGCGCGCTGAATTGCTAGCCGCGATTGACGCGGCAGACTTGAAAGTCTTGAGTAAAACCGATATCAAACCGCATCATCCGCGTGTTTCGGACACCAGCGACCCACTACATGCTGCCCGTAGCGCAGAACTGACCTCGCTGTGGCGGCTAACCACAAAATGACGAGAAGCAGGTAAGCAAGAATTTTCCTGCAACGCAGCATGGATGAAATCTGGATTTTTAAAAACGGTCTATAAATCTGTGTATTTCTTTGCGCTTCCCCTGGATTTCTCAACCGGATACTTCAGCGCATTCTTTTCAATCTTCTCCAGTACGATTTGTTTCACATCAAAATCGTACTTTTCAGCCAGCAGAAAAGCAAACGCCAAAACATCGGCCAACTCTTCTTTTACTTTGTCGATATCCGCTTGCTCAGAAGATTTCCACAAAAAAGCTTCCAACAACTCACCCGCCTCAATATTCAGCGCCAGCGCGAGATCTTTCGCGGTGTGAAATTGCGCCCAATCGCGCTCATCGCGGAATTTGAGGAGGGCTTGGGTGATTTCTTGGGTGTCGTTCAATTGAAGTAAATCTCTTGTTGAAAAACTATCTAGTATTAGAAGAAAAATAAAAAACACGAGATAAGAAATTATTAATTTACTGTTAATTCAAAAGATTAAATTTCTCTAATTGTGATATCCAACTATTAAAGTGCGGACACTTATTTCGTAATATTGGCAAACCAATTGCTGTTGCCGCAGGTGCTCCAACACGAACCTTCAAGCGTTCATAAATTGGAACATGCTTAATAATACGCTTGCTTGGCGCAGTTTCACGGCCTTCATTAATATCTTCTGGATTAAGATGCTTAACTTCTTTTGACAATGCAGCAAATGCCGTTTCTGTACCAGAGATTCTTTGTTGTAGCTGCATAAGATCACAATAAAGTAGTGTCTCAAATTCATGAAGCTGTATATAAGGCAAAAATCTTTGATCTCCCATTTCTTTTTTTAGAGCAGACTCGAGAATCTGCACACGTTCCATTGGTAACATTTTCTTTTGCGCATCTTCCCAGCCTGGAAATTCATGCGGAAGAGCATACAAATCAATCATAGTTGTAAACCGGGCTTCTGGTTTGTAATCTTCATGCATAAGTCGCAACAAATCATTTCGGATTTTTTCAAAATCCAGAATTCCTCCTCGCTTACCAAGCTTTCTATTAGTAAGAACAACGCGAGTTTTTACTTCTATAGAAAATGAAGCGAAATAGGGTTGCAGTACATCGTCTGCAAACTTTCGCTCGGATTGTCCTTCGACAGTAATATAAAGCCGCGACCAAGCCATCAGGGCTGGCCTCCCAACTCGTTTTTCTCCCACAACTGGCCTAAGGTATATTCCTCCAACCAGTCCTTAAGGCGATTTGGGTCTTGTCTCTCCAATACTGATTCACCATCTTTCTGGTTCACTACGATGACTTGTTCTGGTGTCAGTTCATCTAATAATAATGAAGATTGAGTTGAAACAATCAGTTGTGCATGTTGTGATGCTTCATGTAACAAACTTGCCAACAGCTTAATGGCATAAGGATGTAACCCAAGCTCCGGTTCATCAATAATAAGTGTAGATGCCGGATTGGGTTGCAACAACAATGTGGCTAAGCAAATATAGCGTAGTGTGCCATCGGAAAGTTGATGTGGGTAGTAAAGTAGATCTGAATAACGATCTTTCCAAAGTAACTGGGTTTGCCCATTAGAAATTTCTTTAAGTACAAACGCCCCAAAGAATGGAGCAACCTGTCGCACCGTTTCCTCAATTTGAGCAAAGTGATTGGGATGAGATTTTTCCATGTTCATCAGAAATGCAGATAAATTTGCTGCATTCCCGTGCAACACATCGTTATCCACCACATTACAAGGACCCATTACAGGTGCTGAAGGCGAGGTATCGTGAAAGTGATAAACACGCCAGTCATGGATTGTATTTACTACCCATTGTTCACTTGCAGACAAATTTTTTCTACGAATCAATGCGCTCTCAACGTGACCACTGCCTTGGTCATTTATAATTGGCCCATATTTCGGTCCAGAAAATGGTGTCGACTCGTGTGCAAAAAACAGCGAGCGATCATCTGCTGCACGAAGTGTAAATCTATATTCATTTCTCCCAAACTCGAGATGAGCATCTAGTTCGGGAGTTATCTTCATACCTCGGAAAAGGAAAGCATCAGCCCGTCCTCTTGTACTAACGTAATTCTGCAGCCCTTTATTTGGATCAAACATATGACCGAGCATTTCAAAGAAACGGATAAAGTTAGATTTTCCAGATCCGTTTGCGCCTATCAATACATTCAAGCCATTATTCAATCTGAATGACTTTAATTCACGAATAGATTTGTAGCCGGATAAGGTAATTCTATTCAATGAATGTCGTTCCGTTATGCTCATATGTGATGTATTTTAGAAATAATTCAAACTTATTTTTTGTGAGCAAAATGTGATGAAATCTGATTGCAAGCAAAACATATTCTCTAAACGTCACAACAATCACGGTTTAAAAGTTATCACCGACTAATCGGCTTATACCGAATCCGTTTCGGTTTCGCGCCTTCTTCACCCAGACGGTTTCTCTTATCCGCTTCGTATTCCTGATAATTGCCGTTGAAGAAGGTCCATTGCGATTCACCTTCGGCGGCGAGGATGTGCGTGGCGATGCGGTCGAGGAACCAGCGGTCGTGCGAGATGACCAGCACGCAACCCGCGAATTCGAGCAGCGCGTCTTCCAGTGCGCGCAGCGTTTCCACGTCGAGATCGTTGGAAGGCTCATCCAGCAGCAACACGTTGCCACCGGCGATCAAGGTTTGCGCCAGATGCAGGCGGCCGCGTTCACCGCCGGAGAGTTGGCCGATGACTTTTTGCTGATCGCCGCCCTTGAAGTTGAAACGTCCCAGGTAAGCGCGTGCCGGCGTCGTGTACTTGCCCACCACCAGCAAATCATTGCCGCCGGAAATGGCTTCGAACACGGTCTTGTCATTTTCCAGTGAGTCACGCGCCTGATCGACGTGCGCAATCTGCACCGTGTGGCCGATTTTCACTGCGCCGGAATCCGGTTGTTCCTTGCCGGTAATCAGCTTGAACAAAGTCGATTTACCCGCACCGTTCGGGCCGATAATGCCAACGATCGCGCCGGGCGGCACTTTGAAGCTCAGATTGTCGATCAGCAAGCGGTCGCCGTAGGATTTGGATACGCCGTCAAACTCAATGACTTCATTACCCAGACGTTCGCCGACGGGAATGAAAATTTCCTGGGTTTCGTTGCGCTTTTGATAATCCTGCGAGTTGAGTTCTTCAAAACGGGCAATACGCGCTTTGGATTTGGCCTGACGGCCTTTCGGATTTTGCCGTACCCATTCCAGCTCCTGTTTCATCGCCTTCATGTGCGCATCGATCTGCTTGTTTTCCTGTTCCAGCCGGGCTTCTTTTTGCTCCAGCCAACTGGAATAATTGCCTTTCCACGGAATGCCGTGACCACGGTCGAGTTCCAATATCCATTCAGCGGCGTTATCCAGGAAGTAACGATCATGCGTCACCGCCACCACCGTGCCGGGAAAGCGCACCAAAAATTGCTCCAGCCACTCGACCGATTCCGCATCCAGATGGTTGGTCGGCTCGTCCAGCAACAGCATATCCGGTTTTTCCAGCAGCAGCTTGCACAACGCCACGCGGCGTTTTTCCCCGCCGGATAAATTTTTAACCAGCGCATCCCACGGCGGCAAACGCAACGCATCAGCGGCGATCTCCATCTGATTCGCCGTGTCACTGCCGGCGGTCGCGATAATGGCTTCCAGGCGCGCCTGTTCTTCCGCCAGAGCATCGAAATCCGCGCCTTCTTCGGCGTATGCAGCGTACACTTCGTCCAGTTTTTTCTGCGCCTGCATCACCTCGCCCATGCCTTCTTCCACTTCCTCGCGCACGGTGTGCTCAGGGTTCAGCTTCGGCTCCTGCGGCAGATAACCGACGCGGATATTGGGCAGGCGCTGCACCTCGCCGTCAAACTCCTTATCCGCACCGGCCATGATGCGCAGTACGGTCGATTTGCCGGAGCCGTTCAATCCGAGCAAGCCGATCTTGGCGCCGGGGAAAAAGCTAAGCGAGATATCTTTGATGATCTGACGTTTGGGTGGAACCATTTTGCTCACGCGGAGCATCGACATTACATATTGGGCCATAAATTAAATAATCGCATTGGATGGAAAAAAGGTTATGAATACCAGAGGCAATAATGAAAGAGTGTAACGCACGCGCCTCAGCATTGAAAGCAGGGGCGCGGGATTATCGTTAATCGCCGATGCGGCTGATCGACACGAATTTATGGTTTTCATCAAAAACCAGTTCAAACATGCCATAAACGCCATGATTCTGCACCACGGAACGCAACACATTGGCCGGAAAATGAATGATGCGGCCATCCGTGGTTGTCGCCACCACCGTATCCACTTCGCCCTCGTAGTAGTATAAAAGCTGATATGCAGGAATTTTGAGTACAACGTGCAACCGTTGATGCATTACCTCCCTCACTGATTTCAAGGAATCATCGTCAAAACTTCTCGCCATCCTCCAGATAGCGCCACTGACCTTCGGGTAAATTGCCCAGCTTGACGTTGCCGATACGCACACGTTTCAAGCCGGTCACTTTCAGATTGACCAGCTCGCACATGCGGCGAATCTGGCGCTTTTTACCTTCTTGTAGGATAAAGCGCAACTGATCCTGATTTTGCCATGTCACGTTTGCCGGTTTCAATGGTTGGCCGTCCAGGCTAAGCCCATGATTCAGCAGCGCCAGTTTTTCCCGCGGCAAAACACCTTCAACCCGCACCAGATATTCCTTTTCGATTTTGGAATTCTCACCGATCAGTTGCTTGGCAATGCGTCCATCCTGTGTCAACACCAGCAAGCCTTGCGAATCGATATCCAGACGCCCGGCAGGCGCCAGGTTTTTTAAATGCGACGGCTGAAATCGCTTGATTGGTTGCGCCGGTTGCTTGGGAATAAACTGATTTTCCGGTTTGATCAGCACAATAGCCGGTCGGTAACCCGGTTCCGGCTGCCCGGACACATAGCCAACCGGCTTGTTGAGCAAGATTGTAACCAGACTGATTTGCTGCGCTTGCGCCGCTTTGTTCAATTTGATTTTTTGTGTGGGATAAATCTTAGTGCCCAGCTCGGAAATCTGTTCCCCATCGACAAACACCCATCCCAACTCAATATAGCGATCCGCTTCACGGCGCGAGCATAGGCCTTGTTCGGACATCAGTTTTGATAAGCGGATTTTCTCCATGAAGCGTTATAATGTTGGTAGTAAAAAGAATGAATGGAAAATTTGCATTGCCTTTATTATAAAGGTAATTAAACGATCGTTTTTAATAACATTATCAGGAGCATTTTATGGAAACTACCGCAGCCATATTGGAAAAAGCGCATCAACGCGCCGAAGAAATGGAGCTTCCCTACAAAGGCGCATTACTCCCGATGGAAGCTTATCGAATTTTACAAGAATCGACTCGCGCACAATTGGTGGATGTGCGCACCCGCGCTGAACTGGATTGGGTCGGACGCATTCCCGACGCAACAGAAATTGAATTGCGCGCTTATCCCGGCATGCAACCTAATGCAGATTTTCTTGGCCGGCTCGCAAGTCTTACCAATAAATCGCAGCCGGTACTGTTCATTTGCCGCAGTGGTTCGCGCTCGAATCAGGCCGCTATTATGGCCACACAAAGCGGCTTTACCGATTGTTATAACATCCTCGAAGGTTTTGAAGGCGATAAGGATGACCGTGATCAGCGCGGCAAGGTATCCGGTTGGAAAGTGGCAGGTTTGCCGTGGGTACAGAGCTAGAATAAGCCATCGACTACTCGGGAGATTGCTCCCGGGATTTTATTTCGTCAAATTAATTATACCGTCACACTTTACATTTCCGACCAGCCAATCACACCGGTATACGCGGTAACCAGAATGACAATGCCAAACACGATGCGGTACCACGCAAAAACGGTGAAATCATGATTGCTGATGAAGCGTATGAGTCCGCGGATCGCCACGAGTGCGCTGAAGAATGCACCCATGAAGCCGACAGCGAACATGCTTACGTCACCCCATTCCAGTATTGCGCGGTTTTTATAGACATCATAAAAAGTAGCGGCGAACATGATGGGAATAGCCAGGAAAAAAGAAAACTCGGCGGCAGCTTTGCGCGACAAACCGAAAAGCAAACCGCCAATAATGGTCGCTCCCGAGCGCGATGTCCCTGGAATCAGCGCCAGACATTGCGCCATGCCCACTTTCAGCGCATGCTTCCAGTCCATGTCATCGATCTGTTCCACATCAATCACATGATCCCTGCGCTCCGCCCATAAAATCACCACACCGCCGATGACGAGTGCCGTAGCCACCGATAAGGGATTAAACAAATATTGCTTGATCACATCAATAAACAGCAAGCCCATGACGGCTGCAGGCATGAACGCAATGAACAGGTTCAGCACAAATCGATTGGCTGAAGCGTCTGAGCCGATTCCCATCACGATACCCGCTATTTTCTTGCGGTATTCCCAGCACACGGCCAGAATAGCGCCCAGTTGTATCGCAATAGTAAACACTTTGCTTTTTTCATCATTAAAATCAAGTAAATCACCAAACAAAATCAAATGACCGGTGGAAGAAATCGGCAAAAACTCGGTCAATCCTTCAACCACGCCGAGGATCAGCGCTTTAAACAATAATATGAAATCCATCGGCGTGTTTATTGGGTGATATCCATTTGATCGGGAACGTTGTGGTTACAATTTACTGTAAATCTCAGCCCCTTTTTCCTTGAATTCCGCTGATTTTTGTTCCATACCCAGTTTTAACGCCTCTTCTTCCGCCACGCCCTGATTGGCGGCATATTCCCGGACATCCTGGGTAATCTTCATGGAACAAAAATGCGGACCGCACATCGAGCAGAAATGTGCCACTTTGGCGCCATCCTGCGGCAGGGTTTCATCATGGAATTGCTGCGCCTTATCAGGATCGAGGCTAAGATTGAACTGATCTTCCCAACGGAATTCAAAACGCGCCTTGGACAACGCATTATCGCGGATTTGCGCACCGGGATGCCCTTTCGCAAGATCGGCCGCATGCGCGGCGATTTTGTAGGTAATGATGCCATCCTTGACATCGTCCTTGTCCGGCAAACCCAGATGCTCCTTCGGCGTCACATAGCACAACATCGCGGTACCGTACCAGCCGATCATGGCCGCGCCGATGGCAGATGTAATATGATCATAGCCGGGTGCGATATCGGTCGTCAGCGGGCCCAGCGTATAAAAAGGCGCTTCATCGCAATATCTCAACTGCAGCTCCATGTTTTCCTTGATCAAGTGCATCGGCACATGGCCGGGGCCTTCGATCATGGTCTGCACGTCGTGTTTCCACCCAATTTGCGTCAATTCACCCAGCGTTTTCAGTTCGGCAAACTGCGCTTCGTCGTTGGCATCGTAAATGGAACCGGGACGCAGCCCATCACCCAGCGAGAAACTGACATCATAGGCTTTCATGATCTCGCAGATGTCTTCAAAATGCGTATACAGGAAGCTTTCCTGATGATGCGCCAAACACCATTTCGCCATGATCGAGCCGCCGCGCGATACGATACCGGTCATGCGTTTTGCAGTCATCGGCACATACGCCAAACGCACACCGGCATGGATGGTGAAGTAATCGACA
This sequence comes from Nitrosomonas ureae, assembly GCF_900108305.1. Classification (GTDB taxonomy): domain Bacteria; phylum Pseudomonadota; class Gammaproteobacteria; order Burkholderiales; family Nitrosomonadaceae; genus Nitrosomonas; species Nitrosomonas ureae_B. The sequence goes on from NZ_FNUX01000002.1 coordinate 172,982, forward strand.
CCCTGCTCGGCCTGCTCGATCAACGTATCGCGGAAAATCTCCCAGGTCAGCTCTTCGGCTTTGCCGTCGACTTTTTCCAATGCCTGATAAATCGGCACGGTACCGATCGGCACCGGGCTGTTACGGATAATCCACTCGCGTGTTTCGTGAATATTCTTGCCGGTGGAAAGATCCATAACCGTATCGCCGCCCCATCGGATCGCCCAGGTCATTTTTTCCACTTCTTCCTGAATACTCGAACCCAATGCGGAATTACCAATATTGGCGTTGATTTTCACCAGAAAATTTCGTCCGATGATCATCGGTTCGGATTCGGGGTGATTGATATTTGCCGGAATAATGGCGCGCCCGCGCGCTACTTCGGCACGGATAAACTCCGCTGTGATCATTTTCGGTAATGATGCGCCAAAATCCTGCCCCGGATGCTGATGCGTCAACAATTCATGATTTTGCGCATTAAGCGCTTCCACGCGCTGATTCTCGCGGATGGCAATATATTCCATTTCCGGTGTAATGATGCCACGGCGCGCGTAATGCATTTGCGTGACATTCAAGCCTGACATGGCCCGGCGCGGCTGGCGCTGCAGGTTAAAACGCATATCCGCCAGCTTGGGATCCTGTAATCGCGCCTGGCTATAGGCAGAATTATGACCGGCCAGAATTTCGGTATCATCCCGCTCGGCAATCCATTTTTCCCGCAATGCCGGCAACCCGGAGCGGATATCGATTTTTACCGCAGGATCGGTATACGGACCGGAAGTATCGTAAACCCAGATCGGTGGATTTTTTTCTCCACCCATGCTGGTCGTCGTATCGCTCTGACGGATTTCCCGCATCGGCACTTGAATATCCGGACGAGAGCCTTGCACATAGATTTTGCGTGAATTCGGCAGCGGCTTTACGGCAGCTTCATCGACTTGAGCCGTTGCACTAGAAAAATTTTTTGGGTTTAAAACTGTAATGCTCATAATATAAATGCTCCTTAGAAATGCCATAAAGAGCGAGGGAATCAATCCCAGCTTCCCTACGGCGGCATTATCCGCGTCAGGTATTAAGGGACTCTCTCACCAGATTATCAGACAATTCTGAAAACGGACCCCTAGCTGATGCTGTGAAGCTAATGGAAATGTGAAATAATTGCAAGTCTAATGTTAATTTAACAATATGGAATAGAAATGGATCTTGAGCAAACGCGACTTAATATGGTGGTACAGCAAATTCGCACATGGTATGTCCTGGATGATACTGTGCTTGATTTGTTGTACAAAATAAAACGTGAAGAATTCGTACCTGCGGAAAATCTTGCGATGGCTTTTGTCGATATGGAGATTCCGCTGGGTTTTGGACAAGTCATGCTGACGCCAAAAATGGAAGCGCGCATATTGCAGGAACTGCACATCCGGAAAACTGACAAAATCCTCGAAGTCGGCAGCGGCAGCGGCTACATGACAGCGCTTCTGGCTGACAAAGGCGCGCATGTCCATAGTGTCGAAATCATCCCCGAACTGAAAGCAATGGCGGAACAAAACCTCAAAGCGCACGGGATTGCCAACGTCACTCTGGAGCAAGGCGATGCAGCACGCGGCTGGCCTAAGCATGAACCATACGATGTCATCGTACTGACTGCATCCACGCCGGTTTTACCCGATGCCTTTAAAAACAGCCTGACGCCGGGTGGACGGCTATTTGCGATTGTCGGCGAAGATCCGGTCATGGAGGCTTTATTGATCACTTGCGTGGCACCCGGCGAATTTACCACTACTACGCTGTTTGAAACCAGTACGGTTCCATTCATTAATGCGCAGCAACCATCAAGGTTTACCTTTTGAGTATCGAAGCGATTACGCCTGTTATCAAACAAAGCGATCCGCTCATTGCCGAATTTTCATCAACTCTGGATTTTTCTCGGAACAATTCATGAAATTTCCGCAATTGGTTTTTGCTATCTTGATTGGCGCTTTGTCGCTTTCTATTTCCACGCTGCAGGCTGCCGATCTGATGAGTATTTATCAAGAAGCTTTGGCGCAAGATTCGCAATATCGCTCGGCCCGGGCTGCTTATCAGGCGACGCAGGAAAAATTGATACAAGGCAGAGCCGGATTTTTACCCACCATCACGCTAACAGGGTCACGCACCGTTCAAGAGGTGAACGCAGGCAGCTTAATCAGTTCCGCAACGAACAGCAACATCGATCCCGCGCCAGTCACGATTCAATCCCGTGGCGTAACGATAACCGCAACGCAGCCGCTGTTCCGGATGGAAAATATTGTGATCTATCAGCAGTCAAAAACCGAGGTCAGCAGAGCCGATGCGCAATTTATCGTGGCCGGGCAAGATTTGATTTTGCGTGTCGCCCAAGCGTATTTTGACGTGCTGGATGCGCAAATCGATGTCGAGGTCGCCGAAGCGCAAAAAACAGCCATTCTGAAGCAACTCGAACAAGCCAAACGCAATTTTGAAGTGGGCGTATCCACTATTGTGGACACCAACGAGGCACAGGCACGGCATGATCTCACTGCATCACAGGAAATTGCTGCGCGCAATGCACTGGAAATTCGCAAACGCACGTTACAAGGGATTATTGATCGCTTTCCTGAAAATCTGATGAACGCAAAGGAAATTGCGTCAGACCTGAACAAATTAACTTACACCGGTATGGATGAATGGGTTCATGCCGCTGAAGAAAAAAACTTTGCATTAAAAATTCAACAGGCGGCATATGAAATCGCTACTCAGGAAGTAAAGAGAATCTGGTCACAACATTACCCGACCGTGGATCTCGTCGCGCAATACAGTGATCAGACGGGTGTCGGTGGCGCGATTACCGGCCGCGGCATCGATCTGATTTCCAAGTCCATCGGTGTCCAGCTTAATGTCCCTCTGTTTCAGGGATTTTCTGTACAATCCCGTGTCCGTGAAGCGCTGGCGAACCAAAATCGGGCATTACACGATCTGGAAACCATCCGGCGCAATATCACTTTACAAACCCGCCAGCAATTTTTAAATGTAACCAACGGCATTGCACAGGTTAAAGCACTCAAGCAAGCGTTGATCTCCAGCCAAAGTCAATTGGATTCCACCATGCTTGGACAAGAAGTCGGCGTCAGAACCGAGGTCGATGTGCTTAACGCACAACAACAACTCTATTCTGCCAAACGCGATCTTGCCAAGGCATATCACAGTTATATGATGTCCAGACTACGCTTGAGCGCAGAGGCCGGTGAACTGGATGAGGATACGCTAATACGAATTAACGCAATGCTCACCAAGTAATTATAGCCACCATTCAGAATAATTCGGCGAACGAGATGAAGCACGAGGCGCCCGGAACGCAGCAACTGAGACCTATCAACAAGATAGGCGAAGGCGCGAGTACCGCGCAACGAAGTGATTCGCTCGTGCAGCCAATTAATCAACGCTTCCCTGGCAAATCTTCACAAAGATTGATTTGTTTTCGCTTCTTCATTCCTAGTAGCAGGAGCTGGGCTCCGGATCAATTCAGGGGGCAGATCCCGCACATGCAGATCGAGTTGAGGAAAGGCAATATTAATATTGTTTTCAGCAAATAATGTAATAATTCGCGTGCTGAGTGTATCCTGAACTTCCTGCCTGTGGCCTAAAAGATTTACGAATATACGCAGCTCAAAATCAAGAGAATTTGTGCCAAAAGCAAGAAAATTAGAGGTTGGCTCCGGCTCGGTCAGCACCCGTTCATCTTCTCTGGCAGCTTGCAATAGCAATTCACGAACTTTATTGGTATCAGTCCCGTAAGCAACGCCTACCTTAATGACCACACGCGTGATCGAATCGGTCAATGTCCAGTTGATCAGTTGGCCGGTGATAAAAGTCTTGTTGGGAATTACGATTTCCCTATTATCCCCATCAAGCACTGTCGTTGCCCGAGTGCGAATACGGGTAACTCTGCCGGTAAAGCCATCGACCGTAATCACATCGCCAACCCGAAAAGGTCTCTCGAACAACAAAATGATACCGGATACAAAATTGGCAAAAATTTCCTGCAAGCCAAAACCGAGTCCAACCGTCAAGGCCGCAGCCATCCACTGCAATTGCGACCAGCGCATCCCCAGGAAACCTAATCCTATTATGGTGCCGCCTATCACAATGGTATAACGCAACACGCTGGTAATGGCATAACGTGAAGCAGCATCGATGCGGATATGCGACAACAGGCTAATTTCGATCAACCCGGGCAGATTTCTGGCTCCAATAATCGTCATAACCAGAACAAAGATACCCAGCAATACCGCAATCAAGGTGATGGATTGCTGGATCGTAGCACCGTCAGCGCCCACCTCACTGACATGCCAAAGCGCAATCTCGTCCAGACGGGTAATCGCTGGCAGTATGCCAGCCCATACCCAGGTCAGGCCCAGTATGAGCAGCGTTAAGCGAATGGCCCGCAACAAACGGCGCGTCTGGGTATTGACCTGTTCCAGAGTAATATTTTCTTCCGGTTCCGGTATGGCCTCTCCAGACTCTTCGGCAGCTTGGGCGGCTGCCAAGCGGCGCTCATCAAATCGATGCAGAGCCAGACGCCGCTCCCCCAGCAAAAACCAGCGCGCCAGAAGCCCCACTCCAATGGCAACCATCACAATCACACTAAAGCTCGCCATCAGTGACTGCAATATCATACCCGCAGTGTAGATATAACCCGTCAACGCTAAAATTGCAACCGTCAGCAATGATATAGGAAGCAGCACTCGCAGCAGCTTGCGTAAAGTTGATGGTTCGCTGGTCACTCCGCGGATAACCCAAAGTCGTCCAATATCCAACAGGCGCCAAAGCACCCAAGCAAGCACCACGCAGCTCAGCAAAATAGCCAGGCGCGCTTGCACATCGATCGCTAGATCAAGCTGACGAATAAATGCCAACGAACTGATGAAGTATAACGGTAACACCATCATAGCCATTCCCGGAAGCAACTGACGCAATGCCTCGCGGCGTTGCTTGGTCCAGCGGAAATGCGCATGACCGAGACCTTGTTCCCTGCTGATCCAATAAAGTAATTGCACAAACAGCAACGGCAGCGCCATCAACGTGCAAGCCTGACCTATGGAATGGCTAAAACGCCCCGGATTACCAATGCCTTGTAGCAATTGTCCTAACAGAATCAACATCACCGGCCCGGGCAACACGGCCAGCAAGGTCCACCCCAGCGTTTTGAGCGTAGCGGAATAGCTGTCCTGGCGAATCCGGCTGGTATCTGCTGCCAGCGCTTCGATACGCCTTGGGGCGCGGTACCGCAGCAGCAGCAAGATCAATACCAGCAGTAAGCTACCGATCCACGGAAGCGGCTGTTGATGAAAGCTACGCAAGCTTAGTTCCATCGTGGTGATGAAACGCGATGGTTTAACCAGATCATACAATCCTTCGGGTAAGCGTTGCAGCCAATCGCCATTGATAACGCCATGGCTGGGAATCCACAACAAATAGCGCTCCAGCATTTGCTGCAATTCCTGAACATTGTGAATTTGCTCCTGCAGCGTTTGCTCGCTTTTTTCCAGGGCGGAAATACGACGCTGCAGCAAAGGTTCCAACAATGCCAGCAGTTCGGTACGTTTACGCAACAAAGGAAACAATAAATTCTGTGCGACTACATCAACACGCGCATCATCATCCGCTCCCGAGGGCGTCTCTACCAACGCGCTTGCAGCATTGTCGATATCCAGCAGGCTACGTTGCTGTTCACTTAACATCACCCGCTCTAACCGCGAATCGGCCAGATCATTACGGATCGTTTCCAGGTGCATTTTAAGGCGCGCCAAAGATTCCAGCTGCCGCCGTTCACTCCATAACCAGCGGCCAACACGTTCACTGGTGCCACCGACATCAAGCCGGATTCGCGTATCGCTTAAAGTTACTGCAATGCGCTCTCGCGCTTGCTCGATCCGGGCCAAAACAGCGCGATCACGAGCCAATTGTTCGTTTTGCCGGAGAAGCTCTTCACCCATTTTACGATTCACTGTAGCCGCTTCTGCCGCTACAGTGTTGCCACCTGCCAGCTCTTCTTCACGTTTGATCAATTGCCCAATCAGTGACTCCAACTCATATCGGCCACGACTGGTAATACGTTGTTGCAAATGCTTTATCCGTTCTTCATGCAAACCCAGCCGATAACGCAGTTCGCGTAGTGACAGCTCATGCAAGCGCTGACGCTGCGTAGCAGTATCCTGCTCGGCAAGGCGCAATTCCAGCGCGACTTGCGACCGGCGCTGCTCACTAAGGCGATGCAGGCGCCTTGCTTCAAACAATGCTGCGGGCTCATCTTTTTGAGCAACGATCGAAACGGATAACTCTTCGATGCGACGGCGCAATGCGGCGATTTCATCGGCCGCTTGAGCCGGGCGCGATAATATCAAGGCCAGATCAGTGCCCGCTGCATTGATTTGCGCATGCAAATCGGTGATGATAGTGCGCTCCTGTTCCAGAATCTGTTCCAGCGTTTCCCCATCAGCGTCAGCCGGAATGCGTTTGGACCATTCGAGCAATTCCCGCTCATGATTTGTTGCCAACGCTTTATTCAGGCGCTCCATACGGGCCGGCTGATCTACCGTCTCAGCCTGTAATGTAACCAGGCGTTCCTTCAATACCTCAGCTTCCTGCTCGTCCGCCTTGGCTGTATCAAGATGATTAATGGCGGCTTGCCGTTGTGTTTCTTCCATCTTGCTGCGCTCGACCGCTACGCGCGCAGTATCGATGGCTTTAATAGTCGATGACTGTGTTTTTGCGGCAGCGCTGCCAGAAAACAAAAACAGCAATATCAGCGTGCAACTCAGGGGAAGAAAAAAAATCCGTGTTAAACGAGGCAGGAATTTCAATAGCATAAATATAATCAGTAATGATAAAAGGTGTGTAATCTTCGGGAAAAGGGACTAATCCGACTGAACATGGAAACATGCTTTACCGTAAATATCAAATCAACCAAAAACGATTGCCACAGGCTTATTTTTAAAATACCTCATTCTTAATTCGAATGAAAATTTATAATTCAGTCATTTCAAAGACAAGCATAAAAGTCTCGAAACAAATTATTTCCCCAACCGATCATTTTTGCAAATGATAGAATAGTCGGCGAAGCTGGTCAGACAGTCGCCGCTTGGCATTCTTGTTGAATCCAAGGGGAGGAAAGTCCGGGCTCCACAGAGCAGGATGGCGGCTAACAGCCGCCCACCGTGAGGTGAGGAACAGGGCCACAGAGACGAGCGTATTCAGTTACGGTGAAACGCGGTAACCTCCATCCGGAGCAAGACCAAATAGGCAGGCAATGATGCGGCTCGCGGAGCCTGCGGGTAGGTTGCTTGAGTGCGCGGGTAACTGTGCAACTAGAGGAATGACTGTCCACGACAGAACCCGGCTTATCGGCCAGCTTCATCAATTTTTACAAGTTCGTTATGATCACACATATCATGCAAAGCGATTGTTCGTTAATTCAACAAATAAGCATCGAATACTTTCAAATATCGCAATGATCCGTAAACTTCTCCGCAAGGTATTCAGCCGCAAAGCATCTACTCCCGAATCGCTGACAAAACTGAACATTATTGCCAGCAAACACCATGGAATCCGGTGTAATCAAATTACCCCCTGTGCATTAAAAGTTGCCCTCAATTTACAGCAAGCCGGATTTTCCGCTTATCTGGTCGGGGGCGCAGTGCGCGATTTGTTATTGGGATTGGTGCCGAAAGACTTCGATGTTGCGACCAATGCAACGCCTGAAGAAGTTCACAAAATTTTTCGCCGCTCGCGCATTATCGGGCGACGCTTTCGCTTGGTGCATGTAATGTGCGGCGCGGAAACCGTGGAGGTATCGACTTTTCGAGGACCTTCACCGGACGAGAATGAAAATTCTGCGTCGAAACAGTCGATCGACCAGCATGGCCGCTTGTTACATGACAATGTTTTTGGTAGCCAGGAAGAAGACGCAAAGCGCCGTGATTTTACGGTCAACGCGTTGTTTTATGATCCCGTCAAAGAAGAAATTCTAGATTACCTGAACGGCTACGAAGATATCAAAGCCAAAAGAATGCGCATTATCGGGGATCCGGTACAACGCTTCCGCGAGGATCCGATACGCCTGTTACGGGCGGTGCGCCTGGCTACAAAGCTGGATATGCAAATGGACGCGGAAACCGCCCAACCGATCGGCGATCTGGCGCCTTTATTGCAAAATGTCCCGCCGTCCCGCCTGTTTGATGAAATGCTGAAATTGCTATTGTCCGGACACGCTTTAGCTTGTGTCGTTGAATTGCGCGCGCGCGGCTTACATCACGGTCTCTTACCCATGCTTGATGTAATCCTGGAACAACCCCTGGGCGAGCGTTTTATCACTATCGCACTGAAAAATACTGATGAACGGATCAGGCAAAATAAGCCGGTCTCGCCCGGATTCCTTTTCGCCATATTGTTATGGCATGAAGTACTGTCATACTGGAATTCACTTCAAGCATCTGGAGCAAAACCATTGCCTGCTTTATTTGAAGCAATGGATCACATTCTTTCGCTGCAACATAAAAAATTAGCGATTCCACGCCGCTTTGATGCAATCATACAGGAAATATGGGCAATGCAACCTCGATTCGAAGCCCTTGTTGGGCGTAAGCCTTTCCGTTTACTTGCTCATCCACGTTTCCGCGCCGCCTATGATTTTATGCTGCTACGTTGCGAAAGCGGCGAACTCGGTACTGAATTCGGAGAGTGGTGGAAAGCATTTCTATCCGCAGACAATGCCGAACGTGAGAAAATGCTGCCGAGGCAAACAGCCCTCAAAACGGGGAGAAGAAAACGCAGTCGCAAAAAATCACCTTCCAATTCTGTTGATACCCTCGAAAACACCATCGACAACTCAGACACTTAAATTATAATCGCATATCAATGAAAAAGGGACTGGCTTTTATCGCTCTGGGAAGTAATCTGGAAACTCCGGTTTTTCAAATACAACGTGCTTTTAATGAATTGAAGCAGCTTCCCGGTACACAACTCATCAAACATTCGTCGTTGTATCAAAGCGCTCCGGTCGGTCGGTTGGACCAACCGGATTTCATCAACGCCGTAGCGCAGATCCAGACCGAGCTTGCACCGTTGGATTTACTGTCTGCATTGCTCGCTATCGAATACAAACAAGGGCGCGTGCGTGAATCGTTGAATGCGCCACGCACCCTGGATCTCGATATATTGCTGTATGATACACTGCAATGCAATGATGCCGGATTGATCATACCGCATCCACGGATGATGCACCGCGCATTCGTGCTGCAGCCCCTGATGGAAATCGCCCCGGATTGCCAGATCCCGGGATATGGTTCCATTGCACCCTTACTCACCGCATGTAAGGATCAAAAACTATTAAAAATCAATCCATAAAACATCATGATCTGATTTTTCCCAAAACTATTTACACTACCGCAAAAGCATGAGAACTTCACTCAGTACACTGCAAAAAATGCTTGATAACAATGAGAAGATCGCCGTTCTGACTTGCTACGATGCAACTTTCGCGCGCATTCTGGAAAACTCAGGCATAGATGCATTGCTGGTCGGCGATTCATTGGGAAATGTGTTGCAAGGTGAAAGCACGACGTTATCAGTCACGCTTGATGACATGATTTATCACACACGTTGCGTCGCGCGAGGCACCGACAAAGTGTTCATCATCACCGACATGCCTTTCGGCAGTTATCAGGCTTCACCAGAGCTTGCTTTTAAGAATGCCTGCAAAATTATCGCTGCGGGGGCACACATGGTAAAAATTGAAGGCGGTCACATCATGGCTGATACCGTTCAGTTCTTAACCCGGCGCGGTATCCCCGTCTGCGCGCATATCGGCTTAACCCCGCAATCCATCCATCAATTAGGCGGGTATAGATTACAGGGCCATTCGGAGAAATCCGCCAGGTTATTGGAAGATGAGGCAAAAATCCTCGAAAAATCGGGTGCAGGCATGCTGGTCATAGAGCTTATACCAGCCAAACTGGCTGAAAAAATCACGCAGACACTTTCCATTCCAACCATCGGTATTGGCGCCGGCAACAACTGCTCCGGACAGGTTCTGGTATTGCACGATATGCTAGGACTATCTCAAGGAAAAAAACCACGTTTCATCAAAGATTTTATGCTGGAAGCGAAAACTATCCAGGCAGCGGTGGAGAATTATGTCATTGCTGTCAAGACTGGACAATTTCCCAATATCGAGCATCAATTTTAACTAATAAGTACTGCGTGAAAATAATTACCGACATCTCCGAGTTGCATAAAAACCTTTGTCGAAAGCAGCGTATTGCTTTTGTTCCAACGATGGGAAATTTGCATGCAGGACACCTTGCGCTGATCGATCAAGCTAGCCGATTGGCAGATTGCGTGGTTGTCAGTATCTTTGTCAATCGGTTGCAATTTCTTCCGCATGAAGATTTCAACCGGTATCCCCGAGCATTCGAAGAAGATTGCAGGGCGCTGTCAGTACAAAATGTCAAGATAGTTTTTGCACCTGATGAAAAAATTCTTTTCCCTACTCCACAAGAATTCTTGTTAGCATTACCACCTGTAGCAGATATCCTGGAGGGAAAGTTTCGACCAGGATTTTTTCGTGGTGTTGCAACGATCATATTGAAATTATTCAATATTATTCAACCTGAATTCGCTGTATTCGGCAAAAAGGATTATCAGCAGTTGCATATAGTGCGTAAAATGGTACAACAATTAAATTTACCCGTTGAAATTATTGCCAGTGAAACCGTTCGTGCGGCGGATGGCTTGGCACTGAGTTCGCGCAATCAGTATTTAAATGAAATGCAACGTGCTGAAGCTTGCAGGCTTTACCAAGCGCTTTTGCGAACCAAACGAGAAATTAGTTCCGGTAATAAAAATTTTCAGACATTACAGCAAGATGCTGTCGACAATCTGGAGCAACACGGCTGGAAGGTTGATTACATCAGCATCCACAATCGCAATACGCTTTCATTTGCGCAGGCTTCCGATCAGGATCTGGTCGTTTTAGGCGCAGCCTGGCTTGATAACACGCGATTGATCGATAACCTAGAAATATAACATCCTGTTTTTGTAACGGACATAGCATGATGACTGCTTTTCCAAACCAGACAAACAAAGAACAAAAAATGATGCAATCATTGAATACTTTTTGGTTATCCTGCCTGGATCATTTTCAAAAAGAACTCAATGCACAACAATTTAACACCTGGATCAAGCCATTGGAGATTGATCTTGCGCTCAATGGCGATAACAAAGTTGTATTGATCGCACCGAATCGTTTTGTATCGCAGTGGGTTGCAGACAACTTCATTATGCATATCGAAAGTATGGCAAAAACCTACTTTGACAAAAACATCCAATTTCATTTAAAGCTTGCTGAAACGGAAACCAAAAACAATGCATTGAATCAGGCGCCAGAATCTGCGCCTAGCTCCAGTGAGGCTAAACCGGAACCTAAAACTGTTTATCAGCCTGCCAAAAAGAATCTCAATGGATTAAATCCTAACTTCACTTTTGATAACTTTATCACCGGAAAAGCCAATCAATTAGCGCGAGCTGGTGCCATTCAAGTGGCTGAATCACCGGGGGTTGCCTATAACCCGCTGTTTATCTATGGTGGTGTTGGTCTTGGAAAAACGCATCTGATTCAAGCAATTGGAAATTACGTGCACAAAAACAACAAAGGTGCAAAGATTCGTTATGTTCATGCGGAAAAATATGTTTCCGATGTTGTTAGCGCTTATCAACATAAAGCATTTGACAAGTTCAAGCTCTACTATCACTCATTAGATCTGCTACTGGTGGACGATGTGCAATTTTTTGGCGGAAAAAACCGTACGCAGGAAGAGTTTTTTTACGCATTTAATGCGCTTATTGAAACGCACAAACAAGTCATCATTACCTGCGACACCTATCCCAAAGAAATTACCGGGCTGGAAGAGCGTTTGGTTTCACGCTTTGGCTGGGGATTAACCGTAGCGGTAGAACCCCCCGAACTGGAGATGCGCGTCGCGATTCTTTTGAAAAAAGCTGAAATGGAAAAAATCCGACTGGATGAAAATGTCGCTTTTTTTATTGCCAAACATATCCGTTCGAATGTACGCGAGCTGGAAGGTGCATTAAAACGCGTGCTGGCTTTCTCACGTTTTGTCAACCAGGACATAACGCTTGACTTGGCTAAAGAGGCATTAAAAGATTTGCTTGCGGTACAAAGCCGTCAAATTTCAATTGAAAACATTCAAAAAACCGTCGCGGACTACTATAAAATCAAAGTTTCTGAAATGTATTCAAAAAAACGCTCACGGATAGTTGCAAGGCCCAGGCAAATGGCAATGGCCATTGCCAAAGAACTGACTTCACTCAGCCTGCCGGATATTGGTGAAGCTTTTGGCGGAAGAGATCATACTACCGTATTGCATGGCTACAGAAAGATTAACGAATTGCGTGTTTCCGACCCCCTGATAAGCCGGGATTTTAACGCTTTGATACTCATTTTAAGAGGTTGATAACTGTTTAGCACATTGTGGATAACTGTTGATTTTAAAAATCCGCTGTTTTTATCCACAATCTATCCAATATCTATACCCGGATCATACAAACAAAAAATTTATTGTATCTTATTGAAATTAAAATAAAGATATAAACTATACAGAAGTATTAAAGACATTATCTAATTACTACTATTTTCATATCAATGCTTTTAATTAAAACCAACCGAGATACCTTGTTAAAACCACTACAAACTGTAACCGGGATTGTAGAGCGCCGACAAACGTTACCCATTCTATCCAATGTTCTGATCAAGCAAAATCAGGAAAAGACCTCTTTTCTAACCACTGATCTGGAAATACAGATTAAAACGGAAGCGGGTGAAAATCTTTCACCCCAAAAAGATTTCGCTTTCACAGTATCCGCAAAAAAACTTCAGGATATTTTACGTTCACTGTCATCCGATATCGAGGTGACATTAACGCGAAAAGACGATCATTTACTGGTTAAATCCCATAAAAGCGCATTTAACCTGCAAATTCTCCCGGCGGAAGATTTTCCCGAAGTCACTGATGAACCAGAATCCGATAATGCTATTACACTCAAGCAAAAAGAATTCAAGGATCTTTTGCATCTTGTACAGTTTGCGGTAGCTCAACAGGATATCCGCTATTATTTGAATGGACTTTTGTTGTTGAACGATGGCAAGCAACTGATCAGCGTAGGTACGGATGGTCACCGCCTTGCTTATGTCTCAACCGGTTTGGGCGAAGCACAGAAAAAACAGGAAGTCATCCTGCCGCGCAAAGCCGTGTTTGAACTATCCAAATTATTGCATGACAATGAGGATCCGATAAAAATAGAATATTTCCAAAATAAAATCCGCTTTTCTTTCTCAGATATAACGCTGATCTCGAAAGTCATCGACGGAAAGTTTCCTGACTACAATCGGGTTATTCCAACCAGAAACAATAAACTGTTTGAGATTAACCGGGTTGTCTTTCTACAAGCCTTGCAGCGCGTTTCCATTTTATCCAACCAAAGCGATAAATTTCGCGGTGTGCGCCTGATTGTCAATAAAGATAATCTACGCATTATCTGCAAGAATAATGAACAGGAAGAAGCCGAAGAAGAACTGGAAATCAGCTACCAGGATGATCCCGTGGACATCAGTCTGAACATTACCTATTTAATGGATTTATTGAACAATGTGACAAGCGAAACCGTGCAATGCGCGTTTGAAAATGCTAACAGCAGTGTCTTAATGACGATACCCGGAAATGAAATATTCAAATACATTGTGATGCCTATGAGAATTTAATCATAACCGCACCAGAATCAACCTTAACCGCGACCACTAAATTGTTTCCTGTAACTTTCTTCATAAAGTACCCTGACTAATGAGTAATCAAAATTCCCACGCACCCAAAGAAAACCCAACCAATTACGATTCTGAAAGCATCAAAATACTCAAAGGCCTGGATGCCGTACGTAAACGGCCTGGTATGTATATTGGCGATACCAGCGATGGCACAGGCTTGCATCATATGGTATTCGAAGTTGTCGATAATGCCATTGACGAAGCGTTAGCCGGCCATTGCGATGAAATAACCGTAACCATCCATCCGGATAATTCGGTCAGCGTGCTGGATAACGGTCGTGGCATTCCCACCGGGATCAAACAGGATGATGAAATGAAACGTTCAGCGGCGGAAATCGTCATGACGGAATTACACGCCGGGGGAAAGTTCGACGACAATTCATACAAAGTTTCCGGTGGTTTACATGGCGTTGGCGTATCGGTAGTCAATGCATTATCAGAATGGCTGAAACTCACGATCAGGCGTAATAGTAAGACGCACCAGATAGAATTTCGTATGGGTGTTCCAGTCAAACCATTGGAAATTACCGGGGAAAGTGAACGGCACGGTACGGAAGTACATTTTCTTGCCAGCAAGGAAATTTTCGGCAGCATCGAATATCATTACGATATTTTCGCCAAGCGCTTACGTGAACTTTCCTTCCTAAATAACGGGGTAAAAATTCATCTGATCGATCAGCGTACCGGCAAGGATGAAAAATTCGCTTTTACCGGTGGTATCAGGAATTTTGTTGAATATATCAATCGCAGCAAAACGGTACTGCACCCGAATATTTTTTACGCGACCAGTTCAAAAGATAACATTGCGGTGGAAGTATCGATGCAATGGAATGACAGTTATTCCGAACAGGTGCTGTGCTTCACCAACAATATTCCACAAAAAGACGGCGGCACGCATTTGACCGGCCTGCGTGCCGCAATGACGCGAACGCTCAACAATTACATCGAAAAAAACGAACTGGCCAAGAAAGCCAAGGTTGAAACTTCCGGTGATGACATGCGCGAAGGTTTGTCGTGCGTATTATCGGTAAAACTGTTTGAACCCAAGTTCTCTTCGCAAACCAAGGAAAAACTGGTGTCCTCGGAAGTACGTCCGGTGGTGGAAGAAGTGGTGACGCAAAAGCTTTCCGAGTTTTTGCTGGAAAACCCGATTGATTCCAAAACCATTTGCAATAAAGTCATTGATGCCGCCCGGGCTCGTGAAGCTGCCCGTAAGGCGCGCGAACTGACACGCCGCAAAGGTGTGCTCGATAGTATGGGATTACCTGGAAAACTGGCCGACTGTCAGGAAAAGAATCCGGCGCTATGCGAACTCTATCTGGTCGAAGGTGATTCCGCCGGTGGTTCCGCCAAACAGGGACGTGACCGCAAATTCCAGGCGATCATGCCGCTTAAAGGGAAAATCCTGAATGTCGAAAAAGCGCGTTTTGACAAACTGATTTCGTCGCAGGAAATCATTTCTCTGATCACTGCACTGGGAACCGGTATCGGTAAGGATGAATTCAATCCGGACAAACTGCGTTATCATCGCATTATCATCATGACCGATGCAGACGTGGATGGCTCACATATCCGCACTTTGCTGCTAACCTTCTTTTACCGGCAAATGCCCGAATTGATCGAGCGCGGTCATATTTACATCGCGCAACCGCCTTTGTATAAAATCAAACACGGTAAAAAAGAACGCTATGTCAAGGATGATCATGAATTGAAACAACACCTGCTCAGCCTTGCGTTAACCGACGCCGAGCTGCATATCGGTGAAGAAAGACCTGCTTTGAGCGGTGAAACACTGGAAAAAATTGCCAATGAATACATTCTGGCGGAGGCGGTGATCGAGCGCATGAGCCAGATGATTGATAGTAACGTAATGCACGCGTTGCTGCGCCAACCGGATGTCGACTTGCACAACGAGCAAGCGGCGATCGACAGCGCGGACCGTTTGGCCGCACGTATTAAGGACGTGGAAATCGTTGCGGAATACGATGACGTGCACGAACGTTATCGATTGAAAATCATGCGACTATCGCACGGTAATGTGCTGACCAGCTATCTGGATAATGATTTTGTAGAGAGTGGCGACTATATGCAGATCCAGAAAACCGCGCAGGTATTTGAAGGTTTGCTGGGTCAGGGCGCTTACATTCGACGCGGTGAACGCAAGCAGGCTATTAACGAATTTAAACACGCGCTCGAATGGCTGCTGGAAGAAGCAAAAAAAGGCCTGAACGTGCAACGCTACAAAGGCCTGGGGGAAATGAATCCGAGTCAATTGTGGGAAACCACGATGGATCCGGAAAATCGCCGCTTGTTGCGTGCGCAGATTGAAGATAGCATCCTGACTGACGAAATCTTTACGACGTTAATGGGCGATGTAGTCGAACCGCGACGCGCGTTTATTGAGAAGAATGCGCTACGGGCGACAAATATTGATATTTAGATCGGACTTTACATTGGCGGGTAAGCGTGGAATAAAAATCCGGTTTTCAGTGTTATTAGGAGGTTAAATGGTGAGAAACCTACTTTTCATCGTTATTTTTAGTATTTCTCTATTATCCGGTTGTGCTAAAAGCGGTAATAATGGTGAAGAACCGCAGGTTCAATGTGATGATGTGGCCAGCCGCGGTTACCTTAACGTTCTATCCGTCAATCTTCTGTTCAAAGAAATTGAAACGCGCGAGCAGCGTCTGGAAGCTGTTGCCGAGTTTGCGGAGAAAACGCCGGTCGATGTTATTCTGCTCCAGGAAGTGGTTGGAGGCGCATTGGTTCATACTGAAAATAGCGCGCAAGATTTGCAGAAGAAACTTCGTAGCCGCAAGCGTGATTATGATTTATACACGGCTTTTGAAATTGGATTGCCGGGCGTGATAGGCGTGGCCAATGCAATATTGAGCCGTTGCGAAATTGATTTCAGAGCCACTAAGCGTTTGCCTCATGCGACTGAGTTGAATTTTCGCGGACATGATATCAAACTGCCAAGAAATGTGATGATGACACGCATCAATGTTCCCAGTTTCAGTAAGTTGAATATTTACAATACTCATCTTTGTGCCGCATGTACAGCGGATCAACTAGATGCTCAATTAGCGGTTTTGCTGCCATTTATTAGTGAACTGGAGGCATCCTTTCCGGGCGGTAATCTTACAATTCTTGGTGGTGATTTCAATATTGACCGTTTTCGCGTAGATCCATTTGTGGAGAGGCCTTTCTACGACCGGATTGTCAGTGCCGGTTTTATCGATGCTTATGCGCAGAATAGATCGCTAGATAATTTATGCGCCAACCCTGGGCAAGCCGATATGCATTGTACTGTTGGAGTTTCGACGTTGGATGCAGGGGGATCTGCCAGGCGCATTGATTACATTTTCATGAATCAGGAAAAGAACTTGCGTGAAAGCCGAGTGGTATTTAACACCCTTGTTGATCCTGGTCAGACCAGTGTATCCGATCATGCCGGCGTGTTTGTTTCAGTGACGTTGCCATGATAGGAAAATCGATGATCTGGCTGCGATTTTGAACATTAGCTTGACTTGCGATTTTCCATGGTTTTGCCACGAAGCCATTTATTGAATTTAGATAGCTTTTGCACATGACACTTACGATATGGATATCCGCTGGGTCAACAAGGATGAGGTACCGTTGCTGAAGGACTTTGAGGCCGATCGGCCCGTGCGGCTCAATCAGTGAAACTATAACGCTTTATTGCTGCGCCGGTATTGGATCATACTGGCGCAATCAATGGTTTATCGTTTATCTTTCGATTGGCTTGATAAGCTTGAAGCGGATTTTAAGCTGCGACTCTTGAGGCGCGTTTGCGTTCGTGCTCCAGTAAAAAGCGTTTACGAATACGGATCGTTTTCGGCGTAATTTCTACCAATTCATCATCAGCAATGAATTCAATCGCGGATTCCAGCGTGAGCTGAATCGGCGGAATCAACGTGACGGCTTCATCGGTTCCCGATGCGCGGATATTGGTTAATTGCTTGCCTTTGATCGGGTTGACCACTAAATCATTGTCGCGGGTGTGAATGCCGATCACCATGCCTTCGTACAAGCGGTCACCGGGGCTGACGAACATGCGGCCGCGATCTTGCAGTTTCCATAATGCATACGCGACGGCTTCACCTTGTTCGGCGGAAATCAGCACACCGTTTCTGCGTGGCGGGATTTCCGCACGCATCGGCGCAAATTCGTCAAACACGTGGCTCATCAGGCCGGTGCCGCGTGTCATGGTCATGAATTCGGACTGAAAACCGATCAACCCGCGTGCAGGGATACGATAATCCAGGCGCACACGTCCTTTAGCATCCGATACCATATCCTGTAAATCACCGCGGCGTGCACCCAAAGCTTCCATCACGGCACCCTGATTGGCTTCGTCTACATCGACGGTAAGCATTTCAAACGGTTCGCATTTAACGCCGTCTATTTCACGAATCACCACGTGAGGACGCGAGACGGCGAGTTCGTAGCCTTCGCGGCGCATGTTTTCCAGCAGAATGGTGAGATGCAATTCGCCGCGCCCTGAAATCAGAAACGAGTCGGTTTCATTGGTGTCTTCCATTCTCAAAGCAACATTGGTTAACAGTTCTCTTTCCAGGCGCTCGCGTAACTGGCGGCTGGTGACGAATTTGCCTTCCTGGCCGGCAAATGGCGAGGTGTTAACCTGAAATGTCATGGTCAGGGTTGGCTCGTCCACGGCGAGGATGGGTAGTGCTTCTGGCTGGTCGACACTCGCCAGCGTAGTGCCGATACTCAAATCTTCCACGCCGTTGATCAATACGATATCACCGGCCAAAGCTTCTTTCATCTGTATCCGTTCCAAACCACGGAAACCAAGTACCTGATTGACTTTAGCTTTTTTAGGGGGTTTGTCGCCCAGTAATATCATGACTTCCTGACCAGGCTTCAGCTTGCCACGGTGAATTCGGCCAATGCCAATGCGACCGACGAAACTGGAATAATCCAGTGCACTGATTTGCAGTTGTAGCGGTTCATCAGGATTACCTTCAGGAGCGGGAACATATGTGAGGATAGTGTCGAACAACGGACGCATGTCCGTGCTGGATTTGTCAATATCCAGGGTGGCGAAACCATTCAATGCTGAGGCATAAACAACTGGAAAATCAAGTTGTTCTTCACTGGCGCCCAATTTGTCGAACAGATCAAATGTTTGATCAACCACCCAACCGGCGCGTGCCCCCGGTCGGTCGATCTTGTTGATCACGACGATCGGACGCAGACCCAGCGCAAGCGCCTTTTTGGTGACAAAACGGGTTTGCGGCATCGGCCCTTCGACGGCATCGACCAACAGCAATACGCCATCGACCATCGACAGTACACGTTCCACTTCACCGCCAAAATCCGCATGACCGGGGGTATCGACGATATTGATATGGATTCCCTCGTAGTCGATGGCGCAATTCTTGGCTAAAATGGTAATACCGCGCTCGCGCTCAATATCGTTGGAATCCATCACGCGCTCGGAAATTTGCTGATGTGCGGCAAAGGTGCCGGCTTGGTGCAGGAGTTTATCGACCATGGTGGTTTTACCATGGTCAACGTGAGCGATGATGGCGATATTGCGAATCGGGCGAGACATAAATAATTCCTCAAAAATAAGCGATTAGTTCTTGCGGTGGGGGCAACATTATAGCAGCCGATTGTTAATATGGCCAATTTAACCCTCAGCTAAGATTTTCAAAAACAGGAGTTCGAATGTTGCCAGTGATCCGTTATTTATCACATAGTTCCTTGCAGAGCCTGCAACTGACCACGCACGATGTCATTGCCAGCATTGAGCATTTATTTTTTGCAAAAATACAACAGCAGGCCTGGAGTGCGCCCAAAGCCGTAATTACCCCGCCGGATGGAAGATACATGATGGCAACGCTGGCTGCAGTGGATGATCCTCCATTTCTTGCGGTTAAAGCGCTAGTACTCAATCCCGAAAATCCCAAATATAAATTGGCAAGCATTAACGCGCTGGTGACCTTGCTCGATAGCCGAAGCGGGTTGCCACTAGCGATCATCGATGGTAATTGGGTCACTGCAATACGTACTGCCGGATTGAGTGCGGTTGCCGCCAAGCGGCTTGCACGACCGGACGCTTCTATCGCTGCATTTATCGGGTGCGGGGTGCAAGCCCTGAGTCATTTGCGGGCATTGACCGAAATTTTTCAGCTAAAGAAAATTAATGTATTTGGACGGGGTGCGGCCAGCCGCGATGCATTTTGCCGTAGTGCAAATGAAATGGGCTTATCAGTCATTACAACACAAACAGCACAAGAGGCTATTCAAGATGCGGATTTGATCGTTACGTCCGTGACTTTGTCACCTCAACTGGTGCCATTTCTGGACGCGCGCTGGCTAAAACCCGGTGCATTCGTCACCATGACCGATCTGGCTGCGCCGTGGTTGGGTGAGAGTATGCCGGTATTGGAACGGATTATTATCGATGATCTGGAACAGGAGGCCAATATGCCTGAACCGTTGATTAATCCGGCGCTGGTGCATGGTGATCTGACTGGTTTGGTAACAGGCAAAACAGCAGGGCGTCAAAGTGAGAACGAGAGAACTGCTTTTGTATTCAGAGGATTGGCGCTTGGTGATTTGGCTGTGGCCGGACTGGCTTACCGGCGTGCCTGTGAGCAATCACAGGGTACCCTGATAACCTCCTGAAATCATTGCCGGTCATTTTTTTCAGCACCCGTCATCAAAAATTTAATCAGCAGTGCGAAAACAAACGGAATTGTACTTAGTCCCGTCACCATATAATGCTCGGCGGTGAATTGATCGCCTTCATCCATGATGATATAGCCAAAAAATATGGTGATTGGAGCAATAATTGAAAGCGATATCACTAAATTAAATAGTCCTTTCATTTTTTCAATTCCTTTCGATAAATTGTTTGTTTAAAGTATATGCCTATTGACGAGGTATGCCCAGAGCGCCAAAGTTCAAAATCCCATCTGTCAATTGGGGCGCCAAGCAGGGTAAAATTAATCTTTTCGCATCAATCGATAACACTCATGGAACCAGTACTCATTATTACTAATTTTCCCGATAAGAAAAGCGCGCTTGCGTTGGCAGAAGCTTTGATTGATCAGCATCTGGCTGCTTGCGTTAATGCCTTGAGTCCGTGTACATCAATTTACCGCTGGCAAGATGCTATGGATTCGGCAGAAGAGACTCCGGTGTTGATCAAAACCCAACGGCAACATTATGAACGGGTTGAACAGTTGATCAAGATGATGCATCCTTATGAACTTCCTGAAGTGATTATGGTTCCTATATTGAGCGGATTACCTGCTTACTTGCAGTGGATTGCCGACGAAACAACCTTGATTAGATAATACTGACTGCCCATGCGATTAATCCAATTTTTGTTACTGATATTATGTTTATCCTCTCCACAAGCTTTTGCTCAGGAAGATGGATCCTTTAGTCTATTCCAAAAATTGCAAGGATTGGGTATCAATCTGGGTCAAAGCAATCCGCAAGAGCTTTTGCCACCGGATGAGGCATTCAGGATTTCGATAGAAGTCCGGGATGGGAATACACTCATTGCGCATTTGACACCGGCGAAGGATTATTACCTGTATCGCGATAAAATTGCTTTTGAGCCGAAGCAAGAAGGCTTGGTGATTGAAAAAGTCGCGCTGCCATCCGGAAAAATGAAAGAAGATATGACGTTTGGCAATACGGAGGTGTATTACAGCCCGATTCAGGCGATCATTTCATTAACGCGTACAGATTCTGCAAGCGAGCAACCGTTGACACTGGAAGCGACTTATCAGGGGTGTAATGAACCGGTTGGCGTGTGCTATGCTCCGATACACAAAGCGATCGATTTGACCTTACCGGCGGTAAAAGCAGCGATTGGAGCGATTGCCGGAGCAGTGAGCAGCCAAGCAACGGCAGCGGAAATGGATGCTGCTGCTGAATTGTTTCAGATGCCATCCCGATTACCTGCGATTGAAACCGAATCATACAAAATTGAACGCATGTTTGAAACGGGCGATTACTGGTTGATCCTCTCAGGGTTCTTCGTGGTTGGCTTGTTTCTCTCATTCACACCCTGTGTATTTCCGATGTTTCCGATTTTATCGGGGATTATCGCCAATCACGGTAAGCATGTAACCAAGCGTCATGGGTTTATCCTGGCGCTGGCTTATGTACTGGGTATGGCGATTACGTATGCGATTGCCGGTGTGGCGGCCGGATTATCAGGCGCAATGTTGTCTGCGGCCTTGCAAAATGCTTGGGTGCTCGGCACATTTGCAGTGATATTTGTGTTGCTATCCTTTTCCATGTTTGGTTTTTATGAGCTGCAACTGCCCGGGACGTTGCAAACCAAGCTATCCGAAGAAGCCGGTCAGTTGAAAGGCGGACATTTAACCAGTGTATTCGGTATGGGGGCATTATCTGCGTTGATTGTCGGTCCCTGTGTTGCTGCGCCGCTGGCAGGCGCTTTACTATATATTAGTCAGACCCGGGATGTGGTTCTGGGTGGTTCGGCCTTATTTGTCATGGCTCTAGGCATGAGCATGCCGCTGTTGCTGTTGGGGACATCGGCCGGTGCTTTACTGCCGAAAGCTGGTGCATGGATGGAGTCGATCAAGCGATTCTTTGGCGTGCTGCTACTTGCAGTTGCAATCTGGATTATCTCCCCGGTGATTAACGAAGTTGTGTACATGTTGCTATGGGCTGCACTGCTGATCATCTCCGCAATTTATCTGCAAGCGATCGACCCATTGCCGCAAAGAGCCCCGGGTTTACAGAAATTTCTCAAAGGTGTGGGTGTCATCGCTTTGCTGATGGGTGTTGCATTGTTGATCGGTGTTTTGTCCGGTAGCCGGGATGTTTTGCAGCCACTCTCGAAACTCAATCTGGCGGATGCGACAAGTTCTGGTTCTGGAGAAGCGGTACCCGCGAGCTATGCAACACTGCCATTTCAGCGAGTAAAAACCATTGCTGAGCTGGATGAACAGATCCAGTCATCCAGAGATAAATACGTCATGGTCAGGTTTCATGCCGATTGGTGTGTCTCGTGCAAGGAGATGGATCGATTTACGTTCTCCGATGCCAAAGTTCAAGCTCGACTGAAAGAAGTGGTTTTGCTGGAGGTTGATGTCACGGAGGGCTCTCCGGATGATACTGCGTTACTTAAACGATTTAAATTGTTTGGGCCGCCGGGTATTTTATTTATTGATCGTCAAGGTTATGACATTCCTGATATTAAGATCATTGGATTTCTCAACAACAATGATTTCTTGGCGGTGTTGAACGCTGTTTTGATTTAAAGCTTATACGTTACTGTCAATCAATCCGTCGCAGTGTTCTATTAAAAAATTTTCTAAGGATGAAACAATGTCGAAGTTAAAGCAGATAATTTTGTATTCCTGCGTCGCAATATTTGCTCTGGGAGCGGGTTCATTCCTGCGTACCTTGCTGTCTGAAGCGTATCAAACTGAATTATCCAGTGAAGAAAGCCAGCAAGGCGCTCAAGCAATTCTTTCTGCAAGCCTGCCGGACTTGCAAGGAGAAAATCAAGAGGTTTCGCAGTGGTTGGGAAAGGTCATGGTAGTGAATTTTTGGGCTACCTGGTGTACGCCGTGCCGCGAGGAAATTCCAGAGTTCGTTGAAGCGCAAAAGAAATATGGGGAGCAAGGGTTGATTTTTATCGGCATTGCCATTGATCAAGCCGATAAAGTGAAAATGTTCAGCCAGGAATTTGGCATCAATTATCCGGTATTGGTGGGTGGTTTTAATACCTGGTCATTGTTAGAAGCTGCGGGAAATCGCCATTCCGCATTACCCTATACCGTGGTAATCAATCGTTCGGGAAAGCTGGTTGAAAATTATTTGGGGCGTGTCGATCTGAAAAAGCTGGAAAAAATGGTAATTCCGTTATTGAATGAGCCGCCAGAAATCGAACAATCAGTACAAACCAGCTAAAAGTATTATCGGGGCAAAATAATTTCAGCTAAAAATAAATACTATCAATGCATAATCTGGCTTTCATATAGTGACAGCGGTGACGATCTGCTGGAATCTGTAATTTTAAGCCTTTAAAACTAACACAGTTATCATGACCAATCACGCATCCAGACCGTCCTCGACATTCCGGCCCATGTAGCGTCGGAATGTCCGGTCACATACCGCAAGCAACAATGCCGCTTCCGATTGCGTTAGACTTCCCTTTTATAACCTCCATACGCCTCCTCAAACCTTATCTTCCCGGTCTCCTGTAGCCATTGTCCGTTTCATCTGGAATTCCTCCTTGGAATCCATATAAAAACGGACAGATCATGTGCTACAAGCCTGGACAGTTTAATTGTTCCCCTACACCAAGCGATAGAAGGATTGTTTAAATTAACAGATAACGCTATCCTGACAGCGATATTATAATTTTTGTAAGAGACATCATGACACAAGACGAGCAGAAACGTGCAGCAGCAGTTGCTGCAATTCAATATATTCCGGTTGATTGTATTGTTGGCGTAGGTACGGGTTCCACCGCTAATTATTTTATTGATGAGCTGGCTAAAATCAAGCATAAAATCGAAGGGGCCGTTGCGAGCTCCGATGCAACGGCACAAAGACTTAAAGAGCATGGCATAGAAGTACATGATCTCAATAACGTTATTGATATCCCTGTCTATGTTGACGGTGCAGATGAGATCACTGAGAATTTGCATATGATCAAGGGTGGCGGTGGCGCATTGACACGAGAGAAGATCGTTGCCGCAGTAGCACAAAAATTTATTTGCATTACCGATCAAAGCAAGCTGGTAAATATTCTTGGCAACTTTCCTTTGCCTGTCGAGGTCATCCCGATGGCACGCAGCTATGTTGCGCGCGAAATTGTTCATTTGGGCGGGCATCCGGCTTTGCGGCACGATTTCATCACGGATAATGGCAATATCATTCTGGACGTACATGGATTGCAAATTATGAACCCTGTTGAGCTGGAAGCTACGCTCAATCAAATTGCCGGTGTTGTAACCAACGGTCTTTTTGCACGACGCGGGGCGGATACGCTATTATTGGGAACAGATAAGGGCGTACGTATAATTTCTATCTGACTTTTAATATATTCAGTACCAAACTATTATATTCTTTGCTAACAACCAAAGGCGCGATATGGCAAATAAAGAGCATATTTCTAAGCAATTTGATGCTGAACTTGAGGAAGTTCGTACACGCGTTCTGCAGATGGGCGGTTTTGTTGAAGAGCAAATCGAATATGCAATTGAGGCATTGACGAGTGGTAACGAAGAGCTTATCGATCAGGTCATTACACGTGATCATCGTGTCAACGCCATGGAAGTATCGATCGATGAAATCTGTAGCCAGATTATTGCGCGTCGCCAACCAACTGCAAGTGATCTACGTATGATCATGATGGTAATTAAAACTATTACTGATCTTGAGCGCATCGGTGATGAGGCGGCGAAAATTGCCCGGATGACGAAGTTGATATACTCATCTGATCGCATGCACATTCCGCGCTTTCATGAAATCAAGCATGTTGCCAGTATTGCAATGGATATGTTGCACAAAGCGCTCGATTCCTTTGCCCGATTGGATCTAAATGCAGCCGCACAAATTGTCAGACAAGATGAGCTTGTAGATGAGGAGTTTCGTTCTATCTTGCGCCAATTAATTACATTCATGATGGAAGATCCAAGAAAAATCTCAACGTGTCTGGAAATAGTATTTATCGCCAAAGCAATCGAACGTATCGGAGATCATGCAAAAAACATGTCAGAGTATGTTGTTTACATGGTAAAAGGCAAAGATGTGCGCCATGTGACGGCTGACCAGATTGAACAGGAAATCAGAGAATAGTATGAATGTTTCTTATCGTGCCAAATAGGTTAAGGAAATATGTCTGGCTTATCAGTTTTATTAGAACTTGCATAGCAAGACAACGCTTATGGACGAGTTTGCACAGCACTCTTACACTGACATTCGCGCCCATTTGTCTTCCCAGTCACTGAATTGCCCCGCCGGCATCGGCATACCAATCAAATAGCCTTGCGCTACATCGCACTCCAATGCTGTCAGGAGATTCCACACAACTTGGCTATCTACTCCTTCCGCCACCACTTCTAAACCGAGATTATGTCCAAGTTCAATGGTCGAGCGGACAATCACAGCTGAGTCATTGTCCGCCTCCATTGGCATGACAAATGACTGATCAATCTTGATTGAGTCCACCGGTAGCTTTTGCAAATAACTCAAGCTCGAATATCCCGTGCCAAAGTCATCGATGAATAACCGGATTCCGAGATTCTTTAATTTGGTTAAAGCCTCCAATGCAATCAATGGTTCTTCCATCAGGGTACTCTCAGTTAATTCAAACTGAATCAGCTCCGGATTAACATTCCAAGTGGAAAATAGACCTTGAATACGATCAACAAGCATAGGATCGTACAAATCATGCGCGGACAAATTCACTGACAAAGCCTGCGCTATCCCTGCTTCATGCCAGGCATAACTTTGACTGAAAACCGCATCGAGCATCCAGTGCGTCAAAGGAGTAATCAAACCGGCATTCTCAGCGAGCTTTATAAATTCGATGGTTGATAGCATGCCATGTATAGGATGCTGCCAACGCACCAAGGCTTCCGCTCCACACACGCGACGCGACGCAATATCGACCTTAGGCTGACAAAACAGCAATAACTCATTTTGTTCGATTGCTTGACGAAGATCTCCCATCAATGAAATACGCCGGGTGCATTCCTGTTCCTGCCCCCCCGTGTAGAGGGCATAGCCGCCTCGAGCAGGACAAACATCATTAGTAGCGGCATTGGCACGCCGCAACAAGGTATCAGCTTCAGTGGCATGACCAGGATAGAGAGCAATACCTATGCTGACACGCGGATCGACCATCAGGCCCGCCACTTCCACGGAGTCATGCAGGGCATTGGCCAGCCGTTGCGCAGCTTGGATGGCATAATCGGCTCCTCCGCTAGGCAAGATCAAAGCAAATTCGCCTTCCCCCACTCGCGCCAAGAATTCGCCTTCTTTCAGGGTACGCATCAAACGTTGAGCCAGCTGTTGCAGCAATTGATCACCGGAGCGATAGCCCAGGATTTGATTGACTCCACGCAAACGAATAACATTCAGATGCAAGACAGCGAGGGCGTGATGATGATATTTTGCGGTTTGAATGGCTTCTTGCAAGTGCTCAAGCATGAGGATACGATTGGGCAATTCGGTTAGAGGATCATAATAAGCCAATCGCGCAATGGTAGCTTCGGCCACCTGATGCTCAGCACGCATACGCAAATTAGTAATGCCATAAGCCAAATCATTAGCCAATTCACTGAGTAACTTGACTTCTTCTTCATCAAAAGCATCCGGTTCAATCGCACCCATGACCAAAGCACCGAGTACTTGCCCATTCACGTGCAGAGGAAAAGCGGTAACTGCTGCGAAGCCGAGCTTGATGGCATTCTCGCGAAGGGGAACATAAGCAAGAGCGGCATAGACAGGATCTGTGAGAATGTTTCTGCCCACACAGGGCTCGCCCGTACGGATTGCAGTAGCTGTCGCGGAACGCCCCATTTCTGTATCGGCCCAAGTGTAACGAAGCGCTTCCAAAAATTCTTTATCTACTCCGATACTTGCCATCCAATGGAAGCTCTTGTTTTCATCGTGTTCTGCATATGCGACACCAGCCATACGGTAACCACCTTTTTCCACGATGGCCTGGCACATATCATGTAGCAATTCTTGCTCGTCCGAGGCATGTAATAAAGTATGATTGCCAGCGCTTAAAGTTCTGAGAGCACGAGTGACGCGCTTGATTATTGTTAGTAATTGCTCGTTCTTTATCACTGATTTAGAACTGTCTTCATTGGTCACTTTGGTAGAATATGCCATAGTCTCTGTGTTCAAGATTGTAATGACTTCATTATAGTCGGTAGATTTGATTCTGACTAAAGTCAATCTCATATAGAGATAGCCTGGCTCCACACTGGCTTTATAAAAATTTACTGCATCAGTCGATTTAGAACTCTAGAATCAGGAAGGTGATTCTGCCGCTTTTCCTGTACCGGCAGGGTCAAGCAAATCGTTATTGATCTCAAGGTCAAGCCTTAAATTAAAAGGTCACCTGTTAATGAATAATCAGACAATAAGCGATTTCCAATTTCCGGGTGTGTCCGATCATTACATATATAAGCTATTCGATTGACTAAGTAGATCAGCAACAACTACTATCAAATAGACTCTATGTTCTATGTTGTTTACAATCGCCGTATAGACCTAGTCTTGTTTTTGATGTCAGCGATAAAGCGGACTGACCATTGCAATCGATTATCAATTATAAGTCGATGTCAACACCATGATGAGCAAAAGCATTTTGGTTTGCGGAATTCTAAAATAGAAATTAACTCCATTAATAATGAGTGTAGAATCAATAGCATTCTGGAAAATCGTTATTAAATAATAAAACCCTGTAGCCATGTATTCAAAATATAAGCAAAACGGCAATTTATTTATTAATTTTCATGTCATGCAATTTATTCTTTTATTGTTATTTTTTGTTTTCACCAATGCAATTTGGGCGAATACAGAAGCACCTGATCAAGAGGCGCAAATCCGTGAGCTTGAAAAAACATTAGCGCGCGTACAACAGGAATCTCAATCAACTTACCAGCAATTTCTGATGATTCAGGAGTTGCGCCGCAACGAAATGGCAGAAACACCTCAAACTGTAAAACTACCCAATTCGCCTTCACAGAGTATTCCGATTCCGAATTATGAAGACTTTATTCAACGTAAGCAGGAAAAACAAGAACGGATTGACAAATATACAACGGATTTGGATCATCTTTATGCACGCTATCGGGAACTGGAAGATGAAAAACAAGCAATTTTTGAGCAAATCCGATCACTCGAAAAAAAACCAGAAGAATAATTCTTTGAAATACTTATTTACTGGTTATTTATTTTCAAAATTTTTATACCAGATATCATAAATTTCATTCGACCATAAGGATTTTATCCATACGATCACATCATCGACTTGCTGCTCTGTCAGTATGCCCTCCCACGCAGGCATCGAGCCTATTTCTGGGGGAGTTCCTTTGAGAATTGTTTTTTTCAAAACATCAGTGGAATGATGCCAAGCATGTGCCGAACTATCCAACGGGGGCGGCGGATATTTACCATCAGAATTCGGCTTGCGCCAATCCGGCGTGGCTTCCCCATTGGGACCATGGCAACCTACGCAATGGGTTGTATAAACAGCTTCTCCACGCATGATTTGCGCAGCATCTAAATTTCTTATTACCAATCCCGTTTTAGGGTCAATCTGATGCTGCTCCAGTGCAGGGTCTATAGAATAAAAATTCCCGCATCCAATTAATACCATTGCAGCGGCATAAATCAAAAAATGTTGCATCTTCATGAAAATTGCAACGCTTATTTTAAGCGCATGACTGAACTACTTTTATCCTCTGCTTCCAAATTTTGCGGTAATGGCTCGGTTTTTTTGGCATATGGATCATAACGATTGTAGATGGTGGCATTCGTACGAGTTTGATCGCGTTCTTTGAGCAATAAAACATTATAGGGATCGCTACGGGATCCTTCCATACCAGGAGATCCATGCGGCATATCTGGAACGGCCAATCCTATCGCTTTCGGTTTTTCTTTGAGCAGCCTGATGACATCAGATGCCGGCACATGCCCCTCGATCGCATAGCCATTGACCAGCGCCGTATGGCATGAGCCAACCGTTTCTGAAATACCTGATTTCTTTCTGATCTCTTTATTGCCTACATCGTGCGTTTTTACCGTAAAACCATGGTCGCGCATATGGTCGACCCATTTAGCGCAGCATCCGCAAGTTGGACTCTTATAAACTTCTATGGTTGCCGTAGCTATGGCTTGTGTAGCAACACCCAACAAACTGAATGTGATGATCGATTCAGCTAGCAGGGTTCTCATTCGTATTTTCATTTTTTCTCCACAATAATTTTTCCACGCATTTTTTTAAAATGACCAGGCAAAGGACAAACAAAATCAATGACTCCCGCATTCGTAAATTGCCAGATCAATTCTTTTTGCTCACCAGGTTCCAGTTGTAGCAAATGGGCTTCAGTGTGCTCCTTCTCAGGATACATGCTTCGCATCTTAGCAATTTTTTTAAGTTCCGCCATCGGACCTATCAACATTTCATGCTTGTGATTACCGCCGTTTTTGATCACAAACTGGATCGTTTCACCTTCATTTACCGCAACTTCGGAAGGCAAAAACATATTATCCACCTGTGTCAGTTTAATAATGCGTGACACTTTATCTAAATCGCCCGGTCTACCAATATCGAATTCCAAATTGGAATGATTCGCAGTCGAGTAACTATTGGTTGAAAACAAGACCAAGATCACCAATGGTATAATTCTACTCATAGAATTCTCCTGAAAATAATTCCCGAACCCGTTTATCTGTCTTGCTTAGAATTCGGTTATGCTAAATTGTTCCAATTCATTTGTCTAATATTCTGCTATAACCCCTATACTACTTGCTCTAATCAATAAACTTTTAGCCCCTTAGAATTTTCGTAAAGTATGATTAAAAAACAACAATATAATGCTAACAAACTACAAAAACGCTTGAGACGGCAAGTAGGAACAGCCATCGCTGATTTCAACATGATCGAAGCAGGCGACAAAATCATGGTGTGTTTGTCTGGAGGTAAAGATAGTTATGCATTGCTGGACATCCTGCGCAATCTTCAAATTCATTCCCCAGTAAATTTTGAACTGATCGCAGTGAATCTGGATCAAAAACAGCCAGGTTTTCCTGAGCAAGTATTGCCCGGTTATTTGACACAAATCGGCATGCCTTTCCAGATTGTGGAACAGGATACCTACAGCGTTGTCAAGCGTGTCATTGCCGAGGGAAAAACTACTTGCAGCTTGTGCTCGCGGTTACGCCGTGGCGTGCTATACCGTGTGGCCGGTGAACTCGGAGCCACTAAAATTGCATTGGGGCATCATCGCGATGATATCCTAGAAACCTTATTTCTGAATATGTTTTACGGCGGTAAGCTCAAAGCGATGCCGCCCAAACTGGTTAGTGATAATGGCAAGCACATTGTTATCCGGCCACTGGCTTATTGCAAGGAAAAGGATCTGGCAGCATATGCAGAAATTTCAGATTTCCCGATTATTCCCTGTAATCTGTGCGGATCACAAAAAAATCTGCAACGCCAAACAATCAAAGAAATGATGCAGCAATGGGATAAAAAATTTCCAGGCCGGCTGGAAACCATGTTCCGTTCGATACAGAATATTCAGCTGTCGCATCTAGCCGATACGTCACACTACAATTTCGTTAGCCTGCAAGCGCAAGATCAACCATTCGAAAACGGCGACACAGCATTTGACGAAGAATCATTTGAACCTAATATTGAAGAAATACTTGCTCTTGGAGCAGAAGAAGCAATCGATCGCCCCATGGTTCCCGAAAGCTAATCAACATTTATACTTTACACGTCTGAGTGGCACCCATTTGAAAGTCATTGCGACCAGGCCGGCAAACAAGCTGTAGGCAATAGCCAGGATTGTCTCTGGCACGTTGTAGAATATTATGAAATGAAGCCAATGCTGAATAAAACTGTTGCCCGTTTCAATCCGGCGCAAGCTGTTTTCCCACATGGTTAATGGACAGGCGACACCCAGTAGTGATTCAGTCACAACGAATAAAATAGCAGCAAGATGCAGATAGCGAAACCAAGGGTTTCTGACAAACGTCAGCTTCAACCACGCGCCTATCCAGATGATCGGCAAGCTCCCCACCACAAACAGGACATAAAGAAAATGAATAATCAGAACTATGTCAGCTAAAGGCATTTCAACTCAACAAACCAAGCTTTGATTTTTATTAAGGAATCTCTGAATGACTGTTATGCCAAATTTAGCAGGAAGTTTATTGTGCTGATTACCAAGATACACCCTGCGCTTGGATAATATGTGTAGTTTATTCAGAGATTCCTTAATGAATAACTTGCAAATATCTTTCGAGCAACATTTATAATCTGTCAGTGAATAGTAAAACATATCAATGACAACTGTATTTGTTCACCCGGCATTTACTTGCGCAAACTAATCAGTAATCATCGTTGATTGACCCGATCAGCATATCATTCTTGATTGATTTTATGCCATCGATAGCACGGGCAGTTGCAATTACTTTGTCCATATCATCACGGGAACTTACGTAACCACTAAGTTCTACAACTCCTTTAATCGTTCTGACATTGATATCAAAGCGTCTCAACGATGGTTCATCGATAATTGCTTCATAAACTTTTGTGGTAATACGCACATCATTGAATTTTTCTTCCATCAGCAATTGTTCAGGAGTCGATGCACAGCCTGAAAAAATGAATATTTGGGTAATTAAGAATAAAACGATGAAATGACTACTGCTATCTCGTCGCATCATAATGAGGCCTCCTAAATGATTATCGGAAAAATATCCTCCTCACACTTAGATTTGAAGCCTTTGCCTTCCCATCTTCAGAATTACATTCAATCAAAAAACTCGGCAGATTATTATTGAACTCTCCGGTAAGCATTAGCAACAATCAAAATGCGAGGTAATGCATGGACAGAGTAGCTCGCATGAACGTCAATAAACAAAGCATTCCATTCCTATTGATAATATTACATCATTATCTTTGATGGAGATTATTTTTTTGGCAGAATTGTAGAGAACAAAATAAACTGTCCGGGTTTGTAGCGCATGATTCGATGTTTTTTGTTGAAGAAGAAGGCACGATGAGCAGCTTCAGGGCATGCAGAAAGTCATCATATTTGTTGCTAGCATGCTTTATCGCTTAGAAAATAAGCCGTGAAACACCCTCAAACAGGTAATGAAATGTGACGATCGGTCGAGGTTGGGGATGTAGGTAATGTTTTAGCGAGACTAGCAAGTGACTTCTTCGAAGGCTTAAACAATATCCTTTTGACTCTGTCGGAGTTAAAATTTAATTTGTACCGAAACAGTATTGCACTGCTATCCAATCCGAATTCTATGATCAATCACAAAACTGCATGATTGATCATAGCGTTATTTAATAGCTCGGTTGACTACTTAATAATGGCGCTCAATTCGCCTTTAGTATAACGATTAGCCATATCTTCGAGTGAGATTGGCTTGATTTTTCCTGCTTGTCCTGCGCAGCCAAAAGCTTCAAAGCGTGCTTTACAAATATCTTTAGCAGCTGCAGTAGCTTCTTTCAGGAATTTGCGCGGATCAAAATTGCTTTTGTCTTTTTCCAGACTACGGCGAATAGCGCCAGTCATAGCCAGACGAATGTCGGTATCGATATTGATCTTGCGCACGCCATACTTGATGCCTTCCTGGATTTCTTCTACCGGTACACCATAGGTTTCTTTGATGTCACCGCCATACTGACGAATGATATCCAGCCAGTCTTGCGGTACTGAGCTGGAGCCGTGCATTACCAGATGGGTATTAGGGATGCGTGCATGGATTTCCTTGATACGTTGAATCGCCAGAATGTCACCTGTAGGCTTACGGGTAAATTTATAAGCGCCGTGTGAGGTTCCAATTGCAATGGCTAAAGCATCCACGCCGGTTTTGCGCACGAAATCAGCGGCTTCTTCAGGATCGGTAAGCAATTGATCATGGGACAAAACACCCTCTGCGCCGTGTCCGTCTTCCGCTTCGCCCATGCCGGATTCCAGTGAGCCCAGACAACCCAGCTCGCCTTCCACGGAAACTCCGACTGAATGCGCAATATTAACAACATCTGCTGTGACGTCGACATTGTATTCATAAGTGGATGGTGTTTTGGCATCGGCTTGTAAAGAACCATCCATCATTACGCTCGAGAATCCACTGCGGATCGCGTTAACACAAACCGATGGAGAAGCGCCGTGATCTTGGTGCATTACAATAGGAATATGTGGGTAAGCTTCTACCGCGGCAGCAATTAAGTGACGCAAGAATGCTTCACCGGCATATTTTCTTGCACCGGCGGAGCCTTGCATGATCACCGGGCTATTGCATTCATCCGCTGCTTGCATGATCGCCTGGATTTGCTCCAGATTATTAACATTAAACGCGGGTAAGCCATAGCTGTTTTCTGCTGCATGATCGAGTAATTGTCTTAATGATACAAGTGCCATTTAGATCTCCTTAATTAAATTATATTAGTATAAGCGATTATCTTGTATGAATACGTTTGATTCCTTTTGCTGTAACTGCTCATATGTTTATCTGCGCTGCATCGTGTCAGACATTCTAATTTGTATCAATGCCTTGCCTTGTTTTCCATTCACCGACTCTAATAATTTTCATGGTATTGGTACCCCCCGTCTTACCTACCGGCTCACCTATTGTCATCACCATGATATCACCACTGCGCACCACCCCACGGTCGAGTAATTCCTGTTCAGCCAGATTCAGAATCTCTTCCGGATCATTCAATCCCTCACCAAATTCTACGGGATAAACACCCCTGAACAAGGTAACTCTTCTGCGCGTTTCTTCGTTCGGGCTTAATGCAAAAATAGGCACCTTGGAACTCCTGCGCGACATCAGCAACGCAGTCACGCCGCTTTGCGTCAATGCAGCGATCGCGCGAATCTGCAGGCCACCGGCAGTATACATCGTGGCACGTGCAATCGCTTCTTCGATGGTTGCCGGATTAATATTCTGCATCCGCCGATCAATGCTAACCAGATATTCCTTTTCCGCTTCCAGACAAACCCTGGCCATGGCTTCCACTGCTTCAACCGGATATTCACCCGCAGCGGATTCCGCCGACAGCATTACTGCATCAGTGCCATCGAGTACCGCATTGGCTACATCCGATACTTCAGCGCGCGTTGGAATCGGATTGGTAATCATCGACTCCATCATCTGTGTTGCGGTCACAACAATTTTATTATTTGCCCGTGCCGAGCGTATCATTCTCTTCTGTAACGCTGGAACAGCGGCATCACCCACTTCAACTGCCAAGTCTCCGCGTGCCACCATGATCGCGTCCGAAGCTTCGAGTATATCATCCAGCGCAAGAATAGCTTCCGAGCGTTCGATTTTGGCCATAATCATGCCTTTGCCACCGGCTTCCTGCAGCAATGCGCGTGCCTGTCGGATATCATCACCCGAACGGACAAACGATACCGCCAGATAATCCGCGCCAAACTCAGCAGCCGTTCGGATATCCTCTAAATCCTTGCCAGTCAGAGCCGGGGCGCCCAATCCACCGCCTTTACGGTTAATACCTTTATTATTTGACAGAATTCCGCCTTGCTCGACTACACAGAATACCTGGTGACCTTTCACCTGAGATACCCCCAGTACAATGCGTCCATCGTCCAGCATCAGCGTGGCCCCGGTTTCCAAATCACTGGGTAGTTCCTTATAATCCAGACCGACTCGTTCCTGATTGCCCAGCTCACATGCCGCATCGAGAATGAACTGATCACCCACTTCAAGTCTAATTTTGCCATGCTCAAACTTGCCGACGCGGATTTTAGGGCCTTGCAGATCAGCCAGAACACCTACAGTGAAACCTGCCGCGCGTGCTAATGAGCGCGTCATCTCCACCAATTCAATATGTTGCTCGCGTGTTCCATGTGAGAAATTGATCCGAACAACATCGACACCGCCCCGGATCATACGTTCCAGAGTTTTCGGATTACCGCTGGAAGGACCCAGTGTAGCTACAATTTTTGTTCTTCGAATCATTATTTTCTTGACGATTAGTTAGCACGCATTTCCAGAATTTCTACCGCAGGCAGCTTTTTGCCTTCTAGAAACTCTAGAAAGGCGCCACCTGCCGTTGAGATATAGGAGATTTTGTTATAAATATCATATTTCTGAATGGCTGCGATGGTATCGCCACCACCTGCCAGCGTGAATGCCTTGGTTTCTGCAATTGCCCGTGCAATCTTTTCGGTTCCGGCGCCAAACTGATCAAATTCAAATACACCCACAGGACCGTTCCATACCACCGTGCCGGCTTTCATAATGATATCTGCTAATTCCTGCGCGCTTTTGGGGCCGATGTCGAAAATCATTTCATCATCGGCCACGCTACCGGCATCCTTCAATACAGCAGGTTCATTAGCGTCAAATTTCTTACCAACCACAACATCGACCGCAATCGGAATTGAAGCATTGCGTTTGGCCATTTTATCCATCAAATTTTTGGCCGTTGGAACCAAATCATCTTCACACAATGACTTACCGACATTCTTGCCGGTTGCTTTAAGAAAAGTATTAGCGATGCCACCGCCAACAACCAATTGATCCACCTTTTCGGATAGCGACTCAAGTACGGTAAGTTTGGTAGAAACTTTTGAACCGCCTACTATGGCAACCATCGGACGAGCCGGACTCAACAGCGCTTTAGTCAAAGCTTCCAGCTCTTCAGTCAGCAACATTCCCGCACACGCTATCGGAGCATATTTCGCGATACCATGAGTTGAAGCTTCTGCACGGTGCGCGGTGCCAAAGGCATCCATTACAAACACATCACATAATTTTGCGTATTTCTGTGCAGTTTCTTCTAGATTTTTCTTTTCGCCTTTGTTAATACGGCAATTTTCAAGTACTACCAACTCTCCGGTAGCAACATCAAATCCACCATCCACCCAGTCCTTGATTAGCCGAACCGGCTTCCCTAGACGGTTGGCGATATTATCAGCAACGGGCTTCAAGGAATTTTCTTCGGTCCATATTCCTTCATCAGGACGCCCCAGATGAGAAGTTACCATTACCTTGGCGCCTTCCTTGAGGCAATGATTAATCGTCGCCATAGAGGCGGTAATGCGTGCGTCCGAGGTTACTCTGCCATCCTTTACAGGCACGTTTAAATCAGCGCGTATGAATACGCGCTTACCTTTTAGGTCAAGGTCAACAAGTTTGATAACAGGCACGATAAACTCCAGAATTGTCTTTAAAAAATATAAAGGATAGCAAACGCTACCCTTTATGTCTTGACGAATTGAACAGTAATTCAGATAGTAATCAAGATATTAATATTCTTAATTACGTATCGATCAATACAAATTACTTGGCAACGGTACGAGCCATCTCCAATACTTTTGTGGAATAACCCCACTCATTGTCGTACCATGCTACTACTTTAACAAAGCTTTTATCCAAGGCCATGCCAGCTTCAGCATCAAAAATGGAGGTACAGCTTTCACCGCGGAAATCGGTAGAAACCACTTTCTGATCGGTATAACCCAATACACCTTTCATTGAGCCTTCGGAAGCTTCCTTCATTGCATTGCAAATCTCATCGTAGCTTGCTTCTTTTTCTAGTTCAACCGTTAAGTCAACCACTGAAACATCTGAAGTTGGGACACGAAAAGCCATGCCGGTCAATTTCTTGTTCAGTTCAGGAATTACCACGCCTACTGCCTTGGCAGCACCCGTTGAAGACGGAATAATATTTTCCAGAATGCCGCGCCCACCACGCCAATCCTTATTCGATGGGCCATCTACAGTTTTCTGGGTTGCCGTTGCTGCATGCACCGTGGTCATCAATCCGCGTTTGATGCCCCATTTGTCGTTCAATACCTTAGCCATCGGCGCCAAGCAGTTGGTAGTACAGGAAGCATTGGAAATAATGCTTTCACCTTTATAGGATTTGTCATTCACGCCATATACGAACATGGGCGTATCATCTTTCGAAGGCGCAGACATGATGACTTTTTTGGCACCTGCTACCAAGTGCTTTTCGCAAGTCTCCTTGGTCAGGAACAATCCTGTCGATTCAATAACGACTTCAGCGCCCACTTCGCTCCATTTCAATTCAGCAGGATCTTTAATTGCGGTCAAACGAATTCTTTTGCCATTAACCACTAATGTATTTCCATCAATTGACACATCGCCTTGGAAACGGCCATGCACTGAATCGTGTTTCAACATATAAGCCAGGTAATCAGGCTCTAACAAATCATTAATTGCGACAATCTCAATATCAGAAAAATTCTGTACTGCTGAACGGAAAACCATACGCCCGATACGACCAAACCCGTTAATACCAACCTTAATTGTCATGCTAAACTCCTTGAATGAAAAACTTACTGCGCTCGGATAAACGAAACTCGTTATCCTAACGTTATATTCCTTAATCGAATTAGAGAACGCTTTTTACTGTTTTGACTACGTTCTCGACAGTAAAGCCGAAATGCTTGAATAGCACATCTGCGGGCGCTGATTCACCAAAAGTATCAATACCCACCACTGCGCCATCCAACCCGACATATTTACGCCAGAAATCCGTCACTCCAGCTTCAATGGCCACGCGTTTGACACCTTTTGGCAAGACACTCTCCTTGTAAGATGGTTCCTGACGGTCAAAAACATTGGTGCAGGGCATGGAAACAACGCGTGCATGAATACCTCCATCCGCCAATACCTTCTGCGCGTCCACGGCCAGACCGACTTCCGAGCCGGTAGCGATGAGAATAACCTGCGGTTTGCTGTTACCCGCTTCGGCTAATACATAGCCACCTTTTTCAATCTGTTTGATGACTGCCATGTCTCGTTTCTGGAACGGCAGATTCTGGCGGCTGAAAATCAATGTTGAAGGACCGTCTTTACGTTCGATGGCACGAACCCATGAAACGGTTGATTCAACGGTGTCACAGGGCCGCCATACATCCATATTGGGGATATAACGCAATGTAGCCGTTTGTTCTACCGGTTGATGCGTTGGGCCATCCTCGCCCAGGCCAATTGAATCATGTGTAAAGACAAAGATGTTACGGATTTTCATCAAAGCGGCCATGCGCAGTGCATTACGGGCATATTCTGAAAACATCAAAAAAGTTGCGCCGTAAGGAATCAGGCCGCCGTGCAACGACAATCCATTCATCATTGCGCTCATACCAAACTCACGCACACCATAATAGACGTAATTACCGCCGCTATTATTGCCGATACCTTTGGAGCCTGACCATAGTGTCAGGTTGGAGCCGGCTAAATCGGCAGATCCCCCAATCAGTTCCGGCAAAATGGGCGCCAGGCCTTCAATTGCATTTTGTGAAGCTTTGCGGCTCGCGATGGATTCCGCTTTCGCATTGACTTGATTAATGACATTCTCAACATGATTGCTCCAATTTGCAGGCAATTCTCCAGCCATTCGACGGTTAAATTCCGCCGCCTCCGCGGGATGCTTTTCTGCATATTCAGCAAACTTCTGATTCCATTCCGTTTCTAGCTTCTGCCCCTTCGCTCGCGCATCCCAAACGCTATAAACATTTTGCGGAATTTCAAAAGGTGGGTGATGCCAGCCAATATGCGGGCGAGTGGCGGCGATTTCCGCATCACCTAATGCGGCGCCATGTACGGAATGGGTATTGGCCATATTCGGAGAACCCAGTCCGATGACCGTTTTGCAGCAAATCATCGATGGCTTGTTGTTGACTTGCTTCGCAGCTTCGATCGCAGCTTCAATTGCCACAGGATCATGGCCATTGACATTAGGCACCACATGCCAGCCATAAGATTCGAAACGTTTCGGCGTATCATCGGTAAACCAGCCTTCCACATGGCCATCGATGGAAATGCCGTTATCATCATAAAAACAGATGAGTTTGCCCAAGCCCAAAGTGCCGGCTAATGAGCAAGCTTCATGCGAGATGCCTTCCATTAAACAGCCATCACCGAGAAAAACATACGTGTGATGATCTACAATATTGTAACCAGGACGATTGAATTCGGTCGCCAATACTTTTTCTGCCAAAGCCATGCCTACCGCATTCGTGATGCCCTGACCCAAGGGTCCGGTAGTAGTTTCTACGCCTGGCGTGTAACCATACTCCGGATGTCCGGGTGTTTTTGAATGGAATTGACGAAACTTTTTAATTTCTTCCATCGGTAAATCGTAACCGGTCAAATGCAACAAAGCATAAATCAACATGGATCCATGTCCGTTAGATAACACAAACCGGTCACGGTCAACCCAACCCGGATTGCCAGGATTATGACGCAAGTGGTGAATCCACAGTACCTCAGCAATTTCAGCCATACCCATTGGCATACCAGGGTGACCAGAATTGGCTTTTTGCACGGCATCCATCGCCAATGCGCGCACCGCACTGGTCAAATCTTTAAATACCGTCGCGTCAAAATCCTTGAATGTCCCCATCGATACTAGCTCCCTAATTTTTCAGAAAAATAAAATGAATAAAAGTGTACATTATCCCCTAAGATAGGGGATACGACAACTAGAGACCTTCATTTTGCGCCTAAAACCAATTCAGTAGAGAAGTAAATCTTATTTGCTGGTAAACCAGTTTACCTGCAGCGAAGCTTTTCAATAACTGATATTTCAATGTAGCAGCACAAAAAACTCCATTTTTAACAAAAATACAGTGCAGCTTGTAAGTTTATTTGGCAGAATTGGGTTATTCGCACATAACCTTTCATTTACCGGGGAATTAAAAATGAAATATAAGAGCCTTCAGGAGTTCAGTGAATATGTGACTGAGCGTAATCCTAATCAACCAGAGTACATGCAGGCGGTTACGGAAGTCATTGAAAGCTTGTGGCCCTTTATAATGGAACACCCACGCTATGCCGAGCATAGTTTGCTGGATCGTTTGGTTGAGCCTGAGCGCGTGATTATATTTCGCGTATCCTGGGTCGATGATCATGGCGAAGTTAAAGTAAATCGGGGTTATCGCGTGCAGCATAGTTCTTCCATTGGTCCGTACAAAGGCGGTGTTCGGTTTCATCCTTCGGTGAACCTGTCAATTCTTAAATTCCTGGCGTTTGAGCAAACTTTCAAAAATGCTTTAACGACATTACCGATGGGGGGTGGTAAAGGGGGATCCGATTTTGATCCGAAAGGTAAAAGCCCAGGGGAAGTTATGCGCTTTTGCCAAGCCTTTATCAGTGAGTTGTTTCGCCATATTGGTTCGAATACCGACGTACCTGCCGGAGATATCGGCGTTGGCGGACGTGAAGTTGGATTCATGGCAGGGATGATGAAAAAACTATCCAATCGAGCTGATTGTGTATTTACCGGAAAAGGGTTGAGTTTTGGCGGATCGTTAATTCGTCCGGAAGCAACGGGTTATGGAACGGTATATTTTGCTCAGGAAGTATTGCGGCATGCAGGACGCTATATGGAAGGGATGCGTGTTTCGGTTTCCGGCTCGGGCAATGTCGCGCAATTTGCTGTAGAGAAAGCCATGGCGCAAGGCGCCAAGGTGATTACCGTATCCGACTCCAGCGGCACGATCGTGGATGAAAGCGGCTTTACCCTGGAAAAACTGGCAATATTGGCAGAAGTAAAAAATCATCTGTATGGACGTCTGGATGAATATGCTAAGCGTGTGGATGTTACCTTTTTACCGGGTGAAAAACCTTGGCATGTGCCAGTGCAAGTGGCACTGCCTTGTGCAACGCAGAATGAAATCACCGGAGCCGATGCGCAAACACTCGTTAACAACGGCGTCATTTGTGTTGCTGAGGGTGCAAATATGCCATCGACCGCTGAAGCGGTCGAATGCTTTATCCATAACAAAGTGCT
Source organism: Nitrosomonas ureae (assembly GCF_900108305.1). Classification (GTDB taxonomy): domain Bacteria; phylum Pseudomonadota; class Gammaproteobacteria; order Burkholderiales; family Nitrosomonadaceae; genus Nitrosomonas; species Nitrosomonas ureae_B. The sequence goes on from NZ_FNUX01000002.1 coordinate 214,420, forward strand.
TTATGCACCGGGTAAAGCAAGTAATGCCGGGGGTGTCGCCACTTCAGGCCTGGAAATGAGTCAGAATGCAATGCGTTTATCCTGGACGCGTGATGAGGTTGATGCCCGTCTGCAAATAATTATGCAGGCCATTCACAAGTCCTGTCTGGAATATGGCACCAAGCCCGATGGCAGCGTTAATTATGTGGATGGCGCCAATATCGCCGGTTTTGTCAAAGTAGCTGATGCTATGCTGAGTCAAGGCGTTGTTTAATAGTGATTAATTGCCTGTTGAGAGATTGCGGAATTTTTTCTGAAGCTTGGAGAATGACGCTGGGCTTTCACAGCAAATATGCGAAAGTCTCATTTTTTGCAAAAAATTTGTTCTATTCTTGATTCTAAACACTCTTCATTAGAGCCTGTGCGGGAAGTCGCTATGAGAAATTACCTTTTGGGACTAATTCTTTGGGTCGTTTCTGGAGCGCTGTCCGCAAGTCAGGACCTTGATTTTATCGCCGCGCGTGAAGCCTTCCAGGTTGGCAATGTGAAACGCCTGGATGAATATTCCATAAAGCTGCAGCGCCACGTGCTTATGCCCTATGTGGAATATTTTAAATTGCGCATGAGACTGCAAACCACCGGTATTGCCGATATTCGGTACTTTCTCACACGCTATGATGACGATCTGATTGCGGATCGATTACGCGGAGATTGGCTCAAGATTCTGGGCAAGAATCAACAGTGGTCACTCTTTGCAATAGAATATCCGTTGTCAGTAAACAGGGATACCGAGCTTCTATGTTATTACTATCAGAGTCGCCTGAATGTTAAGGATGATTCAGTGCTGCCGGAAGTTCAGTCATTATGGTTTACGCCGACCAGTCAGCCCGAAAGCTGCACACCGGTTTTTCGTACGTTAATCTACAGTGAACAGATTACGCTGGAAGATATCTGGACCCGGATTCGATTCGCTTTGGAAGAAGGTCAAACAGGTGTGGCGATGCATGTTAGTCGTTATTTGCCTAATAGTGAGTTGTTGAACAGCGCCGATTTGAACAATGCGGCCAAAAATCCACTACGTTACCTGGATACCTTAAAAAACAAAATCAAATCGCGTAGTGACCGCGAAATTGCTTTGTTTGCGCTATTGCGCCTGCTGCGTAATGATACCAATCAAGCTTATGTGCAGTGGTTAAAGATCAAAAGCCAGCTTACTTCGTTTGATCGTTCCTATTTCCTTGGAAGGCTCGGGTATCGCGCAGCAATGCGGCATGATTCACGTGCTTTGGATTGGTTCAGAGAAGCTCAGAATACACCGCAAACCTATCCGCCTTCGGATACCGTGCTTGCCTGGCAAGTGCGTGCAGCTTTGCGGCTCGCTCACTGGGATGAGGTGCTGAGAACTATCGAAAAAATGTCACCCGCAGAGCAGCAGATAGATACTTGGCGATACTGGAAAGCGCGTGCGTTAATCGTCAAGAATCGAATGCAGGATGCAAATAATATCTTAATTCCGCTTAGCGATGAGCACAGTTTTTATGGCCAATTGGCACGAGAAGAGTTGGGTACCATACTCAGCATCGCAGAAAAAACTTATCGCGTAAGTACTGATGAAGTGTTTGCGATGGAGCGCAGACCCGGCATACAGCGGGCGCTGGCTTTTGCGCGCATGAATTTACGCACTGAAGCACTTCGCGAATGGAGTTGGACCGTTCGGCAATTTTCCGATGCGGAATTACTGGCTGCATCTGAAGTAGCACGCCGTCAGGGTATGTATGACCGCGCGATCAATACTGCGAACAGAACGGTAGCGCAGCATGATTTCAGTTTACGTTTTTTATCCCCGCACCGCGAAGCACTTAGAAATATAGTGCGACGACATGAGCTGGATGAAGCCTGGGTGTATGGTTTGATCCGGCAGGAAAGCCGTTTTATTGCGGATATTAAATCCCATGCAGGAGCAACGGGCCTGATGCAATTGATGCCGGCTACGGCCGAATGGGTTGCTAAACAACTGGGAATGCCCAATTTCCGTCAGAATCTGGTGGTGGATGTGAATACCAATTTACAATTAGGTACGTATTATCTTAAGTACGTGTTGAGTACGTTGGATAACCAACCGTTGCTGGCTTCGGCGGCTTATAATGCCGGACCTGGCCGGGCCAGACGCTGGCGCGACGACACCAGGCTGTTGGAAGGCGCTATCTATGCCGAGACCATTCCTTTTAACGAAACACGGGATTACGTCAAGAAGGTTTTGAAAAATTCGATGTATTACGCCAGAGTGCTTGATCATGGACACAATTCACCAACACTTAAGGAGCGCCTAGGCGTTGTGAAGGCGAAATAATCATTGAAAACTTATCTTGTAGGCGGTTCAGTGCGCGATGAATTGCTTGGATTACCGGTCAAGGATCATGATTATGTGGTAGTGGGAGCTTCACCGGAGGAAATGGAATTGTTGGGATACCGTCCGGTGGGGAAGGATTTTCCGGTTTTCTTGCATCCGCAAACAAATGAGCAATACGCATTAGCCCGAACTGAGCGAAAAATTTCACTCGGATATAAAGGATTCGAAGTGTTTACTTCTCCTCAGGTTACCTTGCAGGAAGATCTGGCGCGCCGGGACCTTACCATCAATTCAATAGCCAAGGACGAAGACGGCAGGATTATCGATCCTTTTAACGGTGTCGCTGATCTGGAAGCTGGCATTTTGCGCCATGTCAGCCCGGCATTTTCAGAAGATCCCGTGCGTATTCTCAGAGCCGCGCGTTTTGCGGCGCGTTTCGGTTTCCGCATTGCGCCGGAAACAATGATGCTGATGAATGATATGGTGCATAACGGCGAAGTTGATGCGCTGGTACCGGAGCGTGTGTGGCAGGAACTCGCGCGCGGATTGATGGAAAAAACCCCATCCAGAATGTTTTATATGCTGAGAGAATGCGGTGCTTTGGCACGGATTATTCCCGAAGTGGACGTGTTGTTCGGTGTTCCGCAACCGGCGCATGCGCATCCTGAAATTGATACCGGTGTGCATATTATGCTGGTAATTGATTACGCCGCTGCGCAAAACTATTCGTTGCCGGTGCGTTTTGCCGCGCTGATGCATGATATAGGTAAAGGCACAACCTCCCCCGAAGAATGGCCGCACCATGTAGGCCATGAGGCACGTAGCGTAGAATTGACACAAAATTTGTGTGAGCGTATCAGGACTCCTAAAGAATCGCGTGATCTCGCGTTACTGGTGGCCCGTTATCACGGCGACGTACATCGGGCGGAAGAGCTCAAACCGTCCACTATGGCGAATATACTGCAAACGGTCGATGCTTACCGTAAACCGGAACGATTTGAAGAATTTTTACAGGCTTGCGCATGCGATTTTCATGGCCGTCCAGGTTATGCAATCAAGCCTTATGCGCAGGCTGATCGATTTCGAAAAGCATATCTTGCGGCAAAAAAAGTGGATGCAGGTGCAATTGCAGCTGAACTCAAGCAGAATTTATCTGAATCAACCGCATTGCCTAGCGCCATTAATACCAAAGTGCGCTCAGCACGCATTGCCAGAATAAAGGCTGAATTGATTTGTAGCCGATAAGCGTGTGTTTTAATTGCGCCGCTTCATTCTTTGTTATCGTGTATCATGACTTACAGCTTTGTCAGCTTTGTCAGCTTGAGTAGCGAATACTAATGATTGATTCAAGGAGAAGATAATGTCCTTTCATCTATTCCATATCAATGAAGTGTTTTCAAACGCAGCGGGTACTGTTCAGTTCATAGAGTTTGTCGGAGATGCCAATATCCAGCATTTCTGGGCAGGGCACTCAATTATTTCAACCAATGGCATCACTTCCAATACTTATAGTTTCGGCACTGATCTTCCCGGCTCTGCAACCGCTGGCAAGGCAGTATTGGTTGCCACTCAGGGATTTGCGGATTTAGGAATAGTTGCGCCAGACTATATCATTCCGGATGGTTTTTTATTTACTACCAATGGCGCCATAAATTTTCCCGGAATGATTGGGGGTGCGATTTCTTATGCTGCGCTCCCGGTTGACGGGACAACATCATTGAACCGTGATGGTTCGACAGGCGTCAATTCTCCGACCAATTTTGTTGGCAACACTGGCACGATATTCAGCAACATCATCTCAGGTACCAATGGCCCGGACAATCTTACAGGCACGCCAGGTGCCGATATTATTAATGCTGGGGATGGTTTGGACAGGCTGAATGGTTTGGGGGGTGATGATATTCTGGATGGCGGCCTGGGTATCGATACAGCAATTTACAGCGATAATCGTGCTGGCTCTACCATTGCAACAACTCCTTCGGGATTTAATATTTCCGGCCCGGAGGGGAACGATACGCTATCCGACATTGAGCGGCTACAATTCGCAGATACGAAACTTGCGATGGATCTTAATAACGGACAGGCTGCTAACAACACTGCCCGGATCATTGGTGCAGCTTTTGGCGCGCCTGCAATCGCGGAACATCCGGACTATGTGACTATAGGGTTAAATTTGTTCGATTCGGGGCAAACCGCACTCGAAGTATCCGAGCTTGCCGTTAATGTACTGGACTTATCCAACGATGAATTTGTCGATACTGTCTATCAAAATGTAGTCGGTGTGGCACCAGCTCCAGCAGTGCATGATTTTTATGTGAGCTTGTTGCAAGGTAGTGGCGGATCATCCACTCAAGCGCAGCTAATGGAAGTAGGCGCCAATTCTGTAGAAAATGCATTGAATATCGATCTTGCGGGGCTGGCGCAAAATGGCGTGGCATTTATCTGAAAAAAATTATCGAAAAACAGACAAGAACAGCAATGATCAAAATTAATCATGGTTGACTATAAATAGAAAAATCTTTGCGCTTATAATAATCCTTTGGTTTTGACTGTTTCAGTAACCTCACACTGAATGCGCCCAGGGTCGTGCATTGCATCGCTCCAAGCGAGTGAGCGGTAATCAAAGCCATTTTCAATAGTCGGCTTGATAATGTCAAAGTAAGGCGATATATCGAAATCCCTTGGGGTAAAAAGGCTGTGATGACGGATATGGTAAATATCCGCATAACAATCTGCACGGGTGAGATCATCCGACCATGTGCGCTGAATTTCCGGCAGAATTGGATAGCGCACCGATTCGAAGGCTTGTGCGATCAAAGTAGAACAAATTGCCCGTGTAGGATCGTTACTTCCCAATGCCAGTAATCGTCTGCGGAATCGTGTGGGAATTGGGATCGTTGGGAGCAGATAACGCAAAAGATCGAAGATATGCTTAAGGTCGTACCGATGTCCGATACGCGCGATCGCATAGTCGACGATACGCTTGCGATCCTCATTACTTAAACCAACAGGACGGCAGATCCGGGTATGCATTTGCGCATAATGCGCCAGTGTAATGGCACGTACACCTTCTTTCAGGTCAGCCTCGATCAGCACTCGGGGGAGTTCCCAAGGAGCGCCATGAGGCAGTACATTACCGATGTAAAGTGCCGCATGTGACCAAGTTGATTGCGTCAGGTATTTGATGGCGACACTGACACGAGTATTTCCCTCTACCAATAGCACATCGCCGGGCCGTAAGGTAGCTGCTAGCTGTTCCTGGCTGATTGTTGCAACCTGAATGCTTTGCCGTATCTGCTTGGTTAAAAACCGCGCCAATCCACGCCCTATGATTTCAGTTGCTTGTCCCATGAATTTTTCTTATGAAGCGTAATTATCGCTATATAAATGTTTTGTACTTAACCTTTTCTCTATTATATGTATCACAATACGTTTTGTGATTAAAAAATCAGTTTGAAACTATGAATGAGCACACCTCTTGCTTGTTGGGATTAATGATCTCCGGGGTGGTTGTTACTTTATGCGCGATATTGCATTAAAAAGCATTGCGTTTTTTAAGCCGTACAGTTGGCGTGCATGCGCATAAACGCATCGGGGTCCTGATCGTCATGCTCGGTTTGTTGGTGCACACGTATTGAAGGTTTGGCAGATCTGGTCATGATAACCTGGTCGGAATGATGCTTCAAAGGCCTGAAAATATTTATTATCATCATCTTCTCGTTTATTTCCGGGTCGACTGAACGTATCGAAATAACTGCGTGACTTTTTTAGGAAAAAGCGTTGGGCTAAGAATGATATTATTTCACTATAAAATCAACAGCTGGAGAAATCATGCGCCATTCAGAACCTGAATCCGGTTTTAATTTCAATTTGATCATGCTCATTGCATTATTAACGGTGTTACTCGTCGTACCTTTTTCCATCAATGCATTGATGCACATGTTATTGGCTAAGAGGGAATTTAATCCGGTGATTATGAAATTACCGGTCGATAGCGCGGCGATTACGATTCCGTCAACGATCAAACAATATGAAGGTTTTGAAGTGACTCTGAATTTAGAAACGAAGCATCTTGCCCGATTCTTGAACGAAATTGCAATTGCAGCTTCCGAAGGTACTTCGATACAGGGAATTAGCGGCGTGGTGTCCCCCAGCATGAAAGCAGAAATTGTCGGAGCAACGTTTGAAATTGATCGGCAAGGACCTCAGGATCCGAATTCGGACTATGGAGGCATGGCAAAATGGCGCTGGTGGGTAATGCCGGATTCTTCAGGTGACCGGGTATTGGGATTCCAGTTGCACTTATTAGCGCAAAATAGCGCACAGACAAATACCGTAATACTTGACCTCGCCGAGGCAAAGTTTTCCATTCAGGCAAATCCAATGGAATGGGTTAAACGACATGGAATTTGGGTTGTTTTATTGCTGTCAGTCACGGCAGCAATTATATATGGATTACGACGGCGTGGCCGGTGGTAATAAATGTAATTTCTTATTTAAAACAAAGGTAATTGAAAATTGATATAGTTTTATACTCACTCCCTTGAAAAAAATTAAATAAACCTTATATCGACATTGAAAGTGTATTTTCAGTGATTGTAACAACGCTGCTTCAAATGGCTGACAATGTGAAATTAGTTGGGCATTGATATTGAGCTTATATGATGTTTTTTTAATTTATATGGAAAGGAGAAATTTATTATGGCTATTACACGTTATGAACCTTGGGGTTTGTTGAGTCAACTGCAAAGAGAGTTGGAGCGGGGTGTTGCTGAAGGTTCCACCGCAACTGCGGAATGGGCACCCGCTGTGGATATTAAGGAAGAAGCGGGTAAATTTGTCATTCATGCGGACATTCCAGGGGTAAAGCCGGAAGAAATTGACATCAGCATGGAAGACGGTGTGCTTACGATTAAAGGCGAAAAGAAATCCGAAAGTAAAACAGAGAAAGAAGGTTATAAACGTGTGGAACGAACTTACGGTTCATTCTACAGGCGTTTTAGCTTACCGGATACTGCGAATGCCGAAGCAATCTCCGCGTCATCAAAGCACGGCGTGCTGGAAGTGGTTATCCCGAAACGTGAAGCAGTGCTGCCGAAAAAAATTAGTGTGTCGACAATCGAGTAATTCGATTTATTTTTAGCAGTCATTGTAAAAATGGAGCCTATGGGCTCCATTTTTTTAAGTCATTTTTGCCAAGCCGCTTAAAGCATGACAAAATCACTCCTTTGTTATTTATCGAATAGCAAAATCTAAATATCCCCGTAAAAAGTAAACCGTAACGATGCCGCTCATTACACTGGAAGACGCTTGTTTGGCTTTTGGCCATCATGCTTTACTTGATCATGCAAACTTGCAACTGGATCCGGGGGAGCGCGTAGGATTAATTGGCAGGAACGGTGGAGGTAAATCAAGTTTGCTACGTGCATTGGCGGGAGAGATCAAACTGGATGACGGCAAACTTTGGTGTGCGCCCAATTTAAAGCTGGCTTACGTTTCACAAGAGCCGTTCTTGAATCCCGCCAACACGGTGTATTTGGAAGTTTCAATTGGTTTAGGCAACATTAGCCAGATCCTGTTGGATTATCATGCTGTTTCGCATGCACTGAGTGAAACGACAGGGGATACCGAAGCATTGCTGATTCGATTGCAGGATTTGCAAAGTGCCTTGGAAGTGGAAGACGGGTGGAATCTACAAGCAAAAATAGAAGCGGTAATCGATAAGCTGAATCTGCCTGCGGATACTTTGATCGAGCATCTTTCCGGTGGTTTGAAAAAGCGCGTGGCGTTGGCGCGTGCACTAGTGATATCACCGGATGTACTATTGCTGGATGAACCCACCAATCATTTGGATTTTTCTTCGATTGAATGGCTGGAAGGATTATTGCAGGATTTTTCCGGCAGCGTTTTGTTTATTACACATGATCGCCGTTTTCTGGATAATGTGGCAACCAGGATTATTGAATTGGATCGCGGAAATCTGGAAAATTTTTCCGGAAAATTCAAGGATTATCAACGTAAGAAAGTGGAAATACTCGAAGTTGAAGCGGTGCATCAACAAAAGTTCGATAAGATACTGGCGCAGGAAGAAATCTGGATACGAAAAGGCATAGAAGCACGACGCACACGCAATGAAGGCAGAGTACGAAGATTGGAAGCGTTACGGCTAGAGCGTGCAGCAAGAAGGGAAAAAGTTGGTAAAGCCAATATCAATGTCGATGTTGGCGAGCGTTCGGGAAAATTGGTTGCTGAGCTGAAGCTTGTGAATAAAAGTTATGGCGATAAAATAATTATCAAAGATTTTTCTTGCCGAATCATGCGCGGTGACCGGGTGGGATTACTGGGTCCTAATGGTGCTGGAAAATCGACCTTATTAAAATTAATTTTAGGTGAATTGCTGCCGGATTCCGGAGAAGTTCAGCAAGGAACCAAGCTGGCAGCTGCTTATTTCGATCAAATGCGTGAGCAACTTGATGAAGAAATGGTTCTGACCGATACCATCAGTCAAGGTTCGGATTTTATAGAAATTAACGGTAAACGCAAGCACGTCATCAGTTATCTGGAGGATTTTCTATTTCCTCCGGAGCGCGCCCGCTCACCGGTCAAATCACTATCAGGCGGGGAGCGTAACCGATTGTTACTGGCGCGATTATTTACGCGCCCGGCCAATGTACTGGTGTTGGATGAACCCACCAATGATCTGGATATCGAAACGCTGGAGTTACTGGAAGCCTTGCTGCAGGAGTATGCGGGTACGTTGTTTCTGGTCAGTCACGATCGTGAATTTCTTGATAATGTGGTCACACAAGTAATTGCATTCGAAGGAAATGGAAAATTATGTGAATATGTCGGCGGCTATGAAGATTGGATACGTGCAAAACAATTCGAAGACAGTATCAATCAGCCGAAAATATTATCAAATCAATTGGATACTTCACCGGCTAAAATTTCAAAATCATCCAGTTCTGTTCGGGCTAAAAAATTAAGCTATCAGGAAGCTCGGGAGCTTGAAGGATTACCTGCTAAAATAGATACCTTGGAGCAGGAACAAGCGAATATAATTTTACGCTTGAATGAACCAACGACTTATCGCGATTATCCGGACGAAGCGAAAGCATTACAATTGCGCCTTGCTGCGATTGAAAAAGAGCTGACAGGCTGCTTCGCAAGATGGGAAGAATTGGAATCAAAATCTGCTGCAAATTTTAGTACCTGAGATCACCATTTCCCTATAAACAACATGGACATACTTATACTTTTCATTGACCAAACCGAGCGTATCGTTTAAAGTTCAACTTTTGAGAGAAGGAGGATTAGATGAAACACAAATTGATTATGAATTTATTACTTGCCATGGGTATGTTCTTGGCATTTACAGGCGTATCTCAAGCAGAAGGGGATGCGGCAGCGGCAAAGGACAAACTTTCAATGTGTGAGGGTTGTCACGGAATTCCAGGGTATAGAACAGCTTTTCCTAATGCTTATAATGTTCCCAAACTGGGCGGGCAGCATGCGGAATATATCGTTAAAGCATTAGAAGGATACAAAAATGGCACACGTAGCCATCCGACTATGACCGGCTTGGCTAAAACGTTATCGGAACAGGATTTCAAAGATTTTGCTGCTTATTATTCTAAAAATTAATTAAGTCATTTACGCAAGGAACGAATTATGAAGAATTATGTAATCGCTGCAGTAAGTGCAGCGGCCTTGATAATATCCAGTCAATTAATGGCTGCTGATATTGAAGCAGGTAAAAGCAAAGCGGCTGAAGTATGTGCGGCATGCCATGGTGTGGATGGCAATAGTCCTGCACCGAATTTCCCTAAGATTGGTGGGCAGTATAGAAGCTATTTAGTAAAATCGTTGAACGATTACAAATCCGGTGCGCGGAATGATCCTATCATGGCTGGAATGACTGCAAATCTAAGTGCAGCTGATATTGAGAATTTGGCTTTTTACTATTCAAGCTTGCCGGGCACTTTGAATTCAAACAAATAAAAAAGCAGATTAATAATTTTATTTGTGCTTGAAATAGAAGCGGGATAAATACCGTAATTTGTTCGGTTTTATCCCGTTTTTAATTGAAACATTCAACCGATTCGTTTATCCAGACAATCGAAATAAATGATTGCATCCGGCGCAGATTGATAGCGCTGTGCTTGCCAAATCATTTCTGCGAGGCACTCCATTACCTGATGGGTGGCATCGTGTTCGCTTCCGGTTTTTTCCAGCAGTTGGGTGAATCGTTCGCAAATGCCAATAGGTTGATTGATAGATAGCTGTTCTTTGATCGCTACATGCATGCTCATGTGCAAAAATGGATTCGTATTACCCATTTCAGGCAAAAAATCCTTATCCAAATACTGATCGGGATTATCAAGCAATCCTTGATATTCCTGGTGTTGCAGTATTACTTCCAATGCAATTGTTTCTATCCCGGATAGGACTTCTTGCTGATGGTATTTACGCCAAGTATCAAAAAATAATTGACGTGCTTGTACTCGAGATGGTTTGAACATAGGAGCCGTTGAGGTTAAATGCTTTTATCCTTGAATTCACACAGATGATTTATTTTGCATGCTGAACATATTGGTTTTCTCGCTTTACAAACGTATCTGCCGTGAAGAATCAGCCAATGGTGAGCATCCTGACGAAATTCTTTTGGCACCGCTTTAAGCAATTTTAACTCCACTTCTAAAACATTTTTTCCTGGCGCAAGCCCTGTGCGATTGGCGATCCTGAAAATATGAGTATCGACAGCGATTGTCGGCTCACCAAAAGCTGTATTCAAGATGACATTGGCGGTCTTTCGTCCGACGCCGGGTAATTGCTCGAGCAGCTCCCGCGTACGCGGCACTTCACTCCGATGTTGTTGTATTAACAATTGGCAGGTGGCCAGGATATTTTTTGCTTTGGTTTTATATAATCCAATTCTTTGGACAAACTCAACTAAACCAGCTTCTCCTAAAGCAAGAATTTTCTCTGGGGTATCGGCCTTGAGAAATAATTTTCGTGTTGCCAGATTAACGCTTTTGTCTGTAGCCTGAGCGGAAAGTATTACTGCAATAAGCAATTCAAAAGGTGTGCGATATTCCAGTTCAGTGGTCGGGTTTGGGTTGATAGTTTTCAGGCAAGCAAAAATCTCATGGCGTTTGGCGGCATTCATTTGTTTTTTATGAAATCTGGTTTGTTTTCTGTCCGGGCGCGTATTGCAGCTGCACGCTTGAGCGCGGCTGAAATAATCGCTTGTTTGCGAACTTCAGAGCTTGTCTGAGCTTGTGGTGGCTGGATAAGTTCTTGGGTGCGCGCCTTGTGATCAGCTTGCCTCTCATGTGCAATTCGTTGCTGGCGAAATTGGTAGCGCAAGCGCGCTTTGTCCGCAGCTTGTTTTTTTACGGCATCTACGGATGAGTTGGCCAGATCCGCTGCTTTTTTATCAACCGGAATCATGCTGATGCAATCCATCGGGCACGGTGTAACACACAAATCGCAACCCGTGCATTCATCTGCGATCACTGTATGCATTTGCTTGGCGGCACCGATAATCGCATCGACAGGACAAGACTGGATACAGAATGTGCAGCCAATACACAAATTTTCATCTATCCAGGCAACAACTTGAAGGGATCCTGGAAAGCCGTGCATGGTATTGAGGGGTTTAGTTGGAATACCCAATAACTCAGCAATTTTTTGAATACCTTGCTGTCCTCCCGGAGGACATTGGTTGATATCTGCGCCGCCTTCTACGATAGCTTCTGCATAGGGTCTGCAGCCAGCAAAACCGCATTTTTTGCATTGGGTTTGCGGCAAGATTGCATCTATCTTTTCTATCAGCAATTGGTTCATTGTTGTAAATGGTTATGTTTTGAATCAGCACAAATCAGTTGGGCAATTTCTTTAATCAAGCTGGGGCCATGGTAAATTAAGCCGGTATATAGCTGGATCAGGCTGGCTCCGGAGTTTAATTTGTCTTGTGCATCATCGGGCGATAAGATGCCGCCAACCCCGATGATTGGAATAGCGCCTTGCAGAAAATGATGCAATTGCTGGATTACTGCTGTAGCGCTTTGAGTTAATGGAGCGCCACTGAGCCCTCCGCTTTCTTGCGCGAGTTTCAGATGTTCAATGCCCATTCGTGAAATTGTCGTATTGGTAGCAATCACTCCATCTATGCGATGCTTCAGCAGTAGCGCAGCAATCGATTCGATTTGCTTTTCATCAAGATCGGGCGCTATTTTTACCGCCATTGGTACATATTTTCCATGAATTTGCACTAATTTCGCTTGTTCGGACTTTAATCCGCCCAACAACTGATCAAGAGCATCGGCAGCTTGTAATTGCCGTAAATCTTTTGTATTGGGTGATGAAATATTGATTGTCACGTAACTGGCGTGACAATAAACTTTCTGCAACCCGATCAAATAGTCATCGATCGCTTTTTCTAGCGGTGTGGAAAAATTCTTGCCAATATTAATGCCCAATATGCCTTGGTAATTCGAACGTTGGATATTTTCAACCAGCTGCTCGACACCATGATTATTAAAACCCATGCGATTGATGATTGCGTTTGCCTCGGGCACACGGAAAATGCGCGGTGTTGGGTTGCCTGGCTGAGGTTTTGGCGTGACCGTGCCAATTTCAATGAAACCGAATCCCATTGCGGCAAGCGCGTCCAGATGCTCGCCGTTCTTATCCAAGCCGGCGGCCAATCCGACAGGGTTAGGGAATGTAAGTCCCATTACGCTTCTCGGTCGACAGGAAATAGAAACACGCTTCAGCAAACCCAGCCGACTGACTTGCTCAATTACCCTGAACGTGATTCTGTGAGCGGATTCCGGATCCAGCTTAAAAAGCAGCGGACGAAGCAGAGTATAGAACATGCAGAATTTTATCCCGAAGCAATGACCGATTTGAATGAATTTTAAGAAATATTGCCGCTGCCCGGCAATTGCCAGCAACCATTAATCAAAATTTCGAGTGGTTGAAAATTGGCTTTATAACGCATTTTCTGATTTTCTTTGATCCAATAACCGAGATAAAGATAATCCAGGCCCCATTGCCGGCATTGTTCAATCTGCCATAGGATATTGTAAGTACCAAAACTTGCGTGAGCGATATCTGCATCAAAAAAGGTATATACCGATGAAATACCATCAGGGAGAATGTCAATAATACTGATCATGCGTAACCGATCGGCTTCATGGAACTCTACCAATTTGGAATTCACGTAGCTTTGCAATAAGAAATTGTGATATTGCTCACGACAATCATTATCCATGCCGCCACCCAAGTGGCGCTTGGATTGATAACGCTGATAAAGTGCATAGTGTTCCGGTTTGTAGTGCAATGGATGCTGCGTGGCTATTAAATGCCGATGCAGTTTCCAGGCGCGTCGTTGAGCACGTTTGGAAGTAAAAGTTTTGACATTAACGCGCACTGATTGACAAGCCTGGCAATGCTCACAACAAGGACGATAGATATAATGTCCGCTGCGACGAAAGCCCGCCTGAACTAACTTCCCATAGGTTCTCGTATCAATCAGATGTTCTGGGGTTGCGATTTCTGAGCATGCCAATCTATCAGGCAAATAGCTGCAGGAATAAGGGTTAGTGGTATGAAATTTAGGCACGGATAAGCTCTATTCAATCAAAGTGCGTTCAAAGTTCCATTTGTTGCCGGATTCGAATTCAGTCGTAATTAGACAGTCCAATTTTTGACTAAATTCTGCTCTGGAAATTTCTTGTGCGCCCAAGGATGCCAGATGATGGGTTTTAACCTGGCAATCTATCAGGCCAAACTGCCAGGATTGTAACTGTTTTACCAGATGAACCAGGGCAATTTTTGACGCATCTTGAACCCGCGAAAACATCGATTCACCAAAAAATACCTTACCCAAGGCGACGCCATACAGTCCCCCGGCAAGCTCATTATCGATCCAGGTTTCCACGCAATGTGCCAATCCCATTTCATGGAGTGCGGTATAAGCGGCGATCATTTGTGGGTGTATCCAGGTACCTGACTGGCCTTCGCGCGGTGCTGCACAAGCTAGCATAACCTGAGTGAAGTTGCAGTCAGTGCAAATTTTATAGTTGGCTTTCTTAACAGTCTTGCGTAGTGAGCGAGAGATTTTCAATTGGTGTGGAAACAGCACCATGCGCGGATCCGGACTCCACCAAAGAATCGGCTGATCTTCATTAAACCAGGGGAAAATGCCCTTGCTATAAGCCTCAAGCAAGCGATGCGAAGTAAGATCCCCGCCAATAGCCAGCAACCCATTGGGCTCGCTCAACGCATTTTCCACCGGTGGAAATGATGCAAAAGTTCTCATACTGGAATTCATTAAATTCTCAAAACGAAGCACTGATTACTACTATCTTGATGTGGATCAAAGTTGCTGCAAATTTTTTTTTATATGCTATTGCAATTAATTATTCACCGCATCCAAAAACTAAACTTATAAAGGAGAATTATATGAAGTATTTTTTACAAAAGGGAAGGTCAGCTGCTAATTTTATAACAATTGTTTCGTTATTCATTATTTTTGCGGTAACTACGACACAAGCCTATGCGCAGGATGCGGCAGCCCAACGCATCAAACAGCTGGAAAATACCTTGCAGGAAATTCAGAATGAGTTAAATAGAATCAAGGCGGAATCGGTGCAAACTACGCGGAAAGTTGAGCAGATTCAGGAAACGTCGGTACAAACCACCAGAAAGGTGGAGCAGATTCAGCAAGCCAGCATCCCAGCTGAGAGGAAAAGTATCGATCTCGATGGTATGAGTCAAAAAAAGATCATGCTGTTTTTCCGTGGTGGCTATGGCAGAAGCGATGGGCATCGTAATGGTGTATCGATTGAAAGCCGTGTCGCGCCGGTGGGCGCGCAGGAGCAAGCGGACCGGCATGCGTGGTATACCGGCGCCGGGTTTGATTTTCAATTGACCAAGGATACTTGGGGATTCATGCCCAAAACTGAAATTGATGCAGAGCTGATGTTTGAATATAAGCAATATGGTCATGGCATTCTGGGCAATGCGCTGGCGAACGAGCCTACGCAGCTGGCGGGGGGTGCATACAATCCTCGGGGGGTGACTGTTAATCAATTTACTTTAACCGCATCACCCAAAATTAAGTTTAATCATTTTGCGGAATATAAAATCAGACCCTGGATTATCCCGGCCGGTCTGGCGATACACGTCGTCAGCCCTCCCACTGAATCCATTACCGTACTGGAACCGGGCATTATGTTTGCAGGCGGTATTGAATATAACATATGGAAAGATTTCTTCATTGGCACTGATGCGCGTTACCAATTAGTCGCTGGTTCGCTGGATGGCACGAAAATTGGCGGCTTGACCGTTGGTGGCTATGTGGGTATCGGTTTTTAAACCCGTGTATACGCTGCCTATGAGCAATCAACTACCGTAACAGTAGGATTCTTGTGATTTATTGATTAGTGCCATGTTTTGTTCGTTCGTTACCAAAAGAGTATCAATGAGTAACGAAGCCTTTGCACCTCACCATTCGCTTGGTGAGGTGCTTTTTTATGATGCAATAGAACCGGGTGGATTCCAGCTGTTTTTCTGAGAACTTAATCATAAGAGATGGCGACGTTGCCAACATAACCTACCATTGAGTTCTCCAGTAAACGTTCGCTTATATCAACTGGGTAATACGATGACTAGATGATTCGATCTTCATATAAGTGAAATAGAAACTAATCAATTATTCGTTTGAGATTGGATAAAAAGACAGCCACCGCGCTCAGTAAGAGCAAAGGCCAGAACTGAACAAAAGGCTCATACCATTTCGTGCCGACCGTAATCGGGATTTCCAGCGTGAAATCAGCTTGGTGTTCGTCTACCCCCGAGAGGCGTATGACATATTCTCCCGGCTCATCGATGCGGATGTCCTGATAAATAATACCGGATTGATAATTTCGGGCGGGAATCGACAACAGTGACTGCGCTGGCGCGCCACCGATTTCCTTAAACAGGCTGAGCGCTACAGGTTGTTCGCGCATAGATACGGGATGCAGCAGGTCGATGGTAATACTGAGCAGGCCAGGGCTGGGCACCTTACCGCACAGAATGGGAACGGACATTGCACTCAGAGCATCATCCGGTACCTTATAATCATGAGGAATAAAATAAGCGGAATAACCGATCAGCAATGTTTCAGACTCAATCGTGCAGGTGCCGCCACGAAAGCCTTTGGGATAAGTTTCCGATCCGTCTCCCTGAGAGCTTACGTGAAACTGCATGCCGCGATCACAACGATGCTCATCAATATTCCCGTGACAATTACAAGACGCCGGGCGCGGATCGATAAATTCTGCCAGATTGTGGTCATTTTTCCTCCCTGATAAATATTTTAAGTGGTTAAAAAAATCGATGGTTCAGCCCGGTTCTATTCTTACCACCGGACATGGATTTATTGTGCGCTTCGCAAAATATCTGCAGCGGCCAGCCGTCCTATATGCGCAATTTCACCATTGCCGGTAACCATTGCTGTCACGATGGTGCCATCAATCAATAGGCTCAGTTTTTCCGTTACTATCTCGGGATCCCGCGCGCCGCTTTCCGCTACCATTGACTGGAGTTTTGCATTTATTTTTTCCCTGTGTCCGTTGGCAATTTCCTGTATCCAGCTATTGCTCTTTTCATGTTCAGCCACGGCATTGATAAATACGCAACCGAAAAAATCGTCACTGCCAAACCAGTCCTGCATTAAATCGAATAGTGCCAGGATACGGTCGATAGGCGTGCATTCCATTGTCGGCAGATCCGAATCAAACCAGCGGAACCACATATTTGCTTCCGCCTCGAATACGGCTTTGAGCAAGTTTTCTTTCGATCCGTAATGCGTGTAGAGACTGCGCCGGGATACCCCCGATTCTTTAATGATTCTGGCGATACCGGTAGCATGAATGCCCACACGGCAGAACAGGCGGCGTGCCGTCCACAGTATTTTTTCCTCGACTGATATTTTTCTAGGCATTAGTGTTAAGCATCATCCATTTGTGATGAGAGGATCTCTTCATATATTCGCATTCGATTGTGTTCCAACCTGTTTCCTGAGTTTCCTGGCGATTCTGCCGGCCTCAGCACGGATTTCCCGCAACTGGCCACTGAGCGGGTTGATTTGTCCGATAAAATAGAGACGGGGTGCTTTCTCGAATTCCTGATCACCCGAAATTTTTGGCCTGCCCTTCTCGTCAGCAATGCCTGGTATCTGTACAAGCTCAGGAATTCCGGTACGGAAACCGGTTCCAGCTACGATGACATCAGGCTGCAGTGTTATTGTGGCATTATCATTATTCTGTACTGTGGCTCCAGCAGTACTTTGCACATGCACCGTCGGGCCGGAGATTTTCTGTATCGGACCAACAATTCAAATGTCTTAACCCTATTCCCAGGCCTACGATCGGAATACCAAAAATTCTTTTGGGCAGAAAGTGCGGCAATGTTCTGACAGACATCGTTACCGAGCTTACATACTCAGTCAGTCTGCTGGCAATTTCAGCTGCGGAATTGCCGCTGCCGATCACGAACACATGCTTTTTCGCGTAATCCTGTGTCCGTTTGAATGTTGAAGAGTGAAGGATTTCTTCTGGAAAAGCCTCTCTTCCTTCCCATTCGGGAATCACTGGAATACGGCAAGTACCGATTGCCATGACAACCGCCCGTGATTCGAATTGCCGATGATCATTGCTTATGATCAGTCAGATATCGCGGTTACGGTCATATAAGATTCTGTATTGCCTAAGATCACTCAAGATTTATGCCATTGATCACATTTTGGGTATCCGAGTCAATCATGATCAAATCTCCATAACATCCCAACAGTAGAAATTCATAACCCGTTTGCCTACTTAATTGATCTGACAGGTATTCAGTATTATTGTCAGCAAAAGGTAGACTTATCATTCTCATTTTGTGAGTAATATACTGGAAATCATGAAATGGCAAGCTGGATAAATGAGAGGTGGGATGAATGGGAGGTGTTTTTCTGAGATATCGGGATTAGCCCAATTGGTTTTCCATTATGAGAGGTCGCGTTGTTTCAGGTAGTTACGCCATCCACCAAATTGACTGATATCCATTGCATTCTCGATGGCATAACGCTCGCAGACAAAACCCAGCAGCGTTTCACCGTTCACCAACGTAATGGTACCGATCCCTAAGGGTACCGGAATGCCGACTACGAAACTCCCTAATTCATACATCGGTAACTCCCAAACCTCCACCTCAATCGGAACCCCCTGCTCATTTTTGTTGACCCGAATTAAGCCGGGACGTTGCGGAGGATTGCCGGGTAATGCGTAGAGCCTGTAGTCAGGGGAAGTGGTAGTGCTTGTCACCAATCGGCCTCGACGGCTGGTTAATTGTCCGTTCAATGGCAAGCCGGATAAATGTGCGCCACAAACAGCTATCCGTACCTGTCCCGATTCGGGTGCGGCAGGAAAATGAGCATCCTGACGTAATGCAATGCCAGTTGCGCCCAGAGAGAGTGATTGGTGCTGCTGTAAACGATGGGCAAGATGCAGTAATGGATGATCTTGATGGGCTGGTGCTGCCAGCGTTATGCCAAAAGGCAGTCCGTTGCTCTGAAAGCCTGCAGGGACGGCTATTGCTGCATAATCAAGCAGATTCATGAAATTGGTATAATAACCCAGATTGGTATTGAGGCGGATAGGATCCCGCTGCATGGCCTGAATGGAGTAGATCGTTCCTGCGGTGGGTGTTAATAAACAATCAACATGAGTCCAAATCTGATCTGCTTGTTGTTTGATGCGGCGTAATTGGTAAAAACCATTGAATGCATCGGCCGCCGAGCGATGTTTCGCAGTCGCGATGATTTCATGCACCGGTGCAATGATTTGATCGCCATGCAGTTCGAAGAATGATTGAATCGCTGCATAGCGCTCAGCTACCCAAGGACCCTCGTAAAGAAGCCGGGCGGCTTCAAGAAAGGGTTCAAAATCAATCTCGACCGCTTCTCCGCCCAGCGCTTGTATGCGCGTTATGGTTTCATTAAATAACCGTTCGTTATCAGGATTATCAAAAAATTTAAGATGTTGCTTGTGCGGAATGCCAAAACGAAAATGGAGAGCGGCACCAAAATTGAAACCGTGACTTTTTCTTTCCCTGGAATAAATATCCGCTGCGTCGTAGCCAGCGCAAGCTTTCAGAATGTGTGTCACGTCAATGGCAGTAAAGGCGAAAATGGATACCGTATCAAGGGAACGGCAGGCGGGTACCACGCCATGCGTCGAGAGCCAGCCTTTGGTGGGTTTATATCCGATCAGATTATTAAAAGCGGCGGGAACTCTGCCGGAACCTGCGGTATCGGTGCCGAGGCTGAAACACACCTGTCCTTTAGCTACGGCGACAGCCGAACCTGAACTTGATCCCCCGGAAATATAAGCAGGATCAAATGCGTTCCGGCAAGCCCCATAGGGAGATCGTGTGCCGTTTAGTCCGGTAGCGAATTGGTCAAGATTGGATTTGCCGACAGGAATTGCACCTGCATCTATCAATTTTTTCACGACCGTTGCGCTACATGAAGGCGTGTAGGCAAAGGCCGGGCAAGCTGCCGTTGTTGGTAATCCCGCTAAATCTATATTGTCTTTGATGGCGAAAGGTATGCCATACAATGGGAGCGATGCCATACCTGCAGCTTCCACTTTACGGGCATAATCTTTCAATGATTCCAATGGAAGCGTAGAAATCCAGGCATGATCCGGATCATTCTGAATCTCGGCGTGAATTGCTTCAACCAATTGAGTCGGTGAGAGTTCGCCACTCGCATAGCATTGCAGCAAAGATGTAATGTCACCCAGCGGGAAAAGCTTCTTTTTCATCATTTTTCTTCCTGAATGACGAAAAGCGCCTGTCCGGCAGATACGTATCCTCCCTGTTTGCAGAATAACTGCCGTATTGTGCCGGTAACCGGCGAATCCACTGCGAATTCCATTTTCATCGATTCTATTACGATAACGGGCTTACCCGCTTCAATACGCTCGCCTTCTTTGACCAGCAGCTTCCAGACGGTACCGGTTACTTGAGCGCTGATCGCCTGCGCACCTTCCGGCAAGTCCAGCTCACTTTGCGCATCGGCTTCATCCAACATATCTTCATTGACATACTGGGACAGATTGTTGGCTTCCCAGTGCCTCCGTTCGGCCTCAAATGCCGCTTGTTGCGTGGTTTTGAATGCGTTGATACTGGCAGCTTGCTGTTGCAGGAAAATATTGTATTGTTTAAGGTTTAAAACAGTTTCTTCGATACGCAGCTTAAAATATCCGCTAATAAAATCCTTGCGCAGCTTGAGCAATTCATCTTCACTCACCGGATAGAACCGGATCTGATCAAAGAAACGCAGTAACCAGGGTTTTCCATCGATAAAATCCGCTGTCTGGCGGTAGCGATTCCACATCGGTATAGTACGGCCGACGAACTGATAACCGCCCGGACCTTCCATGCCGTACACGCATAAATAAGCGCCGCCAATACCGACCGCATTTTCAGGCGTCCAGGTACGGGCTGGATTGTACTTAGTAGTCACTAAACGGTGGCGAGGATCCAGCGGGGTAGCTACCGGTGCGCCCAGATAGACATCTCCGAGTCCCATAACCAAATAACTGGCTGCAAAAACGATGCGCCGGACATCTTCAATGCTTTCCAGTCCGTTAATACGGCGGATAAATTCAATGTTGCTCGGACACCAGGGTGCATCACTGCGCACTGACTGCATGTATTTCTCGATAGCCAGTTGTGTCGCGATATCATTCCAGGATAAAGGAAGATGAACGATGCGGGACGGCACCTCCATATCATCAATCGCAGGCAATTGCCTTTCGCCAGCAATCAGAAGCGCCAGCAATGCATCGCGCGACAGCTGCAAGGACTCAAAGTGGATTTGCAAGGAGCGGATTCCGGGTGTCAGATCCAGGATGCCACAAAGTCCGTCATCGATACGTTGCTGCAACCAATTCATTAAGGCATGAGCGCGGAAGCGCAAGTTGAGATCAAGTACCGGAGGCCCGTACTCGACCAGCAAGTATTTGTCGCCGGACTGACGATAAGTCACCTGCATCTGTTCTGTACTCTGGGGAATACGATGTAGAACAGGATCTCCCGGCTCTCCGAAAATGGAATGAGTCCGTCCAGGGTTATGCGTCTCAAGATTCCTGATTAATTCACTCTGCTGTTGTTCCAACGCAGATGCCTGCTCTATGGATACGGGACGGAAGCGGATGCTGTCGCCAGGCTTGAGCTGCCCGATTTTCCAAAGCTCTGCCTGAATAATAGTGACCGGACAAACAAAACCACCCAGGCTGGGACCATCCGGGCCCAGGATAATCGGCATGTCTCCGGTAAAATCCACTGCGCCTATGGCGTAAGCGTTATCGTGAATGTTGGAAGGATGCAGGCCGGCTTCCCCGCCGTCGCTACGCGCCCATTGTGGTTTGGGGCCAATCAGCCGTACGCCTGTGCGACTTGAGTTGTGGTGTACTTTCCATTCAGCGGCAAAAAAATGCTCGATATCCGCGGAAGTGAAAAAATCGGGCGCGCCATGAGGACCATACAGAACTGCAATTTCCCAACGGTTGGTATATTGCGGAATCAATTCGTGCGGCAAATACCGTGAGACAGGAGGATGAGGGGATGGAAGCGGAGGAATATGAAGTACATCGCCGGTACGCAATACACGCCCGGCATGCCCGCCAAATTGCCCGAGCGTGAAAGTGGATTTGCTGCCAAGGTAATCGGGAGCTTGGAAACCGCCATATATGGCCAGATAAGCCCGACTGCCACCATGTTTGATTTTGCCAAATTGCAAGCGCGAGCCTGCTTTGACAAAATGGGATTGCCATTGCGGCAGCGGTTCGTTATCCAGCAACACATCCATCGGCGCACCGCAAATCGCTATGATGCTGTCGCAATTAAAATCCAGCGTCGGTCCTGCGAGAGTAATTTCCAGTCCGGCGCTATCATCCGAATTATTGACCAATTGGTTAGCCAGACGAAAAGCCAGGTTATCCATCGGTCCGGAAGGGGGAACGCCAACATTCCAATAACCAATACGTCCCGGATAATCCTGGATCATGGTCTGCACACCGGCATTCAAAACGTTGATGCTATGCGGCTGATAATGGAATCCGTTGAGAAATTGCGTGTGCGATTGCCCGCTACGGAATACCGCGCTGCGCAGTATTTGCCCGAGATATGCAAGATTGGTTTCAATCCCGTATAGCGATGTGTTCTCCAACGCGGCCAGTAGTTTTGCGATGGCTTCCCCGCGTTCCGGTGCGTGGATGATGATTTTTGCCAGCATCGGATCATAATACGCGGAAACTTCAACGCCGCGCTCGATCCAGGTCTCGACACGTGCATCCGCGGAGAACTCCACTGCGGTCAGTATGCCACTGGAAGGCTGAAATTCTTTTGCAGGATTCTCGGCATAAACCCTGGTTTGAATGGAAACTCCGCGAGGCTGAATGGTAAAGGAGTCGAGTGGCGGCATATCGCCCGCGGCTTGCCGCACCATCCATTCCACCAGATCAAAACCGGTTGCTTCTTCGGTTACGCCGTGCTCAACCTGCAGGCGCGTGTTAACCTCGAGAAAATAAAATTCACCCGTGGCGGCATCAAAAATATATTCAACGGTGCCAGCGGATTGATAATTGACCGCCTTGCCAAGGCGTACCGCGGTATCCAGCAATGCCTGCCGCAGATGTGGCGCAAGGTTGGGGGCGGGTGTTTCCTCGATGACTTTCTGATTACGCCGTTGCATGGAGCAATCGCGCTCGCCCAAGGCGATGACCTGGCCTTTGCCGTCACCGAAAATTTGTACCTCGATATGACGCGCCTGGTCGACATATTTTTCCAAAAATAAACCGGCATCCTTAAAATTGTTTTGCGCAAGCGTTTTGACGGATTCGTAAGCGCCAATCAATTCATCTTGATTCCAGCATAAACGCATACCGATACCGCCGCCGCCGGCGGTACTTTTCAGCATAACGGGATAACCGATATGTTTAGCCTGATGACAGGCAGCATCCAAGTTTTCCAGTAAGCCGGTTCCAGGTAACAGCGGTATCTGATTCTCCATCGCCAGCGCCCGTGCAGTATGCTTCAGGCCAAAGGCGCGCATTTGTTGCGGCGTGGGGCCGATAAAGCAGATATTCTGCGCAGTGCACTGCGCAGCAAATTCTGCATTCTCGCTTAAGAATCCATAACCGGGATGGATGGCTTGAGCACCGGATTGTTCCGCAACCTTAAGGATCTTATCCGGGCGCAAATAGCTTTCCGCTGCAACGCCATCCCCAATGCAGTAAACTTCATCAGCTTCGGTAACATGGCGGGATAACGCATCGGCTTCAGTATAAACTGCCACGCTGGTTATTTGCATGCGGCGCAGTGTACGGATGATCCGGCAAGCGATTGCACCGCGGTTGGCGATGAGTACTTTGCTGAACATGGCATTAATCCCAAATCAACAGCCGGATCGGCGTCGGATTATACGCGTTGCATGGATTATTGAGCTGAGGGCAGTTGGAAATCAATACGAGGACATCCATTTCCGCATGCATTTCGACATATTTTCCGGGTGCAGAAACGCCGTCGGCGAACTCCAGACCACCGGCCTCCGTAACTGGAACATTCATGAAAAAATTGATGTTGCTGGGCAAATCACGCTTGCTTATGCCTAATTCCAGGCAAAGCGGATCATGCGCGAGCGCGTGCAGAAAATTGTCGCGGCAACTGTGCATTGGAAATTTTTCCGGGGCATAGCGCACGGTGTTGCTTTCAGCCGAGCAGGCACCGCCCAGCGTATCATGCTGTCCGCAAGTATCCGCAGTGATGCTGAGCATAATACTGCCAAAATTGGAATAGAGTTTGCTGCCGGTCGACAGGTACAGCCTGTTTTGCCGGTTAATGGTGTCGGTAGAGCTATAACGCTCTTGTGCGTTATGCGCGTTATAGAACAAAGTATCGACCGCCTGATTACCTTCCAGATCGACAATGCGAAAAGTCTGTCCCTGTTTGACTTGTTTGACCCAAGGCTCCCCGGCTGCGCAAACCTCATCAATTGCAGCATGTTCGGGATTAAGCAGACTGGTATGCAGATAAGAAGTATTCATTTCACACCTTCACAATAAAAGTTTTGCGCGTTATGCAACGCACGGATATTTTCACTGATATGCAGGCATTCCTTGATGGCCTCCGGGGGTGTATTAGATAATTCCAAGCTGACCATGCTAGGTTGATATGGTTTTTTGGGATCCAACGGATGTGGTGCCGTGGATAGCACAACAAGCGTATTCATTATAAAGCTTAAATCGACATAATCACCTGATTTGCTATGGTCGGCCTGATATGTCAATTCGCCTGAAGCATCTGTTGTGACTTTACTGAAAAAATTGATGTTGGCTACGATATCGCGTATGCCCAGACCCCACTTACCCAGTTCAATCAGGAAACCATCCAGGCCGCTGCGAAACATTTGATTGCGATGTTCCTGGAAGCGCGCGGTACCATATTTGTTCTGAATCATATCGGCGTCGCTCAAGCCGCATACGGTATCATTCCAGCCGGAAGTATCCGCTGTGATGCAACAGAAAATTCGCCCCATGTCCGAATGGCAGGCGTGTCCCTTGGTTAAACGAAAGGTATGCTGCGATTTCAGAGTATCCGCCATGTTGTAACGCTCAAGCTTTTCTTCCTGGTTAAAAAACAATACCGCCGCGTTTGCACCCCCCTCGGAATCAGTTAAACGCAGCGTAGTTCCGCGGCGGATGATGCCCGACCAATGACATCCGCCGGGTATAGTTTGCTTCCAGATGATTTGTGGTTGATGATTCATGGCCGATTCCCTGATAACTTACGGAAAGATAGATAAATTGTGGTAACACTCAAAATGCTGCCCAGCACCAGGGGCGTGGCCCATAACTGCCACCACGGCGCATCGGCTGCAATGGCATAAGGGCGCGGCCAGGCGATATTGATCAGCTCGAATAATGCCCAGGCAAATGCCAGGCTATTAATGACCAACCCCCATTTTCCCAGCTTCAGTTGCCCTAAATCCGGATTCCAGCGGCCGGTCAATCTGGCAAACAATGCGATGCCGGTGGTGAATGTGAACATGGCATAAAGACCGCCCGTGCCAAATGCGATGATGGTGGCCACGGCATCGTCGTTCAGTCCAAATATCAACCCGCAACTTGCCAACAGGACAGTGAAGAGAATGGCATTGCGCGGTGTGCTGGCTGGAGTGACCCGATTGAGTATGCTGGGTAAATTGCCTTCACGCGCCATTGAAAAAATAATGCGTGAGGTGTATTTGACTACCGATGCGCCGCAGGCAAGAAATGCTATCATGACAGTCGCCAGAAACGGCTTTTCAATCCATGTTCCGAAATGACTGGCGATTAACGGCGTAATCGGATCGGCAGTTACGCTGCTATTGGTTAAAACATCATGATCAAAAGCCAATACCAATGAGGCTGAGTTGAAAATCACCACGGTACCGACTGTGCATAGCGAAAGAAATATCGCCCGTGGCACTGCATGTTCTGGCTGATGTGTTTCTTCCGCGGTAGTCGAACAGGCATCAAAACCGATGAATGCCCAACCGGCAATCGCAAGCGCTGCGAGAAAAGCGGCGATGCTGCTGGGTGCGGTGCCGGTACCTAAATGCTGAAATAATTCCACAAAAGGATGTTGACGGAAAAACAAGAATAACAGCATCGCAATACCCAATGACGCGACTACCTCAGCATAAACCCCGAGCTTGATAACGAGCTTGAAAATATTGACATGTACCAGATTCAGCAGCGTGCACAGGGTCAAAAAAATTATTGCCCATAAAACTTTCTCGCTGCCGCTTTCACCTTCCGACCCAAAAAAACCGGCAAACCAAATACCCCCTGCGTATGCTGTGGTGGTCAGCATGGCAATCGTGGAGCTGACGTAAATGACCCCGGCATAATGACCGGCCGTGATGCCATAAAGCTGCCTCGCCCATTTGTACGCACCGCCGGCAATCGGAAATTGCGACGACAATTCCGCGTAGACGGTCGCCACCAGTAATTGCATTAACAAACAAATCACCAGTGCAGCAAACCAGCCTCCACCCGTCACCGTAGTCTGCACGCCGATGATCGCATAGAGACCAACGATGGGAGATACCACTGCAAAGCCCAGCGTAAAGCTATGCCAGATATTCATGCTGGGGCGGATTGAATGTGGCGCTTGTTTTGCTAAGCCATTGATTGGATTTGATACTTTTGACATAACAAGTCTCCTTGATCGAGAAATAATAGCAGGAAATCCATGTATCAGCGATACACGACTAATTTCTCCCGGGCTTTTATCCCTCCGTGGAGCCTCATTATCATGAGACCGGAAACTCTTGGACCAGTCACCTTGCCTATATTGGCCGGAACCCTAGTTTCCCATTGACGTGCTGTGCATTTTAGCGCCTATATCGGCAATTGCGATGATTAGCATAAAAAAAGCACACACGTGCGTCATTCTAAGTTCGAATTCAGAAAAAAGCAATAATGTGGTATCAGTTATTTCCTGTTTATTGGGATTCGCGCATTGCAAAAAGCGTGTTCATCCACTTTCGTGCTAATAAAACATTGACGGATACATGTTCCATCCAGCGCAGCATGAGGATTATCGTGATAATATCGGCACCTATCGTATCGGCGATCATGCCGACGAGTATGGTAATGTTTTTTTACTGAGCTCCGGGAATGGCAATGAAATGATATGATTTGTCTTGTTGTTTGGTTTTGTAAACTGTAAGATGCGATCGACTGGCACCGATCCCATCAGCACATCTATCGTTAAATCAGCTGATCTATGCTTACCAACACATTGATAATCGATTATCCGGTAGGAAGAGCCCCAAGATATCCTCTGCTGGACAAGCCTCATCCCTTATTGGTGGCCAAGCTGGACAGGAATCGCCATATCTACAAAGATACACTCCGGATATGCTTGGAGTATGCTAATGATTTAAAAACAATTGCATGCAGCGATGACTCAGAAGGAATAAGACCTTATTGGGTCAACGGCTTCATTCCGGGGATGGACGGCGTAACCCTCTATAGCTTGACCGCGAACCGTAAACCAAAGATATTTCTGGAGATCGGATCAGGCAATTCTACGCGTTTCATCGCTAAAGCCATACGGGAACATAGTCCGGCAACAAAATTGATTTCAATCGATCCGGCTCCACGAGCCGTGTGCGATAGCCTATGCAATGAAATTCACCGTAAGCCGCTGGAAGAATTAGATTTATCCCTATTTTCTCAGATCAAAGCGGGCGATATCATTTTTATGGATGGTTCACATCGTTGTTTCATGCATACCGACACCACTGTGTTTTTTCTCGATGTTTTGCCGCAACTGCCACACGGCGTGTGGGTAGGTATTCATGATATCTGCCTGCCTTTTGATTACCCGGAAAGTACTGTGGACTGGTTCTGGTCAGAACAATATTTGCTTGCTTGTTATCTGTTGGGCGATTGCCCCTGGCTGGAGGTTATTCTGCCCAGCGTTTTTGCTTCGGTCGATCCGGAGCTGTCAGGCATTCTCAAACCTCTCTGGGAAAATTGGCCTGCAGGGGCAATTGAGCAGCATGGCAGCATCTTCTGGATGCGTATTTGCCGGGACGACCGGGATGTATCCAACTTCAAGCTATAACTCATCAATAAACTCGTGCAGTTTATCCTGATTAAATGTCTGCAGCCCGGGGATTAACGGTAACGTTTTCTTATAGTAGTAAATGCCGTTTCGCAAGCTCAATGCAATACCCTAAGGCAAGGGGAACGCATTGGAATATCACAAAATTTTGAGGTGTTGCATGAAAAAATTCATAACAATAATCACTATCACAGCCTTTTTGTTTGCTGGTTCGCTGCAGGCGGATGAAAATCACCATCATTCCGGCACTTTCGATCAGGAGAAGCTGGGCAAGGTAAGTTTTCCGGTCTCTTGCACAGCGATGGCGCAAACGCAATTTAATCAGGCCGTGGCAATGCTGCATTCGTTCTGGTATGACGAAGCGGAAAAGGCATTTCGTCAAGTGACGGTGACCGATCCGGATTGCGTCATGGGTTATTGGGGCGTTGCGATGAGTCTTTATCATCAATTATGGGCGACGCCCCCGGTCGCAGCGGAGTTGCAGAAAGGACGCGAGGCATTACGACAGGTAAACAAGCAGGCCATCAAAACAAAAAGAGAGGCGGCCTATCTTGAGGCCGCTGAATCCTTGTATCGCGATGATGAAAAAGTGGATTACGGCGCCCGGAAGCTGGCATATCAAAGCGCGATGGAGCGGGTTATGGCGCAAAATCCCGATGATCGCGAAGCGATGGTATTTTATGCGCTGGCATTGATTTCTACAGCTTCTCCCAGTGACAAAACTTTTGCCAATCAGAAAAAAGCATTGCGTTTGCTGCAAAAGGTGCTCGAACATGAACCGCATCATCCGGGGGTAACGCATTACATCATCCATAGTAGCGACTATCCCGAGCTGGCCGAGCTTGGATTGAATGCCGCGCGGACATACGCGCGTATTGCACCGGCAGTGCCGCATGCGCTTCACATGCCATCGCATATTTTCATTCGGCTGGGGTATTGGCAGGATGCGGCGCAATCCAATCTGGCGGCCGGTCAAGCAGCAAAGGCGCATGCCCACGAAAACGCATTGACTGAAACCTGGGATCAGCAGCTCCATTTCATGGATTACACGATGTACGCTTATCTGCAAATGGGTGAAACCGAAAAAGCCAGGGAAATTCTGCAACAGCTGCAATCGATTAAGCAAGTGCGGCCGGAAAATACCACGACCGCGTATGCATACGCGGCAATTCCGGCGCGTTATGCGATCGAACGCGCCCAATGGGATGAGGCTGCCGGACTCGACGTCAATCCAAGTGATTTCCCGTGGCAACAATTTGGCTGGTGCGAAGCCATCACGCACTTTGCCCGTGGTTTGGGGGCGGCGAGAACTGGAAAAGTGGCTGTAGCCCAGGATAGTTTGCAACGCCTGGAAGCGTTACGCGACGCCGACAGAGCCGCCAATAAGGACTATACCGCAGATCAGATCGAAATCCAGCGCTTGGCGGTTGCAGCTTGGGTGGCGCTCGGTAAAGGCCAAACGGAGGATGCTGTTCAGCTTATGCGAGCTGCGGCTGAATTGGAAGATTCAACGGAAAAAGACAATGTCACCCCGGGGGCGATCATTCCTGTCAGGGAGTTGCTGGGGGAATTGCTGCTTGAGCTGAAACGACCCGATGAAGCGCTACAGGAACTCGAAGCTTCATTGATACGCACACCCAATCGCCGTAATGGCATTTATCGTGCCGCGCAGGCGGCCAGGCTGGCTGGGGACCGGTCGAAGGCCGAGCGGTATGAGCAGCATATCGGTAACTGATAGCGTCCAGTCAGCCGGGCTGATGGATCGATGATTGTGCGGATTTTATTTGTCAAATCCGGAAATTGTTTATAATAAAAAATATGAGAACATATAACTGCGCATGGCTATTGGTTTTTTTTATGCTGTGGCTGCCTCTGCAAGGTGTCGCAGCGGCTGTTTTGTCCGTGTGCGTACAAGAGAAAAATTTTCACAGTCCTGTTGACCAGCCGGTGATTGCCATCGACAAGCATCATCATGACGGCTGTCATAAGCAAGCGGCCGCTGACACGGCTGACCATGTGTTATCCAGCCTGCCTTGCGATGATACGTCATGCGATGCTTATAGCAGTACGCCGATTTTGTCTGGCTACATAGCGCCACTGCTTCTCAAAATCACTTCTGTTGTTATTTCATCGAATTCCGGATTTACGTCATTTGTTCCAGAGCAGCCGCAACACCCCCCTCTCTCTGCTTCCCTGTAATTTTGCCAGTGGCTTAGGGAAACGCTGATTAATTGGTTGCACGAGCGAATCACTTCGTTGCGCGGTACTCGCGCCTCATCTTGTTCACCGAATTAATCAGCGTTTCCCCAGGCAAAACAGCGGTTTTTTGCAAAGATTCCGCGCAGCGGCGCGTATAGCGCAGGAAGTGCAAGATCGCAAACTATCCTCGGTATCCGCTCATTCTCATTAGAGCGGACGAGATCACTTGCCGGGAGGCTAGCATGCTCATTTTATTCATTATTAGAACGTATTGGAAACAACAAAACTTCATCGGGAGGCTGCGATGAATCGCGCTGGCATGATTGTCATTGCATGGGTTGCGGCTACGATCACAGCTCATGTGCAGGCACAAGGAGAAGCCAGCAAAACCGGATCCACCGTGTTTACGTACTCGGCCGCACCGGAGCGCTCAACTGCATCGCAACCGGGCAATACCACATTATTACCCGGGTTGATCAGGGAAGCGCTGGAAAACAATCCGGAAATCCAGGCGGCGCAACAGGAGCGCGCAGCAGCGCAACAAAGAATTGCGCCGGCCGAGGCGCTGGATGATCCCATGCTCGAAGCGGGCGTGATCAATGCGCCGTTGGCGTCATCCCCCTTTAACCGTGAAGATATGACGATGAAAATGATCGGTCTGTCTCAGCGCCTGCCCTTTCCTGGCAAACGCGGTTTACGCAAGGAGGTTGCCAGCAAGGATGCGCAAGCGATTGAATATGGTTATCAGGAAACAGTTAACCGGGTGATCCACAATCTGAAGACGGCTTATTTTGATCTGGGTCTTACGCGCGAGATATTTCAATTGGTTGAAAAAAACCGGCAGACGCTGGAATATTTCCTGCGTATCGCTGAAGAACGTTATCAAGTAGGACAAGGCAGCCAGGCGGATGTGCTGAAGGCGCAGACACAGGTTTCAAGGATGCTGGACAGATTGCTGGCGCTGGAACGCGAACAGCCTGTGTTTGAGGCGGAATTGATGCGCGCATTGGGGCGCGGCACTAAAACCGAGGCTCTGGTTCCCGCGTTACTGCACATTCAGGAAATCCCCTTGATTATGGAGATGCTGCAACAGGAGGCCATGCTACAGCGGCCGCAACTGTTGGCATTGCAAAGCCTGATTGCGCGCAATGAAAAATCCGTTGATTTGGCGCGCCGGGCTTATTATCCGGATCTTGATGTGCGCTTTTCCTACGGCCAGCGCGACAACATGCCGGACGGTACCCGGCGCGATGACATGGTCAGCATGACCGTAGCGGTCAATCTGCCGGTATGGCGTGGCAGTAAGATCGAACCGCGCATCTTGGAATCGCAAGCGCTGCGCGACCAGGCCGCCAGTCTGTATCAGGCGCAACGTAATGAGGTGACCGCACGATTGCGCCAGCAAATTGCCCTGGCCGAACAAAGCCTGAAATCAATCAAACTTTATCAAACCACCATTCTGCCGCAAGCCCGATTGACGGTCGAATCCGCATTAACCGCGTATCAGGTGGGGCGGGTTGATTTTCTGACCCTGCTGGATAATCAAATGACGGTATTTGATTTTGAGGCCAATCGCATTACCGCAATCGCCAATTACAACAAGGCGCTGGCGGAGATTGATTGGCTGGTGGGTAAACATGTGCACTGATAACCATCCGGGAGCTTTCCATGTCACTCATGATTAAACCGGTCTGGGCCGGAATCGCGTTGATAGTCACGCTGGCCGCAGGCTACTGGTGGGGCTATACGCAATCGAAAACAGCCGTAACAACGACAGCAACGGCAATAACCAACGGCGGAGAACGCAAGATTCTGTATTACCGCAACCCCATGGGATTGCCGGACACTTCCCCGGTGCCTAAAAAAGATCCGATGGGAATGGATTATCTGCCGGTCTACGATGGTGATGAAGCGCCATCGGATCAGCGCATTGTGGCCATCAGTACCGAAAAAGTGCAAAAACTCGGCGTGCGTACCGAAACGGCGGAATTACGTGAACTGATACGTACCGTGCGCGCCGTGGCAACGGTGCAGACTGATGAACGCAAGCAATACACTGTAGTGATCAAGTTTGAAGGGTGGATACAACGGCTGTACGTAAGCACCACGGGGCAAGCGGTCAGAAAAGGCGATGCGCTGATGGATGTCTACAGTCCTGACCTGATTGCCGCGCAACAGGAATATCTGATCGCCGCGCGCGGTTTGCAATCCGTTGCTGATGGCGCTCCGGATGTGCGTGCCGCGATGCAACGGCTGGTTGCCAGCGCATTACAAAAACTGCGCAACTGGGATGTCGCGGAAAGTGAATTGCGGCATTTGCAACAGACCGGCGAAGTTCGTCAGTACCTGACGCTGCGTTCTAAAGCTGATGGCGTGGTGCTGGAAAAGAAAGTCATTGAAGGGCAACGTTTCATGCCGGGAGAAGTGCTGTATCAAATCGCCGATTTGTCGAGCGTGTGGATGCTGGCCGATGTATTCGAACAGGATCTGGGCATGATTCATTCCGGCCAACCGGTGACCCTGCGCGTGGATGCGTACCCGGATAAAATTTTCAACGGTGAAGTGGCTTTTATTAATCCGGTGGTGACACCGGAGACGCGCACCGCCATCGTGCGCATCGTGCTGGCCAATCCCGATGGCCTATTGAAGCCCGCCATGTATGCACGTGCCGAATTTGCATCGTTTCACCGCAAGGATAAAGTGTTGACCGTACCGGATTCAGCAGTGCTGGATACCGGAACCCGGCGCGTTGTTCTGGTGGATCTGGGGACTGGACGCTATGAGCCGCGCACGGTCAAGCTGGGCATGCATGCCGATGGCTATGCCGAGGTGCTGGGTGGGCTTCGAGCCGGTGAGGCCGTAGTGGTCAAGGCTAATTTCCTGATTGATGCGGAAAGCAATTTTAAAAGTGCGCTCAACAGTTTTGGCCACACGACGTACTACCCGGTATCCGGCGAGCAGGAAATCGCACCCAGCTCGGCGGTATTATCTGCTTCTCAAGTGCAATATCGCGGTGAAGGTAGCATAGAGGCGATCGATTTCTCCCATGCGACGGTCACGCTTGCACATGGTCCGATAGCCAGCCTGAAGTGGCCAGCCATGGTGATGGATTTTCGCGTTCAAGAACCGCTGTTACTGCAAGCATTCAAACCGGGTCAGAAAGTCATTTTTGAAATCGCCGAAGAATCGGCGGGCGAGTTTGTCATTGTGCGCATTCAACCCGCAGATACTTTTCACGATCACTAGGAGATATTGACATGCTCAAACATGTGATTGAATGGTCGATCCGCAATGTTTTCCTGGTATTGTTGAGTACCGTATTTATCGTCGGCTGGGGTATTTACGCGCTATGGAGGATGCCGGTTGATGCGATTCCCGATTTGTCCGATGTGCAAGTCATCATTTATACCGAATATCCCGGCCAGGCGCCGCAAGTGGTCGAAGATCAGGTCACCTACCCGCTCACCACCGCCATGCTGGCGGTGCCGCGGGCAAAAGTGGTGCGCGGCCAATCGGCATTCGGGGTTTCTTTCATTTATGTCATTTTTGAAGATGGCACCGATATTTACTGGGCGCGGTCGCGCGTACTGGAGTACTTGAGTTTTGCGGCCAATCAACTGCCGCAGGATGTGCGGCCTGCGCTGGGCCCGGATGCTACCGGCGTCGGCTGGATTTATCAGTATGTCGTAACCGCCAAAGACCGCACCCTCGATGAATTGCGCACCATTCAGGACTGGTTCCTGCGCTATCAATTAACCACCACGCACGGCATATCCGAAATTGCCAGTGTGGGCGGCTTCGTCAAAACCTATCAGGTCACTGTTGACCCGCGCCGCCTGCAAGCGTATGACATTCCATTGAAACGCATCACCGAAGTGATCGCCGCCAGCAATCGCGATGTCGGCGGGCGTGTGATCGAATTGGCGGAAACCGAGTATATGGTGCGTGGCCGGGGTTATCTGAAAAGCATCAGCGATCTGGAGAATCTGGTGGTGCGGGCGCATATCGGCATGCCCGTGTTGCTGCGGGATATTGCCCGCGTGGAACTGGTGCCCGGCGAACGCCGCGGCATCACCGAACTGAACGGCGAGGGAGAAGCGGTTTCCGGCATCGCGGTGGCGCGTTATGGTGAGAATGCACTGGACGTTATTCACGATCTCGAAGCAAAAATTGACCAGATCAAATCCGGGCTGCCACAGGATGTTTCGGTCGAGCCGGTGTATAACCGTTCCGAGCTGATTCACCGCGCCATTGCGACGCTGAAAGAAGTGTTCATCGAGCAGATCATCATCGTGGCATTGGTGTGCGCGGTATTTCTGATGCACGTGCGCAGCGCGCTGGTGGCGATCATCATGCTGCCCATCGGCGTGCTGATCGCCTTCATCGCTATGGCGCAGCTCGGCATCAATTCCAATATCATGAGTCTGGCCGGTATTGCACTGGCGATTGCGGAAATGACCGATGCCGCCATTGTAATGGTGGAAAACTCGCATAAGCATCTGGCGCGGCTCAAACCGGGAGAATCGCGCACGGACGCGGTAATCGCCGCGTGCAAGGAAGTCGGGCCATCGCTGTTTTTCAGCCTGCTGATCATCACGGTATCGTTTCTACCGGTGTTCGCGCTGGAAGCGCAGGAAGGACGCATGTTTCAGCCGCTTGCGTATACCAAAACCTTTGCCATGGCCGGTGCGGCCATCCTGTCGATTACGCTGGTTCCGGTATTGATTCTTTTGTTGATTCGCGGCCGCATCCCGCGTGAGCAAGACAACCTGCCGGGTCGTCTGATGATTCGCGGATATCAGCCGATTGTCGCGGGCGTAATGCAGTGGAAAAAATCCATACTGGTGATTGCCTTGGGCGTGCTGGCGGTGACGCTTTACCCCGCCATGCGGCTGGGCACCGAATTCATGCCGGTCTTAAACGAAGGCACGCTGCTGTACATGCCCGTCACATTGCCGGGTATTTCGGTGACCAAGGCGGCGGAAACGATGCAGACGCAAAACAAAATTATCATGAGCTTTCCGGAAGTGGCCTCGGTGTTCGGCAAAGCGGGACGCGCCGATACCGCCACCGATCCGGCGCCGCTGGAAATGACTGAAACCATCATTAACCTGAAACCGGAGCATGAATGGCGTTCCGGCATGACCATCGACCGGCTGATTGCCGAACTCGATCAGGCGCTGCAAATACCCGGTGTCGCGAACGCCTGGACCATGCCGATCAAGAATCGCATCGACATGCTTGCCACCGGTATCCGCACGCCGGTCGGCATCAAGGTGTTCGGCAACAATCTGACCGAGATCGAAGCCATCGCGAAACAAATCGAAGCTGTGGTAAAAACCGTTCCCGGAACCACCAGCGCATATGCCGAGCGCATCACCGGCGGTTATTATCTGGATATAGAGCCGGATCGGTTGGCTTTGGCGCGCTATGGCCTGGCGGTGGGTGATCTGCTCGAAGTCATTTCGGTGGCGTTGGGCGGGGAAGTGATTACCACCACGGTGGAAGGCCGCGAGCGTTTTGACGTGGCGATCCGCTATCCGCGCGAACTGCGCAGCGACCCGCAGGCCATCGCCACGCAAGTGCTGGTGCCCGCGCTGGGCGGCACCATGATTCCGCTGGGTCAATTAGCGCAAATCAAGCTGATGCAAGGAGCGCCGAGTATCCGCACCGAAAATGCCCTGTTGTCGGCCTATATCTTCATCGATATCCGCGACCGCGACATCGGCGGTTACATTGCTGATGCGCAACAAGCGGTGCAAGAGCAAGTGCAATTCCCGCCAGGATACTATGCGACCTGGAGCGGGCAATTTGAGTACATGCAGCGTGCGACCGAAAAACTGAAGATCATGATTCCGTTGACTGTTTTTATGGTGTTCCTGCTGGTGTACCTGAATTTCGGCCGCCTGACCGAAACGCTGATCGTGATGCTGTCGATACCGTTTTCGCTGGTCGGCGGCATTTGGTTGATGTACTGGCTCGATTACAACCTGAGCATCGCCGCCGCGGTCGGATTCATCGGCCTGATCGGCATCGCCGCGGAATCCGGCATGGTGATGCTGACCTTCATCGACCAATCGCTTGCCACCATTGCGCGGCAACGCAAAGCGATGGCCGAGCAGGTCAGCTTAACCGATTTGTATGACGCCGTGGTGCAAGGCGCGGTTTACCGCATCCGCCCGGTGATGATGACCATCGCCGGCAGCGTCATCGGCCTGCTGCCGGTCATGCTCAGTACCGGTACCGGCTCCGAAATCATGCGCCGCATCGCCGCCCCGATGGTCGGCGGCATGGTTTCCGCGACGATTCTGACACTCATTATTTTTCCGGCGGTGTATGCTTTAGTGAAGGAGATACCGCTGCAGCGTGAGGCGAAAGCGAGAATATCAGTGTAGGTTACAATTTCAGACTAGGGCCTGTTAACACTATTTGATATAATATGGTGATGGAAATCACTGAAAACCAATATCAACGGATCGAACACTGTCTGCCGCGCCAGCGCGGC